>NZ_AP024855.1:0-600000 GCF_024529955.1 Photobacterium toruni
TACTCGTAATGAAACTGTGAAGGTAGAGCTAGAACAGGCCAAAGCTGAATTAATTGATGGTATGAAAGCCGAACATAAAGCATTGCAGAATACTTTGGATATAACTGACCAGCAATTAGAGCATTTAGCTTATCTTGATAATCGTTTAGACAATGTTCATAAGGAACTAAATTATGCTCGTGCGTCACGGTTGAGAATGGCTAATACATTAAAGCAGCAACGTAGCTATTGGCGTGGATATGAAACAGCTTTACCAGCAAGTCGTTCCAGTTTAGATTATTGGTCAGCCTTTCTTAACCGTTATGAATTGGAACAAGAGGTTGAAGATAGAGATCAGCTATTGTCATTAGTTCACCAAGGTGATTTATTATGCGTGAAGAAAATAATAACGGCTGAGGCTATGATATTAAATTAAAGTTATCAAAGGTAAATATGTAAGCATTATATCACGCAAAATAAAGAAGCTCTTACTAACTTATTCTGAATAACATTAGGAAGAGCTTATAGGTAAAGAATAAAAATATAATTATTTATGATTTTTCTTTTCTTTTATAATAATCTAATATCACTTTGTTGTCACCGAAGGCTGATCTGTCATAGTACGTAATAATTTCATATAAATTAGGAAGCATACTTATATGTTCTAGCATTGAGTAGCGTTCAATTAATTTTCTAAAATTAGAATAGTCCTCATATCTACCATTACTAAATTTTGTTGTATCTAAGCAATTAATAGCAAGTAGATTTGTAACATCTTTGTTTAAAAAAGAACGAATAATATTAGAGTAGAATTTTTCAGTTTTGTTGACATCTGTTTTGATTAGTATATCAAAATTATTATTATCTTTGCTGTCAGCATTATTGTTTAATATAAATTTTAAAATTTGATAGATGATTCTGAAGTAGTGATTAGTATCAGACTTGTTCTTTATAAATAACTCATACCTCTTTTCGGTAGCACTAATATGCCTAGTATCAAAAGAGCTGAAAGAGACAAATACTGTATCAGTGAATGTATCCATTACAGACTTATAAGAGTTTACATTCTTAGGTTCTGGTAAGCGTGTATTTAGTTGAGTAAAAACGGTATTCATTTGCTCTAGTAATGAAAAGAACGAATTTTCAAACTGTTGTTTTTTTTGTGTTTGTTCGGTTTCTTGTAAAATTTTCTGTGTGGCTGATAATTCTGTTTTTTGAATAAGGACTGATTCTACTAACCAATAAAAAGCGAGAAGAGCTATGACTGGGTTAAGAATACCTCCCATAAAGTCGCCAAAAGTTCCCCAACTACTACTATCTAATGATATTGATTGGTTACCTATAAGACCAAGGGCTATAGCGTAGGTTGTAGGAATAATAATTACGGCACTAATAGCAACTTGTTTTGTTCTTTTAATTGTTTTTTTTAGCTTTATTAGCTCGTTATTTTGACTGTTATCCATGATTTGGCGCTCTTGATATGTATACTATTGCACTTTGGTTGCAATAATTTACACACTAAAAAAAATAAAGCAAGTCTCTAACTTATTGCTTTAAAAGGGAATGTGATTAATTTGTTATTAATGTTGCATATTGGGTGTTATGCAATCAATAATTCTCATGGATGAATAACTACTGTATACTTGTACAGTGCTTTTTGTTCGGGAGTGGCTATGGAAAACCTCAATTGGCGTGCATTAGAGTTTATTTTAAACGCAGCCGCGCAAAATACATTGGAATGCTGTAACGAAGAAGTGTTGTTTTTGGTGGGTTTAATTATCAAACAGGAACAAAAAAGGCAGCTTGATGCTGCCTGTGTAGAAGAACTTAAAGCAATGATAATTGACTATGAAGTTGCTTTGCTTGCTCGGGAGACATTACTTTCACCAAAGCCATAACTAATTCATTAGTATTTTTAGCGGACGGACTCAGAGTGTGGCTAAAACCAAGTGACATCACAAACGTATGTCCACACTCTGGATCTGTACATGAGCAATATAAATCTGCAGACGTACAAGAAAACCAATTAGTTTTTCCTATACGTGCTTTTTCACCACATTGATTACAACTAACACGCATCGCCATTTGAATAATCCACCTTGATTTGATGAATCAATTATAAGTCAATTGCATGTTTATATGTACACTTATGATACTAATATTAGTCTTTGATTCGCTTTTACATCATTATCAGAATTTATTAATTCAATGACTTTACGAGCCAACGGAATTGACTCATTTTTCTTGTAAGTTTCATCTGCTTTAATCGGGTCACCTAAGTTAGCCGTACCACTTGGAATGATCCCTGCTAAACCTGCTGGGAAGCGGTGGGCTGATAACATATCTTGAGCTGTTACACTTTTAATGGTGTTAAAATCATCTTTTGTCGCAATGTCACCAACAGGGATAATTTTAATACTGTCTTTGTTACCATTGGGTATATTGACAAATAAACTGCGAAAATTACCCACGCCTTTACTGCCTTGCATCGCTTGTTTTAGTTCATCTTCTTTTTTGCTGTCTAAACTTGGATCCGATGTGTAGAAAATAAAACCACAGTGAGCGCCGTTCTTATAATACTTGCGTCTAAATAAGGTTGCGTCTGTATTGAGCATGGCAGATTGTAAGCCACCGATATAATCAGGTACCCCATAGACTTGCTGATAAGGGTCATATTGCTTCATAAAGATAATATCTTTAGCGGCATAGGTTTTATGGTCGCCATCACGTTGTAAATACTTATAACTACCGTCTTTACAGACACGTAGCCATACACTGGATAGACACACTAATGCGATAACTTGATTGATACGATTGCGGATTTTTAGCAATGCAGCATCACCAAATAAGCAATAGTTAAAGATAAAGGCTTCCAGTTCGTGGCGTTGTAGTAATGGCGATAGGGTTATTTGTTCTGCGGCCATATTACGACGGCTGAAAATAATCGGTCCATGATAGGGATTACTTTTGCTGATCTGCAGCAGTGCACCTCGGTCTAAAGGTGGTACCCAAAAATCATTATAATCATCAAAGTAAATGCCGCCTGTATCATCAATGCTATGTAACATGTCGAAAGGGTTAGCAGATTGCCAGCCGTCAGTACCAAAGCTAAATACAGTAGCTGGATTGTTGTCTGCAGTCGTGGTTAGGCTGCTGTTGATATTGTTGTCCATGTAGATGTCCGTTTCGTATTGTGATCAAGAGGTTCATTAGCTGCTGCATGTGATAATGCAAAGAAAACATCGGCATGGCCTGTGGTTTCAGTGCGATCAGCTTTAAAGGTCATAACATTGGTACTGCCTGTAACGCCTCGTTTAATTGATAGAAAGCTAGCAGCGATATCTTTGTGTTCTGCATCCCAGCAAATACGTTGGCTTTCGATTAAATCAATCATCTTTAGTACCAGGCGATTTTTACTTTCGACACTGTAATGAATTGCATGTGCCTCACGGGGAAAGAGGTTGTAGAGCAAATCAAATACTCCTGAACCGATACCAGTAATGTCTACCCCGATATAAGTCACGTTATAGCGTTTGGTGATCTGCTTAATTTTCTCAACATGGTGTTGAAAGTTAAGGCCACGCCAGTGGTGTTTTTCTAATACTCTGAATTTTTCACCATCAAATTGTGGCGGTGCCAGTACAACTAAGGTGGCGTTATCCCGCGTTCTTGCCGGGTCATAACCTAACCACACTTCACGATTAGCAAAAGGCCGCACGTTCTTGGGCTTAAAATCTCGCCAGCTACTTGCATCAACCCCGCATTTTTCTAACTGCTCAAACTTAAATACGCATTGGGCATCGTCAACGAAAATACACATGAACAAGTTTTTAAAATCATCATCACTGTATTCATCGCGTAGTTCGTCAACATCGAATAAACCACAGCCACCATTGGCCGCATCAACAATGGTGACGATGTAACGCCATTGTTTATCTGGACATAACCGACCACCATCGCGCATTTCGTCAAAAGATGGGAACTCTTTTTGTTGGCGGTCTTTGCGTTCACCTTTCCATTTATCACCCGTCCAAAAACCATAGGCAGGGTGGCCTTTAGCTGATGGTGTTGAAAAATAGGTTTTACGCCATTTTTTATGGGTAGCCATAGCGGATGCCAGCTTGTTGAGCTTTTCAAACTGGGGGATCCAAAAGTATTCATCAATATAAACATGACCGTGGTATGACTGGGCGGTGTTGCTATTGGTTGATAAAAAACGTAACTCAGCATCACCATGGGCGGTTTTTAGTACGATAGGGTTACCGCTTAGTTCTACGCCTAAGAATTGCTTACCTAAGGCAATAATGTAACTACGGAACACTTCTGCCAGCGCCCGTGATGCAGATAAAAATATCTGTGGGTCACCAGTTAATACCGCTTGTTCTAATGCTTCACCTGCAAAGTAGTAGGTAGCACCAATTTGGCGTGATTTTAAAATATTACGGGTGCGCTGATGTAAGTTATTGCGCATATCATGTTGATATTCAAATAAACTATCGTGCCATTCTGTAAAATCTTCTGCCGTTAAATGGCTAACATCATTCTTTTTTGGACTGCCTTTCTTTTCTTTTTTATTGTTGCCTTTACTGCTTGAGCGTTCCTTATTATTGGTGGAGTGATCACTATTTTCTGATGCTGGGGCTTTTTGTAATTGGGTGCGTTGCTTCTTCAATGTCACATGCTTATCAATCAGCATGCCGAGTTCTTTTATCTGATTAGGCGATTTCTCTGGTAAATCAGTCAGCATCACAATGCGTCTAGCGATAGCATCATCCACTTCTTCTTCACGTAGCAAATCACGCCAACAATATTTGTCAGCCCAATAATAAACAACCCGAGCATTGGGTAGCCCTAGTTCTAACCGTATTTCGTCAGGTGTCCAACGTCGCAAATATAGCCGTTTAGCTGCTTCACGAATTTCAGGAGAGTATGCCATGACGCAATGATACGCATAGTGATCATTCAAATGACTAATGAGTGTTCGGCGTATTTCTGTTTTTCATCAAATCCGAATTGGGTAGAACGTCAACAGGTGTGAATGGTTACGCTATTGCGTATTCTTGCCGTGATTTGATAATTCGCTTGAATAACACTATGGATGAAGCATGGCAGGGAAGCTAAAAACCGGATGGATTCGGGTCGCCACGGAAGGCGACACTATTGATGGCCGCGCTATCAGTGGGCAAGACTTACTGGATATGGCGGAGTCCTATAACCCTAATGAATATGGAGCACGAATTTGGCCTGAACACTGGCGTTGGTACGCTTGCGGTGATGTGTTGGAAGTGAAGGCTGAAGAAGTCGACGGGCGTATGCGTTTGTTTGCTGTGCTAGCACCGAACTCAACAATGATTGAATTTAATCAGCAAGATCAAAAAGTATATAGCTCGATTGAGATTCAAGACAATTTTGCTAACACGGGTAAACCTTATTTGGCCGGACTTGCTATTACCGATTCTCCCGCCAGCCTTGGTACTGATCGTATTAAATTATTTTCAGCTAATTCCAATGGTCGTATTCATACACAACCTGAATTATTCATGATGGATGAATTACATGAAGAAAAAGGCGTAATTCGTCGATTGTTTAGTTTTGGCAAGCAATCGCCACCCAAAAAAAACAAGGAAGAAATAGCTATGAACACGGAACAGTTTGGTGCGTTAACGTCATCACTGACCGCACTTGCCGAAGGACAAACGGCATTAACAGGCTTATTAGAAAAGCATTTTTCTGTACAACCTGATCAAGTAGTACCTGATGCCGTTCCCGAACCGGTATTAGAGCCTGAAGCACCAAAGGATGGTGTAACGGCAGAACAGTTTAGTGGTTTAACAAATGCCCTTACCCAGTTGGCACAAGGTCAAAAAAGTCTAAATTCGCAATTCAGCAAGCTACTGGAAGAAAATCCAGATCAACGTCCAGATAATTCTGGCGGTGCTGATTTTGATACTAACTCACTGGTTTAAGGAAGCAGTATGCAATTGAATCAAATGGCGAGTGCCAACTTAAATCAATATGCCCAGCAATTGGCAAAAGCTTATGGCGTTACTTCCTCTGAAAAGCTGTTTTCTATTTCAGGACCGAAAGAAACCCAATTACGTCAGGCAATTTTAGAATCTGAAGCGTTCCTAAAGCGCATTACAGTAGTGGATGTTGATCAGATAGTTGGGCAGGTCGTCGATGTTGGCGCACTTGGCTTACATACTGGTCGTAAAGCTGATGGTCGCTTTAATAAAAAAGCTGATATTCGTGGTAACACTTACCAGTTAAAAGAAACGGATTCTTGCTGTGCGATCACATGGGACACGTTAAGTGTGTGGGCCAATAGTGGCAGTGCTGGCGAGTTTATGAAGTTGTTGAATAACTCGGCCAATATTGCTTTTGCATTGGATATGCTACGTGTCGGTTTCAATGGTATTTCAGCTGCAGCAACTACCGATCCTGATACCAATACGAATGGTGAAGATGTCAATATTGGTTGGCAACAAATCATTGCGACTAAAAGTCCTGACCAAATTTGTAATCTTGATGTGTATTTAGATTATGCAGGTGGTGGTGATTATAAAACGTTGGATGCAATGGCATCGGATTTAATCAATAACTACATTCCTGCACAATTCCGTAGCCATCCGGGTTTAACGGTATTGGTTGGTGCTGATCTCGTCGCTGAAGAAAGTGCCCGCATTTATGACAATGCCGATAAGCCAAGTGAAAAGAAAGCCGCGCAGCAATTGCCGTTTTCTATTGCTGGTCGTCCTGCTGTGGTGCCACCGTTCTTTCCGGGCAAGCGTATGGTAGTGACGATTTTAACCAATCTTCATATCTATACCCAAAAAGGTACCCGTCATCGTAAAGCGGAACATGTAGAAGATCGTAAAACGTTTGAAAATACCTATTTACGTTGGGAAGGCTATGCCGTTGGAAACCATAAGTGCTATGCCGGATTCAATGAAGCAAAAGTGCATATTGGTGCCGATCCAACACCGGCTTCTATAACTGATACACCGCCAGCAGAGTAATGTTATGAGACGTTCCCCGTGTAGTCGAGATAGAGAAATAAAACATGCTCGTTCAACCGTGGAACGGGCTCATAAAACTGGGGTGTTATCACCAGAGTCAAACAGCTTACATTTACAGTTGATTGCGCTTGATGCTGATTTAAAACGTCTTAAAGAGCTTGATCGCGTCCAAGACCGAATCACCATGAAGCGCGATGAACTGTTACCCAAGTACCAACCCTATGTGGAACGATATTTGGCAGAAGGTGATGTATTTAAAAATAGCCTGTTTGCACATGTTGTGGTTTGGCTATTTGATATTGAAGCGTTTGATCAGGCGATTAAGTGGGGTTTGGTGTGTATCGAACAAGATCAACCCACGCCCGATAATATAAAGCGCAATTGGCCGCATTTCATTGCTGACATGATATTGCAGTGGTGCGAACGTCAAGCGGAAAACGGCCAACCTGTTGAACCGTATTGTTCAACCATCTTTAGTAAAGTACGCCACGATTGGCGATTAAATGAAAAGTTAACTGCCAAGTGGTTCAAGTTTGTTGGTTTACTGTTTATTCGAGATATGGACGGCAAACCGTTACCAAGTGCGATAGATGATGTTGATAAATTGAAAGCCGCCCAAGCGTTATTACTTGAGGCACATTCATATAATTCGAATATTGGGGTTAAGACCCTGATAGACAAAATAGATATGCGTATTCGTAAATTAGCGGATACCTGAACGACTACCGACCCCCAAGGGAACTGAGCCGAGGTAGTGCAGCAGCAATGCTAAACAATAACCAGTGACGCTTTTGTTTCCCTTACCCATTTAGGTGATGCGATGAGTTTTGGTGGCAAGCCCAATACGAGCGATACAACGAAAATAAGCGGCAATGGATGGCCTGATTTATTCACGGATGATTTCCGTCGTATTCGTCGCATTCCACCTGTTTTTGATAATGACTCAATGGCGATGGCTATAACCATTGCTGCAGATGCAGTGCAAGTTGAGTTAAGTCGGTTATGTGAAGCGGGTACCCCGCCAACCTTAACTGATGTACAAGCCGCGATTTATACACGTGCTGTTTATGCGCGTGCTCATGGTGATTTATTGCCAGAATTTGCGACGCAAGATAGACGTAAAGAAGCCAATAACATGGCAACCGATGAACCTGAACAGCAACACCAATTTTGGGCGCAATCAACCCGTGATATTCGCCAATTATTAGGCATGGGCCGTTTTACGGTAGGGCTGATTTAATGACAACCCAAACTAAATTAGAACATTTAACCGCTTATTTGTTATCGCACTTAAATAGCAATTTATTGGATAACAAAATTGATGCGTGGCAAGAACGGGCAACGATTCAAGTTGACGGTGAAGACAGAGGCAATGGCGGCACGATTGCAGCCCAGTGGCGTTATTACGCGGTCGTTTCTATTGAGGATTTCCCGCATCAATTATTAGACCCGCGCAACCTGTTCGCATTGGTGGCGTGTTGGTTGGCGGATTATGACCGTGACCGTAATTATGAAGAATTAGGCGATCCGGAAGTCAATATTGATGTGAATAACCACGAATCAGCCGATGTTGCTATTGAGCTGGAAATGATGGAGCCCATCGAAATGATACCTGACCCTAATGGCATGATCACATGGCGTGGTGAAAAGTATCGAGTGCAAGCGGTGCCCATTGATGTTGCTGATGATGTCGAGGTGAGCAATGACCCTGACTATTCAGCTTAATGAACGTGACTGCTTAAAAACTATCGAAAAAATGGCATTACTTGCCATGCCACCTAAAAAGCGAATTTGGTTACTCAAATCACTTGGTCGGTGGGAACGCCAGAATGCTAGGCGCAGAATAAGCCAACAAAAAGATATTGATGGTAAAGCACTAGCATCACGAAAAGGTAAAACAAAAGGCAAGATGCTAAAGCGGTTAGGCAAAGGGTTAGAGCCTTATGTCAAAAATGCCAACCGTTTAGAACTGACATGGGGTAACCGTTTAACTGGTCGAATTGCAGCAAGGCATCATACAGGCCAGCCGCAGAAAATGACTGCCAGCCAAATGCGTAAACGCTGGGGAACACCGAATTATTCGGCACCATGCAGTAAAGGCCAAGCCCGTAAATTACGTGAGTTGGGTTATACCGTTGCCAAGAAAAATGGCAAGGGCAAGAAAAAGCCCACATTGCGTTACTTAATGGAAACCGTTAGCCATGGTAAAGCAGGGTTAATTATTCGTGAGTTAAGTAACCAACCTCATACCGTCGCATGGGATATTCCGTTACCAGAGCGAAAGATTCTAGGTAGCAAAGAACAGGATGTTAATCGTCAGCTTATTAAATTAATTGAGCAGGCAAATAAAAGGAATTAGGAATGGCTATTGGTCAGGTAGAGGTTAATAACCTCAACTTAGGGCAAGGTAGTGCGCCCGAAATTGAACGCCACTTTTTGTTTATTGGTCAAACGGCCAAAACAGAATTACAAGGCACTGTTACGCGTATTAACGCGGCCACTAATTTAGATGATGTAGTGGCAAATGATGCGCTTGGTAATAACGTCATTGCAGCGCAAGCCAACGGCAAACAAAACTGGACAGCTGCAATTTATGGTTTAGGTGATGGGGCCTCTTGGGAAGATGCGATCGACCATGCTAATCAATCAGACAGCTTTGAAGCCGTGGTGTTGGTTGATGTAACCACAGATAAAGCCCAATTTGATTTAATGCAGGCAAAAGCTGAATCATTAACTAGCAAGCTAGGTCGCTGGATTTTCATTCTAGCTGCTACTCCTGGTATCGATACTGAAGCTCAAACTTGGGCAGCCTATGAAACCGCGATGCTTGGATTAGTGAAAGATGTGGCTGCGCGTTGGGTTGTGCCTGTGCCAATGCTTAACGGCAACAATATCGGTGTGCTAGCTGGGCGTTTATGTGATCGCATAGTAACGGTCGCAGATACACCAATGCGTGTTGCTACCGGTTCGGTGTTGTTATTAGGTGCGATGCCAACGGATAGCGCAGGTAAGTTGCTGGAAATGTCCACTGTTACCACTTTAGCCAATGCCCGTTATTCAGTACCTCAGACTTACCCCGATTATGAGGGTGTGTATTGGTCTGATGCCATGACGTTGGAAACCAAAACGGGTGATTATCAGTTTTTGGAATATGTCCGTCCGGTACACAAAGCCAATCGTCGTGTGCGTTTCAAGGCTATTAGCCGTATTGGTGATCGCATTCTTAATTCAACACCGCCAAGCATTGAACTAAACTGCAGTTTTTTCCGCAAAGTTTTGTTTGATATGGCGTTCACCACTGAAATTGGCGGTATCACCTTCCCCGGTGAAATCATGACTCCGCGTGATGAAGATGTGCAAATTGTGTGGGAAACCAAAACCAAAGTGGTGATCAGCATCATGGTGCGACCTCACAATTGCCCAAAATACATCGTGGTTAATATCGCGTTGGATTTAAATCACGGAACGGAGAAATAACCTATGTCGATGCGTATTTCTGGCAAGAACATGCACTTCACTTTGGGTGATATTAAGTTAAAGGCGCAAAAGGTCACGTTATCCATTACCGACAATTCAGCGGTTAATAAAACAGGTGGTGTGCCAGATGGTTATGTGGATGGTGATGTGGAATCTTCGGGCGAAATGGAACTCGCCACTTCCCAATTTAACTTGTTAAGTAAAGCGGCTAAAAATGCAGGTTCGTGGCGTGGCTTACCGGATTTTGATGCCATGTGGTACGGCAAAATTGATAAAGACGAACTCAAGATTGAAGCCTTTGGTTGCCGTATTAAATTATCTGATTTGCTTGATATTGATGCCAATGGCGGCAGTGCTTTAGTTCATAAAGTGCCGTTTGACGTTACCGATCCTAAATTCGTTCGTATTAATGGTGTGCCTTACCTGCGCGATGACGAAACTAGCGATTTAGTGCAGTAGGGGGCTGGATGGCAGATGTTATTGATAACGGCTGTGAAACGGAAGCCAAATTCACCGAAATGGCGTTGGCGAACCATCGAGCGAAATTATTTAAACCCCAAAAGCAAAGCGCGACAGAGTGTGAAGAATGCGGCGACCCAATACCCATTGCCCGCCAATTAGCGGTGCCGGGTTGTCAGTGTTGCGTAATGTGCCAACAGCTAAAGGAATAGCTCAATGCATGATTGGTGGGATCGATTAACAAGCTGGATTGCTTACACAATTTCAGCATTTGGAGTGATCATTAGTTCACTCTCAATGGAAGATTTATATTTTATGTCGTCCATTGCTGTGGGGGTTATCGCCCTGTTATTGAATGTTTGGCATAAGCGAGTAATGCAGCGCATTGCCAGAGAAAAAGGGATTTATCTCAATGAACAAGTTTAAAAAGATAGTGTGCAGTGTGGTCGCTGCCATTGGTGTGTTGGCAGGTGGTGTCGCTGTTGAATCAACCTCGCCAGTGGGCCAAGTGGTGATTGCAGGTGAAAAGGTTGCCACAGTAAAAACCAGTCCTGCAGGTTTCGCATTAATGGGTAATGCAGAGGGGTGCCGCTTAGATCCTTACAAGTGTCCAGCAGGTTTAGTCACTAATGGCATCGGTAATACTCACGGGGTATCAGAGCGACCCATTGATATTACCCAAGTGGCGACAGATTGGGCAGTGAATGTTGAACAAGCGGAACAATGCTTAATTAATACCGCCCCCAAGGATAACCCCATGAGCCAAGGCCAGCATGATGCCTTCACCTCATTTGTATTTAATACCGGCTGTACGCGATTTTTAAAAAATAAAGATGGCACCTCAACCCAAATAGCGCGGTTAATTAAACAAGGTGAGTATGTTCAAGCCTGCGGCCAGTTAAAACGGTGGGTATATGGTGGCGGTAAAAAATTGCAAGGCTTGGTAACTCGACGGGGTAATGAATATGACCGTTGCATGGCAGTGGATTAAAAAAGCATTAGTGATCCTGCCATGGGTGTTGGTGGCGTACTTAGCGTTATCAATGCGAGCGTTAGAAGTACAAAAGCTAACGGCACAACAAAGTCGTGATCAGGCGTTAACGGTTAATCAAGTTAACCATGCCCAAATACAACAATTAGTTAGCCGTAATCGCACCATGAGCCAGTTATTACAACAACGCCAGCAATTACACATAACGCAAGAGGTCAAGTTGCATGAAACCACAACCGTACTGCGCAAAGCGTTGGCGACAAATGCGTGTTATCAGCAGCCTTGGCCTGATGATGTTATTAAGCGGTTGCAGCAGCCCTATTAATCCGGTGCAAGTTGAAGTGATCACCTTGTTACCAGAGCCCGGTTTAATCACTCAGTGCAATAAACCGAGATTAACAGGCACCACGCCAGCCCAGACTGCAGCAGAGGATGTGCCACGGTTAAAATTGGCATTATCGCAATGTGCAGCCCAAGCCCAAGATTATTTAACATGGTACGCAGAACAAGCGGCCTTATTAACAAAGTGAGTTAACACATGGAACAGAAAAAAGTTGTATTAGAAATTGGCGGTCAATCATTGTCATTTGTACCAACGGAAGTTGATTACAACGATTACATGAATGAACTCATGCCAGATAACAAGGTGGCTCCTGCGCATAACTTTGTATTCAACACTGCAGTTGAAGAAAGTAAACCCGCATTGCGTGACATTACCGCCAATAACCCTGCTGCAGTGGTACAGATTGCTGGTGTGTTAATGCAAGAGTTCGCGCCAGCATTAGATATTAAAGTAAAAAAATAGATGCCTTGGTTACGGCATTAGATCGTAACGACTTTGGCAAAATGTTGGCTTGGCGACGTAAGTGGCTGCCAAGTGAAAACGACAGTGAAGCCAATTTAGCCCGCGCAGTGTGGTTAGAAAAAAATCACTGGGAAAATATGGCAATTGCCACGGCTAATGGAGTAGCTAAGGCGTTTAGTAGTTAAAGCAAGGATGCAATTTTGAGCCTACCTGATGCGCTAATGTTCCAAGTCGGACTGATAGACAGAATCAGTAAACCGATTGCTCATATTCAACGTCAATTTGGTGATCTTGGACGGGAATACCGTTCGGGTACCCATACCATGATTGCGGGTGCTGCAGGTGTTGCGGGGGCAGGTTTTGCCTTGCAAGCAGCGTTAATGCCTGCGATTGAAATGGATAGAGCACTTGGTGAAGTTAAAGCCTTGGGTGTGGCTGATGAAGCATTAAGTGCAGTAGCAAAAGAGGCAATGTTCTTTTCTGCTAAATACGGCCAAGCGGCAGTGGATGTGGTTCGTCATTCAGAAACTATCACTAATTATATGGGACAGATGCCCGGTCATGTGTTGGCGTCTGTTTCTCGTAGTTCAGCAACGTTAGCCATGGCAATGAAGTCGGACGCTGACACTGTTGGGGTTTATATGAAAACCTTATACGGGAATTATCAGCAACAGGCTGATGCCATGGGAAAAGATGTATGGGCAGCACAAGTTGCAGGCATGACAGCCGAAGTTAAAAAGCTATATGGCACCAATATGGACCAACTTGGTGGCATGGTTGATGGTATGCACTCGTTAACATCAAGCCTTGGTGTTGGATTGCCTGAACAATTAGCTGTATTAGGTTTGCTAAATACTCAAATGAGCGAGGGTGACGCTGTAACCCAATACACCAACTTTTTAGAAGGTGCGATTGGGGCACAAGAAAAGCTAGGTGTTAGCTTGGTTGATAGCCAAGGCAATTTGCTGCCAATGCTAGATGTTTTGAAGAAGATAAAGCCATTGATTGCGGGAATGTCAGGGATTGAAGCCCGTAATTTTCTAGATAGCGCAGGCTTAGGTGATGGTTCATTAATGCTAATGAACATGATTGAAAAAACTGACCAACTAACACATGGCATTAACACTTTGGGTAAGGTTAAAGGCATGGATGCTGCCACCAAAATGGCCGCTACGATGACTGACCAATGGCAACGGTTAGAGCAGGGATTGAATTCAGTTCGAATTGCTTTTGGTTATGCGGTAATGCCAGCCGTATTAGAGGTGGTCAGTGCGTTATCCAATGGTGCCCAAACCTTGGTTCAATGGACAACAATTTTACCCAATATTACCCGTTACATTGGTTATGCCGTGATTGGTTTCTTTGGCTTGGTGGCGGCAGGTGGCATGTTTACCTTAATGATGGGATTAGGCAAACAAGCCATGGTCGGTTACATGATGGTGGCTAAAACATGGTCGGTTATGAATTTATTGCTTACTAGTGGATTAGTGGCATTAAGAACGGCTTTGTTTGGTGTTTACATGATGATGGTCGCTAACCCAATTTTTCTGATTGTCGCTGCAGTTGTGGCGGCCATCGCTGCAATTGGTGTCTTGGTCTATTACTGGGATGATCTAAAAGCCAGTTTTGGTGATACCACATGGTTTCAAATCTTAGAGGGCGCTATCACATTAATTACTGCCCCATTTATGGCCGCGTTTGAATTGGTAAAAGGCGGTTGGCAATGGGTAATGAGTGGCTTTACTGATACTACCGGCTTTGATGGTTTATTTGCTGTTGCTGAAAAACTACGTGGTGTGTTTGGCGCTGTGTTTGGTTGGATAATGGAACAATTCGGCAAAGTGTGGAGCATGGCAAAGTCGGTCATGTCATTAATCCCCGGCATGGGTGGCGATGATGAAACGGGCAAATCTAAATCAGTCCAACAAGCGACACCTAGTGCCAATATTCCCCAAGGCGGTGCGGCTAAAAATATAGCTTCTTATACATCGGCATCAACCAGTTATGGCCCGATTAACATGCAAGTTAGCCAAATGAATTCACCGCAAGATTTTGCCTCTGAAATGGAAATGGTGGCGGGATAATGAAGTACCAGGATTTATTAATAGTAAATGGCGATCTTGTTTTAGATGCAGGTCGCAACCCCGAAGTGATTCAAGACCGCGCGGTTATTGCTCAAGATATTAAACACGCCATTCTTGAAAGCCAATTGGCGGTAATGATGATTGCAGAACGTAGCCAATCTAAAAAAGCGGATATTCGCACTCAAATTGAATTATTGGTGGAAGAAGATGTGCGCTTGGTGCCGGGAACAGTGCGTATTGAAGAACCCCGCCACGGCAGTTTGTATATTTTTGCTCAAACCACCGATTTTGGGGATGTGTCGTTTTCAGTGATTGAGGCCAACGATGAATAATATTCCTAAGCCTGATTTTACCCAAATGGCAAAAGATGCAGGGGTGCCGTTAGATGAAGTCAGTTGGAAAAAGGCACTAAAAGAAGAAGCTGATAAGCAAGGCTCTATGATTGCCAACGATAGCCGTTTTTCACCATTCTGGCGATTGATAGAACATTTAGTGGTAAAGCCAACGGTATGGTTGGTTACAACATTATTAGTCGGTTATGTGTTGCCAAATATGTTTGTCGCTACTGCCGTTGATCAGTGGTTAGATTTATGGGCATGGCAATACAATTTAAAACGTAAACCTGCCAGCCGCGCCAGTGGTATGGTGGTGTTTGCTCGCAGTGCCAGTAAAGGGCCCGCGATTGTAATCCCTGCCAGAACATGGATTCAAACCGAACCGATTAACGGCACCGTTTACCGAGTTAAAATAACAGCTGATACCACCTTGGCAGAAAATGACCTCACTGTGATGGCCGATGTGACTGCAGAAGATTGTGGGGCGGCGTTTAACTTAGGTGCAGGTTATTACCATGTGTTAAGTAAAGCCATTCCCGGCATTGCATCGGTAAGTAATGAAGCGGATTGGTTAACTGCAGCGGGAGCTGATGCTGAATCTAACGATGATTTACGTTTGCGGATTCGCAACCAATTTACCAGCGTTGCCAAGTGGCATATTGATGCGGCTTATCGTGCCTTACTGACTGCCCGCGCAGGTATCAATAACGACAATGTTTATTTTGAACACAATGCACCGCGTGGTGCGGGTACCGCCAATGCCTTTATTTTGTTAGACACGGGCGAACCTTCCCAAGCCATGATTGATGATCTTAATACTTACATTAAAAACCAAGGGCAACACGGCCACGGTGATGATTTGTTAGTAATGGCAATGCCAAACACCGAAATTGATATTAGTTGCAGCTTGTACCCGTTTCCGTCATTAACTGCCGAAGAACGCCAAACATTAATTGAACAAGTGGAATTATTTATTGGTACCGCGTTTCGTGAAAATACCGATTACAATGCCACCCGCACTGAACCTGCAACCCGTTTTAGTTTTTCGCGCCTCGGCCAAGAATTGCACCGCCAATTTAGTGGTATTGAATCATTAGAATTTGATAACCGTGATTTTGTTACTGGCATGAATGTGCCCCGCATTAAAACCCTTGGGGTGATCGATGCAACTGCCTAAATTAAAGCTACCGTTTTGGATGGGCCGTGGTGAGCTGGCAAAGTTAGCGTTAGTTTTCCACGGATATTGGCAACGGGTTAAAACGGTATTGGAATTGCCATTAAAGCAATTAGACCCAATGACCGCACCAATTGGCATTGTTGACTTATTAGCATGGCAACGTGATGTGCAGCGATTAGCCAAAGAGCCAGAAACTATTTACCGCATTCGTGTGACGTTTGCGTACCAGTTCGCCAGTGGCGCGGGTTCGGTGGCTGGCTGGTATGACATGTTTGAAAAATTGAGCTATGCGCACATCACCATTGATGAACGTCTAAGCCATGTTGATTGGGATGTAATTACCTTAAAAATCAGCGACGGTGATTTAAGTAGCATTCCGGGTTTATTGGATGAAATGTGTCGCCAGTATGGACGAACCTGTCGCCGCTACCAATACAGCACTTATTTAGAAATGCCGATTATGGCTAACCCTAATGTATTAGATGGTGATCAGCAGATTGCCGTGGCAACAACAAAACTTGAAGTGATGGTGCTACCCAGCCCAAACATAATGGATATGGATTTTGAATGCGTAGTGGCAACAAGCCGCGCATAATCAAGGATGAAACAATGAGCAATACAGCAACCGTTATTACTACCAAAGCAGGTGAGGCGTTAATTGCCCAAATGCAGGCTGAAAATAAAGTATTGGTGATCGATAAGTTTATTTTTGCCAATGTGCCCAATCGCCCCGCGTTCCCAAACCGTGGTGATGTTGTGCCAACTGAACATGTGGTGCATGAATCTGAAGTACATGAGCAAGGCCGCTTAACTGAAAATTCCGTGATTTATTCCACTACGCTGGCAAGTAATGTTGGCCCGTTCTCATTTAACTGGTCGGGTTTATTTTGTTCTGAACACAATGTACTTGTTGCCATTAACTTTCCACCGCCAGTCGATAAAACCGTCGATGCGCCGGGCATCACGGGTAATACCTTAGTGCGTTCTTTCGTGCTGGAATATAAAGGCATTGCCGAAACAACCAATATCACGGTTGATCCATCAAGCTGGCAATATGATGCTCACAAGCGCATGTCAAAAATGGATAACGACACCGCGCAAGCGATCATCGACCAAAACGGTAAAGATTGGTTTATTGATGATGGCTTTATTGTTACGCCACAATCTAGTGCTTATAGCATTAAAGCGGGTGCGGGTTATGTGTCAGGCCATCGCATTAGCCTTGAGTTTGATCGCATCATTCAGGTACCAGAAAAACCAGTCTTCATTTATGTAGATGCATTCCGCGAAGGTTCACCAACAGGCGAATGGCAAACAAAATATACCTTTGTTGTTGCTGCAGAAGAAAAAGGTGATTACACCGATGCCCAAGGCGTGAACCACTTTGTGTGCAAGATTGCGCAGGTGTTTCAAGATGGTAGTGCGGGGGACTTAAGATTGAAATCTAATAACGAAGACGTATCAAATGAAATTACAAGAATAAAAACGGATATAAGCTCATTAGATTTTAATAGATATTCAAAATATAAAAGAGCTAGTTTTTTAGCTAATAAATTAGCGGATGGTCATGAAGTTATTGTTGATATTTATGGTGATTCTACCGCGTGGGGATCGATTCCATTCAATACGTTATCACAAGATAGTGAGAATTCCGCCGTATCTTTGGAGAAAGCATTAAATTTAATTTATCCTAATCAAGTTGAAGTTAATAATTGTGCAATACCAGCAACAACATTAAAGAAGTTATTAAATGGAACTGATGGAGGTAATGGAACTTATGCAGAACGTATAGCAAAATCTAATGCGTCAATTATATATTCAAATCATTGTTTAAATGATTGTAACTCATATCAATCAGACGAAAATGAATATCGTGAAAATTTAATTGATTTTATTAATATAACAAGAAGTTATGGAAAAATACCAGTAATTGTCACACCGACGATTATCGCTCCAATTGAATCTGGTCAAGAATTCATGATGAAAAGAATGCCAGCTTTTATTGAAACTCAAAGAAAAGTTGCTGAAATAATGAATGTAGATTTGGTCGATAATTATTATTATTCATGTAAATCTAGTCGTTACTATAAAGTTCATGATATTGCACCTGATGGAGTACATTTAAGTCGTTTATTTTATCAGATGGCTGGGCGGAATATGGCTATCCCACTATTAAATGTACATGTTTTGAAAAATAGTTATGATTTAGCAGGTTTGTCCACATCTAATTATTATGACAGTATTAGTAAATCAAGAGCCATATGGTATCGCCAAGAGTCTGAATTTAGTAGTGTATTGACGGGTGATCGGTCAGCTGAAATAACGCAAGATATTTATTTCCCTATTGTTTTGGATAATCCAACAGATAATACAATATTATCTGTTGGTGGATTGCAGGGGCCTGTTGGAGGTGTTAACAAGCTGTCATATTTTGGAGAGGTTGATGATGTGGTTTTTAATGGGCTAATTAACTATAAGCGTGAAGATGGGCTTGATTATAATTCTTTTTTCATTCCTTCAAATTGTAAAATCCCTTCTGGTTTAGCTATCGTTGGTGTTTGTTCGGATGTTGGTGTTAATAATGATAACTTTAACTTTTCAGGTGTTAAACTTTTAAATAGAAATGTCACTAAATTTGGTTCGTTGAATGGGACGGGTCTAAGTGGTGAGGTTATAACATCTGGTTGTGAATTAACATTTAACGTAAATGTTTCTGATTCAAGAGATAATATAATTTCATTATCTGATGTTTTAAGTGATTCTAGGAAAATAGCTATATTTAAAAGAAACAGTTCTCTAATTGCTAATATATATGATGAAGATTTTGAAATTGTTCAAAATGTTCAAAATGGGTTTATTGGTATAAGTCTTGTATTTTCAGTTGATACTGTATTAGTGCGGGTTGGTTCAATACAAAAATCAATTGATGTTAGATATTTACCTAACATGTATGTTAGTTCTGACTCTTTATATTCATTAAGATATATATAAAATGCTAACCCTAGACGGAAATCAACTCCCACTAAAAAACCTGCGCATTAGTGTCCGTCAACAATTGGCCGGAAAGGATATGTCCGGCCAATCGTCAGCGACCGACCAAGCGGAAACAGGAACCAAAGGCAAGGTGCTGGCAATTTCTGGCATCATCCCATTTAACCAATCAACATTATTAACGAATATATTCAGCATGGCAGATACCCAAGATAACGGTGCCCGCCATGTTTTCCGCATAAGTAACCGTACAGCGGAAACCCTAAAGATTCGCCAAGTGAAATTCCAAGGAACGATTCGATCAGATGAACAAGCCAATTTAAGACAATGGCAAGTGGCCTTTGAATTAATAGAGCATTTATCAGTGCCGGAACGTAAGGAACAACGCCAACCGGATAAACCTGCCGCACAACAAAAAGTGCAAGGGGAAACCACGCCAGTAACTAGCACCGCACAAAATGATGATGTGCCGCCAGATACTGCCGTCGAACTAACCGGAGTCATGGGCGTATTAAAACGGATTGATAACCAACTCGCATGAATAAAGACATTAATAGTAAATTCCTTTGCCGCGCCTATTTGGGTGCGGCAAAAGTTAAAACAAAAAGTCATCGTATCGTCTTTAATGAAAACACCCCCGGACGATGCACCATCACCGTTGAAGGTAGCCCCAACGTTAATACCATTGTTGCAGTTGATTTAGGTTGGGGCGATGCCATTAGCCGTGTGTTCTTAGGTTATATCGAACGGGTACAACCTGCCGATAATGGTTGGTCCGTTATCTTCTGTCGTGAATTATCCGCCATCTTGTTCAAGCCATTAAATGTAATGATGCGCCACCCCACACTAATGCAGCTGCTTGGTGAAGTCACCGATAAAACCGGATTGCAATTTGTGGCACCGGAACGCGCCTACAGTAAAACAGCTATACCGTGTTTTTATTCAGACGGTAACGGCTATCGCATCATGGATGAATTAGCCCAAGCATTTAGCATTGATGATCTATTCTGGCAGCAACAAGGCAACGGCCAAATTTACGTGGGAAGTTGGGCCGATTCTTATTGGTCAAATAAACCCATCACCATACCTGCTCAATTAATGACGGGCCAAACTGCCACCAAATCAGTACAAGTGCCAGCCATACCCAAGTTAAAGCCCGGTGTTGTCGTTAATGGCTTGCGGTTATCAGCGGTTGAGTTTTCAGATACGGAGGCAAAGCTTACATGGAAAACACAATAAGGCGGATTATCTATCGCTTGTTTCCAGAGCTAACGGGTAAATGGCATTTGCCGCGTTGGGGTAAAGTAGTCGCGTTACCCGAGCTGCCAAACGAGGGCGATTTATCTGATCGCTTCTATCCACATTACGCAGTTGATATTGTGTTGCTCGATGAAAAGGGCGTGGAATATAAAGACAAAGCCCCGTTATTAGCCGTGCCATTACCCGTGCCGGGATTAGGTGATCATGCTGGCAGGTTAGAACCGCCTGCGATTGGTGCCATTGTTGAGATAGGATTTATCTTTGGCCAACCGGATAAACCCTTTATTCGTTGCGTGCTGCCACTTGGATTTAAACTACCAGGAATAAAAGCCGGCGAAAGCCGTTATCAAAATCGTAAAGGGGTTTACCAGTTAGTAGACCAAGACGGTAACTTTGTTGATGAAACCGATGTGCTTGCCTCGCTGCAGTGCAAAGTGCGTAAGGTGTTAGCTTCTGAATCACAAAGCTATCAAAGCCCTAAAACATGGGTAGGTTCTGAAAAAGAAAATGTGTTGAGTTTACTCAGTGATCTAATGCAAGTGGTCACAGAGTTATCAAGTACCTTAGCTAGCCATACTCATAGTAGCCCCGAGACAGGTGCGGCAACATCACCACCAATTCAAAATGACGGCATCACAGGCCATGGCGATGCATCAACAAAATTAAAACAACGATTAGATCCAATCACTAAATAAACCGCCCCAATAATACCCACCTCAACGCCCACACACGGGCGTTTTTTTATGCCTGTCGATAAGGTATGGAACAACAAGCACCAACCCAACCACGAAGCGCACAGCCCCTCACGGAATCTATCACGGTGACGTAAACCCCACGGAAACCGCACTACTCCTCCCCACCTGCGGGCTTTACGATCTAGAAATTTTTACAGTTTTATTTTTCGCAGTTCTGGCCGTGTAGAACTGTAGCAAATTAACGCGCAAGCCCCAGTAATAGCGGGGCTTGGCAGCTTGAGTGATACGCTTAAAATGCCATTCAGAGCCTTAAATAAAATTTCAATGAATGATCTAAATTACACCTTTTTTCAGTTTAATGATCACGTTTAATGATCTCGTTTTATTGTTAAGTTATTGATATTATTGAAAGGTGTGTGTTTTCCGTGGCGTTTTTTGACAAACTAATGATCACGGTTGTTTTCTCACTAAACACACAACGCCAGTATTGGCGCGGGCTGCAGGAGGATTTGGAGAAATGAAAAACTGAAATTTATAGTTTATTTTATGTTCTAACTTGTTTCTACCCCAAAATCGGTTAGATCAAATACTTATTTATATCTTATTAACGTGATTTGGATTGATTGTAATAAGTATTACAATCTTGCTGATTAAGTAGGTATTCATTTATTGATCTTTTATTCAAATAAATGTTATAGAGTCATGATTTTCAATGTAATGTTTAAGCATAATGGCTCGGATTTTTTAGTCAGAAAACAGTAAAAAAGTAAGAATGCTTATTAATATTATCTTTTTGAAGGTAAATTCAACCATTGGATTTTTATGGATATTAAAATTATTTTGAGTTTTTTGTTTGGCTTTTTATCTAGTCTTTTAATTGAAAAAATAAAAAACGATTTAGAATCAATCACCCTTATCGACTTATTCCGCAGAGACTTTAAATTAAGTTGGTATCATTTGTCTTCAGCAAAAAATATGCCAAATTCAGATATGCTTTTTTCGGGTACTTTTGAATATAGAGGAGTTAAAGGTTTGTCTATATCAGGAGTTGATACATATCTTGTGTTACCAATTCACAACTCTCACCTATTTGAAATAGAAGGACCAAAGTTAGTAAAGTATTTAAAAAAAGGTGGAAGAGATAGATTTTGGAAAATATACTTATTATCGAAAGATATTGAAATAATTAGAATCAAGCTCTTAAATAAGGAGTTTGGCGATAATGACAATGAATATAGAAAGATTATTCGTACGTTGATATTAAATTTATATCAAGAGCTAAATAACTTTGAGCAAGATCTTAGATTAGCGTATCCATTTTTGATTAGAATCAAGCGATATTTTCAAAGCTAACAGAATATTTAAGAGTGTTCCCTATGTAGTGGCTAAGTCAATTTGGCCACTTTACTCTATTTTCTTAATCTATATCAATTTGGTTAGAGTCCGAATTCTAAGTCATTTCTGTCCATAAATGTGCTGGCGATTAATTGAGGTTAAAAATTACCTGTCGCCACTTTGTCGCCACTTGCTAGTTTTAACACTAAAAAAGCCTTAAGTTACTCACTTAAGGCTTTTGTGTTTTTATTCATTATTTTGAATAAAAAACGACCACCTAAAAAGGTGGCCGCTAGCTTGGTGCTTATAGAGAATCAGTATTAACGAAGATCATCAGTAACAGCAAGTACTGCTGCTAGTGTGTCATGGCCAAAGCCAATACTACGCTCAGGAGACCAGCCGTATAGGCTATCTGGATGTTTATTATGATCTTTAAATGGCATTTCAACAGTGTAAGACAAGCAGTTAAATTGCTCTGCAACCCAGTTTGATGCCACTGTTAGGTTAGCTTCGCCTGGCTTATCTTTGCCGTAGCCGTGTTCGTCTTGGAATTCAGGCGTTACAGTTAATAGCGCTTGTTTGAATTTATTTTCAAGATTTTCAAGGCGAGAATCGTATGATGGAATGCCTTCTGAACCTGCAACGAAGTTAAATGGAATTGCTTCATCGCCGTGAATATCAAGGAACATATCCACGCCTGTTGCTAGCATTTTCTCACGTACGTAGAATACTTCAGGGCTATTTTCTAGTGACGGTGTTTGCCACTCGCGGTTAAGGTTTACACCGATTGCATTTAAGCGTAGGTGGCCGCGTGCGCTGCCGTCTGGGTTCATGTTTGGTACAATATAGAATACTGCTTTGTTTAATAGAGCACGACCGACGGTGTCAGTTTCATCTAACAAGCGTTGTACTAAGCCTTCAACAAACCACTCTGCCATGGTTTCACCTGGATGCTGACGCGCTATAACCCAAATCTTTTTCTTTGGTGCTTCTTCGCTATCAGCGGTGTGTTCATCACCTATCACTAATAGGCTTACATCGCGATTATCAAGCGTATGACCTAATGTTTCTAGGCGGCAGTTGTAATGGCTTTGTGCAAGGTGCAATAGATCTTGATGACGATCGTAACTGTACGGTGCAAAGTAAGCAAAATACATGGATTCATTTTCAGGAATAACAGTAAAGGTTAATGTGTCACCATCAAACTCTGAAGGAATACGGAACCACTCTTCACGATCATAAGAGGCTACAACATCATAGCCGTTCCAGCCTTCAGGGTAGGCTGAGTTAGCCAAATCTAATAACTTAATAGTATGTGGCTGTTGAGCTTCTGACTCTAAACGAAAGTGAAACCATTGGTGAAGTTCAGATTGGTTATCGTTAGGAATACTAAGTTGAATGTCGTCTTTGCTGTCTGCTTTAACAACATTGATGCTACCGCTTTCGAAGTTACTGAAAATTTTCATGAGGGTTACTCGTTATCTTTATAAGTATGGAATTAGGCTATCACAAACTACCGCAATCGATAATGATTTTTGTTCATCAAAATAAGGTTTCATTGTTAGATTGAGTGATGCCGTAATAATAAAAATGCATACTTTTTATTATTACAATGAGTAAAGTACACTTATATGACTAAGTTGGCTTTTATAGTGATAATTTATGCAATAGTGGTGTTGGGGTTCAGTTTGTGTGGATGGTTATCTTAAACAGTTAGAAAAATAAGCAACCAACGCAACATCAAGCATGATCAATGTTTCAATTATTGCGCTACATTTAATAGTATAAATGTGCTTCAAGGTTTTTTATCTGTGGGTTTCAACAACGATATTAGCCCGTATTGAGGGTGTAACAACGCAAACTATCAGACGAAGAATAGAAAGCGGCTGTTACGATAAAGTTAAGCTAACCGAGGGCGGTCACAACCGCGTTTTTATTACCCAACAAAGGAGGATATGCTATGTGAGAGTCAGTTCAAGCAAACAACAATCTAACAGCGTATCTTGCTCGAACGGTATCCTGACGCAGAATTTATCAGTGATATTGCCTCTGCTTTCAATTTTAAACGAAAAGGACTGCAAACCCTATTGGAATCCGCAATGCTCGAACATTCAATCCATGTTGTGGTTGCCTCAAAAGATAGACTCGCCAGATCTGGATTCGAGCTTATCAAGAGACTCGTTGAATTATCGGATGGACGAATCGAAATTTTGGATGACCCGAATGACACCACTGAATCATTCGATACAGCAGAGCTTATTGGTTTCATTACCTCATTCTGCAACAGTCACTACGGAAAACGATCCGCTGAAAGATGCAAAAGTGATCGCATCGAAAAAGATTAGGTTTTATCCCGAAAATGAATCAGCTTACTTTGATGCTTTAGCGCTCTACCGTCGTTCTTATAACCTTGCCGTTGAGCGTATTAAAAGTGATACGTTTAAAGACAATAACGGAAAATGGCGAAACCTCCGTCCATCAATCAAAGCACAGGTAGAGAGAGAACAAGCTGAATCTGAACGAGCGTACAATTCCATCGTTTCTGATAATGGCACGTTGGATGCTTATGTCACACTTCGCGCGGTAATTAAAAAAAATAAAGCACTTGCTGCTGATAAAAAGCGAGGCTTACGTCTTAATGAAAATTTCGCAGAAGTCAGTTTCAAAAGCCGTAAAGGAGCAAAGCATTCCTTTAGCATCGACCGACTACCCAACGGCTTAAACCCTTGTGTTAGGGTGTTAGGTCGAATTGACTTAACGGAACCTGATTACCACTATTTAACAGCCACTGTTAAATTATCTCCTATACTTTAAGATATTGAAGTATAGGAGTGACGTTATGCCTAAGAATTCAATCCAATTTCAGAAAGGCTTTTCTATACCCGAATTTATGCAAATGTATGGGACAGAAATTCAATGTAGAGAGCGTTTATTTAATATTCGATGGAAAAATGGTTACGTTTGCCCTACCTGTGCTTCTAAAAGTTATTGTGAACTTAAATCGCGGTCATTATATCAATGTAATAAGTGTCACCATCAGACATCATTGACGGCAGGTACTTTATTTTCCCATTCAAAATTACCGTTAACTACTTGGTTTTTAGCTATTTATCTCATCACACAAGATAAAAACAGTATTTCAGCATTAGAGCTAAAGCGTAAATTAGGGGTTTCTTATAACGCAGCATGGCGAATAAAACATAAGCTCATGCAAGTGATGAAAGAGCATGATGATAATCGAAAGTTAGGCAATATCGTGCAATTGGATGATGCATATATTGGAGGTAAACAAAAAGGAAAGCGAGGACGTGGTGCCAAAGGTAAAACACCTTTTGTATCAGCGATCTCTTTGAATGAAGAAGGTCATCCTATTTATATGCGGCTAAGTGTTGTTTCTTGTTTTAAAAAACAAGAAATTACAGATTGGGCTAAAAAGCATTTACAAGAAAAAACGTTAGTCATATCAGATGGTTTACCCTGTTTTAATGGTCTGTTAGCAGCAGATATTATTCATGGTTCATTACCAAAAAATGGTAAAGAACTTCACCAATATGAAGCTGCATTTTATTGGGTCGATACCATGATTGGTAACGTTAAAAATTCGATAAAAGGGACATATCAAGCAATTAGAGAAAAGCATATTCCTCGTTATCTTGGTGAATTCTGTTTTCGATTTAATTATCGGTTTCGAGTTGAAGATATATTCAATACGCTAATTAAATGTGGTGCAAAATCACCACCGATGCCAGAGAAATTATTAACGCTGGCTGAGTCTCGGTGGTAATCAGGAATTTTTTTATTTTATAAGGATAAAGCGGAATATATAAAATGTTATATTAGTATATTCTATTTCTTATTATATAAAGTTAAATTCAGTGATGGAATTCTGTCAATTATAAATAATCATGATGTCACAAAATTATATATTACATATTGAGTTTTTTGTTATTTAAATTAATGTGCGGAATAATTTATTGCACTTTATTAATAATACAAGAAGAAAATATGGATATTTTAGTGAGCAAAAGAACATTACTTTCATGTGCTCTATTAAGTTTATTTACATCAAATATAGCATCTGCTGTAACGATTTATGAAGCTGATAATGGTGATAATATTCAACTGTATGGTGAAGTTGGTGTCGGTGGTCATGTTGGTGCTAATTATGAATATGGTGAATTTTATGACGATAAATCTTATATAGATGATTCTTTTGCTACGCTAGGTGTTAAAGGTCAAAAAGATAAAATGCATTTCCGTTTAGAGCTTGATTATCAACGTGAAAACTGGAAATATGCGACTGGTGATATGGAACTTGCTATAGATAAATTGTATTTAGGTTATGAACTTGGCTCTTATGGTTATATTGAAGCGGGTTTAACTGACACTGCATTTGATGATTATGATCGTTGGGGTGATTTTACTTTTGATACCACAGTCGAAACGGGTGAGGCTGGCGATCAAGATGCAACGATTAAATACGAAGGAAAGTTTAATAAATTTAAGGTCGGCGCATCCTATTCATACGGTTCTACATCGTCATCTGGTGCAAATTTAGGCGATATTGTTAACGGTTATGCTGGCTATTTTGGGGATGATTTCTCTGCTGTTATTGGTTTAGAAGGTAGAGGTGGTGCTGATAGTAGCTCTAAATATGGTGAGCAACGCTTACTTGGTATCGGGTTACGTTACCGTGTAACTGATTATTTATCGGTTGGTGCTAATGGCTTTATTGAGCAAGAAGATATTGCTCAAGAGAAAACAGTTATTGATGCCACAGATCCTGAGAATATTGTTGCAATATATAACGATTATCAAACCGTTGAGCATTATGGGGCATTAGTTTCAGCAAAGTATCAAATCAATAAGCATTGGGATGTTACGGGTTCTGCAAATATTGAAGCTTATGAACACTGGGATCAAGAAAGCCCTTATTGGGATGGTAAGAAAACTTCTTGGGGTAAAGAGCGTTCATGGGTGACGGTCGGTGTTAATTATCAACCAACACCATCAACAATAATAGTATTAGAAGCTAATGCAGGTGAGGCAGCTCAAGATGCTTATGCTTATGCTCGTCTATATTTCTAATTAAAGGGAACTATAATAATGAAAAATAAATCACTCTCTTTATTAGCGTTAGCGGTTGGTGCTGCTATTAGCTCTTCAAGTTATGCGAGTATTAACAACGTATTTATTTCTGAATATGTTGAAGGTTCGTCAAATAATAAAGCGATAGAAATAACAAATATTGGTGATACGGATTATACCTTTGCTGATAATATTAAGCTCTATTATGATGGTGGTAAACATCAGAATGATGTTCAAAAAGCTGATGGTTCATCTGTTATTCAAGGGCTAACTGTTCCAGCAGGAAAAGCCATTGTTGTTATTCATGGTGATGCTAGTCAAGAATTAAAGAATGCGGTTATTGCTAATAAATCGTCTTATGTTGTTGCTGGAACGTATGATGAAGTGAAATATAATTCATTAAACTTTACTGGTGATGATGCGATTTATTTAGGAACGAGTAAGACTGATATTCACGATATTATAGGTGTTGGTGGTAGTGATTGGGGTAAAGATACGACTTTCCGCCGGGTTGAGACAGCTGTAGCCCCACAGTCTATTTACAATGGTGAAAATTGGGTTTCTTTACCAAAAGATGATTTTTCTGGTTTAGGGGATGCGACATTAGCAACTCAGCCTGACAAGGTTTTACCTTGTACTGATGCCGAAGGAATAAGCCGTAAACTTATAGGTGAAGTTCAGGGTGATTCCTATCGTTCACCACTTATTGCTGATGGCAAATATAAGAGTGATGCAGAATACCTCGTTACTGGTGTAGTGAGTGCAGTTACAACTGGATTAGAGAAAGGCTTTTATTTATTTGATGATGATGGTGTAAATACTACATCGAATGGTGTCTTTATTCAGACTAATAAACTGCCAAATACAGATCTGGTTGGTCAAGAAATTTGTGTGCGTGGTTTTGTTGAAGAAGACTATGGCATGACCAAAGTGGTTGCAACGGATGATTTGTGGGAAGTTGTTAATGCAAATGCTGGAAAACCTGCTGCAATAGATTTAGTTAAAATACCGGCAGATGGTGATAGTTTCCAAGCAACATTAGAGCGTCACGAAGGTGTGTTAGTTCGTTTACCTGCTGACATTGTTCTAGAACAAGAAGATGATCAAACGATGCGTATTTCTCGTACGTTCAGTTTTGATTACAGCACTTACCGCAATAATCTAGTATTAGCGTTTGAGCGTCCAAATTTCCAACCTAACCAACATAATGTTGCAGGTAGTGATACATCAAAACAGCAAGCAAACGATAATAATGATCGCCGTTTATATGTTGAAACGGATAGTAAAGCTGCCGATGGTGTAATTCCTTTTTATCCTGATTTTACAGAAGATCCTGTAAATAATCCATTACGAATTAACGATAGTATTGTGGGTTTAGAAGGGGTTCTTAGTTACTCTAAAAACAATTTCCGTTTAATTGCGCAGAATACGATCACAGCGGCTGATGTGATTAGGCATCAACCTCGCCAAGACACACCAGAGGTGAATGATAAAACAGAACATCACAGTTTTGATGTTCGTTTAGCAACGCTAAATGTATTGAATTACTTTAACTCACCATTTGGTGGTGATGATAATCCGTTATCAAGTAATCGTGGTGCGGATAGCGAATCTGAATTTGAACGCCAACAAGCGAAAATTGTTGAAGCTATTTATGGTTTAGACGCTGACATTATCGGTTTAATGGAAATTGAAAATAATGGTTATGGCAGTGCTGGTGCTATCTCTCGTTTAGTGAAAACAGTTAACTTAAAGTACGATCGTGAAAATCCAAGTGATCAAGGAAAGCCTGATCATATCGATAATCGTTATGCCTTTATTGGTATTGATTCTAATGGTGATACGATTGTTGATGAATTAGATACCTTCGGTGGTGATGCGATTACTTCAGGTATGTTATACCGTCCTGCACGTGTATCGTTAGAAAAAGTGAAACAAGTATTAATGCCATCCCAACAGGCGCCGATTATTACGGATAAAAATGGTATCGCATTAGTTGATAGTAAAGGCATGGTGCGTGAAAGTGGTAAAAACTACCAACGCGATATGTTAGCTGCATCTTTTATTGTTAATAATACTGGTAAACGTTTAACTGTCGGTGTTAACCACCTTAAATCAAAAGGGTCGACATGTTGGGAAGATTGGCAAGGTTGGGAAACGTGGGAAAATTTTGATTCTGTGAAAGGCAAAGTAAAAGATGACGATTTCCAAGGTTCTTGTGAAAATTTCCGTGTTGCTGCTGCATATGAGATTGGTAAGCAAATGGAAAAATGGGGTGGAGATCGGGTCATTCTTGGTGATTTAAACTCTTACGGACAAGAAGATGCATTGTTGGTTTTAACTAACAACCCAACAGGTAAAACACTAAAAGCAGCACGTGATACCTTTATTGGTAAGATCCCACAGTTTGGTTCAGAAGGTGGTGTTGTTACTAATAGCTATGGTTATATTAATGCTGTAGAAATGATGAGTGAAAATAAAGAATATGCTGGTTATAGTTACTCATATAATGATGAAATTGGTTCATTAGATCATATTCTTGTCAGTCCATCGCTCAAAGATCATGTTTTAGATGCAACGGATTGGCATATCAATGCCGCTGAATCAACGTTATTTGATTATAACGAAGAGTATAAAGGTGGTAATGCCGATTTATTATATAGCGCTGATGCATACCGTTCATCAGATCATGATCCTGCGATTTTATCTTTAGCATACCGTTATAACCAAGCGGGTGAAGTACCATTACAAATGTTGCTTGATGGTAGTCGCCTATCAGTGCCATATACTTTACCAGCAACTGCACAAGCAAGAGATATTGCTACTATTGCAATTTCGCCAACCCCTGAAAATATGACGCAAGTTTCTTTACCTAAGGTAGCGTTACAGCAAGATGGTGCGCAAACCATAATGTTTGATGTTAACGGCTTAAAAGCGGGTAACTATACCTTTACGCTTTCATTAACACGTTCGACAACAAAAGCCGTTGTTACAGATGCCATGCAGACAATTGATGTTAATGTGACCAAACGTGATGGCTTTAAATCAGAAGTGATCACACCGCCAAACGATGGTTCTGGTGGTTCTTTGGGGATCTTTAGTTTGTTATCTCTATTAGGATTAGGTCTGTTTAGACGCAAACACTAAACGGAATAAATACATTTAAATGGGCTGATGTTTTCAGCCCATTTTTTATATAAAAGTCTAGTAGTTATCGTTAAGTAAAGAGGTGATAGCCATCGCCGCCTGACGCGGATCGTCGGCATGACTGATTGCTGAAACAATCGCGACCCCATCGGCACCTGCTGCCATCACTTCAGTTAAATTAGAGTGATTAATGCCACCAATCGCTACTATCGGAAATGGACACATCGCCGCTGCACGTTGTAAACCGTTCAATCCCCAATGGGTGATTAGATTGGTTTTAGTAGTTGTGGCAAAAATAGCACTAAGTCCAATATAATCAATGGGTAGGTTGGCACAGTCGATAAGTTGTTGCTCTGTTTCAATCGATAGCCCAAGCAGTTTATCTTTTCCTAATAGTTGTCGTGCTATAGTCACTGGTATATCCGTTTGACCTAAATGAACCCCATCAGCATCCACCGCTAAAGCAACATCAACCCGATCATTAATGATCAATGGAATATGACGACCCGTTGTCATATAAGCGTGTTGCAGAATTGCTTTGACGGTTTGAGCTCGCTCAATAAAAGCCCGTACATCACCATGTTTTTCACGAATTTGTACCATAGTCACACCACCCGCGACGGCTTCACGAACAACATGTTCAAGGGTGGTTAGGCTTTGCTGATCGTCGGTAACTAAATACAATAAATAAGGATTGTGATTGTTAGTTATCATCACGCTACCATTGCCATATTTAGTCGCTGTTGAATTTGCTCGGCACTGATGTGATATAAACCATCAATAATATTGAGCTGCAAAGTGGCAGGCCCTGTTGATTGCTCGGCGGCGATTTCACCGACAATGGCATAGATTGCGGTGGCTGCTAGCCCTGATGTTTCACCAATAGCGGCAAATGCACCTGTTAATGCGGTTAATGAACAGCCCATGCCGGTAACATAAGGCATCATGTGATGACCATTGCTAAGACGGATGGTTTGTGATGCTGTCACTACATAGTCAACTTCACCTGAGATAACAACATTGGCGTGGTATTGCGTGACTAACGCATGAGCAGCGGCTAATGCGGTGTCACTGCTATCAAGCGCATCTACCCCTTTGGTTTGGCTGGCTTCACCTGCAAGGGCAATGATTTCAGATGCGTTACCACGAATAATTAGATTATTGGCTTTTGCTGCTAGAGTGCGAGCGGTTTGAGTGCGTAATACACTCGCGCCACAGCCAACGGGATCTAATACAATCGGTTTGTTATTAGCATTTGCTTGTTCAACAGCAAATAGCATCCGTTCAATCCATTCGTTATCAAGGGTGCCAATATTGATCACTAATGATCCTGCAATGTGCATCATCTCAGCCATTTCTTGACGTGAATGCGCCATAATGGGGGATGCTCCAATCGCTAATAAAGCATTAGCCGTATTATTCATCACCACGTAATTCGTAATATTAACCACGAGTGGTTTTTGTTCTCTCACTTGCGCCAGTGCTGAGATAATATGTTGGGTCAAAGAGTCTACGTTAAGGGCTTGCTGTGATGGATTATGCATTGTTGACAGCACCTAATTGATTGTTAACCGTTTCGATATTGAGTCCTTGTTGCCAGAAGGCGATTTCCATTTCTGTTGCGACTTTAAAGGTCTGAATTAATTGCTGACCACGGTGGCTGCATAGCGGAATTTCTGCGAGGAGATTATTAAGATATACCGTCGCTGTAACAACACCTTGTTGATATTCTTCACCGCTATATAACGCAATCCAACTGTGGTAAGGATTGTTGTCAAAGACGGTTTTTGTATCATTAGCTAGCAAGTTACCAATTTCAGCATAACCAATCGCACAGGGAGCAAGAGCAACGTATAAATCAATAATATCCCCCTGCATACCAGCATCTAGCACATAACGCGTGTAAGCGACTGTAGCGACATCTTCTGGCTCTTGTTCCATATCTTGCTCGGTTAAATGCCAAGCGCAACAGTAGTCAATATGGTGGGCAATTTCATGATCCAATAAAGCAGCCACACTTGGCAGAGCACGACGCATATCAGCTAAGGTACGGGCTTTATAAATGGCTAACGCATAAGCACGAGCATATTGTTTTAGAAACAAAAAATCTTGCTTTAAATAATGCATAAAACAATGGTGAGGCAGTGTGCCTTGTCCAAGTTGGATCACAAATGGATGCTGGGTATAGGTGGTCCATTGTGGTTGGCAAGCATCAATTAAATCTTGGTATGTCATGAGATCTCTCCTTAGAAGCTGCCAATATAATTTTTGGCTTGAGGTTGTTGAGTTATAACGTGGTGAGTAAATAAGAACTGAGCGTAATCATCGTAACGTTTAAGATCGACCGCCGCAGGACGTAGTGCAAATCGAGTTAGGGTGTCATTCCACGCTTGATGGTTGAGCTTGTTATCTAAAGTATCAGGTGCGTATTGAATAAATTGTTGCCACGCTGCTTGCGGGTGATTGATGATATACGTTGTTGCTTGAGTTATAGCGGCATTAAAGGCGGTGATCGCTTGGCGGTTATAATGTTTGCTATTAGCAACAAAGATCAATTCATCATAACTAGGTATGCCATTTTCTTCTGGAAAAAACGACGTAGTAGGGTAGCCTTCTAACGCTAATTGGTTAGTTTCAAAGTTACGTAATCCGCCCCAAATAGCATCCACTTTGCCTGAAGCTAATGAAGACGACAGCGCCCAGCCGACATTGACGATATTGACATCACTTAATTTCACATCGTGATCAGCCAGCATGGTGCCAATGGTTGCATCTTCGTTACCTGCAACTGAAATACCAATGGTTTTACCTTTTAATTGAGATAAATCAGAGATACCACTTTTCTTTAATACCATCAATGTATTAAGCGGTGTCGCAATTAGAGTGGCGGTTTTAATTAAAGGTAAACCAGCAGCGACATCAATGGTTAAATTGGGTTGATAAGAAACGGCAAGATCGATTTTATTGGCGGCGACTAATTTCGGTGGTAAAGATGGATCGGCAGGTTGCTGAATATCAACCTCGATTCCATGCTGTTTAAAATACCCGCGTTCATGGGCAATAATAATTGGGCCATGATTTGGGTTAACAAACCAATCAAGCATTAGGCTTATTTTAGTCAGTTTTTGAGGAACAGTTGTTGCATCGGCACTGACTGAGAAGCCAAACAACATTAGCATTGTTGTCGTGATTAACAAGATACGTTTCACAGTAAATCCTTTAAAGAGTGAGTCTAAAATTAGGTATTAGGTATTAGGTATTAGGTATTAGGTATTAGGTATTAGGTAAAGCGTCAGTCTGTTAAGACAGTTGCCATGGAATAAAGCGCTTTAAGAATTTATCGGTAACGAAATACAGCGATATTGATAACAACGATAAAATAAATAGCGCTGCAAACATTTCATCAATCATCATCCGTGCATTAGCTTGCAGCATTAAATAACCTAAGCCTTCGCTCGCGCCCACCCATTCGCCAGCGACTGCGCCAATCGGAGCAATAACCACCGCGACTCGAATGCCAGAAGCTAGTGCCGGTAAAGCAGCAGGAAAGCGAATATATTTAAGTTGTTGCCATTTGGTCGCGCCCATGGTGGCTGATAATTCAAGGTAACCTGTAGGGGTATTACGTAAGCCGTCATAGCAGCATGTGGTGACAGGGAAAAAGATAATTAACGCTGCCATTACTACTTTTGAACCAATGCCATAGCCTAACCACAGCATTAATACCGGAGCGATAGCAAACACAGGAATGGCTTGACTGGCAATCAATAATGGTAATAACCATCGCTTAACGGGCTTAAAGAGCAGCATTTGTAAGGCAAAAAATAACCCTAATGATAAACCGAGAATTAGCCCTAGAATGATCTCTTGGCTGGTCACCCAAGTATTACTTAACAGAACGTCATAGCGGGAGACTAACCGCTGCGCTACAGCCAATGGTGGTGGTAAAATAAAGCTCGGTAAGTGAAACACCATCACGGTGAGTTGCCATAATCCAAGTAGCACGCTAATACTGATCAGTAATCGTAACGGTGTTGCAAGTTCACGCTGTGGGTGTCGTTGTTGACGCGGCGATTTGGTAGCGATTAAATGGGTAATATCAGTCATGATCGTGTGCCAATATGTCAAAAATACGTTGCTGGTGGCTGGCTGAATCGGCGTCAAAACGTCGCGGTGGTAATGATGCGGGTAACGATAACGCCGTTGCAAAAGCGGGCTCGCCTTGCAAAATATACAGTTGATCACTTAATCGAATCGCTTCTTGAGGATCATGGGTTATCAGCACCACGGTTTTATGCTTGAGTAAGTTTACAAATAGATCTTGCAAGCGATAACGGGTGACGGCATCCAATGCGGAGAAAGGTTCATCCATCAATACAATCGGTTGGTCTTGTAACAGTGTTCTCGCAAGGGCGACTCGCTGGCGCATACCACCCGATAATTGTTGTGGTAGTAGTTGATGTTTATCGGCTAAACCAACCTGTTCTAATAATGTCATTGCCCGTTGTTTTAAATTGGGTATTGAATCGTGATGACCGAACTTACTGCTAATACAAACATTGTCTAATACCGTTAACCAAGGCAATAACAGATCTTGTTGCGCCATATAAGCGACTCGTCCCGTTAAAGGCTGATTATCTGAAATATTTAGCTGCCCTTGCCATTCTGTCCGTTCATTGAGTAATCCGGCTAAGAATTTAATTAAAGTACTTTTGCCACAGCCACTTTTACCGACTAGGCAAGTCCATTTATTCGCAGCAATGGTTAAATTCAGATCCTTAATTACAGGGATGCTTTGATGATCAGCAATATTTGAGTGATAGCGTAAACTGCCATTAGTAATGGTGATTTCCAGATCATCGCACATGATGATGACCTGCAAAAAAGTGATTCACAGGACCGTGACCATGACCGATATTGAGTTCATCAGCGGCAGTTATAGCAGCAGTAATGTAGCGTTTAGCCAAGGTTGTTGCTGTTGTAAGATCATTTCCTTGGGCTAAATAAGACGCGATAGCCGCAGACAGGGTACAACCTGTACCGTGAGTATTGTTGGTGTTAATACGAGGGGTGGTGAGTTCAATAACATCAGTCGCGAGAATCAGTAAATCAGTGCTATCACTACTTTGTTCTAAATGCCCACCTTTGAGTAATATGGCATGAGGATTAATATTTCGTAATGCGCTGATCATCGATTGCATATCAACCAGTGATTGTGGAATGTCTAACCCCGTTAATGCTGCAGCTTCTGGCAAGTTAGGGGTAATAATATCAGCCAGTGGCAGTAATTCTGTTTTGAGGGTGGTAATGGCGTGTTGTTGTAATAATACATCACCACTGGTGGCTACCATTACTGGATCAATGACTAAAAATGGTGGTTTGTAATGACGAATTTTTGCAGCAACCAGTCGAATAATATCACTGTCGGCGAGCATGCCAATTTTGACGGCTTGAATATTTAAATCGCTGAATACGGCGTCCAGCTGTTGCTCAACCATATCAAGAGGAATGGCTAGTATGCCGCTAACGCCTTGCGTATTTTGGGCGGTAATCGCCGTAATAACCGAGCAAGCATAACTGCCTGTTGCTGAAATAGCTTTAATATCAGCTTGAATACCCGCGCCGCCGCCACTGTCTGATCCGGCAATGGTCAATACAATAGGCGTCGTTGTGTGATGTGATGATAAGGTGTGTGACATACTTCATTCCTTACGCGCTAGCATCAGGAACAAGTATCAAGCGGATCGAAGTGTAAACTGCGGTAAATGTGTGCAGTTATGACTTAGCTTGCATCTATTAACGTTGGTAATCCGTTGATAGTTAGTTCCCTCCGCCAGTGCTAACTGGTTCAGGTTCAACGGGTCCCACTATTACAGTGATCTCAGCTTAACGCCCCCCGACTAATGGCAATTATCCTAATCCAGAATAATTGGGTTGTCACTCTATTTTATTAAGAAATAACAACTTACAAATGTTATGCGAGATTGTTAATAAATGACATATTAATTTGGTGAATATTTAATCGTTGTGATATTTTTTCAAATGGGACTGAAATGGGACACGATTGTTTTAATGCCCGCGAGGGCGATAGGGAATCTACTTGCCGCGCGTTGAGTTTTTAAAATAAAGATATGGCTGTCCTATGTTCCTAAGCTCATTCTTTCAGATAACCCATACACCCAAACAACAGCCGTCATTCCCTACAGTGAATGCCCGCGAGGGCGATAGGGAATCTACTTGCCGCGCGTTGAGTTTTTTAAAGTAAAGCTATGGCTGTCTTATGTTCCGCAAGTGCCCGATTTTGTGATTATTATCGGGATTAATAACTAAAAATGTATCTGATTTATAGAGATTTTTATATTATTGCGAGATAAATACGGGCTCATGTTCAAAGAACAAATTCGGGCAAGTTGTTAATATAATAAGTTGTTATGACAATATGTTGGGTTGAGAAATTATGAAGTATTTGAAATCTAAAGTAGAAAGAATAATAAAAAACATCAAAGATAATGGTGATTTTCCTAACGAAAATAATCATCTTGATTACAAAGTTACAATGAATCTATCGGAGAGTAAAAAACCGCATGAAATGTTTTTAATGAATTTTGCAAAAGATATTATTTCTTTTGCAAATTCAGATGGTGGAATAGTTTTACTTGGTATCAAAGAGAATAAAGCTTTAGGTATCTATGAAGATAATGGTTTGGATTCTAGTGTTATTGAAATCTTAGATAAAATTGATTTAAATGATGTGAGCCAAGCGATTGAAAAAATTGTTAAAACCACAATATTGGTTGAACTTCAAAAGTTTAAAATCAGTACTCGTACTTATTACTACATATTAATAGAAAAAAGCAATCAAGTAATCGTGCCTGTATTAGATGCTAAAGAGAGTAAAATATACAAAGGTAATATTTATTACCGTATGTCAGGAAAAAATGAACAGGCTAATAAATCAACAAGTGATTTCAATAGGTTCCTTCAATTAAAGGCAAATGAAAAAAGTAAGGAATTTATGGAAATATGGTCAAAACTGATGCCTGAAATGTTTGAAATAAACCCGCGTGAAGTTTTGATTTTGAATCCACTGCAAAATAAAGTTTATGGATTCAATGGAAAAGATAATATTTTATCGGAAACCGATGTGGAAATTGATAAAAATGATGATGGTGTGTTTAACATTATATTAAATGCAATTTCAGCTGGTGAAATAGGAAAAATCACGACTAATGAAGGTAAGCCATTATACAAAATTGTAGGTGAGATTGTTAATGATAAAGATCGTGTTAGTCTTTCTAATATTGAAGTTGCAGTAAAAAGTAAAACTAATTACAAATTTAATAATGTACAACTAAAGCAAGTGATCGCATATTTGGGTTGGGTAAGTAATGCCAACTTTAAAATTAACGAGCCTGATTTGTCTGTTCTATGTGAGGGCTTTAGTGAATATATCTGGCTTGAAACAGTAGATAGTATTAAAGGTAGTAAGAAAATAACTTTTTCTACAGAGGCGGTAAATCCTATTGTTGAAATAATTAATAATAGTCAATTACACCAAGATGTATTTAAAAAAGATTTAGTATCTCAATTGTAAATGTCATAACAGATAAGAAAACATCAAAACATAGGACACCCATAACTTTCGTAATCCATTTTGATCAATTCTGACTGTGCTCCATGAATGGGTTTTAATCAGTTGAGCAAAGTATCGCTTGAGATCATCAGTGGTTAACGTATCAGGTGATTTATCTAAATGGTGAGTAATGCGACGAAGTGCACGACTATAACCATCAATCGTGGCTGGACGTTTACCTTGCAAGGTTAGGTGGGTAACATGTTGTTCATAAAGATAATCTGAACGTTGTTGTTGTTCGTTATTCATCATAAATACTCCATTATAAGGAGTATTAAAGGTAGCTTAATCGCTGTCTGCTTTACTCTGCCGCGCAGCGGCTTCGTTCAACAAATGCATCAACACGATTTGCTACACTCGGCGTTGTCAGTTTGCCTTTAATTTCAGTGATTAAGGCAGTAAAATTCAGTTAAGTCTGTATCGTAGCAAACGTGTTATGCAGGCGTTATACCGTTTCTTTTTGCGTCAAATACCTTGAAATTACGCCAATAGCCACAATATATAAAAGGTTAATATTTTAAAGGATTAAATTTTGAAAACTATATCTGTAAAACCTGGTGATGTTCTTGTATCAGATTTTGGTGTTTACCAACATTGGTCTATTGTTACTGACAAAGTATGTACTAAAGGAACACCGCTATTAATATCCGCAACACAAAGAAATGGGACAGTTCAAGAAGAACCTTGGCATGATGTTACCCAAGGTAAAAAGACCTACGTTACAAACGCTAAATTTTCTAAACCTATATCTAAGGTGTTATCGGATGCTAGGTCTCAAATTGGTCTATGGCCTTATTCCGTAACATCTAAGAACTGTGAGCACTTTGTTAAGTGGGCAACAGGATTAAAGGTAACATCTACACAGGTTACTGTCGGTGTAGTAGGCGCTGGTGCAGGAATAGCCTTAGTTGGTCTATGTTCCGAGAATCCTAAATTTGCAAAATTTCTAGGTTGGTCAATTTTACTTGGTGGTTTAGCTGTCTTAGGGGCGAAAGCTGTTGAAAAGGTAGATTAAGTAACGGTATAACAAAGCAATCAACACGATGCTTATTACACTCGGCATTCGCGGTTTAGAGTATAATTGAGTTTGGTAAGTAAGGCGTTCAGCACGTGTTATTGCGGCGTTAACTGCTTCTCGGTTTAAATTAATTCACCGATACTAGCTCTAATGTCTGCAATTGTAATAAACAGTTTGTTATTAGCGTCTTTGAATGCGGTAAAGCCGTATTTTTTATAGAAATATTCAGCGCCATCTTTTGCATCAACAATGACGACAGGGAAGGCGATTGTTTCACTTGCCATTAATAGTTTTCTAAGCGCATCAATCAAAAGCCACTCACCGAAACCCAGACCTTTGTATCTATGGTCAACGGCTAAGCGGGCAATCAAACCACCCGAAGTTACAGTGTGATGTTTCTTCTGTAATTTAGGAGGTAAATCCTGAATATCAATGGGTGTCATGGTTAATGTGTAATAACCAATAATGTGCTCAGGACATTGGTTATCTTCAAGAACAAAAGTACGAGTATTGTCTTTCTTAGCTTGTTGGCTTGCCATAACTTTTAAGTAATTATTGAGTGCGGTAATGCCACAATCAAAACGATTTCGGTCATGTTTAGCTTTTTCTAATTGGACAGTATTCATTATTGAGTTTTATCCATATAGCGTGAAGCGGCTTTTTGTAATTTGCTATTTGGTTTAGCTGGTTGGTCTAACGCTGTCATTAACGTCATAGCATCTTGCTGACTTAGTTGTAGAGCACGTTCACGTTCCATAATAGTTTTAGCTTTTTCTACAGCCGCACTAAGCACAAATGAGTTAATGCTAGACATACCAGCAATAGCTGCAGCTTGAGACAGTAGTTCTTGTGTATCAATATCTACACGCGCTGTAATACGAGGTAATGCAGTTGCCATAATAATCTCCATTCAGTGTCAAAGTGGCACAAATGAATTGTAGTTTAATTATTATACGTTGACAAGTTTTGTGTCACTTTGGCACGTAGTTAACAAGTGCATCAACACGATTTGCTACACTCGGCGTTGTCAGTTTGCCTTTAGTTTCAGTGAGTAAGGCGTTAAAATTCAGCTAGGTCTGTATTGTAGCAAACGTGTTATGTAGGCGTTAACTGCTTCTTTGTTAATTTAGCTTTCAAATATGGTAATCATTCCCTTTGAGTCGTAGACTAATATTATTTCCGCATAAATGTGCGAGGTCAGCATGAAGTACGAATTATTAGTTTTAGCTGCAATGACACGATTGGAATCTCCAAATACTCAAGCTATCGTGGCTGCAACTGGGATTTCTGAACGTAAAGTACAATCCGTAGTTAATTCATTAGTTGAAAATTTAGGCTTAAACATTCAAAGAGAGCGCCAAGGTCGAACCTTCCGTTTTTCTATTAATAGCTGGGGTGTTTTTGAATCAGGGAAAGCGATCCAGTCTCAACTTAATGATATTGATTTAGTCATGCCAAGTAATTCAATGCTTTCTTCTTACGAAGAAAAGCATGCCTATTTCGAGCAAGTTAAAATGGATAACTTTAAAGAAAGTATGCGTTTAGAAGGGCATGATGTTGCTAGTAATTTTGATTTATCACTCGACAGAGAGCAACAACGTCAAATTTTGTTAAACAAATACTCAAACGTAAATTCGTTAGAGGCGCTCAATGGCTGATAAATATGGCACAACACAAGATCCATATACTTACGAAAATAGTACGGTTCTTGTTAATAAGCTCAATATCAACAATGAAGCGGTATTAGAGGCTGCTGAACGTGATTTAACAACGTTAGCTGCAATGTATATAGAGTTTCTAAAAATAGGACAGCCATAGCATTATAAATTTGGAAAAGTAATTGCAATGGCTGTGTTGTTATTACTCTCTAGAATTAGACAGGAGTGATAATAACTTTGATATCTTCAGGCTCAGCATAATAAGGTGCGGAGGTTATTAATAAATTCACACCCGTTTGTGCGTATTGTTTAGCATTGCTGATATTGATGCCGCCAGCAACAGATAGTATGGTCGGTGAGCCTGATTGTGTGAGTTGTCTTATTGCTTGGCTAACTTGCTCGGTAGTAAATTTATCAAGTTGAATAATATCAGGTGCGCCTTTTAGGATTGCAGCAACTTGATCAAGTGTATCTGCTTCGACAGTAATTTTATTTTCTGGTGCTTGTTGGCGGAGTTGATTGATTTGTAGCTCAAAGTTATTTGGTTCGGCGCAGAGACGACGATGGTTAGTAAAGACTAAAATGGTTTCACTAAGACCTGAGCGGTGAATATGCCCACCTCCTGCTAATACTGCTGCGGTTGCTAGTTTGCGCGTTCCCGGAATACTTTTTCTGGTGCAGGCAATAATGGCGTGGGGATTAATACTTTTCACTTGGGCGACCATTGCTGCAGTATATTGTGCGACACCACAACTCCATTCAAGTACCAGTTGAACCGCCTTCCATCCCATATGTAATTGTTCTGCTTTTCCTTCGACTTCAATCAATACAGTATTGGGAGTTACATCTTCACCACTTGCAACATGAATAATAGGCTGTAGCCCCAGTTTGATGAGTAATGCTGTAGCTATCTCAATACCAGCAACGCGTCCTGCTTGTTTTCTTTTAAATACCATTTTTCCCATGTGCTTACTAATGCCAAGCGTGCGAGTGGTAAGATCGCCTCGGTAGGCATCTTCAAGTAAAAGCGCATCAAGTTCTTGATCAGAAAAATACAACATATAATCTCTATGTGAATAGATAAATCAGTAAATATACGATATATACTAAACTACATATCGTGAGAATTAAAGGCACATAGTGACAATAAGTGGCATTGTCTTACCTGATTTTTTATTACTATTTAATCGGCAATAATATCCGTTGTATTTGCGATATTGACACCTAAAGTGATCATTCTTTCAATAAAAGCTTGTGCTTGTTGTTCAAAGCCAGCGACAGGGCTGGTGGTATCAATAAGGATTGTTAATTTATTAATATTAGCTGGTGATAGTTTATCAACCATTTGTTCTACTGTACTGGCAACACAGTGAGATAGGGCTTGTCCTGAAATAAAGACGCGATCACTCTGTAAAACTAATGTCGTTAGTTGGGGATCAAATTGGGTCTTTATATCATCGTGTAGTGGGTATTCAGCTTCACAACCACCATAGTGCTCAGTATGTGGATTTTCACCTTTAGATAGGGTGCGCTGTAACAGTGCAGTCTGTTTTTCCCAAGCATCAATCGCTGCTTGAATTGGAGCAACAATGGTATGTCCTACGGAATCAATAACACAGTGGGTTGGCCAGATAATAAGGCTGTATTTACCTGTTTGCTCAAGGGCTTGAGTATATTTAAGGACGTGATCAAGTAGTGCTAAATTGGTCGGTTGCCATAATCCATCGATTATATTTTGATGGCTAATAAGGGTAAAAGGTGCTGGATGTTGACCATGCTTATTTTGCCAATAAAGCGCATGAGCAATATCGTATTCATGGTGGCTATCAAGGGTTACAACGATAGTGTTGATGTTATTTCGTTGCTTATTAATAAATGTCGCAAGTTGTTGAGCATCTTCCCATGAATGAGGAACAGGAAGAGAGGGAGAGATTGTCGTTGAGTGTGCGTCTAAAGTGAGTTGCTCATGTAATGGAACATCATAAAAGTCGTATTGAGGATCAATGATAAGTAATGATGTTATTGTTTGAGGCATGGCATACTCCTTTATGCTTTGAGATTCGAGTGAAAGGTCGGTAAAAAAGTGGGCTAAATATACGTGGGTGAGCAGTAATTGAAAAGAAATAAAAAAGGGTTGCGAAACAACCCTTTTTAAAATGGAATCGGTTAGATTTGTTAACTATTACCCATTCATTTTTGTCCCTTCAAGTAAAGGATCGTCTAAATCAAGATCTTGATTGGGTAATCCTTCGATATTATGAGAGATCACCGCTGTTGTAATACCGTTACCTAAGACGTTGATGGCTGAACGACCCATATCTAAAATATGATCGATCCCCATTAACAATAGGATCCCCGATGCTGGAATATGGAAGTTTGGTAGTGTTGCTGCTAATACAACAAGCGCTGAACGAGGAACGCCTGCGATGCCTTTTGATGCCAGCATTAAAGTTAGCATTAAAGTAAATATCTCTGAGTTTGACAATGAAATGTTATATGCTTGAGCAATAAACATGGCTGAAAAAGAGCAGTAACACATTGAACCAACGAGATTAAAAGAGTATCCCAACGGCAGTACAAAAGATGCTAAATTCTTAGAACAGCCAAATTTAATTAATTGTTCCAATGTCTTAGGGTAGGCAGCTTCAGAACTTGTAGTAGAGAAAGCAATTAAAATAGGGTCTTTTAGCATTGAGACTAAGGTGACCACTTGTTGCTTAATAAAGATATAACCAAGACCAATTAATATCAGACTAGTAATTAAAATGGTTGTGTAAAACCCAAAAATAAATTGCGTGTAATTTAAAAGAACATTCAAACCTTGAGTGGCAATAATAGCTGAAATAGAAGCAAAAATAGCAAAAGGGGCAAACAGCATTACAATATTGGTCACTTTTAGCATTGTATTAGAAATAGCTTCTAATAATGATACCAATTGTTCATTTTGTTGTTGAGGAATAGATGCTCCTGCGATACCAAAAAATAAAGAAAAAATGACAATTTGTAATATCTGATTACTCGCCATCGCACCAACAATACTGGTTGGTATCATATGAGAAATGAATGATCTAAAAGATAAACTATTGGTATCAATATTCAGTGATTGGACATTGGTTGAAATTAAGTTCATACCTGAACCGGGTTTGATTAATACAACCATGATCAAGCCAATGAATATTGATAATACCGATGCAACAATAAACCAAGAAATAGCCCGTCCACCAATATTGCGAATGGCTGATATATCTTTTAATTTCATTATTCCAGAGGTTAATGTGCAAAATATTAATGGTGCGATAACCATTTTGATTAAATTCAAAAAAATATCGGTGAGTAATGTGATGTTATCAGACCAAGATTGTTGTGTTTTTGGTTCAAATGATTGATTAATAATAAATCCAATACCTATTCCTAATAACATAAATATTAAAATATATTTCGTTAGTGTGTTTATACTTTTCATACTTTCCTTTTTATAAATCTATAAATATTTTATGAATAACTTACTTGTTATCGCAGGAATATTAACGTCATTAGTTTGATAATAATAATTAATAGTAATTATTACCTTAATAAGAAATTATTATGATGGTTTGAATGGTATACGTTTTTACTCAGTAAACCAGCAGGTCAAAAAGTAAAGATTATTGGGCGTTGGTTAAATATAATAAATATTCAATATTTTATAAAATTGTTTTTAGTAAGGTAAAATATATTACGTTTATAAAAAGAGTATGGATATGGTTGATATATTTTATAGTATTAACTTTATTTCAATATTTTTGTGGGATAAAAAAAGCCTCTTAATTTTGATAAATTAAAACTAAGAGGCGAGAATATATTAATCTTTAGTGCTTTTAGTTTGTGTAGACTTTATTTTATCCCATTGATAGAAATCTTGCTTATAAGACAAACTTCCCCATAACGCACAGGCATTAGCGACTTTTATTTCATTGGTTGGTAATTCATGTGGTACTAGGACATGAGTTGTTGGTTCATAGTGAAAGGTCATTACGTCTTTGTTTGGTTGAAAGACGACAGCATGATTATCTTTGTTTAGCCACGCAAAGTTATGGTGGTATTGCATAATAGCTCTTTGCTTATGTGGTTCGACTTCTTTGGTGAGATCATTACCCATCATTGGATGATAGGCATTAATACCAGCCATTGATAATAACGTTGGTGGTAAATCGATCTGACTGGCTAATTGATTATCTTCATATACAGATATACCGCCACCAAAAATTACCGCAGGAATATGGAAGCAGTCTATTGGTACGATTTGATCACCATAAGCGCGTGAATCATGATCTGCAACGAGTACAAAAATAGTATCGTCCCAATAATCTGATTTTTTAGCGTGTTCTAGAAATAAACAAAAAGATTAATTTTATTAGTGATGTTGAGGGCTAACAACTGTCGTTTTTGTAGCCCTACAGAATGTGATTGGTTGTGAATAAAAAATAAAAAGCCATTATTATTTTGGTCATTTAATGCTTTTCATCACAATGTGTAGTGATTGCCTTTTCTTATGATGCATGCAATTTCAATATGTTCCATAAGGATATTAGCATGATTTATAAGCGTTCATTACTCTCGTCTTCCATCTTATCTATTATTGCCACCCTCGCTATTAGTGGCTGTAATGATAGTTCATCGTCAAAGGCGGTTGATGATAGCGTCTATTTTGATACCACAAATCCGCCTAAGATTGCGATTGAATTACCACCAACAAATGGTCCTACAGCAACGCTAAATAGTGTTGGTGAAGTATCAGAGCCTATACAAGCTAAAGATGGCGAGGCCGTGGTTTATTATGTTGCTAAATCAGGAACAAGCCGTAGTAATAACTTTGCTAATTATAGTCTTCATATCTGGAACAATGAACAATGTGATCGCGCGGCAAATAATATGGTGAATGGATCATGGAATAATACTCAAAATTCACCAACAGGCGTTGATAACTTAGGACCGTATTGGAAGATTAATCTTAAAGATGGCAACAGTAATTGTATTAATTTCATTTTGCGAGATGACAAGCTAACTAATCCGTTAGGGGGCGATATTCGATTAGATTTCACTCAAATACCTGATCGTACCGCATCATACATAGCGGGTGATACCAAGGCTAAAAATTCGCGTGAAGAAGCATTTATTGTTATGTCTGGTGTGGCTAATGCTGAAGCTCACCTTATTGGTACAAATACGTTAGTGTGGAATGGTGCGAGTAATGCTGAACAAGTACGGATGTATGTATCATTAAAAGGCGGTATTCAGCCTAACGAGAGTTATCAATATACTGCGGATTATATTGTACTAGAGCCGATTGAATTAACTGCACAACAAGAAACGCGTTTCCCTTATCTTGCGGGTCAACAAGCTTATAGCATTCCTAATGATGTAGATATGCGATCCATTGTTAAAGCTGAAAATGTTGTGTTAGCGGTTGATAAACAAGGCACAGTATTAGCAGGCACTAAGATTCAATCGGCAGGGGCGCTCGATCAACTGTTTGCAACTAAAGCACAATCAGCACAACTAGGTGCAACAGTGACGGATAGTGGAGTGCAATTTAAATTATGGGCTCCGACCGCGCAAAATATTGTTCTGGTTTTATTTAATGATGAAAAGAAAGAACTGGGGCGATTGCAGATGGATTTTGATTCGCAGTCAGGTGTTTGGTCTTCTGTTACAGATAAAGCAAAAGATGGAACGTATTATCGTTATTTAGTTAATGTATACCATCCAGTATCTGGCAATATTGAGCAATACCAAGTTACAGATCCTTATTCATTAAGTTTAGCGATGAATTCTACATATAGCCAAGTCGTTAACTTAAACGATCCAACCTTAAAACCTGAAGGGTGGGATGAATTAGCGCGTCCAAGAGATCAATCAAATCCAAGTTCTTTTGTCATTTATGAAGCCCATGTACGTGATTTTAGTGCGCATGATCAATCGACCAAAGCGGCGTATCGAGGTAAGTTTAAAGCGTTTACACAGGCTGACTCTGTACCCGTTAATCACCTTAAAAAATTGAGTGATAATGGTGTAACACACCTGCATTTATTACCTGTGTTTGATATTGCGACCATTAATGAAGATCCACAACAGGTTGCTAATATCGATCAACCTTTCTCTACGTTATGTCAAGTTAATCCAAAGGTAGCTAGCTCATTATTCAGTGGTGATTGTAATAGTAATTTAACCATTGCTGAAGTGCTTGTTCGTGAACAAAATAGCGATAATGAAAAAAACCCTAAAGTCCAGATGCTCAATCGACTAATCTCGGAAACTGATAGCTTTAACTGGGGTTATGATCCTTTTCATTACACAGCACCTGAAGGTTCTTATGCCACAAATGCTGAAGGCAAAACCCGTATTTTAGAAATGCGAGAAATGGTTAAAGCGGTTAAGCAAGATATTAAGATGAATGTGGTGATGGATGTCGTTTATAACCATACTAATTCTGCAGGCCCGCTAAGTGATACTTCGGTATTAGATAAAATTGTTCCTTGGTATTACAACCGCTTAAATCCAACAACGGGTGCAGTAGAAAATTCCACTTGTTGTTCAAACACGGCACCAGAACACGCGATGATGGCGAAGCTGATTAAAGACTCGCTGGTGGTATGGTCACGTGATTATAAAATTGATGCGTTTCGATTTGATCTCATGGGACATCATCCTTTAGCGCAAATGAAAGATGCATTAGCTGCAGTACAAGCTGTGGATCCTAAAACATATTTTTACGGTGAAGGTTGGAATTTTGGCGAGGTTGAAAATGACCGTTTATTTATTCAGGCAACGCAGCCTCACCTAGCAGGAACGGGTATTGGTAGCTTCTCTGATCGTCTTCGTGATGCTGTTCGTGGTGGTGGTCCATTTGATAGTGGCAATGCTCTGCGAGAAAACCAAGGTTTTGGTAATGGTGCTTATGTCCAACCAAATAAGATGAGCACAACCAGCAAAAAAAGTGCGCTTCATGCAGCTGATTTAGTCCGCTTAGGTATGGCTGGCAATCTAAAGGCATTCCAGTTTGAGAATGCACAAGGTCAACGTATTCGAGGTGATCAACTTGATTACAATGGACAACCCGCAGGCTATGCAAAAGATCCTACTGAAATTCAAAATTACGTCTCTAAGCATGACAACCAAACGTTATGGGATAATCAACAATATAAGATCCCTTATGAAGTAACAGCTAATCAACGAGTACGCATGCAGGCGGTGTCGTTAGCAACAGCAATGTTGGGTCAAGGTGTACCATTTACTCATATGGGATCTGAGATATTACGTTCTAAATCAATGCAAAGAGACTCTTACGATTCTGGTGATTGGTACAATAACGTTGATTTTACATTGCAAGATAATAACTGGAATAAAGGCTTACCACGTAAAGATAAAGATGGTGATAACTATACTATTATTGAGCAAATCATTGATGGCAGTGGCGCAAATGCAAAACCAAATAACCAAGAGATCCAACAAATGCTGGATTATTATCTTGATCTTGCCAATCTACGCCAGCATTACCCATTAATAACATTAGGAACAGGAACGGAAGTGATTAAGCGGGTGGCTTTCTATAATACAGGCACTACGCAAAAACCGGGTCTGATTGTTATGGGCATTAATAATGGCCGTGGAATGCAAGATATTGATCCAACACTTGATGCGATGGCGATTGTGATTAATGCGAGCCCTGATAGTCAATCGTTTGATATTGGCGCGACTGGGTTTGAGCTTAGTAATAAATATAAATCGAATTTGGCTAAGGGTACAACAGTTAACGGCAGTGTCTTAACCGTTCCTGCATGGACTCCTGCCGTCTTTGTTATGCCACGAGGGAATGTTCGTTCACAAGGCTTAGCTGTTATTCAATAACATTTACGTAATAAAATTAGCGGCAAAGCTCTTTGTCTAATAAGATAAAGAGCTTTTTTTTAGCCAGAATATTCGATTATCTTTTGTTGCAATTCTTAATTTGTGTAAACGATCTCATTTTGTAGGGGTACAGTACGGGTAAAGTGGATAATCCTTTATTATTCTTGAAGTTATAAGATGTCCTGTATCCTAAATTCTATTGTTTTCCAACCCGCGGCGCATATTGTGATTTCTTTGCAGAATGAACAACTTCTTCCTTGTTATCAGTTAGATAATCACTTGCAGATAGTCAGTCCTCAGACACAAATTGGACGGTTTACTTTCCCTTATCAAGGCACCGAAACGATTATTGGCGATGGTTTTCAAATGTTGGCACAAACAGCTGGGACTATTGAGCAACCTGTTGCTATTGGTCGTTGTCCTGATAACAATAGTGAATACCGTATTTACCCGCAAGATGCGCCGAATCGTTACTATAACTATCTTGTTATTGAACAAAATAAGACATTTACGTTATTTGGATTTACATCATGCCATCGCTTTGCTGGGTATTTTGAAATTCATGATCAAGCGGTATATGCTTTTGTTGATGGTGAATCTTGTCAATTTCAAGCTAATGAGTCTGATTTATTAGCACTTGAAAATATAATCACGATTGTGGGCACTAGTCTTGAGGAGATTTATCAGCTTTTTGCACAAGCAATTAATGACAATCACCCTAAACGAAATCAACAGCTTTCATCACCGATAGGTTGGTGTTCGTGGTATGCCTATTATGCTGGGGTTTCCGCACAAGATATTGATCTAAATGTAAGCGTAATGGATGACGATAATTCGGCAATTGAGTGGGTATTACTTGACGATGGCTATCAGGCTTATATGGGCGATTGGTTAACCCCCTCTGAACGTTTTACTGATGGAATTAAAACGGTTATTGCAAATATTAAACAGCAAGGGAAAAAACCTGGAATATGGTTAGCGCCATTTATTGCAGAGCCTAGCTCTGCTATTTTTAAACAGCATCCCGAGTGGTTTGTTCGTCATTATGATGATGGTGAGTTATTAAAAGCAGAAACAGTGACCTATGGTGGTTGGCGTTGTACTCCTTGGTATATTCTTGATACGTCTCATCCACAAGTCCAAGCGCATTTAACTCATGTCGTAAAGACAATGCGTGAAGAGTGGGGCGTTGAATTGTTTAAGCTTGATGCTAATTACTGGGGTACATTAAAAGGACAGCGTTATCAACGTGATTGTACTGGGGTGATGGCTTATCGTTTGGGAATGGAAGCGATTGCAAAAGGGGCTGGTACTGCTTGGCTATTAGGGTGTAATGCGCCAATGTGGCCATCACTCGGTTTAGTCGATGCAATGCGCGTTTCTGATGATGTTGAGCGTAACGATCATCGTTTTAGCCAAATAGCGCAAGAGACGTTTTATCGCAGCTGGCAGCATTTAAATTTATGGCATCTTGATCCTGATTGTGTGACGCTTATTGATCTTGTGAATCAAAAAACAGATCACCAAAGTTATCTCTTTCATCGCGACGTATTATTAGCCGCTGGTGGATTATTATTATCAGGGGATCCACTAGCGCAATGGACTCATTTTGCCCAGCAAAGCTTTTTACAATTAGTTCATCGTCAGCAATTAAGCCAACAAGCTGCAGTATTTAAAGATTTACGTTTAACAACCGCAGAATTAGTATTACCACAGTCTGATGGCTCGGTAAAACAGCTGTATTTTGCGTTTAATTATATTGATGATACTGAAAAAGAGCTTCTATTCGAGGCACAAGATGCGACAGATTGGTTTGATTTTTGGAGTGGAGAGTGTGTCGCGAAAAACACCCCCACTTATAAAATAGACATGGGATCTGGATTAGAAAGCCATGTTTTTTATACTGTTAAGGCTTAGTTTCTTGGGATGTTATTTTTAGAGAATAACAGCTAAAAGTAAGTGATCCCCCTGCAATAAGTGATTATTGCAGGGGGTTTTTTATGCCGCTAATCCAATGAGTTTTAATAAACTTTCAGCAGTTTCAATAGCTTGGTGGCGATTGATGATGTTCAATTTTTGATACAAATTACGAATGTGGGTTTTAATTGTTGTCGCTGCGACATCAAGTTCATTTGATATTTGCTCATTACTATAACCGGCATAAATTAGCCCTAATACTTGCCATTCACGTTGTGTGAGTGGGCTAGAACGAATAAGTTCTGGAATATTTGGTAGAGCTAATAGTTTATCAACAAAATTCTCATCAAAATGTACGACACGAGCCCGCTCTTTGCTGGTCATTTCTCGTAATAAATATTGGCAACGATGCAGTGTTAACTCGTCTAATTTTTTATGTTCAACAAGCGTTTGAAGTAATGCATTGATATCATCGCCAACGCATAAAAAGTCACTGATCATACCTGAGTGATTACTGACAGTAAGCACTTCATTTAAAGTAGTTAATGCCTGTTGTGATTGTTGTGCTTGTTTATATAATGCCGTTTGAATGATTGCGTTGCGATGATGATCTGTATGTAAATCATGTTCAATACAAGCTTGTTGCATGGTGTTAAGTAACTGTTGTGCTTGATCTGTTTCGTTTAATAAGAGATGAGCTCTGACAATATTACGGGCGTGTAATTGTTGAAAATGATTACAATATGATTGTGGTGGTGTAATGGATAGCAACCAGTCTTTAATAGCATTAGTATCGTTTTTAGCCTGCCAATACAGAAGGCAACTAAAATCATGGTTTGCTAACCAATCAATATGATATGAGGTGTTTTTAACTAAATCATTGCATATATCAAGATAGCGGGTTGCCTTATCTAATTCGCCTCTAGAGATTGCAATTCTAGCGAGCATCGAATAGGCATGTAATGATTTTGATTTATCAAATGGCGCTAAAATTTCAATGCATTTATGGGTACATTGTTCAGCGTCATCTAAACGATGCCAACACCATAAAATTTGTGCTTTTAAACGTAAAGTAAACTCATGTAATGGAACTTGCTGTAAATGCTGTTCTTGAATGAGCTTAGTGGCGCTCTCTAATAATTCAAATGCATGATGAATAGCACCTTGAGCAATCAGAATCTCAGATTGTTGAAGTAATGCCCATAATGCTTGATGATAAAAATGGTATTGACGTGCCATTTTTTCAGTTTGTTGCATCATAGATAACGCTTGCGTTAAATTACCTAAACAATGATGAACTTCCCCTATGACAGATGTTGCAACAATACGACTACGATAAGTTGTTGCAGGAAGTTGTCCTAACGATAACTCTGCAAGTTTAAGTGCTTGTTGAGGCTTACTTTGATTAATAGCAACTTGCGCACGTAGTGCATTAAATTCGCCTTGAATTGCATCATCGATTGTTAGTTTTCGAGCGATTAGCTCTGCTTCACTTTGTGATAATAGTTCGCCAACATCATTATAACGATGTTGACTTTGTGCGAGCCATGCTTTTATTAAACATAAACGTGGTGAGCCAAATAAAACGTCTTGATTGAGTTTATTAATGGCATCTTCAAGTAAATTTAACTCACCTTGATGGAACATACTCCAACCATGAGTTGATAATAAATTGGTTAATAATGATTGATTTTCACTTTTGAGGGCATGAATCAATGCTTGTTGATAATTATGCTGTTTTATCCATGCGTTTGCTGCATTTTCATGTAATTTACACTGTTGTTGAGGGATCGTGGCATAGCGTTGATGGCGTAAAAACTCAGCAAATAAATGATGGAAACGATACCAATTATTATCGCCTTCTAAAGGTGTTAAAAATAAGCCAAAGCGATTGAGTGACTCTAACATGGCTAAAGCATCAGATCGTCCGGTTAATTCAGTAATGAGTTCAGCATTAAACATGTCTAATATTGAGCAATGTAATAAAAAATCTTTAATATCTTCACTCAATTGATCAAAGACTTCTTCAGCTAAGTAATCCCATAAATGGCTACGATTAAAATTAACTAAGGAATGTGCTGAGTCGGCCAACAAATTCGGTTTTTGTTTTGCATGTAAAGCAATCAATTGTAATGCTGATGGCCAGCCTTCAACTTGTTGACGTAAGCTACTGAGTAATTGGCCTTCAACATGATCAGTCACTCGTTGGTGAAAAAAGCGTTGGGTTTCTTCTTCATCAAAAGCAAGTCCATCGAGATCGACTTCAAGTAACAAATCACGAATACGTAAATTCGCTGTTCCTAATGGTGGGACAGTACGACTGGTGACAACAAGTGTAATATTATCAGGCATGTGCTTTAAGAAAAAACGCATTCCTTCATGAATACTGTCATTGTCAATAACATGATAATCATCTAATACGATGTAACATAATGCTTGATAATCGGCTAATTCAGCAAAAAGAGCATTCATTAAGGTAGTAATACAAGCAAACTGACGGCGCTCAGCCATTGCTTGAGTTTTTAAACAGCTATTATCAGTGGCTTTATTTATTGCTTGCAGAAAATAATTAACAAACCGAAAACTCTCATTGTCGTTTTCATCAATGTTAAACCAACCCGTATGTGGAATATCTTTTAGCCATTGCGCTGCCATGGTAGTTTTTCCATAACCCGCTGGTGAGCGAAAGAGGACTAATCGATAATTATTAGCTTGGTTCAGATTATCAAGGAGGCGAGGTCGTAAAATCGCGTTGTGTAATCGTGCTGGGCGAGTAAGTTTAGAAGGTATCCACATAATTAAGCTCTTTAAAGATCCATCATTTAAGGCTAGATATAGAAACGTATACGATAAACGTATTGCTATTTAGACGTACTGTAACCCTCGGTACGATACAAACAAGATATCTCATCATTCTGACCTTTCTCATCCCTATAATTTTGAGCTATCTCACAAAATATGTTGATGCGGTGACGGATTTTTGCTCGTCGACTACCAATGTTTTTCCTACGCCCTTTATCCTCCTCCCCATAATCCTTTTATTAGGATGATGTTTGATTGTTTGAATCAGTGCAGCATAGGTACTAATCAATTAATTAAATCTTACAGTGAGACAGAACAATGAAAAAGCGTGGTCAAACACAACAATTTGATAAAGCCTCATTTAAGGCTTCAGTTAAAAAACATTTAATTACTACCTATGCTCAAAATATTGAAACTGCCAGTGATAAGCATTGGTATTTAGCTGTTGGCAAAGCGCTTGCTGAAATTAGCACTGGTAACTTACTTGAAACAGAAAAGCGTGTTGCTAATGCACAAACGCGTAGTGTTAACTACTTTTCATTAGAATTTTTAATTGGTCGTTTAACGGGCAATAATTTAATTAGTCTTGGTTTATATGAACAAATTAGTGACGCTGTTGCTGAACTTGGTTTGCAGTTAACTGATCTATTAGAACAAGAGCGAGATCCTGCATTAGGCAATGGTGGCTTAGGTCGTTTAGCTGCGTGTTTTATGGATTCGTTAGCAGCTCAAGAATTTCCTTCTGTTGGTTATGGCTTGCATTATCAATATGGTTTATTCCAACAATCATTTATTGATGGTCATCAAATTGAATTACCCGATGCATGGCGTGCCGCTGAGGGCTATCCTTGGGAAGTTCAACGTCCAGAGTTAAATAAATTTGTTGGCCTATATGGTGATGTTAGTACTTATACTGATGAAAAAGGACAGCAGCATCGACGTTGGAATCCTGCGGTCACATTACAAGGTATTGCGTGGGATTTACCTATTATTGGTTATCAAAACCAGTCGGTATTTCCGTTACGTTTATGGGAATGTCGAGCTCCTGTACCATTTAACTTAGCGAAGTTTAATGATGGTGATTATGTTGGCGCACAGCAAACACAAATTGCGGCAGGTAATGTAACTAAGATACTGTATCCAAATGATAATCACGACCAAGGTAAAGTATTACGTTTAACGCAGCAATATTTCCATTGTGCTTGTTCAATTGCTGATATTATTTGTCGTCATCTTAAAAATGGTCATGAAATTAAGTCGTTATCAAAATTTGAAGCAATACAGCTTAACGATACCCATCCAACTATTGCTATTCCAGAGTTGATGCGAGTGTTATTAGATGAGCATAAATTAAGTTGGAATGACGCATGGGAAATTGTTTCAAACACCTTTGCTTACACTAACCACACCTTATTGCCAGAAGCATTAGAAACATGGAGTGAAGCTTTAATTGGGGAATTATTACCTCGCCATTTAGAGATCATTTTTGAAATAAATCATCGTCTAATGGTGCAAGTTGAAGCTAAATGGCCGGGTAATAATGAAGTAAAACGCAAACTTTCTATTATCGCGGAAGGTAAGTCGCGGATGGTTCGTATGGCGAACCTTTGCGTAGCAAGTACTTATGCAGTTAATGGTGTTGCGGCACTGCACTCAGAATTAGTCAAACGCGATTTATTCCCAGAGTTTGATGAATTATTTCCTGGGCGTCTACAAAATGTGACCAATGGAATTACGCCTCGTCGTTGGCTTAAATATTGTAATCCACAATTATCAGCTTTAATTAGTGAAAAAATTGGTACTGAGTGGCCTGCACATTTGGAACAATTAGAAGCAATTTCTCAGTTTGCTAATGATACTAAATTTCAGCAGCGTTTTGCTGAGATAAAAAAACAAAATAAACAACGTTTTGCTGATTGGGTTGCTGAAAATCTGGATATTGAATTAGATACGAATGCTATTTTTGATGTGCAGATTAAACGGCTACATGAATATAAACGTCAGCATTTAAATTTATTACATATATTATCGCTATACCATCGTTTATTAAATGATCCAACATTTGATATGCATCCTCGAGTATTTATTTTTGCAGCTAAAGCAGCACCGGGTTATGCCTTAGCGAAAGATATTATTTATGCCATTAATAAAGTAGCCGATAAAGTAAATAACGATCCTCGCTTAGAGGGTAAGTTGAAAGTGGTTTTTGTGCCTGATTATCGCGTTAGCTTAGCTGAAATTATTATTCCTGCGGCAGATGTATCAGAACAAATATCAACTGCTGGTAAAGAAGCCTCTGGTACGGGTAATATGAAGTTAGCACTTAATGGTGCATTAACGATTGGTACGATGGATGGTGCTAACGTTGAAATCCGTGAAGAAGTCGGCGATGACAATATCTTTATCTTTGGTTTATTAGTTGATGATGTTGAAAAACTAAAAGCTGAGGGTTACAACCCCCATGCTTATTATGAGCAAGATAGTTTATTAAAAGCATCCATTGATTTATTAGATAATAATGAATTTGATGTTACGGATTGTGCTGCGTTTTCTAATATTCGTCATAACCTATTAGAGGGCGGCGATCCCTATTTAGTTCTGGCTGATTTTGCTGACTATGTGAACGCACATAATCGTATTGATGCGGAATACCGTAATCAAACTCAGTGGGTTAAAAAGACTATTTTAAATACTGCATTAGTAGGTAAGTTTAGTTCTGATAGAAGTATTCGTGATTATGTAAACAATATTTGGAAACTAACTGCACTGCCTAAGTAATATTAATTCTGCATTGATGCCAGACTTGGCATCAATGCTAATTATTTTTTTTATTATTTTATAATATTTATTTTTTAACGGATTAAATTTTTAATAATTTGATCGTGATAAATAGCATCGTAGTGGAAATAATTGCCGCTTATGGAGAAAACAATGAAAGATAGCCAAGTATTAAAACAAGTGGCAAAAGCTGCGGGAATTGCTGATAGTTATATTAGTGCTTGGGGAGAAGAAACCCCAGTTGCAGACGAAACGTTACGTCATTTATTAGCAGCGTTAGGATATGACGTACGTAATGATGAAATGCTATTAGAGTCAAGTACTAAACATAATCGTGTTGAAGTCTTAGCCGATGTAAAAGTTGTTCGTAGTGGTGAGCCTGTCCACATTGAGCTGCAATTAGGTGCGAGCGCAAGAGTGAGCGATTTTAGTTGGCGTTTAATCGCAGAAAGTGGTGAAGTTTTTGAAGGTTGGTTACAGTCTCAACTGGTTAGTGATACACGATCAGAGGGCGGACCCTTAGTATTTTCATTACCTGAATTAGCATGTGGCTATCACCATTTTGAATTAACGCGTAAACGTCGTAAATCTCCGTATTTAATGACACTTATTGTTGCACCGACAGCTTGTTATAAACAACAGCCATTATTAGATGATAAAAAAATACCTGATTACCACCGAGACTCAGCCAGCGTTAATAATTTCTCTGGCATCGGTGGTGATTTTGCACCACATTTAATTAGCGTATTGAATATATCTTCAACTCGAAACCGATAATTAAATCGAAAACAGAATTCACCAAGATAACGAGGAATATGCTTTTCTCTAATTGCGTGATATGTCCCTTTTATCGAATTTTTAACGTTACCAATCATGGTATCGACCCAATAAAATGCAGCTTCATATTGGTGAAGTTCTTTACCATTTTTTGGTAATGAACCATGAATAATATCTGCTGCTAACAGACCATTAAAACAGGGTAAACCATCTGATATGACTAACGTTTTTTCTTGTAAATGCTTTTTAGCCCAATCTGTAATTTCTTGTTTTTTAAAACAAGAAACAACACTTAGCCGCATATAAATAGGATGACCTTCTTCATTCAAAGAGATCGCTGATACAAAAGGTGTTTTACCTTTGGCACCACGTCCTCGCTTTCCTTTTTGTTTACCTCCAATATATGCATCATCCAATTGCACGATATTGCCTAACTTTCGATTATCATCATGCTCTTTCATCACTTGCATGAGCTTATGTTTTATTCGCCATGCTGCGTTATAAGAAACCCCTAATTTACGCTTTAGCTCTAATGCTGAAATACTGTTTTTATCTTGTGTGATGAGATAAATAGCTAAAAACCAAGTAGTTAACGGTAATTTTGAATGGGAAAATAAAGTACCTGCCGTCAATGATGTCTGATGGTGACACTTATTACATTGATATAATGACCGCGATTTAAGTTCACAATAACTTTTAGAAGCACAGGTAGGGCAAACGTAACCATTTTTCCATCGAATATTAAATAAACGCTCTCTACATTGAATTTCTGTCCCATACATTTGCATAAATTCGGGTATAGAAAAGCCTTTCTGAAATTGGATTGAATTCTTAGGCATAACGTCACTCCTATACTTCAATATCTTAAAGTATAGGAGATAATTTAACAGTGGCTGTTAAATAGTGGTAATCAGGAAAAAATATGGGGAACAAGCGTTCAACTCTATTCTATTCGTACCAGCCATAACTGGGGTATTGGTGATTTTGGCGATCTAAAACAATTAGTTATTGATGTTGCTAACGCTGGTGGAGATTTTGTTGGTCTAAATCCGATCCACTCTCTGTTTCCGGCTAACCCTGAAGGTGCGAGTCCATATAGCCCTTCATCTCGTCGCTGGTTAAACCTGCTTTATATTGATGTGAGTTCAGTTGCTGAATTTGCTCAAAATGATAAAGCTCAGCAATTAGTGGGCAGTGCTGAATTCCAACAACGATTAAATGCGGTTCGTGATACTTGTTGGGTTAATTACAGCGAAGTCTCATCATTAAAAATGGCTGTATTACCGTTGTTATATCAGACATTTGTTAGTCGTCATCTGGATAAGCACACGGCAAGAGCTAAGCAATTTTTGCAATTTGTTTCTGATGGTGGTGAGAGTTTATTACATCAAGCGACGTTTGATGCGTTGCATGCTCATTTAAAGCAAGAGAATGATGATGTATGGGGCTGGCCTGTTTTCCCTGAGCAATATCGTCACTTTGGCAACCAAGCAGTACAAGATTTTATTGCTCAAGAATATGAGCAAGTTGAATTATATATGTATCTGCAGTGGTTAGCTGATATACAGCTTGCAGAAGTACACGAATTAGCAAATGAAAAAGGAATGACTCTTGGTTTGTACCGAGATTTAGCCGTTGGTGTGTGTGATTCTGGTGCTGAGACGTGGGCGGATCATGGTGCGCTATGTCAAGATGTAAGTATTGGTGCGCCACCTGATATTTTAGGTCCGCTAGGTCAAAATTGGGGTTTGCCACCATTAAATCCTGAAGTGTTAAAACAAACGGCTTATTTGCCTTTTATTCATTTATTACGTGCCAATATGCGTAATTGTGGAGCACTGCGTATTGATCACGTTTTAGGTCTATTACGATTATGGTGGATCCCTAAAGGTGAAACTGCCAAACAGGGCGCTTATATGTATTACCCTGTTGATGACATGATGGCAATTCTTGCATTAGAAAGTCATCGTCATCAATGTACTGTTATCGGTGAAGATTTGGGTACAGTACCGGATGAAATTATAGAAAAATTGGCTACCGCAGGTATTCACTCTTATAAAGTCTTTTTCTTTGAAACCGCAGAAGATGGTGGTTTCTATTCACCAGCACATTATGCACCACAATCAATGGCAGCATTATGTACCCATGATATGCCAACGCTGCGTGGTTTTTGGCATTGTGATGATCTTAAAATGGGCAAAGAACTAGGGCTTTATCCTAATAGTGAACAGTTAACTCAACTCTTTAATTCTCGTGCAGAGAGTAAGCAACATATTCTAAATAGCCTTAATTGGCATGGTAATTTACCCGAAAATATTGGTTTAGATGCAGCTTACGTTCCTATGGATCGTGAATTAAGTGAGGCAATGCAAGTTCATTTAGCGGGCAGTTCTAGTGCATTATTAAGTTTGCAATTAGAAGATTGGTTAGAAATGGATAAGCCCGTTAATATTCCAGGTACGGTTAATGAATATCCAAACTGGCGTCGTAAGTTATCAACAAATCTAGACGATATTTTTACTCGAGAGACGATCAAACGTTTAACTCAGCGTTTAAATCAAGCCCGTGAAAAAGCGAGTTATAAAGCAGATTAAGGTAAAGGATTATATGAATTTGTCTGTGACTTTTCACAGTGATAATTTACAGCAGCTCGAAAGGGCTGCTTACTGTGATTTAAATCAAATAGTAACATTATTACCTTGCGCTGAATTATTACGTGATCCTGCTGCTATGTGTAACGAAATGGGAGCTCAATTTCGTGAAGTTACGATTAATGGTGCGCTTGTTGCTGGTGTTCGTTTTTTAGTGTACGCCCCGCATGCATCCAGTGTTGCGGTTATTGGTGATTTTAATGGCTGGCATGCTAAAGAGTGTCAATTAACTCGGTTGCAGCAATCTAATATTGATAGTGGTTTATGGGGAATATTCATTCCTAATCTACAGGCTGGTGAACGCTATAAATACCAATTAAGCGATCAGTATGGTAATCAATTACCTGATAAGACTGATCCTTGGGGATATTATGCAGAGCAGTATCCGTCGTTTTGCTCATTAACTTATCAACAATCTTGTTACCAATGGCAAGATGAAATGTGGCAAACGCGACCTGTAACCGCTAAACATCAGCAACCATTATCTTTTTATGAATTGCATGTAGGCTCTTGGCGACGTCACGATAATGGTGATTTTTATACCTATCGTGAATTGGCTCAAACATTGATCCCATATCTAACCGAAATGGGGTATACCCATCTAGAGTTAATGCCGGTTTCAGAGCATCCATTTCATGGCTCATGGGGTTATCAACCGATTGGTTTATTTGCACCAACAAGCCGATTTGGTTCGCCGGATGATTTTAAATATTTCATTGATCAATGCCATCAAGCTGGGCTGGGTGTTGTGTTGGATTGGGTTCCTGCTCATTTCCCTGCTGATGAGCATGGCCTTGCTAATTTTGATGGTACAGCACTTTATAATGATCCCGATCCTCGTCGAGGTTGGCATCAAGATTGGAAAAGCTATATTTATGATTATGGGCGTGATCATGTACGCCAATTTTTAGTATCAAATGCATTATTTTGGTTTGAGCATTTTCATATTGATGGCTTACGCGTTGATGCTGTGGCATCGATGTTGTATTTAGATTATTCCCGTAATGACGGTGAATGGATCCCAAATGCTGATGGTGGTAATTATAATTATGATGCGATCAGTTTATTACGCTGGATCAACGAAGAAGTTTATTCCCATTACCCGAATGCGATGATGATAGCTGAAGAATCTACCGCTTTTCCTGGTGTTTCTAAACCAACAAGTTTAGGCGGCTTAGGTTTTGGCTTTAAATGGAATATGGGCTGGATGCATGACAGTTTGGCTTATATAAAAGAAGAGTCTATTTATCGTCGTTATCATCATAATACTATTACGATGCCGTTACTTTATGCTTTCAGTGAGAACTATATTTTATCACTATCACACGATGAAGTGGTTTATGGTAAAGGCTCGTTAATGAATAAAATGCCAGGTGATGAGTGGCAACAAACGGCAAATTTACGGGCATATTTAGGTTATATGTACGGTCAGCCAGGCAAAAAATTAAACTTCATGGGAACAGAAATTGGGCAGACGGCGGAATGGAATCATGATGATCAATTGCAATGGTTTTTACTGCAATTTGCACGTCATCAGGGTATGAAGCAGTTAGTTAAAGATTTAAATCATATGTATTGTGCTTACCCTGCGCTATACCAATTAGATTGTGATCCTGCTGGTTTTGAATGGCGAATTAGTGATGCAGCCGATGACAGTTTATTAGTGCATGAACGGTTTGATATTGTTGAGAATAAGGTATTAGTTGCGTCTAATTTTACACCAGTTCCAAGAGAACAATATCGAATTGGTGTGCCATTAGAGGGAACATATGAACTGATATTAAATACTGATAATTCTCTATATTGTGGCAGTGATTATTCACTGATTACAACAATTAAAACTGAAGTAAAGGGCAGTCATGGCCTCCCTTATTCAATCGCGATGGTTATACCGCCATTAGCAACCGTATTTTATCGATTCATACCTAATCCCGCATAACGGATACAGTGATAGGAAGTGACAATCATGAGTATATTAACAAATTGGTGGCATGATGCCGTTGTTTATCAAATATATCCCCGTAGTTTTTGTGATTCAAATAATGATGGTATCGGTGATCTTCAGGGCATCATTTCTAAGTTAGATTATTTACAAAACTTAGGGATTAATGTTATTTGGCTATCACCTGTTTATCGCTCACCAATGGATGATAACGGCTATGATATTTCTGATTATCAGAATATTGCGCCTGAATTTGGCACTATGGCTGATATGCAGCAATTGTTAGATGAAGCCAAGTATCGAGGGATTCGAATCATTATGGATTTGGTGGTTAACCATACCTCAGATGAACATCCATGGTTTGTTGCTGCTCAATCATCAAAAGATAATCCATATCGAGATTATTACGTATGGCGAAAGCCTAATGCAGACGGTACGCCCCCAGATGAGCAAGGATCACTCTTTGGGGGTAGTGCATGGCAATATGATGAACAATCAGGCGAATACTACTATCACTTATTCTCCAAACGTCAGCCAGATCTAAATTGGGAGAATCCCGCGGTTCATCATGCTGTATTTGATATGATGAATTGGTGGATAGATAAAGGCATTGGCGGCTTTAGATTAGATGTTATTGATCTGATTGGTAAAGAAGTAGATAAGGGTATCACAGGCAATGGTCAAAACCTGCACCCATTATTGAAAAAAATGAATAAAGCGACATTTGGTAGTAAAGACTTGTTAACGGTGGGTGAAACATGGGGAGCAACGCCTGACATTGCTAAATTATTCAGTGGCGCACAGCGCGACGAGTTATCCATGGTCTTTCAGTTTGAGCACATTACATTAACGTGGAAAAATGGTGATAAGTGGCAACCGATTGATTTTAATTTGCCAGCATTAAAACAAGTGTTAACTAAATGGCAAGTTGAATTAGATAATGAAGGTTGGAATTCTCTATTTTGGAATAATCATGACTTGCCTCGTATTGTGTCTAAATATGGTGATGAAGGGCAATATCGGGTTAAATCAGCAAAAATGCTAGCGACAACATTGCATATGATGAAAGGCACGCCTTATATTTATCAAGGTGAAGAAATTGGCATGACCAATGTTGCGTTTGATTCTATTGATGATTATTGTGACATTGAAACATTGAATTTTTATCATGAGCGCACTGAAAATGGCGTACCTAAAGAAACGATGTTAGCGGCTATACATGAAAATAGCCGTGATAATGCTCGTACGCCAATGCATTGGAATCGTTCAGATTATGCGGGTTTTTCAACTGCGAAGCCTTGGATAAAGGTCAACCCGAATTATCCAGAAATAAATGTGGAAGCGGCACTGCATGATACAGAATCTGTTTTTTATCATTATCAACGACTTATTGAGTTACGACGTGCCTTTCCGTTGATTGTGAGTGGTCGGTTTGTACCGCTATTAGAGCAGCATGAGCAGGTTTTTGCTTACATACGAGAAGATGACCATCAGCAAATAGTAGTTATGAATAACTTTAGTGATCAGAAAGTAGAGATTATATTGCCTGACACTTTATCGCATCGGTGCTTAGAAACGTTAATTAATAATTATGAACCACATGTTCAGTTTACTAATAAACTGTTACTACAACCTTATGAATCATTTGCTGCGTTAATTGTTTAGTTAATTATTTAGTTAATCAATAACTGGTTATAATAATGCCGACGTTAATTTCGTCGGCATTTTTATTTTTTGATTTATTTAATTTGAACGATACAAGATAGACATGGAATGCGCGGGTTGAAGATAAGAAACATTAATATCATCGATAATTATGTTTTTGGTGCTGGTATCACACACAATATTCCACTTGCTGCCGACGGGTAAATTAAAGGTTAGGGGCCTATTTGTTCCATTAACTAAATAGAGCAATTCGCCATGATTATTAAATAGATTAATATATAAAGAAAAATGATCAATATCGAGCCATTGTTGTGGTGTAATTTGGATACCACTAGCGTTTGACCAAGTAATACTATTTTTTGTTCTATTTTCATTACTGAATGCACGAATAACATCCGGCATGATTTGTTGGCGAATAGAGATCATATCAGCAAGCCATTTTTGGAAAGCGTTATCTATTTTAGATAAATTCCAATTTGCCCAACTAATCGTTGTATCTTGGCAATATGCATTATTATTACCTTGTTGACTATGAGATAAACTATCAACAGCAAGTAGATGTGGAATACCAAAGCTAAATAATAAAGAAACCATTAAATTACGTTTTTGTTGATCCCGTAATAATAAAATAGCGGGATTATCGGTATCACCTTCAACGCCATGATTATTCGAACGGTTATCACTGTGTCCATCACGATTATTTTCACCATTCGCATCATTATGTTTATTATTAAAAGACACAAGATCTTGAAGGGTGAAACCATCATGGTAACTAATAAAGTTAACTGGTAGTTTTTGAGGCCAACGACTAGCACTAAATATGTCTCGAGAACCCATTAGGCGTGTTGCAAAATTTTTGGCTAAATTAGGTTGTTGTAACCAATAACTTTTTGTTATATCTCGGAATTTATCATTACATTCATGCCAATTATCAGGATAGTTTCCTAATTGATATCCATTAGGTCCAATATCCCAAGGTTCAGCGATAAGTTTTACCTTTTGTAAAATAGGGTCTTGGGCTATAGCCATAAAGAACGCATTATGTGCCGAGAAGTTTTCATGATCGCGTCCAAGTGTCGTTGCAAGATCAAATCGAAAACCGTCGATATGATATTCTTTTACCCAATGACGTAAGCTATCTAAAACAAGGGTTAAGCTAGCTTGGTGGGTTAAATCTAAGGTATTACCACAGCCGGTATAATTCATACACCGTTCGTGTTCATTACGAAGGTAATACTCCTGATCAAGGGCTTTTAGGTGAAAGCATGGACCATTATTATCACCTTCGGCCGTATGATTAAAGACCACATCTAAAATGACCTCAATATCATGTCGATGCAATTCTTTTACCATCAGTTTAAGTTCTGTCACCGCATCATTTTTTGCATAATCAGGATGAGGTGCCATAAAACAGACACTGTTATACCCCCAAAAATTGGTTAAGTTATTATCAATTAAGTGTGGTTCAGTGACAAATGAAACGATGGGTAATAATTGAATGCTAGTGATAGATTGTTGTTTAAAAAATTCAATAATATCAGGCTGACACAGACCTAAATAGTTTCCTTGGTAAGACGGTGCAATAGTAGGGTGTTGCTGAGTGAAGCCTTTAACATGCAATTCAAACAGTATTGTTTTTTCAATAGGGTGATTAGGGGCGTAGTCATCTTCCCAATCAAAACAATGATCAACAACCACTGATTTGGATAGTGTCCAACTTTGTTCTGCATCTAAAGGATAGTGATATACTAGAGGTTTACTTAGTTTATGAGCATAAGGATCGAGTAATAGACGACTATTACCATTGTTATCGGTAATTTTATAGCCATACTTTGTAGATGATTTTATATTTGGAATAAAGACATAATATATAATTTGGTCATCAGTGTTTAAACTATATTCATAAAAGTCATTATCATTTTCAAATATAATTAATGAAATAATATTATCTGGACTATGAACAGAAAAATTACAGCCATCTTTATGTAAAGTTGCTCCTAAAGGAAATGGCGAGCCGTGTTCTTTTTTCATTTAATTATCTCTGATTTTTATTATATATATTGTTGCTTCCTATTTTACTACTAAATTTTATATTTCTTATCATCCTCATTAATGTGATGAATATCACCAACTAAGTTAAGTGAGATATTTCTACGCCCTAAATATCACCCTTAGAAATAATTAAAAGAGGAGGATGTTTACGTTCATGGTTCTAGGGAATACTAGATCTAAAGGGTTGCCCTACAGCGACTATTTATTATTACAAACATAAAGGGACACATGGATGAAATTCACATTGATGCCAATCGCAGCAGCATTGTTAGTCGCACTTACGTCGACAACTGTTTTTGCCGCAGATACACAAGACTCTAATAATGTTGATGCAGATGTTATTGCTGCAGAAACTCAACCTATTGAATCACAATCGACGGTTGAAATGTTGACGGATGGCTGGGAAGTGAATGGTTATGGTTCAATGAACTATCGTTCAAATTCCGATTTTCAATCATTTGATTCTGAATTAGGAAAGCCTGATTACCGAACGGCTGGTACGTCAGGTAAGAGTGCTAACCAAGTTGAATTTGTAGTTAAGAAGAAAACATCATTTTCAAATGGCGTTAAGAGTGATTTTGTTGTTCGTGCTGAGTATGGTAACGGTGATTCTTACTACTACAGCTCACCAGGTGCAGAAAAGACCAACACTGTTGCTCAATTTGAAGTTAAAGAGGCTTATATTGCTTTAGCTAATTTACCTTATTTAGGTGATGGTACTGAAATTTGGGCTGGTCGTCGTTATTTTAATCGTGCAGCTGGTATTCTAACCGGTGAGTTTTGGAAACAATCATCAGGTATGGGTGCTGGTTTTGAAACCACATTAGCCAATGAAAATAAAATGGGTATTGCTTTAGTCTCTGCGGATCCAGAAGCGGGTTATGGGATTAATTGGGAAAACCCAGATTTTCAACCAGCGCGTCCAGCTGACGGCGATCGTACCACGGTGCACTCACTAGATTTGTATTATTACAATGTAAAAGCATTAGGTGGTAGTTTTGATTTTGACGCTAAAATCATGAAACGCGCAGATGAAAAACTAACGGATGATCAAGCTAAAGATGGTTATGGTTTTGCAGTAACATATAACCGTGATTACTACGGTTTAGATGGCTGGACCCAAACGGCATTGGCTTATGGACATGGTATGGCTTCTAACCGTGGTGTGAACTTTGGTCAGTGGAGTGGTGATTGGCTGAAAGATTCTAAATCCTGGTTTGCAACATCATACGGTGTGTTAAATATTAATGATCGCTGGCAGATGGGTTCTGAATTAACGTACTGGGCACCACAAGACATGAACTGGGGAGCAACGGCTGATGGTAAAGATAAAGTGACTCGTTTTATTGCCGCATTCCGTCCTACTTACAAAGTTAATAATAATTTCCGTTTAGAAATGACAGGCTCATACGCAATTGAAAAAATAAATGGTAATAACTGGGGGCGTGAAGATGATGCTACTAACTTCTATAGCTTAGAGCTTGCGCCTGTCTTTACTGTTAATGCTGATTACTTTGGACGTCCACAGATTAAGCCTTACGTAACATGGGTTAGCACTTCTGATGCCGCGGCTGCTGGTGCTATCGGGATCACTGATGCAAATGAGAAAGATCAATTTGTGTTTGGTATTCACGCTGAAGTCTGGTTCTAAGACGACATATTTATTAAAGGCAGCTTAATTGCTGCCTTTTGTATTTATAACGAGGAGATAAAATATGCAAATTATAAAAAAACGTACAGTTTTGATCATGGCGCTATTGGGTATTACGGGATGTAGTAATACCGATACTGTGTCGACAAATAACGTGTCGCCAATGATTAATCAGGCTGCTTGTTGCTCATCTTATTCCCAATTTTCATGGATACCGTTGCAAGGTACTGATATTTCTGTCGCAATTAATGCTCAATCACAAATTGGTCAATTTCCTGATGGAAAAAGTTATTTTGCTGCGTTTTCTTTACCTAGCCATGTAGAACAAATGCAAGTGAAATTGGATAGTATTATCAGAAAGGATCAGGTTTTTGCTCCTACGGTTATTTTATTAAATGCCAATTTTCAACCAGTAAAAACAATTGATTTAAAAGATTTCACATTAACATCTTCTAATTTATTACAACGTGCTGCCTATCAAAAAACAATCATGATGACCGCAACAAAAACGCCTTATATGATTGTTTATTCATCAGAAAAATGCCGTGGTGATACGATCACTATTCCGCATCCTGAACGTATACGCGCTGAAGAATTAGGCTTGCCACGTCCTATTGTTACCGATCCTGAAATAAAATATGCATTAACAGGGCAATTACACTTAGCATTTAAGCCAACGCAATTAAAAAGCTATCAGGTATCGACTCCTGCTTTAGCACCACAAGCAATAATTGCTGATTCCTCTGTAACACCTAAAGTTGTCGCAAAAGCACCAACGGCTGTTGCTGTCGCTAGTAGTGTCATGCTGCCAGAAACAGAAGCGTTTTATAATCAACAAATAACAAGCGCAATTAAACAGAAGAATATCAAAAAAGCACTGCAGTTATTAGATGAAGCGAAACGTGCAGGTTCTACTTCTGCAGAGGCTGTCTTTGTTGATTTAGTTCAATAATAAAGTATTACAACGTAAATAAAGATCGTTACAGGGATGTTTAATGACACAATTAAAGAGTAAAGCGATTGTCTATCAGGTTTTTACGCGATTATTCGGTAATAAAAATACAACGAATAAGCCGTGGGGAACACGTCAAGAAAATGGTGTTGGAAAATTTTCTGATTTTACAGATAAAGCTTTAGCTGAAATTAAAAATCTTGGTGTCACGCATATTTGGTATACCGGAGTCCCTCATCACGCCTTAGTGGGGGATTATACTCAATATGGAATTGTTAATGACCATCCTGCTGTTGTTAAGGGGCGAGCGGGTTCGCCTTATGCAGTGAAAGATTATTATAATGTGAACCCTGATCTTGCGATAGATCCTGCACAACGATTAAATGAGTTTGTTGCACTGATTGAACGTAGTCATCAACATGGATTGAAAGTTATTATTGATATTGTTCCTAACCATGTTGCTAGAGAATATCAGGGATTAACTAACCCTACATTTATTAAAGATTTTGGTATTAATGATGATATAACTGTGGCGTATCATCGTGATAATAATTTTTATTATATTCCACATACCAGCTTTCATTTACCTGAGTTTGATCGTTTTTCTTTGCCTCTTGGGGGTGAAAAACGGCCATTATTATTGACTCCTTTTGTTGAATTTCCTGCTAAATGGACGGGGAACGGCTCTCGATTAGCCCAGCCTACTTGTGATGATTGGTATGAAACGGTAAAAATTAATTATGGTATACGTCCTGATGGAAGCAAAGATTTTGCTTGTTTACCTGCGGAGTATGCTCAGTATGGCTATGAAGACCATTATTTATTCTGGCAGCGTAAAGACGTTCCTGATTCATGGTTGAAATTTTATGATATTGCAATGTATTGGTTAGCATTGGGTGTTGATGGTTTCCGTTATGATATGGCTGAAATGGTTCCTGTTGAATTTTGGAGTTTTTTAAATTCAGCGATTAAAAATAAAAAACCAGACACCTTTTTACTGGCTGAAGTATATCAACCTCAGTTATATCGAGATTATATACATCTAGGAAAAATGGATTATCTTTATAATAAAATTGACCTCTATGACACTTTAAAAGCGATTATTCGAGGAGAAAAAACAACCGACGTATTAGTGGGTGTAAAATCTGACCTTATTGATATAGAACATCAGATGTTGAATTTCCTTGAAAATCATGATGAGCAACGAATACCAAGTCCTGATTTTGCGAGTTTTGCTGAAAATGGTAAGCCAGCGATGGTTGTGTCTACATTATTAAGTAGTTCACCGACAATGGTTTATTTTGGTCAGGAAGTTGGAGAACCCGCCGCTGAAGATGCCGGTTTTGGTTTGGCGTCGCGAACAACAATATTTGACTATTTTGGCGTACCTCATCATCAACGTTGGATGAATAATGGAGAATTTGATGGTGGTCTGCTAACTGAATCAGAAAAATATTTACGGCTATTTTATCAACGACTTTTAAATTTTGCAAAAAATAGCCAGGCGGTAATGGAAGAGTATTATGACTTGCATAGTTATAATCGTCAGATAAATGCTAATTATACGGATAAATTATTTGCTTTTAGCCGTTATAACGAAACTGAAAAAATAATCACTTTGGTTAATTTTGAAAATCAGCAAAGTAAATTAAGTTCGTTATTTATTCCAGTAGAATTAATTAGTCGGTGGTCTCTTAACGATGGTGATTATTTATTAAATGATATATTAGAGCCAACACGTAAAATTAAATTTTCAGTTAAAAAAGGCAAAGGGGAAATAATATTATCATTAGATAAACTTGATTGTTATATTCTTCAACTATGAGTGAAAATATGTTGTACAAATAGTGCTCTTTATCACAATGCATGAACAATTATTAATACTGAAAATACTGAAAATACTGAAAATACTGAAAATACTGAAAATACTGAAAATACTGAAAATACTGAAAATACTGAAAATACTGAAAATACTGAAAATACTGAAAATACTGAAATTATGCCTAATATACTTGAAATGACAGCATATTGGTTTGCTGAAGGAGCGGCAATTGAAAATGCGTTATTAGGTAAGCAAAGTGTTAAAGATGCATTAGATACCGCAGTAAAACAAATTCAATAATATAAACTAGGATTAAACACTTCAAAGAAGCTATATTTTTTTAGCGTGTTTTTGAATGAGTAAAGATAAAAAATAAAAAAGCTCACCTCATTGTAGAATGATGTGAGCTTTTTAGTTTATTCAGCTGAGGGAATATTAAGATCCCACTTCCTGATATAAACGACGACACGCTTTACCATCATCATGGAATAGGTGACAGCGTTGTGGTGGAATACCGACTCGGAAAGTATCACCCGCATGAATATCTAAAGTGTCACTATGACGACATACGAACTCGGCATCAATATCATTTAAACTAATGTAAGCTTGCGTTTCATAGCCTAACTTCTCAACAACTTGTACCATACCTTCAATGCAAATATCACTATGATCACAATGAACAAGATGCTCAGGACGAATACCTAATGACATACGTGTATTTGGAATGATGGTAGTACCATCAACAGGGATCCAAAATGAAGTACCGTTATCCATTTTTACTTTTACTTGATCTTTTTCTGCTTCGATCGCGGTTACGCTCATAAAATTCATTTTTGGTGAGCCAATAAAACTCGCAACGAAACGGTTTTGAGGATAATGATAAAGCTCTAATGGCTTACCAACTTGTGATACATAACCACCATCTAGCACGACGATCTTTTCTGCCATTGTCATCGCTTCAATTTGGTCGTGAGTAACATAAATCATGGTGCAGCCAAGTTGTTTGTGTAATTTAGCGATTTCAATTCGCATTTGTACACGCAAAGCAGCATCAAGGTTAGAGAGCGGCTCATCAAGTAAGAAGATTGCAGGCTGAGAGACTAATGTACGACCAATAGCAACCCGTTGACGTTGTCCGCCTGACAGCGCTTTAGGTTTACGATCAAGTAAGGGCGTTAATTGTAATATATCTGCGACTTTTGATACTCGACGTTTAATTTCATCTTTATTTGCTTTAGCCAATTTTAAACCGAATGACATATTGTCATACAGATCTAAGTGAGGATAAAGTGCGTATGATTGAAACACCATACCGACACCACGTTGTGCGGGTGGAACATCATTCATGCGTTTATCGCCAATGAATAAATCACCGGATGTAATATCTTCTAATCCAGCAATACAACGTAATAAAGTTGATTTACCGCAACCAGACGGACCAACAAAGACAACAAACTCGCCATCTTTAATTTCTAGATCAACGTTCTTGGAAATTAAGTTATCTCCATATGCTTTACATACATTTCGTAAAGTGACACTCGTCATTGTGTCTATTCCTCTATTGGTTATAACCGACTAATATTTTTGTTATTTAAACAAAACTAGCTTTAATATGACCGAGTTTACGTGAGAGTGCATGGTGATTACATCCTCCTCCTTATACCTTTATAAAGGGGGATGATAGGGGAGGAGTATGGTGGGTACTGTTTTAATTATTATGAAGTAAAACAGATGATTTACTGTTGTAAGATGTGCATGTCATCACATATTGATATTTTTTTGCGATATAGCTCACATCTAAATTTGGTTGAGTTCACATTTTTGAATAGAGGTCAGTGGGGGCGTAGAGTGTAGGAGGATGTATCTTTGTCATTAACTATAGAAAATAGGCATAGAAAAACGTTATGACCTTTGCATGACGTTATAAGATCAATAACAATAATGAAGGATGTTAGATAATGACTAAGGTACTCACTACAGTTGCTTTATGCACCATTGCAGCGTTAAGTTCATTTCATGTTTCAGCGGCTATTGAAGAAGGGCAGCTGACTATTTGGGTGAATGGTGATAAAGGTTATAATGGTCTTGCTGAAGTTGGTAAAAAGTTTGAGGAAGATACTGGTGTTAAAGTAACGGTTGCATTCCCTGATAACCTTGCTGATAAATTTCCTCAAGTTGCTGCATCTGGTGATGGCCCTGATATTGTTATGTGGGCTCATGACCGCTTTGGTGGTTATGCTCAATCTGGTTTGTTACAAGAAATTAAGCCATCAGCTGAATTTAAACAGCAGTTTTCTGATTTTACATGGGACGCTGTAAAATCTAATGGTAAATATTATGGCTATCCTGTTTCTGTTGAATCCCTTTCTCTAATTTATAATAAAGACCTTATTCCTAATCCTCCTAAAACGTGGGAAGAAATAGCCGCTATTGATCAAAAACTAGCAAAAGAAGGTAAAAAAGCCATCATGTGGAATTTACGTGAACCGTATTTTACATGGCCTCTTTTATCTGCTGATGGTGGTTATGCTTTCAAGAAAACATCTGATGGTTATGATGCAAAAGATGTTGGTATCAATAATGCTGGTGCACAACGTAGCATGGCCTTTATTAAATCGTTAGTTGATCAAAAAGTAATATCACCTGATATGGATTACAGCATTTCAGAAGCTGAATTTAATAAAGGTAATGTCGCAATGACAATTAATGGTCCATGGTCATGGAGTAATATTGATAAAACTGGATTAAATTACGGTGTAACAACATTACCAATGTTTAATGGTCATCCATCTAAATCATTTGTCGGTGTATTAACCGCAGGTATTAGTACCGCATCTCCAAATAAAGATTTAGCGATTGAATTCCTTGAGAATTACTTATTAACGGATGAAGGTTTAGCCAAAGTTGATCAAGATAAGCCGCTGGGTGCTGTTGCCCTAAAGTCGTACCAAGAAAAAATCGGTAAAGATAGCCGTATTGCAGCCACTATGCAGAATGCAGAGCAAGGCGACATTATGCCTAATATTCCTCAAATGACCGCTTTCTGGTATGCCGAAGGTAATGCTATTCAAAATGTTGTTGATGGTCGTCAAAGTGTTAAAGATGCGTTAGATGCTGGCGCGAAACAGATGCTTAAGTAATTTCTTTTTTAGGGGAAGTGATTCCCCTATATTTTTATCTGAATGCAGGATATTGATATGGAGTCAGTTCAAGATCTCGAGCTATTTGAATCAAATAATAAAAATAAATCATTTAAATATAAAAAAGAAATTAAATGGTTTATTTTAAGTTTGATTGCCTTAGTAAATGGCTACGCGACAGTTTTAATGTATGCACAAGGTGAAGTCGCTTTTGCATTATTAACGGTAGTACTTACCGCATTAGCAGTTTATATTTTTGGTAGTAGTAAAACCTATGCCCAGCGTTATATCTATCCAGGTATTGCAGGGATGATCGTATTTATTATTTTTCCATTGTTATATACCGTAAGTTTAGCGTTTACTAATTATAGTGCAACCAACCAGTTAACATTGGAAAGAACGCAGTCAATATTAGAGCAACGTACATTCCAGTCAGGAAAAAGCTATAAATTTGATTTTTACAAAGCAGATGATGGTTATCAAATTATTATTAATGATAATGGGCAGTTATTATCTACAGGGTTAATTGATTTTAATAATAAATCGGTAAAATTAAAGCCAGTAGCAGAAGCATTTGGTAATACAACACCGATCAAAAATTATGATGAATCTCATCCTGTTGCTATTAAATTAGAAGCGATTAATCAAGCTTTTGGTAAAAAATTACCGATTAAAGAAATTGTTAAAAATCGTAATCAAATTTCAAATTTAATTTTAGAATTACCTGATGGTAAAGATATTCGAATGAGCGGATTACGAAAATTTGCTTCTGATTATCCATTATTTACCAAGCAAGCTGATAACAGTACATTATTAAATAATCAAACGGATCAGTTTTATAAACCTAATATGGAAACAGGTTTTTATCAACCGGTTGACAATAATGGAAACTTTGTCGGTGAGTCAATATCTCCAGGGTTTGTTGTTGATGTGGGTATCGATAACTTTAAACGTGTTATTCAAGATGATGGTATTAAAGAACCTTTTATTGGGATCTTTATTTGGACGGTTGTATTTGCATTTTTAGCCGTTGCTTTAACGCTTATTTTAGGAATGATCTTAGCATGTATCGTACAATGGGAACCATTAAAAGGCAGTGGTTTCTACCGTATATTATTGATATTACCTTATGCTGTGCCTTCGTTTATTTCTATATTAATCTTTAAGGGTTTATTTAACCAAAGTTTTGGTGAGATAAACATGTTGTTAAGTTCTATTTTTGGTATTAAACCCGCATGGTTTTCTGATCCTGTATTATCACGTCTAATGGTCGTTATTGTTAATACATGGTTAGGCTTCCCTTATATGATGATTTTATGTATGGGGTTATTAAAATCAATTCCGGATGATTTATATGAAGCTTCAGCCATTGATGGCGCAGGTCCTGTTCAGAACTTCATGAAGATCACTGTACCATCAATGATTAAGCCTTTAACGCCACTATTAATTGCATCATTTGCTTTTAACTTTAATAACTTCGTGATGATTCAGTTATTAACGGGTGGTGGTCCAAATATGATTAATACTTCTGAACCTGCAGGTTATACAGACTTATTAGTAAGTTACACATACCGTATTGCTTTTGAAGGTGGCGGTGGTCAAGACTTTGGTTTAGCAGGTGCAATTGCGACAATTATTTTTGTCATGGTTGCTGGTATGGCATTACTTAATTTGAAATTTACTAAGTTATCACAAGACTAAGGAGAAGGTCATGGCGATAGTTCAGCTTAAATCATTAAAATATCGGTTATGGGCAACACATGCAGTGTTATGGCTTTTCTTAGCAATTACCATCTTTCCATTATTAATGATTATTGCAATATCATTCCGTGAAGGTAATTTTTCAGGGGGAGAGTTAATACCCAGTAATCCAACATTAGATCATTGGAGATTGGCATTAGGTTTTAGTGTAGAAAATGCTGATGGTTCAGTAACCCCACCACCATTTCCAGTGCTATTATGGCTATGGAATACGATTAAGGTTGCAACAATAACATCGGTATTAATTGTTGCCATGTCGACAACCAGTGCTTATGCGTTTGCTCGATTACGCTTTAAAGGTAAAGAGAATATTTTGAAAGGAATGATGGTATTTCAAATGTTCCCTGCAGTATTAGCATTGGTGGCATTGTATGCACTGTTTGATCGTTTAGGGCAATACATTCCATTCTTAGGTTTAAATACACATGGTGGATTGATCTTTGCTTATTTAGGCGGTATTGCTTTACATGTTTGGACGATTAAAGGCTACTTTGAGACGATTGATCGCTCATTGGAAGAAGCGGCAGCGTTAGATGGTGCGACACCATGGCAAGCATTTAGATTAGTCTTGTTACCATTATCAGTGCCGATCCTTGCCGTTGTCTTTATTCTTTCGTTTATTGGTGTGGTAACAGAAGTACCTGTTGCATCAACGTTATTATCGGATGTGAATAATTACACCTTGGCAGTGGGTATGCAGCAATACTTATACCCTCAAAACTACCTATGGGGCGATTTTGCAGCAGCGGCAGTACTTTCTGCATTACCTATTACAATTGTATTTTTGCTTGCACAGAAGTTCCTTGTTGGTGGATTAACTTCCGGTGGCGTAAAAGGTTAACGCTATTAACTCTAGAGCCATTAAACAATAGTATTATGATCATGTTGTTCTAATTGGTTTATACCTTAAAATCCGAGAATAGTTATATTCTCGGATTTTTTTATTTATAAATAGAACGGCATTTATTTAGTTTATGCTCTAAATTATAATCAGTTATAAAAGCTGACGTTATATTGTCAGCTTTATAACATAGATGCTTTTTTCCTTAAAAATCGGCATCGACTTCAAAGATCATTGGCTCGCCACTAACAGGGTGGGTTAGACCAAGATATTGCGCATGCAAATGTAAGCGATTGGCTTTTTGACCATATAAGTCATCACCAACAATAGGCATATTCATACCATTTTGGTGTGCCGAGTGAATACGTAATTGGTGAGTACGGCCTGTTTTAGGATAATAATAGACCTTGGTTTTACCATTTTTTCGCTCAATAACCTGCCATTTTGTAAGTGCGGGTTTACCATGTTCATAACAGACTAACTGACGAGGACGGTCGTCTAAATCAACTCGCATTGGTAAGTCGATTTCACCATGATCCTGCTTCACAATTCCATCTAATAGCGCGACATAACGCTTTTCTGCTGTACGGTTAATAAATTGTTTTTGCAACGCTTTATGGGCATATTTAGTTAATGCAATCACAATAAGTCCTGATGTTGACATATCTAAACGATGCACAATCAGTGGACTATCACTGTTGGGGAACATCGCTTGCATACGGCTATAAACGGAATCAGTGATGGTTTTGCCTGGTACTGATAGAAACTCTGCTGGCTTATTGATAACGACCATCGCATCGTCTTGATACACAATCTCTAGTTCTTTGCCTTCAGCAGGGTTTTGTAATAATGGGTTAGCATCAATGTTAAGGCCAGCGAGCATATGCTGTAAAATCGGCTCACATTTGTTTTTACAAGCTTCATAAAAGTATTTGTGCTTACGTATTTGTGCAGCAGGAGAAGCGCCCCACCAAAATTTAGCCATCGCTAAAGGTGTTAGGTGTTGCTTAAAGGCATGCTGTAGCAATTTGACGGCGGCACAATCTCCAGCACCCTGTGGTGGTGTGGTATTACCAAACAATGCACTTAAATCTTTTGTTTCACCATACTGATTTAGAAATTGATATTGCGCGTAGCGTTGTTGTTGCAATAATGCTGTTAAGGTGTCGTATTCTGATTTGAGTAAAGTAAGAGCTGTGGTATCAGCTTGTAATTTATCGCTAATATCGGTAAGTGTTTGAGTCCATTGCTGACGAATTAATTTTTGTTGATGTTTGTCAAACGCACTTTCTCGCGCTAAACGATGGAATTCTTGAGTCATAAATTCGCTATCGTTACTTTTCTCTGCCGCTGTACGTTGTAATTTACGTTGCTTGCGCTGTTCTATCATTTGTAAGCGAAATGATTCAGAGGCTAGTTCTGCTTGGCTTTGGGCTTGCTGATATTGCTGTTGTAATTGAATATAGTTTGGGTTGGATTTAATTGCAGTAATTTTAGTTGTAACAATATCAACTAAAGTTTGTTGATCCTTAATTGTAGGATCAATGTTTCGTTCATCAAATACCGGAGGAACAAAATGGGGTAGATGTGTTTGATTGGCTACTTTTCCTGAAAAGGCAGATAAATAACCCAGTTCACCTTGCTGGTTTTGAACCAATAAAACTCCAAACATGTGACCTATTGTATCGTCATCATTATTCAACCCAAAATTATGCTGCCATTGATGTTGAGTTTCGATATGTTGTTGTAATTCTTGAGCTGCCAATACACACAGAGGATGAGGTGTATAACAAAAAGGGAAAGTAAAGCGCTCAGGTAGCGGTAGTGTATCAATAGCGGCAATAAAGCGAGTAAAATTAAGGTCAGATGCGTGCATGATAATATCTATTACGAACAAGGGCGGTGATTCTAGCATTTCTAACGTAGAATTTCGAGTTAACGCAATCTAACCATGCTATTTCAACCTAACTATGCGACTTCAACTATTTTATTGCGTGTTTACTATTAGCTTAATTATTTTTATACCTTGGTAGTGGAATTATAATAAATATCAAAATTTGATTATTAATATTACTTTTTTATGATGACGACAAATTAAATATTTAGGATTATAGTCAGTTCCAGATATTTAAGATAACTACCGAGGTGTATCATGAGCTTAAAAATCAAATGTGAACATATGGAATTAACTGATTCAATTAAATCATCAGTTGCCGGTTATATTGTAGAAATGATGGTTATCGATCCTGAATTTAAACATATTCATGTCGATATTATTAAAGAAGATACAGGTTATGCTGTTGATTTAAAAATGGATACAGAAGAATTTAATAAAGTGACAGCTAAAGCTCATAATGTAAATCTCGATGAGTGTATTAAAGAAGCATTTTTCCATTTTGAAAAAGTAATTGAAAAGAAAGTTACTCATCAATAAGAACGATGGTTTATAAGAATAAAGAAAAGGCTCTTATTTGAGCCTTTTTAAGTTACTAATTAATACTATTTATTATTGATGACTTGCCGTGTTGTTACTAAACAAATATCGGGTAATTGATCCGTAAGAATGGCTTGTTTACCTTTAATACGTTTGCTATTTAAGACGTAAGTTCTATTATTAAGTTTGCCTTGAAAACGCCACTTACTGAATGCTTCATGGCGAGCGTCTGAGCATGATGTTTGTAATACGTAACTTTCAGTGACAGATGTATCACACCCTCCTGCTGTATTTTTCACACCGTGAAAGGTGATATGGCTATCACGATCTCGATAACTGGTGACGGCAAGCGCATTAAAGAGATGAATATCAGTAGACTTGTCAGTATAAGATAAAATGCGATGTGGATTAGTCTTTAATGCCACTTCTGCTAACTGTATTAATTCGCTCGAACAAGGGGGAGGGAGATCCTTGACCACACTGTCCATTGATGTTTTAGCATTAATTGGTGCGATATACACGCTTGGTAATAAACAAAGACCGATAACTAAAATCTGCACACCTTTCATAGAATATCTCCAAATCAATGCTTTTTAATTGGCATCACTAAAAGGTGTACATCAAACTGTTTACCATTTTTCTGTTGCATAGTTACCGTGATCACTTGATTTGGTTTAAGATCTTGTTTTACACCCATAAACATCAGATGGTAGCTTTTACTCGCCAATATGAGTTCCCCATTAGCAGGGATCTCAAGTGTCTCTAGCTTTCGCATTGCCATCGTATTATCACGCATAAACATACGATGAAATTCTGTATGCTTGGCAATAGTGCTACTAGCACTAACAAGAGTAATGGCGGTATCACTATTATTGATAATTTTCATGTAGCCAGCACTGATATTAGTACCCGGAATTGTGGCTTTTGCAGTCGCATTTTCAATGGTTAATGCTGAATTTATTTTTTGAATATTAGTGTATTTTTGTTGAGATTGTAGGTGATTATCAGCATGGATCACATCTGTAGCAAACGCTGTAGAATGAAAACAACTCATTAATAATGCTAGGTATAAAGAATTCTTTTTCATGGTTATCTCCTATTTTTTAGCCATGCTTTTTGCATAAACACGTTCAATGCCTGCCGCTAATTCAACTGGGGTCGTATTGTGGCTCATCGCGCCGACTAACTTGCCTGTTTCGTCAATAATGTAAAAACGGGAAGAGTGATCGACGGTATAGCTTAATTCAGATGATTCCATATCAATAATGTCAAAATAAACACCATATTGTTTAGTTAACGTGTCTATTTGTTGTTGAGTGCCAGTTAAACCGATAACCCGATCATCAAAATACTTGGCGAATTGATGTAATGACACTAAATCATCACGTTCGGGATCAACACTGATGAATAACCCTTGCACATGTTGATAAGTTGCGGGTGGCAGTTGGGAAAACGCGGCAGATAATACGCCCATTGAAGAAGGGCATACTTCAGCACAGTTTAAAAAGCCAAAATAGAGCACCACAACATTACCTTTATATTGCTCAAGGCTTACAGTGCTATCAAGACTATTGATCTCAAATGGACCACCAAGATCTTTCAGTGGTTTTATATTTTCACCAATAGGGGTGGTGGTGTTATAGATGTAACATCCCATTAAGGTTGCAAGAAACAGTGCGCCGAAAAGGAGAATTATTTTAGTTGGATTTTTAGTCATGAATGAGGCTCCATTACTGTGGTAGGTAATGCATTAACCTGATGGTCATCAACAATAGTATTAGACGAAAAATCGAGTGAAATCAACGTACAAAACACCATGATATTGAGAATAGAGCATAGAAGCATTTTTTTGCCCCATTGAGCATTAGGAACTTTTTGATAACTAACTTTGGCAATATATAACCAATGTAAGCTAACTAATCCCATGCCTAATGCATACCAGCTTCCAGCATAACCCAAGTAGGTAAGGGTTAAGGCCGCTATCGCAAAGGCAATAATATACCCAATGATATGGTAACGTGCGCGAGCGACTCCTATTTCAATAGGCAACACTGGAATTGAAGCTGATTTATAATCATCGAAGCGGTAGATTGCAATGGCGTATGAGTGGGGTATCTGCCATATACAGAATGTAATAAACAGTATTGCGGCACCACTATCAAATTGTCCCGTTACAGCACAATAGCCAATAACAGGAGGACAAGCCCCTGATAAACCTCCAATTAAAGTACCGTAAACTGATTTACGTTTGAAATAGAGGCTATATAAGTCAACGTAAACCACAAAACCAAGTACACCAAATTGAAATGCCACGGTGGAAGTGTATTGATAAAGGGTAAAAAAACCGCCAATGCATAATGTTATCGCCCAAATTAAGGCATAAGAGACGGGGATTACTTTTTTGACCAACTCACGCTCACAGGTACGCTTCATTAATTTATCGATATCTATATCAATCACATTATTGAACACGCAACCTGATGCGACAATCAAGGTAGTACCAATACAAACAGCCACAAGCAATAAGCCGTTAATATTGCCTTGAGATGCTAACAATACACCACCGATGGCCGCAATAAGATTGCCACCGATAATACCCGGTTTGGTCAGTTTCAGATAAGGTTTAATCATAGAACATCCTTGATCAATGACCCATTAGCATGTTGTGATTTAAGTGATCCATGATCCACAACGAACCAATAAGAATAATAGCAACAATAACAACCACGAATACCGCTGATGATGTATTCCACATTTGTTCAGATGAGGTATTCATATGCAGAAAGAATACCAGTTGGACTAATATCTGTGCGACAGCAAAAACCATGATCACACCAATAATGAACTGGGTTGAACCTACACCAGCCATGACCATCGCAAAAGGTACAATGGTTAAAATAATAGAGAAGATAAGCCCTCGAACATATTCTTTTACGCTACCGTGAGCTTGGCCACCTTGACCATGTCCAATTGTATGTTGGTTAGTTGAGTGTTGGTTAGTTGAATTGTTCATTACAATACCCCCATTAAGTAAACCACACTGAATACACAGATCCAGATAACATCAAGGAAGTGCCAAAATAGGCTTAAACAGGCTAAACGGGTTTTATTCTCTGCAGAAAAACCGTCACGTTTAAAATGGAACACCAACACAATCATCCACATCAAGCCAGCAAAGACGTGTAGTCCATGAGTTGCAACTAAGCCGTAAAATGCAGACCAATAAGCACTACTGTGGAACGTCGCACCCTCACTACTAAAGTGATAGAACTCGTACAATTCCATTACTAAAAAGGACAAACCAAGCCCAAATGTAATACCTAACCATTTGAACATTCCTTTGATGTCTTCATGGTTGGCTTTGAGCATTGCCATACCGAATGTAAAACTACTAAACAGTAATAAAGCCGTCTCAGTTAATACAAAACTAAGATTAAACAGTTCCTTAGGTTCAATTAAGCCGGCAAAGCTATTTGAATAAACAGCGTAAACCGCAAATAATGTACCGAATAATAAACAGTCACTAAGAATATAAATCCAAAAACCAAAAATAGTATCACCAGCATAGTCATGATGGTCATGATCATCGAACTCGTGACCATCATTAGACTGAACAGGGACGTTGAGATTACATGTGTCTTTTATTTCTGTCGTCATAACTGCTCTCGCCCCTTATGCCATAGAATCAGTAGGTTTTAGATTAGATGGATCGAAATCATCATCGTCTTCACCATCTTTGTGTTCAAAGGTTTTTTCTCCACGAGCTTTAGCGAGATGTTTACGTTCAATCGCTTCAATCTCAGAGACTTCAACATAATAATCTTTACTACGCTGAAAGCTGTAAATGATCCAAGAAGCAATCATGCCAACGGATCCGGCAATAACCATCCACCAAATATGCCAGATGAAAGCAAAACCAAACATCAATGAGAACATACTGATAACGACACCCGCCCACGTATTTTTCGGCATATGAATACGCTTATAACGTTCAGGTTCTTGGTAAGCTAAACCCTGTTCTTTGGCGTAATGATGCTCGTCACGATCATGAATCTTAGGCAGTAATGCAAAGTTATAAAATGGAGGAGGGGATGATGTCGCCCATTCTAATGTACGACCATTCCACGGATCACCAGTAAGATCTAGATTTTGCTTACGATCACGAATACTGACGTAAACCTGATAAAACTGAACCGCGACACCTGATGCAATAATACAAACACCAAATGCAGCAACCCATAAATAAGGTGCCCATTCGGGATTATCTGCAACATTTAAGCGACGTGTCATTCCATTAAAACCAAGTACATATACAGGCATGAAGGCGACAAAGAAGCCAACAGTCCAAAGTGCACATGAAATCTTGCCAAGACGTTCATCAAGAGTAAATCCGGTGGCTTTAGGGAACCAGTAAGTTAAACCGGCAAAGTAACCAAATAATGCACCACCAATAATCACGTTATGGAAGTGGGCAATAACGAACAAACTGTTGTGCAGCACAAAGTTTGCCGCAGGTATTGCAAGCATTACTCCAGTCATACCACCAATAGTAAAGGTAATTAAAAATGCAATCGTCCACCACATACTAGCGCTGAACTCGACCCGTCCTTTATACATCGTAAATAACCAGTTAAATATCTTCACTCCCGTTGGAATTGAGATAATCATCGTTGCGATGCCAAAGAAAGCGTTAACACTTGCGCCAGCACCCATGGTAAAGAAGTGATGTAGCCAAACAATAAATGACAACACCATAATCACCATTGTTGCCCACACTAATGATGTATAGCCAAACAGACGCTTACGCGAGAACGTCGCTGTAACTTCTGAAAAAATGCCAAAAGCAGGCAGAACTAGAATGTAAACCTCAGGATGACCCCATGCCCAGATTAAGTTGACATACATCATTTGGTTACCACCCATATCAGTGGTAAAGAAATGGGTGCCGATATAACGATCCAGTGTAAGTAAGGTCAGGGTGACGGTTAAAATAGGAAAGGCCAGTACAATAAGTGCATTTGCACATAGTGATGTCCATGTAAATACAGGCATTTGCATCATTTTCATGCCAGGTGCTCGCATACGGATAATCGTAACGACAAAGTTAATCCCCGTTAATAATGTACCGATACCTGATATTTGCAGCGACCATAACCAATAATCGACCCCAACCCAAGGATTTGCATCCATACCTGAAAGCGGTGGATAGGCTAACCAACCTGTTGCCGCAAATTCCCCAACAAATAGTGAAAGGTTGATTAAAATAGCACCAACAACGAATAGCCAAAAACTTAAGGAATTTAAAAATGGAAAGGCAACATCGCGAGCACCTATCTGCAATGGCACGATAATATTCATTAGACCCACGACAAATGGCATCGCAACAAAGAAAATCATGATCACGCCATGGGCGGTAAAGACTTGGTCATAGTGCTCTGGTGGCAGATAACCGGCATCAATAGTAGAAGCTGCTTGTTGGGAACGCATTAATATCGCGTCAGAAAACCCTCGTACAAGCATGACCATGGATACAATGATGTACATAATGCCAATCTTTTTATGATCAACAGAGGTAAACCATTCACTCCATAAGTAGTGCCACTTCTTTTGATATGTGATCAAGCCTAATAATCCTAGTCCACCAAGCACTACGGCCATCATGACGGGAAAAACGACTGGATCGGTAAAGGGAATAACATCCCAATTTAATTTGCCGAAAATTGGATCCGCTTCGGCGTATACATCTCCTTTATAGGCCATTTTGGACTCCTGCGTGTTTCTCAATAATATCTTTAAATTTCAGCGGTGCGACAGAAGCAAAGTATGTTACGGGATGTGGCTTTATAATTTGCTCTTTAGCATTGGCTGTGAGTTGATCGTAACTGTTGTTATTTAAAACAAGATCTGAGGTTTTTACTTTTTGAACCCATTCTTTAAAGGCCACATCTTTAACTGCATGAGCCTTAAAGCGCATATTAGCAAAGCCATAACCGCTGTAATTGGCTGAAATTCCTCGATAAGAGCCTTCTTCTTTGGCCATGAGATTTAAACGGTTTTCCATACCAGCCATTGCATAAACTTGGCTACCGAGTTGTGGAATAAAAAATGAATTCATGGCGGTATCTGAAGTAACTAAGAATTTAACCGGACGATTAATGGGCATTGCTATTTCATTGACTGTAGCGATTTGTTGTTCTGGATAAATAAATAGCCATTTCCAATTCATAGCAACGACTTGAATGGTTAATGGTTCTTCCTCAGAAACGATCTCTTTTCTTGGATCAAGTGAGTAAGATGTTTGGTAGGTGATCCATCCGAGTGTTAAAACAATCAAGCAAGGGACTGTCCATACAACCACTTCTATTTTGGTTGAGTGTTCCCATTCTGGCGTGTATTCCGCTTTTTTGTTGCTATGACGGTATTTATAAGGAAAGTAAATCGCCATAAATAACACTGGTATGATAATAATTGCCATCAGCAGAACGGATGTGATGATTAATGATGACTGGGCTTCACCAATGCTACCTTTTGAGTCAAATAGCACCATGTTGCTGTTGGCAAATAGTGCAACTAAAAGTAATATTGCGAGTAGTGTAAGAAGAATGATGATCATCTTCTTACTTTGGATTATTTTCATTTTTCCTCCGTGAACTCGATCACTCATAACAAAGCAATAATCGTTACTGGTTAATGATTCTTTTGTTACTTAATAATTAACAGTTTGTAGCTATCTTACCATTCAAAATAATAAAAAATAATGCTCTGATATATAATATTTAATTGTATTTAAGTAATAAAAAAGCATTAAAAAGTTATTTTGTTAACATTTTTGGCAAGTTAAACACCCTGATTGTTATCGCATTGTAAGTTTTGTTACTCTATTCTTGATCAATTTAAGCGAGTAATAAAATGCTTATTTTACTTAAATGTACTAAAAATGTTAAAAAATATACCTGTGTTGTGTTTTTGAAAAAAGTTTTTGATTTATTGGTTATTTAGTAGACATTTTTATGATGTTGTTTGCAGCTTATAAGAAGGGGGTAGCAATGTTGATAATAATAGATTGGGTTTTGTATTTAGTTACTGTGTAATCTACGAATATATTGGATACTATAAAAATGATAAGTATAGAGTAATGAAGATATTATGACGCAAAAGATGACTATGGCTGATATTTCAAAGCAGCTTGGAATTTCAAAAATGACAGTGTCACGTTATTTTAATGGTGGTTATGTTTCAGAAGAAAATCGTATTAAAATTGATGCGATCGTAAAAGAAAACCATTATACACCGAACAAATTTGCTCGCTCTATTCGAAGTCAATCTAATATTATTGGCTTTATTGCGCCGCGAATTGAATCGTATACTACTAGTTTAGTGATCAAAGGTGCTTTAGCTGCAGCAAATGAATCTAATGCTCGAATGCTATTTCATGCAACAGGGTTTAGTCATGAATCTGAACGCCAAGCGGTAAGTGAATTTAATGGTCTTAACGCCCTTGGTACAATTGTTATTGCATCAAAGCACAGTCTTGAAGAGCCTTTTTATAACGGTTTACAAAATATAATTTTTATAGGAAAACAAATTCCCGCCCATTGTTGCCTATATTATCCTGAGCAAGCGGCTATCACTGCGTTAGTTTCTCACACTATTTATCAACTGCAACAACAGCAAGCACCATTGATAGCTATTCAATATATTTATGATGCACGGATGCTTTCATCTCGTACTCAACTTATACAAAGTATTATTTCTGATATTGCTCCTACATTACCTAACACATTACAAGCATTGGCTGATTCTGAAAAAAAAGATGATTATCAATCAATTATACTGCAGCCTAATCATATTTATTTTTGTGCTACCGATAATATTGCAATTCGTTTATATCGCCGAGCAAAAGAACAACATTTAAAAATAGGACATGATATTTGGATTGTAGGTATTGGTGATTATGATTATAGCGATTTATTAGTACCTAGTTTAACGACGGTGGCTTTTAATCATTATCAAATGGGCTTTCAGGCAGTAAAAAAACTCATTAAGCGAGATTCAAGTTCTTGTGAAGGAGAATTTGAATTAAAAATTAGAGAAAGCTCTCAATTTATTTAAAAACCTTTTGCATATGTTTTGATTCAGTTTTACCTTGTGTGTTATCGGTAACACATGAGCAATGAATGATAACTTCAATAAGGTTAAATGGATGAATCAGACGAATAACGCTTCATCAAAATCACTTGTTTGGTGGAAAACAGCCACTGCTTATCAAATATACCCACGTAGTTTTTTTGATAGTAATCAAGATGGTATTGGTGATATTAATGGGATTATTGCCAAATTAGATTACTTAGCTGATTTGGGTATTGATCTGGTGTGGATTTGTCCATTTTATCAATCGCCTAATGATGATAACGGTTACGACATTAGTGATTATCAAGCTATTCATCCTGATTTCGGTAGCCTTACTGATGTTGATCGTTTGATCAGTGCTGCACATGAACGTGGTATTCGTATCATCATGGATTTAGTTATTAACCATACTAGTGATGAACATCCGTGGTTTATTGAATCACGTCAAAGTAAAGCCAGTCCTAAACGTGATTGGTATATTTGGCGTGATGGTTGCGAACCTACCCCTGAAAAACCGACTAATGATCCTAATAATTGGGAAAGTATCTTTCATGGAAGTGCATGGCAATATGATGCTGACAGCGCTCAATATTACCTGCATTTATTTTCTAAGAAACAACCTGATCTTAATTGGCAAAATCCTGAAGTAAAACAAGCACTGTTTAATATGATCCATTGGTGGTTAGCTCGAGGTATTGATGGATTTCGAGTCGACGCAATTAGTCATATTCAAAAGCAATCTAATTTACCTTCGCTACCAAACCCAAATGGTGATGATTATGTGTCTTCATTTGACTATCACATGAATGTTGAGGGGATTGAACAACATTTGTATGAATTGCGCGACCAAGCTTTTGCTCCTTTTGATATTGTCACCGTAGGCGAAGCAAATGGGGTTGATGCTCAAGATGCGTTAACGTGGGTTGCTGAGCCTACAGAGAATGATAAAGGTGGCATCTTTAATATGATCTTCCAATTTGAACATATGAAGTTGTGGTCGGAAGAACAACATCGTGATCAGTTTGATTTGGTAGAATTTAAACAAATTTTAACCCGTTGGCAGAATGCGTTAGAAGGTAAAGGTTGGAATGCTTTATATCTAGAAAATCATGATCAGGCTCGTAGCATTAATACTTTTGCTAATCCCAATTATTGGTATGGCAGCGCAACAGCATTAGCAGCTTGTTATTTTTTAATGAAAGGAACGCCATTTATTTATCAAGGTCAAGAAATTGGCATGGTTAATAATAAGTTTCTGTCATTAAATGATTTTAATGATGTATCAGCTAAAAACTTAATCATTAAATTGCAGCAACAAGGACAAACGGATCACCAAATATTAGCGTTATTAAATCAAGTCTCACGCGATCATAGCCGTTTACCTATGCCGTGGAATGATAGTGCTTTTGGTGGGTTTTCTGAAGTAACGCCTTGGTTTGTCGTTAACTCTAATTACTCTGGTATTAATGTTGAACAACAACAGCAGGATCCATATTCGATTTTACAGTTCTATAAAAAATTAATTACTCTTCGAAAAAATAATCACAGTTTGATTACTGGTCGTTATCAATTACTACTTGAAAATGATGCCAGTATTTATGCTTATCAACGAATTGAATCTGATAAAACATGGACAATTATTACAAATTTAAGTGATCGCGAGGCAAGAGTTAATCTCGACAGTGATCTGCTAGGGGAGTTAGTACTAGATAATCAAACCTCAAATAATAAAAATGCACGTACCGATTTTATTACCACACAATTAGCGCCACCTTATGCCGCTTATGTGTTTGTGAAAAAACAATAGTTATATTTATGGCAGGTCAGTGATGACGTAAACCTGCTATCTCAATCAAGGAATTAGTTATGAGTAAATTGCTCTCGTTTGACTTTTGGCAACGATTTGGTAAATCATTGATCGTTGTAATCGCTGTAATGCCTGCGGCTGGTATTATGATATCACTTGGTAAAGTGGTTGCCATGTATGCTGGTGGTATCGGCGCTATCGAAACTCTTGGTCATATTATGGAAAATATTGGCTGGGGTGTTATTGTTAACCTGCACTTATTGTTTGCGGTTGCTATCGGTGGTTCATGGGCAAAAGAGCGAGCAGGGGGAGCATTTGCTGCAATTATTGCTTTTATACTGATTAACCGTACAACCGGAGTTATTTTCGGTGTTAATAGTGGCATGATGAATGATCCTCATGCGACTGTTATGAGTCTGTTTGGTTCTGAGTTGCCAGTATCTCAATTTTTCACCACTATTCTTGGCGCTCCAGCACTGAATATGGGCGTGTTCATTGGTATTATCTCTGGCTATCTTGGAGCTAATTTATATAACCGTTACTATGATTATGCGCGTTTACCTGAAGCATTAGCATTTTTTAATGGTAAACGTTTTGTACCGTTCATGGTTATTTTCTATTCGGTAATTATTGCGTTTGTATTAGCGGTTGTTTGGCCATTAGTACAAGGTGCATTGAATGAATTTGGTCAATGGATAGCAAGTTCAAAAGATAGCGCACCAATTATAGCTCCGTTTGTTTATGGCACATTAGAACGTTTATTACTGCCTTTCGGTTTACACCATACGCTAACGATTCCAATGAACTATACCGAACTGGGTGGCGCGTATCAGCTATTAACAGGACCAAGCGCAGGCTCAAGTGTTTATGGTCAAGATCCGTTATGGCTTGCATGGGTGAGTGATTTAAATAACCTTAAATTAACCGATCCAGCTGCTTACCAACACCTACTTGCGACGGTTCATCCTGCGCGCTTTAAAGCAGGTCAAGTTATTATTGCAGCATCGTCTTTAATTGGTATCGGTTTGGCAATGTACCATTGTGTTGATAGTGATAAGCGTCTGCAATATAAGCCGATGTTCTTCTCTGCGTGTTTGGCTGTATTACTAACAGGTGTTACTGAGCCTATTGAATTTATGTTCATGTTTGTTGCACCTGTACTGTATGTAGCACATGCAATATTAACTGGATTAGCTTTTGCGTTGGTGGATTTGATTGATTTACGCGTGCATGCTTTCGGCCTTATTGAATTAATTACACGTGTTCCGATGATGATTTCTGCCGGTATCGGTGGGGATTTAATTAGCTTTGTGATGGTATGTATTGCCTTCTTTGCGATTAACTATGGTTTATTCCGTTTACTCATCATTAAATTTAATTTACCAACCCCTGGACGTGCAGGTAATTATATTGATGAAAAAGCGGAAGGTATGTCACAAGATGACAAGCTTGAAATCATTATTCAAAACCTTGGTGGTCGTGACAATATTGCTGAAATTGATGCCTGCATGACACGTTTACGTATTACCGTAAAAGATCCTGCATTAGTTGCTGATTATACATTGTGGAAAGCAACGGGTGCACTAGGGGTTGTGGTTAAAGATCAAGGCGTACAAGCTATTTATGGTCCTGGTGTTGATGTGATTAAGTCTGCGCTGATAGATAAGTTTGCGATGGCGTAATAGACCATAGCGAGAGCTTAATATTATAGATAAGCGCAGTACTGATGCTGCGCTTTTTTATCTCAATTTTTCATCAATAAGTGAATGATTTATGAAGTTATTGACACTAAATACCCATAGCTGGCAAGAAGATAAACAATTACAAAAATTAGAGATAGTTGCTCAAGCTATTATTGATCAAAACTGTGATGTTATTGCGCTACAGGAAGTTAATCAGCATCAGCTTAGCGGTGTTGTAAATGAATCAATATATAGTAATTCTCTTGTACATACAGACAATTATGGTTATTTATTACAGCAAAAGTTAGCTGAATTAGGTCATAATTATCAATTAACGTGGGATTTTGTTCATCAAAGTTATGAGGTTTATCAAGAAGGACTTGCATTCTTAAGTCGGTTGCCCATTATTGAACATCAGGTTATTGATCTAAATGATAATTATAATGAGAGTAATTGGAAACATCGTCGTGCTGTACGGATTAAAGTCGCTTATCAGCAACAGGAGTTAGACTTTTATAATTGCCATTGCGGCTGGTGGAATGATGAAGAAAGTTCGTTTTCGGAACATTTAAATCGAATTACAGCGACATTATCATCCCGTTTGAGCTTTTTGTTAGGCGATTTTAATAATCCTAGCCATGTTCGTCATCAAGGCTATGATTGTGCGTTACAGTGTCACTTGTTTGACTGTTATACCATGGCTGAAAGTAAGGATGCGGGAATAACCGTTGTTAAAAATATTGATGGCTGGCAGCAAAATAGCCAAGCATTACGGTTAGATTATATTTTTAGTAATCAGCAACTCGCTGTAAAACAACATCAAGTTATTTTTAATGGCCATTTTTATGATGTGGTATCTGATCACTTTGGTGTTATTACAGAAGTTAGTATTAGCACTGAATAGATACTAATTCGTATTATTGTGAGATCTTAATAAAGCTCAAATTCAAAGATAATTTGAGCTTTTTACTATGAATCTTATTATCTTAAATCAACATTAGTGATTTCAGCATTAATAAAATAACTGTCGGCTTTGGGGACATCAAAGGTAATAGGTTTACCTTTTTGCTGTGTTTTAGGTCGGAAATAAGTCTCTGGCATTCGGTTAATTGAGTGCCATACAGTAAAATCGTCAGTTGCAATTGTTTTACCTTGGGCATTGCTTAAATGAACTTTCATTGTGACATCAGTGACGGATTTTGAATTCTGGTTTGTCATCATGGTTGGAATAACGAGAGTGCCATTTTCATAATGTGCTGCCGTTAATAAAATATCTAGGCCACTGTCACTAAGCTGTTGAATTGCTTTTTTATCACCCAGTTTAATTACAACACCTTTTGAGGCACTAATGACGGGAATCGCCATTGTAGATGTTGCTATAACAGGAATTGCTGTAGTTGTTTGAGCGGCTGATGTTGTTAAGGAATCATTGGTTTGAGGTTTATATTGCCAAGTAAAGTTATCATGTAGAATAACTTGACGGCCATCATCAAGGGTTAGCGTTTGATTAGCAGCCCATGCTGAATGTGAAGCGATTAATGCAATAATGATACTGCACAGTTGAGTCTTTTTTAGCATTGTTATGTCCTTAACGTCTGATGCTTTAGGCTCATTATTCTAACAGTTTTATCGCTAAATAACGTTACATCAATTCTGATACTAATAGTCGTTATCAATAAGCCAGCTTTTATGGGCTGGCTTAAAGACAAATCATAGTGATAAAGAAATACTATGCGGGTTGGTGATCTATAGCATTAAGAAATAATGTAATTTCTTTTGAAAGTAATGCTATTAATTCATTATTATCAAGCCGATATATTTCGTCTTCTATATAAGTAAATGATTGATAAATAAACTGCTCTTGCTTGGATATATATTTAAACAGTTCTGTGTGATTTAATGATTGTTGTAACAGTTGTTGAAGTTGCACTAATGAGTGTATAGCATTCTTTAATTCAGATTCAACTTGAGCGCTTGGTACGATATTCTCTTTGTTTTCATTTAGTTGAGTTAATATTCGTAAAATAATATTAGAACTACGGCTACATAGAAGAATATGTTCGCTTGTTTGTGAGTTACGTTGTGGCTCACCTAAATATCCCATCCAATGGTCAAATAGGTTAGTGTCATAGACAACACAATCTTGGAAGTGATGTTGTAATTTTTCTGTGTGTTGTTGATCTTTATGGGACAAATAAAGATTAAAGCTAATCAAGTAATCTTTATAGCCTTTAATTGTTGTTGAAAGTTGGGTCGGGAATGATTTTTTTTGCCAACCAGGCGTTAAAATAAACACAAATATCAGTGGAATAAAGACTCCTAATACGGTGTTATCTAATCGTGGCAGCATGATATTGTCTCCCTGACCATTAAGGGAGAAGCCTGCAAATACAAATAAAGTAACGAAGAATACCGCAAATCCATAGTGACGCGCGGAAGTATGGAAAAATAGTACTGCCGCAATGCAAAATACAAAGGGTAAAATATCAGTAGATACTTGAAAGTGTAATAAACCGCCCACTACAATAAGTCCACAAATTGTACCGGTTAGACGTTGTAGAAGCCTTATCCATGTCATTGATAAATTTGGACGGAGAATCAGTAGGCTGGTCATTAATGTCCAAAAGCCAAAATCCAAATGCAACAAACGAACAATAATAAGACCAGTAGTAAGACTTAATGTTCCTCGAAGGGCATGGCGGAAATAACTTGATTTTAACGTCATTTGGCTTGTTAATTTAGACGCGATATCATGCCATTTCCACGTTAAAACTATTGGTTTAGGTACTATCTTATTCGTTATTTCTACCGTTGTGGATTTATTTTTAAGTTCTTGTAATAAAAGATAAATGATATCTAATTTATTAATGAAAGCATGTGCAGCTATTGCTTCATCTTGTGCATTTTCTGCAACTTGACATTGACGTAAGGTTTTAAAATCAATTTCTGGTATATCTAAAAAATGGACATTATTAACAGTTACTTGTGATAAATACTGACTAATTTGTTGGTTTGCATGATGAATACTTTCTAACCATTGTGGATTGTATTGTTTTAATAATGGTGTTGAAGTGAAATACATTAACCGTGTTTGTTCATTAATACGTTCCGCTATTTTTAAAAAACGGTAAATGTCTTGTAGTTTTGCACTATCTTCACCACAGCAAAATTGCTGATGAATACGATATTCAAGGGTATGGGATAGCGTCGCTATTTGTGAGCGAAATTGGGCTGATTTAATGAATAATTGGTTTTTATCTGTCGCTAAAACAAATGCTTTGTCATGAAGCATCAGCTTTTTAGCCAGTACTTGATAAAGATCGGATAAAAGGTCTTTGGATTCTTGATTTGGAAGGAAATAAATAGCTAAAGCTTGCCAGAAAATATACCACATTGCACCGCCAGTTAACCAAAGTGGTATTAGCCATACTGGGCGTCCTTCAAGATGTAATAACATTGCATAGATGGCTAAGAGGATGGCTGAAAAACCAATAGCACCTAATCGAGGCGTCAATACTGCTAACATAAACAGCGCAAAGCTTATTATTGCTAATGAAGCAATAAATAATAACGAGTGCGGAAATACGACTTCGATACCTAAACTGATGAAGAAAAAGAGAGGTAAGGCAATTAGAAAGTCAAAAATGCGGTATTTTGTTACGCTAGAGGTGTCAGCAAATCCACAGCTAATACTGCCGAGTGAAAAAGCAATCCCCATCGTGACATGCCCCATTAAAAATAATGGAATAGAACAGCTCACAAAGCTAAATGCGGCAATATTTGTTCTTAAATTAAAGAACGTTCGTAGTGATGGATAACGAAGCAAAATTTTTGATTGAATCATTGTTAGCACGATAGTTAAAAATGTAGATAAGAACTTCTAATCTATCGCTTGTTGGTATGTTTAGCCAGTGTTGAGACAAATATTAATGATAAAATTATATAAAAAATGATGTATTAGTGTGAGGAAGGTTTAACTTTTCAGTTCTATTATGGGTGAAAATGTCCATAATATTTGGCTGTATAGGCTATTTATCAAAATGGATTTCCTCTTTAGTATTGTTACATCAATATGTTAATTAAGAGATAGTATCTATGCAACATCAAATTATTACCGATTTGAATAATCGCTATACTACAAAACAATATGATAAAACTAAAAAAATCAGTGCTGATAATATAAATCTTATTAAAGATGCTATTCGTTTATCAGCTTCATCGATCAATTCTCAGCCATGGAAGTTTATTGTACTTGAAAGTGATGAGGCTAAGTTACGATTTTATCAAACATTTGAAAATAAATATCAATTTAATCAGCATCATGCAATAGAAGCATCGCATATTATTTTATTTGCATATAATCCATATTATACAAAAAATGATTATCGTAATGTCGTTGATGTAGAAGTATCAGCAGGGCATTTACCCGCAGAAAAATATAATGATATGTTAAATGGTGCTTATAGTTTTGCTGAACTCAATACTGATGCTACAGGGTTTAATGGTCATTGGACAAAAGCACAGACCTATATCGCATTGGGAAATACATTACATGTACTAGCACGTTTAGGTATTGCGTCAACAGCAATGGAAGGGGTTGATTCGCAATTAATTGGGTCTATTTTTAAGGATGAGCTTGACGGTTATATTTGTGATGTTGCTCTGGCGATGGGATATGCTTTAGAGGAGCAAGATTATAACTATGGTTTACCAAAAGCACGTTTGGCTGAAGTTGATGTTATTACCGTTATCTAATAGCATTAATAAATAGCGTGATAGTTATTTGAATGCGATAAAATATTCGAATAACTATCATGTTTATTTTATGTGATGAGTGATTTTTTATTAAGATAGATAGACTTCCCATCTTGGTGGCGTACCAATATAACATTGAACGGCATGAATAAATTCTTTCACAAGCATAGTATGCTTTCGATGCGGGTATATAGCATAAATTGCGGTATTAGAACGTGATATTATCATGTCAGGTAACAGTTGCACCAAGTCTAGTTTTTCCAGTGAATCTTCTAGGTTTGATAAATCTATTAATGCATAGCCTATTCCATCTTTTACTGCATTTATCATGGTTTTCACGTCACTAACTTTATATTTAGCCTGCATTTTATAAGCAGTAAAATCAGGATCTTGCTTGGTGCTTTTTATTTGTAATTGATCAAGAGTAACATCAATATTACTGTAAACAATAGATGGTAGTGCAATTAATTGCTGCGGTGATGTTGGGTAGCCATAACGATCGACAAAAGACGACGAGGCAATTAAAATATAATGGGTGTCAGCAATTTTTTTAGCGATTAAATTAGACTCATTTAACTGTCCTAACCGAAATGCGATATCAAATTGCTCTGAAATAATATCGGCTTTTTTATCATTGAGTGAATGGATAATTTGTACGTCTGGATATTGTGCCATAAAGCGAGAAATGACAGGTTGTAGGTAGCCTTGACCAAAATAAACAGGTGAAGTAATACGCAAAATGCCTTTAGGGTGTGATTGGTATGAGTCAGCAATAAGCTGAATATCATTTAAAACATCGTTGAGTTTAATTGTTTGTTTAAGAATATCTTCACCAGCAGAGGTTAATGAAAAAGATCGAGTGGAACGATTTAACAGTTGGACACCAAGATCAGATTCAAGTTTTTTTATTTGTTTTGATAACGATGAATTGTCCATGTCATGCAAAGCTGCCGCTTTAGAAAATGAGCCTAGATTCACAATATCAGCAAAGAGTAGTAGTTTGTTAGTCAGTGCCATTTTATGATCCTTAAATTTTATGATGTGGATAATTATTAGCTTTTGTAAATAGCAATAATGCCACAAATAAAGCATAAAACTAATGCACCATAGCGAATTGTTTGTTTAGGTAGTGATTGTGTAGTTTTTAATGCTAACCAATAGCCAGCCCAAGCTGCCGGAAGTAAGGGCAGGGTTAACCATAATTTTTCGCTATTTAAAAAGCCGACTGGTATCAGAGTCAGCAATGAAATTATCGAGCTGAAAACAAAGAATGCTGATAGATTTCCACGTAATTGATTGGCTTCTTGATGCTGTAATAAAATAGCCATTGGTGGACCACCAATGGCTGAACTTGTGCCAAATAATCCTGAGAAAAATCCAGCAATCACCATTCTTATTGGTGTTGGTTCTATTCTAAAAGGCATAACACTAATAAATACGGCCAGTAATACTAATAAGCCGACCCACAGTGATAATGTTTGGCTAGAGATAAAAATGAGCAAGGTTGCCCCTGCAATTGATCCTGGAATACGTCCAAGAATTGCCATTTTTAAGCCGCCTAATTCAATACTGTTACGATGCTTTAAGCTATTAAGTAATGAGATAAAGAGCGCAACCAAACAGATTGGAGCTGGTACATACTGTGGTGCAATAATAATAAGGATAGGAGCTGAAACGATAGCCAGACCAAAACCAATTGCTGTTTGTACAAAAGACCCGACAAAGATCATTGCAATGGCTAGTAATGTTGTTGGGTCAATAGTCATAATGAGGTTCTTACATTAAGAATCATAGAATATAGCTATTGTTATGCAGCATGTCTTTTTATGCAATCAAGAAATGAATGAGTAGGATATAAATAGTACAGATTAAAATCATATTAAATATTATAAATGTACTAATCTAGTTGCTATTCCGATAATTGATCTAACAAAACTAATCCTTGTTTTAGCCCATTAGATATTAAGACGTCATAAAAATCATCAATATCTGCTAAATATTGATTTATTGCCTGCTTTTCTTCGCTATTTTTTGTCATATTTAAAAATATAAGACACACTGTACCTGTTCGAGAATGAATCACTTGCTCTAGTAATCGCGATCCAGCTTTGGATGATAATTTAAGACCTAAATCAAGGCTGTTATTTGTCATGGCATGGCTAAAAACAGAGAGTAGCTCGTTATCAATATCTTCGGTTTGTGAAAACAGTGACGCTAGAAATTTAACATGTTTAGTTGCGAGTGCCGCAATCATATTTTCGAGATTTTCAGCCATCGGGACACTTTGCCACCGCAATATATCATTTGATGTTATTGTTGTTATTTGACCCAATGTGTCAGTTTTATTAATTGCAGTGTCATGATTCGAAACATAAAACATATCAAAGCAATGTTGAATAACCCATTCGAAATGGCTCTCTGGTACGATTATATCTTGGTTTGACAAAATATGTGCAGTGGTGTTTTTGGCTTCACTGTGAAGTGATTGCACCATTAAATAAAGAGTAAAAAATATTTTAGTTTGATGAATTGCTTCATTCATACGAGCATCAATAGATGATGAACGAGCGGTTAATTCTGTAAATGTCGCTATTTCCCTAACCGCGGCCTGAATATGCAGTTCGATACTTATCGTATCATTTAGTCTTGTACTCATTAGCGTATTCCTTTTTCGCTGGTACAATTTAATTGTGGTACAGGTTGGTGGGTTATGTCCAGTATGATAGTGAAATTGTAAATAATGTTCACTTTTTCTTAAGGGGGATTTAATGTACTCAAACTATGATCTTGTAAATTACAGTAATATACTATTATAAAAACAATAAGATGCATTTATGATGAATATTATTTATAGTGAAAATAGACATTTACGTAAATTTTTCCATTTACATGAGCAATATCAATCGATTATCTGTCAAGATGTCAGGGAGCGTTTACCTAAATTAATTACAGCGCAATCAGCAAAGATTAAAACGGCAAAACAGTTTCGTAATAATGGTCTAAAAATTTATGAGTATAAGATTATTGCGGCTAAAGATGCTGTCTTTCGGTTAGCTTATACATATTCTAATGATACTATTAATGTTATTTATATTAGTCAAACAATCATTAAACAGCAATTTTGTAAGCTATTAGAAAATACAGAACTTGTCGATTAATCAATATAATATAATCAAAAAAATAAAATAATAAGCCGTCAATTAATATTAACGGCTTATATGTTTATATTGTAAATAGATGTTATGTGTTTATTTTACAGTATGGTGTTATCTAGTGGTTCAACCCATAAAACACCCACTTCTTTTTTTACCACTTTAACCTTTACGCCTTTTTCTATTGTTGCAGTTGATTTAATTAACCATTGGATTCCAGAATAATTAAAGGTATAGCGTTCTGATGGTAATAAATCTTTTTCTAGTTTAAATGTTATAACGGCAAAATCAGTATTTACGTCAGTTTTAGTTGGTTTGTTTTGTAATTTTTTTAAGGGCTTCCAAAGAGCGATTGTTAACAATAATGTTATAATGGCTAAAGTTGAAAGCGTGCTTATCCAGTTAGCTTCAATAATTCCAATATAAATTAAACCACTGGTGAGTAGCATTGCAATGCCGAAAAATAGCAAGACCAATGTACTGCAACCAAGTATTAGTACTTCAATGATAAGGGCAAGTAAGCCCAATACCATTAATGTTTGTGAGATATTGCTAAACATACAACACCTTAATTATTCTAAGCGTTATTTTTCTGCGCTTTATTAATTGAGTTTATAATTGATAAACCCTGCGCAACCATAGAGCTTGCATTGGTTGAGTCTTCAGGTAATAAAACAACTGATGATTCTTTAGCGATGGCTTTTTTGGCTTCAATGGCCTTAGTTGCTAATTCAAGTTGAATCGCTTTTTGACCTTGTTCAGTATCAGCCGCTTCACCAATTTTACGTAATGCTTGTGCTTGTGCGTCTGCAACCGCCAAAATAGCCGCCGCTTCACCTTCTGCTCGAAGAATCTGTTCCTGTTTATCCGCTTCTGCGGCTAATACTTGAGCTTGTTTTTTACCTTCAGCTACGTTGATAGCTGACTGGCGATCGCCTTCTGACTCAAGAATTTGTGCTCTTTTCTCTCGTTCTGCCTTCATTTGAGCTTCCATTGCTTCCATAACAGAGCTTGGCGGCACAATGTCTTTAATCTCATAACGTAGAACTTGAACGCCCCAAGGGTCAGAAGCTGTGTTTATAGCAGCAACAATGTTTGCATTTAAAAGATCGCGCTCTTCAAATGTTTTATCTAATTCCATTTTACCTAATTCAGAACGCATGGTCGTTTGTGCAAGTTGAGTGACAGCAAATTTATAGTCATCAACACCATAGGTTGCTTTATAAGGTTCTAATACACGGAAATAAAGCACACCATCGACTACAAGGCTGATATTATCTTTAGTGATCGCCGATTGTGAAGGTACATCGACAGCCGTTTCTTTTAGGCTTCGTTTGGCACCAATACTGTCAATAAACGGAATAATAAAATTTAAGCCAGCTTCTTTTGTTGCGCGGTATTTTCCAAACCGCTCAATGAGCCATGCTTCATTTTGTGGCACAAAAATAATACTTAATTTAAGTGTAATAACAATAAATACGAGTAGGTATAATTGTGGGCTTGAGAGTAAATTAATAATAAAATCAAGTGGCATGATGCATTCCTTATGTTTTGTTATAATTTAGAAAGAGTTATAAATTACATCATACCATATCATACATGTCTCTTATGCTTATAAAAGGCTATTCAATTCGTGATATGTAACCATAGGAATATTTTATTATTATAGTTCGTTCTATAGTGAATGTTATGTTGTAGTCATATTTATTAAGCGGCAACCTTAATATTCAAAGCATAAATAGATTATTTTAGCGTTGATCTAAAGGGTATGAGCGGTAGCTCCGTAAACCATAAACACGAAGTGCATCACGATATATGCTGATTAATTCTTTATTGGAGGGAACGGTTAATATTGATAATGGTTTTTCTTCAACACTTACACTATCAAAAAGAATACCGCGAGGACCTGTTTGCCAACTGGCAATATCAAATAGAGTTTGACTGTGTCGAGCATAGTTAGCTGAATTGACAATTGTTGCATGGTCAATTTTATGACGGGCTAATGTATAACTGACATATAGTGCACTTTCAACAGTGCTTCGCGCATAGTTATCTTCAATAATTCGATGCGGAGATATTCCATGCTTAATAAGCCAGTTAGCCATCAGTTTACTTTCTGTATTATGATTGTTAGGTACACCTCCTGTAACAATAATAACGGCTTTTGGTGCCTGATTTGCAAGGGCTAGTGTTAGCTTAAGCCTTTGAATTAGAATATCACTCATGGTCCCATCAGAATGTGATGCATAACCTAAGCAAATAATAGCGGTATTGCCACTATAAGTTTTAAATGGCATTGTTTTAAGTGGTATCGCAATAACATGATCAACGGTATTTATAATGTGTTCTATATCAGCTTGACGTCCTGGATTAAGAGAGGCAAGTTTAGCCATTTGTTTGATAGATTCAGCATTATTACCTTTAAAATTTTGCCATACAGCAAGGTATGAAAGAATATCAATATCATCAGGAGCGACTGCCTGAGCTTGTGTAAAGAGTGCAATCGCACGATTGACATCACCCTTGTATATTTGGGCATTTGCAGCAGATATAAGTAAGTCAGTTCGATAAGGTTCAAGTTCATACGCTTGTAATAATTGTGAAGTCACAATATCAAGATTGTTTGGTGTTTGTACTGTAAAATCTGCTTGAGAGCTATGAGTAGGAGCCTGAAAGGCAATAAGTGCATTTGTAAGCAGCTTATCAACAACTTGGCGCTTAGCCGCATATGGTTTGATATCTGTTGGTGGTGTGATTAAATCATTAGCAATCACAAAAGTTGAATGTAAACAAAGTAAGCACCCAATAAGGGTTGTCGTTGTGTTTTTTTTCATCATTATTTAAGTATTATTATTTTGGTTGTCAATATACTAAATGGGAATGGTTAATAATGTGATCGTTTCGTGATATTTATTGTAAAATATTTGTATTTTTAATGGTGTCTCATGAGCTCAGTAAATGACGCGCTAACTGTAATATTTAGTTGGTAGCCATGTTAATGGATTATTCTTACCACTATGTAACCAATAAAGACCTGATTTTTCACTTAAAATAAGTTGTAATTGTTTTTGAGCTGCTACTATATATTTATAATAAAGGTCGTTATTACTAAACTCATTATTATTTGAATAATTCCAATGAAAAACTTTTGGCATTATTTTTAATGTTGTTATAAATTGAGAATCTTTTTTTATCATTATTAATGATTCTGCAGAAAGTGATGAAGCCTGATAACGTCCCGTTTTTTTATTCATGATAAATTTTATTTTTGAGTAATCGAAAGTATTATTTTTTTCTGTTGGTGAAATATAAATATTTGACATTTTTAATACTATATTAGTATCGGTAATGTCTAAACGGTAGGCGATAGACAAAGGTTCTTGAATTTCCTGTAATTCAACATTATTGTAAGTATGAAATATTTTATTATTCTTAATTATCAGTTGTGTAAAGTTGCCCCATGCATTGAGGGCTATTTTGTAATTGAAATCACTCATTGGTTTGCATTGCTTTGTATTTAAATTAATAGTACAACCAGCAATAGAGTAGAATTGATCTGATTTGTAAAAAAATAGTTTTTTATTTTTAATAATAGGCGATGTAAGAATAAATTTAGCTTTACCTATTAGATCAACTTGTTGTTTTAAATTATGACTAATAAAAGTAATATTATTAGAATTTATACTTATATGTTTAATTAAAAAATGTGTAGGTTTTATTTGAGAGGGGAACATATACCAAACATAACTACTAAATAATATGGTAGTTATTATACTTAAAGAGATAATAAATTTTTTATTAATATTTGTTTTTTGTGCATCAAGATCAATATATTCACGAGTAAAATCTTGAATTTGATAACCAATTCGAGGTAATGTTTCAATTACATCACCTTTGTTTTTTTCATTAAGCTTGACACGCAATGCTCGAATTACTTGAAATAATGATGCTTCTGTAACGATACTATCGGGCCAGCCAACTTTAAGTAAATCATCTTTAGTGACTGGTGTGTTGTGGTGTTTAATTAGGTGCTTAAGAATATATTGTTCTGACAAATTTAACTTGAGCGTAGATTCAGATGTTTTAAGTACACCTTGGCTGACAATGAAGCACACCTTTGTTTGAAATATTATTTGCTCAGTATTTGCCATTTATAAACCTTAATTATTTTTATAAAACAATGATAACATAACTGAGTGGTATTAAAATTGTCATTCAACATTAATGACTATAGTTAGTGTATAGCATAGTCTTTTTAGTTATTAATTTTTAAATTAAACAGCGGAAAATAAGTAATAATGGCGATACATTATCTAACAAATATGAGTGATCAAAATAAAGAAAGAGTGAGTCACTCTTTCTTTCATATTAATGAGTGTAATAATAATTACTTTTGAAAAATTTCAGTAAACTCACGTTTCATTGGTGGATTACGACGTGCTTTTTTCAATTGCTTACACATGTCTTTCACGCAATTACCTAATACTTTATCCAGCATTGATGCTTTGTATTCAGCTTGTTCTTCTGCGCCCATATCTTCTGGGAATTTTGTATCTTGCATTTCACCAAGAAAATCAACGCCAGAGTAACTTTGGCTTAGTGCAACTAAAGAATGAAATTGCTCAAAATTATCCAAAACATTTTGTGCACTTGCTGGTAATGCGTTCCATGCTTCACGTGAAGTCGGCTCTGATACCTTATAAACGTTGACAAGCATATCAATCAACTCTGCTGGTACTTCTTCAAATGTGACTACTTGGCGAAGTTCTGGAGAACAATCATCTAATGTAAATACAGTTTCTTCGATGATTTGTTCTTCGTTATTATTAATTTCAGACATAGTTTTTCCTAACGCATTGTGTTTTGAGAGGAGGAATCCTATATTCCTACTGATAAATGTCAATATATGATTATAAAAGTCATAATAAAATTTATTTTAGTGAATAGTCGTGGTGTAATCACGCTGTTAAGTTTTTTTTTTGATAATATGAATTTATGGCATGAAGAGTGCAATGTGTTTTATATTGTATGTTGGCTACCGTGAAAGGATTTAATATGGGAGCGATGCGGATCTTAATTGCTGATGATGTTGCTAGTGAGCGATTATATTTAGCTGCATGTTTAACAAATCTTGGTCATCATGTTAAGTCAGTATCATCAGGTGCTGAATTGTTGGAATGTTACGCAGTTTTTCAGCCTGATTTGTTATTAATTGATATTGAAATGCCAGGGAAAAATGGCATTGAATCAGTATATATCCTTCGACACCGGTATCCAGAGTGGGTGCCGATTATCTTTTTGAGCGGTCTTAATGATCCTCATATTATAGCGAAAGCAATTGATATTGGTGGTGATGATTATTTAGTTAAGCCTGTTAATTCAATTATTTTAGCTGCAAAAATGCAAGCAATGAGCCGTATTGCTGTAATGCGACAGAAGTTAAAACATACGACTGTACAATTGCAGAAAGTGAATAAGCTATTGTTAGAACAAGCTAATAAAGATCCATTAACCAAACTTGCTAATCGTCGTTATCTTGACCAAAAATTAAAAGAGTTTATAGCATTACATGGGCGTAATAATTTACCATTAACAATCATCCTGCTTGATGTCGATTTCTTCAAATTATTTAATGATTATCAAGGACATATAGAAGGAGATAATTGTTTAAAGTTATTATCATCAAACTTGAAAAAAACATTCAATAGGGCGGGGGAAATTTGTGGTCGTTATGGTGGTGAAGAATTTATTATACTTATTTGTAATTGTGATGAGAAACGCGCAATTAAAGAGTGCCAGCGTTTAAAAGATATGATTCAGCGGTTAGCAATACCACATGATGATTCATTAATTAGTGATCAATTAACGGTAAGTCAAGGTGCTATCTCATGGGTACCTACCGGATTGGAATTGGTCGAAAATTTATATCAAGCTGTTGATACCTTATTATATCAAGCAAAAGAAAATGGACGCGATCAATTTGTAACCGCAGAATACTCACATTCTTTAGTTAGTCATAATGAAAACTAATATTTAGTTGTTTATGTCTATAATTTGCATATTTTATAAGCTAACTACTTGCTGGCAAAGATAAATGTGCTAGTCTTCTTAAAGTATTTTGACACTGCCTTGTCGCAACGTTTTTATTGAGTAATAAGTGTCGAGATCTTACGTTTGCTAGAAAGCCATCTAAGTAAGATAAAGAGGATGATCATGGATATGCAGTTAACAGAACACCAGGCTCGAGTGATTGGTTGTTTACTAGAGAAAGAAATTACTACTCCAGATCAATATCCTTTAACGCTTAATGCGTTGACGACAGCATGTAATCAAAAATCAAGCAGGGAGCCTGTAATGGCGCTTGATGATGCTACGGTACTTGATACTCTTGAAGAGCTTAAAGAAAAACGTATGGTAAGCGACGTATCCAGTTTTGGTAGTCGTGTATCTAAGTTTCAGCATCGTTTTTGTAATACTGAGTTCGGTTCATTACAATTTACTAAGCAAGAATTAGCTGCAATTATTGTTCTATTATTACGAGGTCCACAAAGCGCGGGCGAAATTCGTACTCGTACTAACCGCTTATGTGACTTTTCTGATACACAAGAAGCTGAAACCGTACTTGAAAAATTAGCATCAACAGATAATGGGCCTTATGTTGTTAAGTTACCTAAAGAGTCAGGTAAGCGTGATTGCCGCTACATGCATTTACTCAGTGGTGAGATCGATATTAATAATTATTCGCCAGTAAAATCTGTAACCACGAGTAGTATTGTGAGTGAAGAGCGAATTATTGTATTAGAGCAAGATGTAGAACAGTTAAAGCAACAGCTTGCTGAGTTGCAAGAAATGTTAGAATCATTGACTGAGTAGTTTCTATTATTAATGAATACTGGTAGATTATCCTGCCTGTATTACTGCAGTTTTATTGTTTATATAGGCTCAACATTATGTGTTGGGCCTGTTTATTTTATGGCCTGTTATTATGTCGACCACGGCTTGGTTTGTTTATCTTATTCGTACTCATAAAGGAATGCTTTATTGTGGCGTTACTACTGATGTTTGTCGTCGTTTTGAAGAACATCAATATAGTAAAAAAGGAGCAAAATACCTTAAGGGGAAAGGGCCTTTGACATTAACATGGTCGCAAAAAGTTAACTCTAAACGTGATGCAATGCAATTTGAATATCGAATTAAAAAACGATTAACAAAAGCACAAAAAGAAGATCTTATTCAGCAAAATATATCGTTATATACATTATTTTCTGATTAAGGTTATATCGGTATTTTTTGTGTAGGTAAATAGGATATTAGTTATTTACCTGCACTATTATTTAGTAATAAACAGAAAGGGTTACCCATGGCGATCAGTGCCACTATATATAAAGTAAACATGAACGTAGCAGACATGGATCGCCATGTTTATCTGGATGGTCAGCACACTGTTGCTTGTCATCCATCAGAAACATTACAACGCTTTATGCTGCGAGTGCTTGCTTGGGGATTAAATGCAGATACAGAATTACAATTCACTAAAGGTGTAAGTTCTGCAGAAGAACCTGATTTGTGGACTAAAAACTTAGTCGATGACATTGAATTATGGGTAGAGTTGGGCTTACCTGACGAAAAACGTATTCGTAAAGCATCACATCGCGCTAAGAAAGTAATTGTTTATGCTTATGGTGATCATGCCGCTCCTGTGTGGTGGCAAGCGAATAAGACTAAAATTAGTGCATTAAATAATGTATCAGTTGTCTTTATCCGTGATGAAGAATTAAAAAGCTTAGAAACATTGGTTGAGCGTTCGATGCAGTTACAGTTAACGATTGAAAGTGAACAAGCATGGTTAAGTGATCAACACGGTACGAGTATCGCTATTTTACCAGAATGGTGGCAACGCTAATTAGTTAATAGTTAGTACAACTAAAGAAGTGGAATAAGTGAAGGCTTATTCCACTTTTTTATAGTTGTTAAAAGGGTTATAGGCTGGTAATTATTGATTCGCATTATGATTTTTTTATTGAGATCGCGTATCTTATAGAAATAATAGATTGATACCAAAAGGACTGCGTATGTCGTTAGGAATTTATCGTTCAGCTAACATTGTTTGGGACTATCATGTACTACATCAACCATTAGTGAACAGTGATTGCTTGTTTGTATTGTGTAGCAATGATATTCGAGTTGCAGAATATGCCGCGCAACTTTTTTTGAAAGGGTATGCACCTTATATAGTGTTCTCTGGTAATGTTGGTGAGATCTCTGAGGGACTATTTCCATGTTCTGAAGCGGAACATTTTGCGAATATTGCTCGTGAAATGGGGGTTCCGAGTGAATGTATTTATATTGAGCCTCTCGCAACGAATACGGGTGATAATATAATAAAAACGCGAGAATTACTTGCTCTTAAAAAGCTTGATCCTCAGCGATTTATCTTGGTTCAAAAGCCGTTTATGGAACGTCGAACGCTCGCAACGTTTGAAAAGTTATGGTTGAATAAGAACGCTGTGGTTACATCGCCACCATTAACATTTGATGAGTTTGCGAATGATGTGATTAGCTACGGTGATATGGTAAATGTGATGGTAGGGGATTTACAACGAATTCGTTATTATCCAGCATTAGGTTTTTCTACTGAACAGGTTATTCCAACGGTAGTGTGGCAAGCTTATGAGCATTTAGTCGCGACTGGATTTGACGATCATTTATCCTTAGATATTCCTCGATAGTGATCAGTTGTAAATAAAAAGGCATATTTCTTTAATTAGAAAATACGCCTTTTTATAGAGTGCTATTTTATAGAGTAATAATTACTGTGCGGTTGTGGGCATTAACCCGTAGCAACGTTATCTTCAGGATAACGCAGTAATGTTGGTTTTGGACGAGCCAACATATAAGCCAGTGTTAATGGACCAAGACGACCAATAATCATTACAATAATGATGATGTATTTACCGGGTTCAGATAATGTTGCAGTTAACCCTGCAGTGACACCAACAGTTGCAAAGGCTGAAATAGTTTCAAACATCACCTCATAGAAAGGTGCTTTTTCTGTAAGCATTAAAGCAAACATTGCGATTAATAATACAATACCGCTTACAACAATAATCGCTAATGATTTAGTCACTGTTTGATTTGAGATAGTACGCTTAAAAAGAACGACACGATCACGTTGCTTTAAAAATGACCAAGTTGCTAAAATGGCCACAATAAAGGTTGATACTTTAATCCCCCCTCCCGTAGACGTTGGACCTGCACCAATTAGCATTAATAACATGAGCACTAATAAACCGGGTTCTGTAAATGCACCAATATTGACACTATTAAAGCCAGCCGTACGTACTGTTGCTGATTGAAAAAATGCAGCAAGCCATTGCCCTGAGGTGTTTAAACTGCCCAAAGTTTGCATATTATCGTGTTCAAGTAACCAAATCATTATCGTACCTGCGAATAATAATATAGGTGTTGCGATAATCATTATTTTTGAATGCAGAGATAAGAAATGAAAACCTCGATGCAAATTACGCTGTAAATCTGAAATAACAGTAAAGCCTAAACCACCCAAAATAAAAAGCATTGCAATAGTAATAATAACTAAAGGATCATCAACATATTGGGTTAAGTTATCAGAGAAAAGTGAAAATCCGGCATTATTGAAGGCTGATATTGCATGGAAAACAGCCGTAAATAGCCCTTTATCCCATCCCATCATCGGCACCCAGCGTAATGAAAGGAAAAATGTACCGATCAATTCACATATGATCACAAAGATAATGATATGTTTTACAAGTAGGCGAATGTTAATAAATTTCTCTTGCCCGAGTTGCTCTTTTGTTAGCGATTGTTGACGTAAACTAACGCGTAAGCCAAACATATATAACAAAACAGCAGATAAGGTCATTTGCCCGAGGCCACCAATCTGCATTAAGATCATTAGCAGTACTTTGCCACTGGTGGAAAAGTGAGTGCCCGTATCAACAACACCAAGTCCAGTAACACTAATCGCAGATGTCGCTGTGAAAAGCGCATCAACAAAACTGAGACCTGAAACTGAAAAAATAGGCAACGTTAGTAAAATAGCGCCAGGGATCAAAATAGCCAAAAAACTAAAAATGATAATTTTTGGCTCAGACCATCGCTTATCGCGCTTATTTGTTTTTATAGGGACATACATTGTCCGGTTAGGGATAAAACTCATAACTTTCTTAATGTTTCTGATAGAACATTTTCAGGACCTGTAATGATAAGGATATCACCAACTTGCATTTCCATTTCCATATCTGGTGCCTTACGTACTTCAGGACCACGCTTAAGTGCCAACACTTGTGTTTGATCGCTACTTGCACAAGGGTGTTTAGAAATGGGCTTACCCATGTTACGTGCCGTTACAACAACTTCAGCGAGTGAAATACCACTGCCTAGCTCTGAAAACTCAAATACCCGTTTGTCTAGCATGTTGCGTGCGATACGAATGCCCATGTCAAGTTCTGGTCTTATGATTTTATCAGCGCCAATTTTTGAAAGAATTTTACAATGAGGGGCATCTTTGGCTTTGACCCAGACAGTTTTTACACCAGCATCTTTTAATAATAGCGTAGTTAATATATTCGCATTAATATCATCGCCAATAGCTACCATTACTAAATCATAATCATCAAGTTTTAGTTCTGAAATGGTCGCTTCATTTGAGCAGTCAGCAACAACAGCTTGAGTCGCAATATCGGCTGCTTGACGAACACATGTTTCATTAATATCAATCGCTAATACTTGTGCACCACGCTCGCTAAGTTCTTCGCACAGCGACATACCAAAACGACCAAGGCCAATAACAGCAAACTGTTTATCTTCAGGATTCATTTTTCTTCCCCACATTACCTTAGTGTAATGCTTTATTTGTTTTGTTGTTGATTGTAAAAACATTAAGTTAACAAATTAGCTATTACTATGCTATCTGAGTATCCGTCTCGTTATGTCATTTTTTATTATGACGATATACATAGAAACATCACATTCCAGTTAGATATAATTTTTTGGATATTGCTCGCATTTTTTATGTAATACAAGTTTACGAATCATAAGCATTGCTTTTGATTTTCATCTAAAAAGTATGAGGTGCGATATAACTATTTGATTGAAAATGTTTTTTTTTGTAATTTTATGAGTGGTAATAAATTAGAGTATTGAAAATAGTAATCTTATATTGAATTATGATGATGTTGGGTACTTAAAAATGCTGAATTATCAGTCTATATGGTACTGTTTTTATTGTTTAAGATAGTCAAAAAAGTCTTATTAAGACGATATAGTTATATATAGACAACATAAGCGTAAATAACCATTATTATGTTTACTGTTAGGTAGAGATTACTCGTATTAATAGTTAACTTACTTTTTTGCAAAGATACGCCATTATTCTAGCAACGATAAATCCACAGACTAATCCTCCGGTATTTGCTGCAAGATCAAGCCATTCGCCATAGCGGTTAACATAAGGTTGAATTAACTCAATTGCACCGCTCCAACAAAAGAAAAAGACAGCAATCAAGAACCATTGTTTTGGTTTAACAAAAGCGACGGCAAATATTAATGTGGCGTAAGCAATAAAGTGATGAGTTTTATCTGTTCCTGCGACTACAGGCAGTTCAGTTTGAGGTGTTAAAGATAATACGGTAATTAAAGCAAGTATTAGTAGGCTTATTAATTTCCAGTGTGTATGAAAAAATTGGCTAAAACGTGACATTATTAGCGAGTCTCGTAAAAAAAGTTCTGTAAATTATATCGTTGCTACGTAATGATAACAACTGTAACACAGGCGATTAATGACTTGGAAATGAATAGGATAATGGCAGTGTAAGTCTTATTTATATTTACGTTAACTATAATTGAATGGTGTATAGGAATCATAACACTCTATGATATACCATTACTTTTAAGATTATTAGTGAAGGTCGGTTAGTCATGGCTAAAGTTCATATATCTCAATTATTTCAAACTGTTCAACGTGCGTTACCTACGATGGCGGCAGGAGAGGCGATAGAGGCCAGAACGTTTAAAAAAGATCGTGGTATTGTTGTACTAAAGCAAGATGCTGAACATTTTGTATTTAATCAATTTGGTTTTGATAATCAAACAATGATTTTTAATAGTGTTAGTTTACTTAAACAACTTAAAAAATCGATTGCAAAAGAGTTCCCTCGTAGCAACATGGCATGGATTGTTCATTTTGATGGAGTGTCATCAATTGAAGCATTAAATGCTGATAATCACTCACAACCAAGTTTATTTTAATATCAATATTTGATGCTATAAAGCAGTATTATTAATCGGATACTGCCTTTATTTAGAACGGTATTATTATAATGTAGTTACTAGTGTTTGTAATTTTTGATGAAATTCAGTATTCGTTAATTGCTGCGTTTCAAGATCAAAATTATCATAAAAACTAGGGATAGAGAGTGATGCTTTTACATCACCAGCAAAATAAGGGGCTGAGTTAACCGCCGCTGTTAATACTGTGCTAGCGCCGCTAGGACCGGGGGATGTTGCTAATAGTAGCATAGGTTTATTTTGGTACACTTTAGGATCGATGCGTGATGCCCAATCAAAGAGGTTTTTATATGCGGCAGTGTATGAACCATTATGTTCTGCAAATGATATAATGATGGCATCAGCTTGAGCAATACGGTTTAAGAAGTCTTTCGCCAATACTGGAATGCCGGTTTCTGTTTCACGATCAATACTATAAAGCGGCATTTCAAAATCATTAATATCTAAAATATCCACCTCGGCCCCAGTTACTAATGATGCGGCATACATAGCTAGATGCTTATTGATTGATTGGCGGCTGCTGCTTGCTGCTAAGGTCAGTAATTTCATTTGATTTCCTTGTGACGTACATTATGTTGTTATGAATAATAAGGTTAGATAATAAATGCTCTTATTGCGTGGATTAAGTGTATATTAGTAGCTAAATATAATTAATAGCGCATAAGTGTTTTAACTATTTCCATATGACTAATAATAGATTGTTTGACGGTATTGTTGTTTTTGTTCAAGTTATCAAAAGTGGTGGCTTTGGTGCCGCTGCTGAAGTTTTAGGCCATTCAAATTCATATATCAGTAAAGAAATTAATAAGCTTGAGGCTCGGTTAGGTGTTCGATTACTAAATCGTACTACGCGAACAGTTGCGCTAACGCCTGAGGGAGAGGTTTATTATCAAGAATGTTTGCAATTAATTATGGATGCAGAGCAAGCATTAGGATTGATGTCACAAAATAGTTTAAATCCTAGAGGAACATTGAAAATAAGTTGTCCAGTATGGCTAGGATCCCAATACTTACAGCAGGTATTTAGTGAGTTTTTAACGCGTTACCCAGAGATGCAATTAGATATTGATTTAAGTGACAAAACTGTAGATGTTGTTGGTGATGGATATGATCTAGCTATTCGTACTTCAGCAATGTTAGCCGAATCTAGTTTGATTTGTAAGCGATTATTTAGCTGTAAAATTCATACTGTAGCATCTCCTGAATATTTACAGCAGCATGGCTTTCCAACGCACCCATCTGAATTACATCAACATCATTGTCTTTGTTACAGTAACTTAAAACATGCAAATCGTTGGCAATATTCAGATCCAGAAGGCAAAATAATTAACGTTGAAGTTCTGCAAAAGTTACGATGTAACAATACTCCGATGACTGTTGCGATGGCTGTTGATGGTATGGGAATTTGTCATGTGCCTGCTTTTTATATTGAGCCACAACTACAACGTGGAGAGTTAACGATATTGTTTCCTGAGTTTGATAATACACAAGTGAATGTGTACGTTGTTTACCCAAGTCGCAAACATTTATCAGCAAAAGTGCGGCGATTCATTGATTTATTAGAACAGAGAATGAGCAAGTAATTATAGTTTGATTCATTTGACGTAAAGTTTTACATTTTTGATCTTTTATTTTTATGTTTTAGTGATACTTTCTAACGCGTAATTTGTTTATTTGTATATTATTTAAAATAGTATTTTTAGGAAATGGATAACCATAATGAATAATGAAATTCGTCTTCGTGCTTTAGAACAAACTGATTTGCGTTTTATTCATCAATTAAACAATAACCGTGCCATTATGTCATATTGGTTTGAAGAACCGTATGAGTCATTTTATGAGCTTGAAGAACTTTACCGTAAGCATATTCATGACAGTACTGAGCGACGTTTTATTGCTGAAAATAATGATAACGAGTCAATTGGTTTAGTTGAATTAGTTGAAATTAATAGCATTCACCGCAGTGCTGAATTTCAAATCATTATTGCACCTGATTTTCAAGGATGCGGTTATGCTCGAGCATTGATTAATCGTGCATTGAACTATGCATTTACTATCTTAAATCTTCATAAAGTGTATTTGCATGTTGCTACTGCAAACGAAAAAGCCATTTATTTATATGAAGAATGTGGTTTTATTGAAGAAGGTCATTTAGTTAAAGAAATCTTCATCAACGGGCAATATACTGACGTTAAACGTATGTATATGCTTCAAGATGAGTATCTTGCTAGTCGTAGTCGATAATTTTTTTTTACTCAGACAGTGCAATGCTGTCTGAGTGAGTTATGGTGGAAGACGTTGATTGCCATAATGATCTCTTTTCCATTACTCGTGAAAAAATAGGGTCTTGATAATGCTGTTCTAGCCACGCTTTTAATTTAGGGTAAGGCGCATGGCGAAACCATTGCCGTTCAACATGAGAAAATTGTCGAATAAATGGCAAAATAGCGTAATCAGCAAGGCTTGGATGATCACAGATAAAAAAGCGGTGCTTATTTAATCTCAATTCAAGATCATCAAGAAAAGATTGGCATAAATTACGGTAGATGATGCTATTTGAATTATGGTAGCGAATATCAGCTTTGTAGTGTTCTAATGCTGCAATATATTTACAATCATTTCGTGCGATGAGATTTATCATCTCTGGGAATAAATGTGTACTATCGGCTAATAATAAGTTGTGTGGATCACTTTGATTTAATGCCCAAATCATAATAGCTAAACTTTCGTCAATATAATCGCCGTTATTTAACACTAATAGTGGAACAGTACCTTTGGGCGTAATGCTGAGCATTTCAACGGGTTTATCGGTAAGTGTAATATCACGTATGTCTATCTCTTGTTCAGCAAGGCGTAACCCTAGACGTGCTCGAATGGCATAAGGGCATTGACGTAGTGTATAAAGTATTGGCTGTGTCATTTTATCCCTCCGAAAAATGCTATCCTTTAACGTAATAAAGTTTAGCCTAAATTCTAGAGATAAGAGGTTAAAATCTATTATAGTTGTGTCACGATTCGATATGATAATAAAGAAGGCTATTTATAATACTAACGTTGTGAGTATTATAGGGAACACTGCGTTTTATAAGCCTTTTTTATAAGAAGGGTATGATGAACTTATTAATGACAACGGTTACGGAATTAGAACAATATCGGCAGCGGCAATATGATGCTTTTATGCAGCATTCGATGCCAACGGTAGAAGAACGTATTACGAACTTAAAAATATTAAAGCAATTAATTACTCAGCATCAGGTACAGATTTGCCAAGCAATTACAGCCGATTTTGGTTGTCGTTCTACAACTGAAACAGCATTATTAGAAATTTTCACGTCTTTAGAGTCGATAAATGGTGCAATTAAAGATGTTAAGGCGTGGATGAAGCCTCAGCATCGGCATACCTCTTTATGGTTTAAGCCAGCAAGAAATAGTGTAATTCCACAACCATTAGGTGTTGTAGGCATTATTGTGCCATGGAACTATCCACTCTTTTTAACTATAGCACCTATGGTTGCAGCACTTGCTGCGGGTAATCGTGTCATGGTTAAAATGTCAGAAAATTCGCAACATTTATGTCAGTTATTACAACAATTATTTGCACATGACTTTAGTGCCGAACAGATTTATATCGTTGCAGAAGAGGGAGAGACAGGGATTGCCTTTTCACAGTTAGCCTTTGATCATCTTATTTTTACCGGATCGACGACGACAGGGAAAGCGGTGATGGCCGCTGCTGCAACCCATTTAGTGCCTGTCACGTTAGAATTAGGAGGTAAATCCCCCGTTATTTTAGCTGATGATTATGATGTACATTTAGCTTTATCGCGCATATTAGGCGGTAAAATGTATAACAGTGGCCAAACGTGTGTTGCTCCTGATTATCTGTTGGTTCCACAAGCATTAGAAAGTGAAGTTATTCGTCAATCTCAAGCAATCATGGCACAACGGTTTACGGATATTCTGCATCCTGATTACACCTCGATCATTGATGATCTCTCTTTTAGTCGTTTGTGTGATACCGTTGAAAATGCTGTTGAGCTGGGGGCCAAGGTCATTAATTTAATTCCTAAATCAGCCGCTGATCCACAACAGCGGAAATTTCCATTACAACTTATTTGCCAACCAACAGATGTAATGACTGTTATGCAACGTGAAATTTTTGGACCTTTATTACCAATAATAACCTATAAAAATATACAACAAGCAGTGGATTATATTAATGCTAGAGAGCGCCCGTTAGCACTGTATCTATTTAGTAATGATAAAACTGTTCAACAGCAGGTAATAAACCAAACACGTTCAGGCGGAGTTACTATCAATGATGTTATGTTACACGTTGCTCAAGATGACTTGCCGTTTGGTGGCATTGGGCATAGTGGAATGGGGCATTATCATGGCCGAGATGGCTTTGAACGGCTGTCTAAATTACGCCCGATTACCTATCAAGCAGCATTAAGTACAACAAAATACTTTTATGCGCCTTATAGTAAAATAGGTAAACGATTGATTAATTTTATTATAAATAGAAAGTTATCCCGATATAAATAAAGAACCAAACTCACGACAACACAACTAGTTATATATTATCGAGGCTATTTTGTGTTAACGATACTGTTTGGGCGTGGGTTGATGTGGGTCGGGTGGGATAAGAGAAAACAAGATTGGCATGATAAATAACAAAGTAATACAAGAAAGCCCCTGCTGATAATATCAACAGGGGCTTTCTTTATTCTCAAATACAGTAAGAATTACTTCTTAGTGTAAGCTGAGATGATTACCATTTGCACACCGTCAGCACGACCTTGGATGTGAAGTGGGTTATCAGTCAAGCTGATGTTACGTACTGGTGTACCACGCTTGATAACCATGCTTGAACCTTTAACTGGTAGATCTTTAATGATAGTTACGCTATCACCAGCTTGAAGGATGGCACCGTTTGCATCACGAGTTGGGATTGATGCTTGTTCTTCTTCAACAAGACCTTTTTCAGCCCATTCTTTAACGTCATCTTCTAAGTACATCATGTCAACGAGATCCATTGCCCAATCAGTTTTAGTTGAAAGACGCTTAAGCTGGCGATATACCATAACTTGAACTGCAGGAACTTGACTCCACATGGTGTCATTTAGACAACGCCAATGGTTTTCGTCAGTTGTTTCTGGATTTTCAAGCTGACCACGGCAAGTATCACAAAGAAGTACACAACAACCTGCACTCTTGTCTTCAGAAGCAGGAACAGCGTATACCGCTAGATTGTTTTCAGAAGAACATAGCTCACATTTTGATTCACTACGCGTTTTTAATGCTTGTTCGATAGTCATGGGAATTGTCCATTGATTTATTGTGCCAATATTATGCCGTTCTATTGTACAGAAGAAAAGCAAACATGTCCCTGATCACGAAATTTATAGTACAACAGACTGTTTAATATCCAGTCGGCTTTGTTTTATTAACGCAATTACTTGGTTGTTGTTTCATATTTAACAATATAGATACACTTATTGTAAGTAAAAGGGTGACAGCCATTTATGAAAATGATGACGTAATATGTTGTGTAGTTACATCAAAAAATGAAGCTTATCGCAGTGTGTCAGTTTCGATCAGCACTAAAAAAATGAGAGGGGTAAACTATCGCCATTATCATTAAGTAAAGGAAAAAGGATGTTCCAGTATAAATACAGTGCTTTGATGTTAGCTATTATTGTCAGTATGAGCGCTCCCGTATATGCATCATCAAATATTGTTTCGCCGTATGTAGTTGGTGGCGATGATGTTGATAATAATACCCCTGCAAGTGAAAATTTTATGGCATCACTGCGAAATAATAAAGCAGGAGAAGAACCATTTTGTGGTGCAACGATTATCAATAAGCAGTGGGTATTAACCGCAGCCCATTGTGTTGTTAATGGGAGTGGTAAAAATGCAGTGGTGATGGCTCCATCTGATATTACGATTACCGCAGGGTTACTTGATAATAGCTACCCACAAAAAAAACATATATTTTCAGCCACGCATGTGATTATACATCCTGATTATAGTCCGGTAGCAGTGATAAAAGAGACAACAGTCAATGATCAAGTGATTACTGAAATTGTTAGTTCGGCACTAGATAATGATGTTGCTCTAATACGGGTAAACCGTAAATTTGATGATTTAGGTGAAGTAACATTACCAACATTATCGCAAACAAAGCTGATTGAGCAACGCTTAAAAACAGAATGGGAAGTGGCTAATGATCCTATTCCAACTGATCATCGTCCTGAAAATATTACCGTCTTAGGATGGGGAGCAACGACAGTAGAAGGAAGTAAACCATCACCAACTCTAAAGCAGGCAAAGCTGAGCTTTTTCCCTATAGATTTGTGTTACGAGCGTATTGAATCTCATAATAATCCGGGCTTAATTATTAATAACCCTGTACTTGGAGATTTTACTAAATTATGTGCTTTGCCTCCTGTTGTTATTTCCGATGCTACTGGTGCTGACGCTTGTAAAGGTGATAGCGGCGGCCCTATTTTTGCTACTGATAGTGACGGTAATCAGTTGCAGGTAGGCATAGTCAGCGGTGGTACTAACGGTGATCCTATATGTGGCTCAATGACACGTCCTGGTTTTTATGCTCGTGTTGGTCACTATACCGATTGGATTGTAGATAACAGTAGTAAAGTGCCAGCGAATCCAATTACGCCACCAGATTTCATTATTGATCAAGATAGTGGTGGCACAGGCGGTGGAGGCACAGACGGTGGTGGCACAGGCGGTGGTGGCACAGGCGGTGGTGGCACAGACGGTGGTGGCACAGACGGTGGTGGCACAGGCGGTGGTGGCACAGGCGGTGGTGGCACAGGCGGTGGTGGTACAGACGGTGGTGGTACAGACGGTGGTGATGAAGACTGTAATGACAGCATTTCAGCAAACAATTGTAATATAGGTAAAGATCGTGATGGAGGCGGTAGTTTTGGTTTTATTAGCTTATTATTACTTTGTTATGGTGCGTTTGTTAGACGTTTAACCGACTAAATAAGAGATAATAAGTAATTAAGCTGTAAGTTGAAGCAGTATTAATCACCGATAAAGACATTATGAACATGGAAGCCGATTTTTTATCTCGCTTCCATTTTTTTTATAACTTAAACAAGAGATTACTTTTTTTAAGATTAAATCATTAACGTTAATCATTTATTTTTATGGTGGTATAAAAAGATCCTTATATAGCGATTCTCTTTTTTGGAATAAGATGAAAAACAAATGTATAACTTACATATGTTTAACAAAAAAGAGGTTTTAAATGATAAATAAAATAAGAATAGGATCGAATTATTTTATTTTTTAAATTTCTCGTATAAACGTAATTTGTTTTTTTACTTTAAAATCATCATATTAATGATTTTTTTTGATTGGAGTGAGAATTTTTAAATGAATAGTACCCTGTTTTATTATTTTATCCCCTAAAATCTATTTATCCACAGAAGCTGTGCATAACTCTGTGGGAAATTCGCTAAAGCTAGATTTGGTGCAGCCTCTGACAAAGTCAACATATAGTTAATTAAAATATATTAATAACTTTGAATTTATTGATTTAGTTCAATGTTCAAACAGAAAGCGTATTTTATGTATTTTACATTCAAATTAAGTTTAATATTTAAAATATAAAGCTATAGATAAATACTCAGCTTAGTCCATATGTTACTATTTTGTTTCTAGAATGCAGTCGTAATTATGTAATGACAGAATTTCATATGATAAATGGCAAAAATATGCCATATAAGAATTTACAAGTAAAATACAGTGATCTGCTCGAAATATTGACACCACAATCAGCAACGGTTCCACTACTTATAGCTATTAACAGATTGTAATTAGAAGGGTTGATATAGACAGGTTAAGCATATTACTATGCCGATGGTTTTCTTTTGGGATGATTTTTGTGTCAAAAATATTAGTTGTTGATGATGATGTACAGTTGTGTGAATTACTGACGGAAGTGCTAGAAGATGAAGGTCATGATGTCAGTTGTGTTCATTGTGGTGAGTCAGCGATTGAGTATCTGCAAAATAAAGGTGTCGATTTAGTATTACTTGATGTGATGCTACCAAATTTAGATGGTATGCAAGTTGCGCGTCGTGTCTGTCAGCGGTTTGCAACGCCGATTTTGATGTTAACCGCATTGGGCGATGAAGCAACCATGCTTGATGGTTTACAAGCGGGCGCTGATCATTTTATAACTAAACCATTTAAAGTACCTGAATTACTGACACGAATCAGTGCAATTTTACGTCGTGTTGGGCTTGAACGTCAGCGTCATACTATTCGTTCAGGGGAAGAAAAGATGGCACTAGCGATGTCGCGTTTGCCATTAACCAGCACAGAAGCCGAATTATTAGATTATTTAATCAAGCATGATGGCATAGTAGTATCAAAAGCCGAATTACAAAAGCAAGTGCTTAAAAAAGAATTAAGTCCATTTGATCGTAATCTTGATATGCATATCAGTAACATACGTCGTAAAATTGTATTAGCCGGAATGTCTAAGTTACATATTAAAACCGTTCGAGGTAGAGGCTATAGTTATTCTGAATGTGTTAATCATTAATGAAAGGATTATAGCGTGGAAAGCTTTTCCCTGCGTAAAAAATGGTATAAGTTGCATCAACAACATGGCTTGGTTGTACGGCTTTTTTCATATTTTACAGTGAGTTTATTATTGATTTTATTGCTGCAAAATTTAGCTGAAATTGCGTTGGTTAAAACAATGCTCCATGTTCCAGAAAAGGTGCAGCAAAAGATACGAGTAATGGCCGATCAAGCTCAACAGCTTATTGATACGGGCAATAAGCATCAATTAGGACAATGGGAAAAGCAACAGCCTTATTATTTATTCGTTTTGGATAAAGATCAGCATGAAATGGGGGATAGAAAAATGCACCCTCATTTTGCATTCAAATTGAGTTATGCCCGTGAAATAAAGTCAATTTTAGACTCACGCGTTAATCAACCGATTTTTGCTATTCCATTAAAAGATGGCAATCAACTAATGGTGCAACTGCCGCATCAATTACATCCAGCAAAATATTTTTCATTTTATTTTGGCTTAATTCAAGTGGTGATTGCGGTATTAATTTTATTGATGTTTTCATTTCTTATTGCGCGATATTTACAACGGCCGTTAAATACATTGCAAGAGGCTAGCCGCAGTCTTGCTAATGGTGATTTTTCAGTCAGAGTTGCAAATGCAGTGAGTGATAACACCATTGAATTTAAATCACTAGCGACTGATTTCGATGAAATGGCAGAAAAAATTCAACGTTTATCTGAACGTCAGCGACGACTAATTCGAGATGTATCGCATGAGTTACGCACGCCATTAGCCCGCCATAATTTATCATTACATTTAATTAGAAAAAAAGTAGCGTTAGAGCATCATCACCTAATTGATCGCTTAGAGCGTGAATCTGAAGAAATGAATCAACTGGTTAATGAAATTTTAGAGTTTAACCAACTTCAAAATATGACGGATAACGCGAATTTAATACCGACAGATATTGAGAGCTTATGTTTAACGACTATCCCTAATGTAGAGGCATTATTAGGTGAGCAACAAACATTTACTACTGATATTGATAACAATATGCCATTTGTCATGGGAGACACTCGTCTGATTTTACGAGCTGTAAGCAATTTATTGGGAAATGCGATTAAATATGCCGGAGAGCATGCTCATATTCAGTTAATCTCATCGCTGGTGGTTATTGAGGGGCAGAAATTTGTACAGTTGAGTGTTGAAGATGATGGCGGAGGTATTGCTGAGCAACATTTAAAACGAATATTTGATCCATTTACTCGTATTGAAGGGGCGCGAGATAAGCAATCGGGTGGTTATGGTCTTGGTTTAGCGATTGTTAAAGAAGCAATAACAGTAATGAATGGCATAGTTAGAGCTGAAAACCGTCAACCTCAAGGATTGAGTATTCAGTTATTATTACCCGTAATGAATAAATACAGTGACTGACTTGTAGTTGTCATTAGCACACATTTAGATGAGGTTGATGATGAAATTATTCGTTATTTTCCAAATGAACATTAGCGGTCTACAAAATATTATAGCCCGCTAATTTGTATTTATTTTTCAGACAACTCAAGGGCTCTGACTGCAATATTCAAAGTGTTGTTAAAATCTGCATGGTTTTCAAGCATTCCTGAGCTTGCTGGCCCAAGAGCATTTGAGTATAAGCTTAGTTGCTTATCTAATGGCAGATCTAATTGGTTATATAAATTTTGGCAAATTTCTGAATGTCGCTCAGGTGCATTATTCGATAGATCTATCAGAGTGTCATAAATAAGATTGGCAACGTTATTCATAGTAGTTCCTTCATTATTGAATGATTTGCTTATGGGTTATATCTACCAAATGGTTAATCGTCTGCGATATTAATCACATAACGATAATAACAAGTGCAATAAATCGCCTGTAGGCTATTATTTGATCCATTTTTGTTCTAATAATGCGCGCTTCATTTTAAAAATATCAGTGCCCATTACTACACTATTTTAGTTCATTATTTGAGATTTTCGAATGCAAGTTGCATACAATTGCTCTTCTTATTCGTCATTGTACAATCAACTGACAAGAGGTTATTTTTATAAAATTAATGGACTTTTAGATGAAAATAGCGATTTTAGTGGAAGTTTATAGTAATAAAAAAGTATTTTTCTTTTAAAGAGACGAGTTATGTTGTGGTTTTTAATGATTACCTTGCCGCTTATATTAGCTGGCATTCATAAATTACTTTTAGTCTGGAATGTATACCCACGAAGTAATAAAGTCTTTATTATTCCAGTGATTATTATTGGTTATTGTATTTTTGCGGTAAGTTCAGCGTTTGAGCGTGATGCATTGCCTGCAGTATTAATCGCAATTTATTATATTGCGTTAACAGTTATAACAATAAGAGCGACTATTCGTTTTAGCATTAAATAGTGAAGATGAGAAAATGAAGAAACCATACCCTGCAAAAACAATTCAAAATGTTATTAATAGTGCTATCTATCATCTAAATTTACGGGATCATACCGAGTATGAATTACGAAAAAAATTAGAAGCCAAAACGGAGCAGCAAGATTGGATCGAAACAGTATTGCAGCAAATGAAAGGCTTTGGTTATTTAAAAGATGATCTTCCATTTGCATTACATTTTTGCGAAATGGCTTTTTCTAATGAACATGGTCAGCAATATATAAAGCAGAAGTTAAAAACTAAAGGTATTCCGGCTGTTGTTATTGAAGAAGCATTGGCCGAGATCATTGAGAAGAGACAAGTATCTGAAATTGATATGATCAAAAGTCGTTTAAATAGTTATGAAGACTTTAGTCAAACAACGAAAGAAAAAATCACCAACGATCTTACTAAACGTGGCTTTGGTTTCCAGAATATATCAAGAGCGATTGCAGAGCATGATGCTGCTGATACGCTATTAACTAAAGCTAAAATTAAAGGCATGAATGCAGATTTAGAAACAGAAGTGTTGAAATTAGTCCGTAAGCTCAAAGGTAAAACCGTCATTAAGCAAGAGCTTAAAATGAAGCATGTGGATATTACCAACCTTGAGCAAGTATTTGATCAATTAACTGAAGCTGGTGACATTGATTTTTATGAAAATTGCCAATTAGTCTTAGCTAAAAAACGGTTTGATCTGTCGAACTTTAAAGAAAAAAGTAAAGCTTATGCTTACCTATCATCAAAGGGTTATGACTCTGATGAAATTAAAGAAGCAATGGCTGCTGTAAGTCATTAAAGCTGCCTACGCGGCAGTGAACTACCTATTGGCGCTTACACGTTAACAGTTCGCTTTCTAAGCTGCCGTACAGGTAGCTTATTAGATAATGAGACAGAAAAATTTGACGATAATGACGAATTGCATCGAATTATTTGTAGTAGAGCAAAGATTAAAACGTTGAGCATAACGTCCAGTAAAGACCAGACGTTATGTTATGCATAAAATACGGTTACTGATTATTCTCATATTCAAATTCAATCCACGCTTTTTCTAACTCAACCAGACTTGCAGCGATTTTCGCACTGCCTTTTTTTTGCATGATTAATTGTCGAACGCGTTCTTGTTGGATAAAAATATGCTGCCGTTTACTATCAATAAAGTAATTTCTTAATCCTTTTGCCTGATCCATATACTGATATCCTATAGAAAGAACTATATATAAAAATAGTATATTTATTATGGTTATTCTCAAGTAATTATTGAGCAGAATGGATATTACACGCGGTTATTTGCTTGTAACGTATCAACTATGAAACACGTTATGCCATTATATAAAGGCGAGGGGATATGATAAATCAAGCGTAATTTATAGAGTAATAAAATCAAAAAGAAATACCCGCAACTAAAAGCTTAGTAACGGGTACGAATAGAGTTATCGAATAACGTTTCTGAAGTGCTTCTTACGTGTGAATAAGAAGTCTACATCAGGCGGAAAGTCTTTATTGTTTTTAGCATGTGTTATCATGTCAAAGACCTTAAATTCCGCTAATACAGCAAATGGGTAAGAGGTAAATTCACCTTCACCATTGGCTTGTAAAGTAGGATCGTAATACTTACCATCTTTAAAAATAATCGCTTGGTCAATAATAGTTGCTTCATTACAGCGATAACCCAAAACATAGCGATCACCACGGCAATAAATCACATTCATATAACTATTATAGAATGTTTCATTTTCAGTTGTAGTGCAGGCTGCTAATGCCTCTGGATCCATTGCCTCTACCGTTACAATACGGACTTTCTCGGCAATAAAATTGCGTTCTTCTAGTTGTTGATGAATAGCTTCAAGACTTAATTGAGTCACTTTTAATACCGCAGAAATCAATAAAAACGGCAGGATTATACGCCCGTTTGTTTTGAATGTCTTTGAAAAAACAGTATTGAGTACGGAATAATTTTGAATATTTTTACGCCAATCCTTCTTCTCTTATGAGGAACACCATTAATTGTTGTGAATTGATTATCAATCCTATTTATTGACAAAAAATTCACGAATGCAAAGAATGTAAATTTAAATGCAAATGGTAATGGTTATCACTTATATTCCTGTTTTAAGTTTGCCAGCATCATGTGATGGTGCCAAACAATCAAGATCATTTGAATGATCAGTCAGTGTTGATACTAAGTATTCTTAAAGCTTATATAAGTTCGCTTTTCACAATGCAGTATTTAGTCACAACACAATTCAATTGGTTTTATTCTCAAAGATACGGTAATTGGAGATAACGGAATATGTTTTCTAAAAGTCAGCTAACACTATTAATTGGTGCGGTATTATCAGCGCCTATTGCTTATGCGGAAATCACAGATACAGATGAGCATATGGTGGTCACTGGACGTGATTATGGCTATAAAGCTGACACAAATTCGACAGCAATGCGAATGGAGATGACCCAATTAGAAACACCAGGACAAGTAGCCGTTATTGATGAGAAGCTAATTGATGAGCAACGCGCTAGTACCTTAGGTGAAGTATTACAAAATGATGCCAGTATTTCTGCGGGTGGCACAAGTCGTAACCGTGAACGTTTTTCTTTACGTGGTTTTGAATTAGGCAGCAGTAGTGGTTTCTTACGTGACGGCCATCAGCATTGGTCACATTATCGTCAACCTGTCGAGTTATTAGAACGTGTTGAAGTGATGAAAGGCCCTGCGGGTTTGCTTTATGGGCAATCAGCACCCGGTGGCTTAGTTAATATGGTATCAAAAAAGCCAACCCATGAAACACAAATGAATTTTAGCCAAGACATCGGATCAAATAATCATACGCGCACAGTGTTAGATGTCAGTGGATCATTGAATGCTGATCAAACATTACGTGGCCGAGTTGTTTTAGCTAAAGAAGATTACGATTCATGGCGTAAATTCAGTGATGGTTCTACACCGTCAACAGATCGTTTTGTTGGCGGAATGTTCCTTGATTATGATGTAAATGACAACGTGACAGTGTCATTGCATTATGATCGTACTCAAGATAACGGCAGTGTTGATTCTGGTGCGTATATCGTTGATGGTAAACCGGTTATGGGACGTGATCATGTGTGGGATGCACAGTGGTCTAAAATTGATAACGATGTTCAGAATATGGGCTTTGATGTAAAAGCGCAGTTGACTGATATATGGGCATTAAATACTGGTTTTAACTACCAAGATTTTGTGCGTAATGATAAAGAAAGCTATCCTAATTTTAGTCATTTTGATGAAAATGGCACCATTAAGCAAGGTGGTAGTGATCGTCATGATGAGTGGGCATTTAAAACTGCCTATACTGATTTCGTTGGTGAATTTGATACTTTAGGTATGCAGCATCAATTATTAATTGGTGCCAACTGGTTAGGTTATAGTTACGATCGTTTCCAGCGTTCATTTGATTCTGTTGAAGTTAAACCTGGTCAAACAACACCGGCACCTGTTTATTCAAATAAAAAACCTAAAGTTTCTAATTCATCTTATGATGCATGGGGTTTCTATGCACAAGATATGCTAACCATTAATGACTATTGGCAAGTGTTAGCTGGTGTACGTTTTGATCGTCAAGTGAAGAGTGGTATTGCTGAAGAAGCGGTATCACCTAAATTAGCGGCTATTTTCCATCCAGCAGAAAATGGTTCAATTTATTTAGCCTATTCTGAGAGTTTTGAACCACAAGGTGTGGTGTCATCAAGTTCTAAAAATTACGTAAACGATGGTGCCCATTTAGATCCGTTGCGTGGTAAGCAATATGAATTAGGTACGAAGTGGGAATTATTTGATAACCGTTTATTTGCATCTGCTGCTGTATTTAATATTACTCAAGAAAATACCGCTATTGATGTTGAAGTGGGTAATGGCTGGTATGAAAAAACGCAAGCAGGTGAGCGTGTTCATAATGGTGTAGAAGTTGCGTTACAGGGTAACATTACTGATAAGTTAAGCATGAATGCCTCAGCAATGTACCTTGATGCTGAATACACCAAAGATCAAAATTATCAAGGTAATCGTCCTGCTGATGTACCGGAGTTTGCAGCGAGTGTATGGTCAACATATAACGTGACACAAGCAACGGATGTTAACCTTGGAGTAATTTATGAAGGTTCTCGCTTTGGGAATGCAGCTAATACCTTTAAGAAAGATGGCTATACCCGTGTTGATGTCGGTGTTGCTCATACTTATAAATATGACGACAAATTGGATATTGTTGGGCGTGTAAATGTAGAAAACTTATTTGATACAGATTATATGGCAGGTGGTGGCTCAACCAGCAAAGATTATGTTGGAGCGACGGGGGTAACACTCGGCGAGGGACGTAATTTTATGGCGACGATTGAGTTTAAATATTAATAAGTAAACCTAGTCAAAACCAATAAACAAGGGGGAGTATTTACTTCCCCTTATTTCTAAACGAAATGCTGTGGTCTATAACCTGTTAATCATAATAGTTATTGTTTATAGTTCGTCAGTTTTATGGTGTTTTTTATTTTTTACATTACTTTTTTGTTTTTTTGGTTATTACAGATAACGATTGATTAAATATTATGAATTTTATTAAAACGAGCCTTGCTATTGTTATTCTTAGTGTCACTACTGGTGCAAACGCATCTAATCTCGATAACGCCCGTTCGATTGAAAACAAGACCAATACTGTCTCTGCGGTGAGTCAAAATAAAATCGATAAAAGTGCCGATTCGGTATTGGCAATGAAAGCCAGCATTGAACAACTGCAAGAAGAAGTGAAGAATTTAACCGTTTACCATGATCACTTAGTACGACTTGTACAAAATCAGGCGCAAGAAGTAACATCTATTGATCAGCAAATTGCAGACATTAAGCAAACTCGTCAAGGTGTAGTGCCATTAATGTATCAAATGATTGATGGCCTAAAGACGATTGTTGAAAACGATAAGCCCATTAAACATCAAGCACGGTTAGTACGAGTAAATAAACTTGAAGCGATGATGTCACAAGCTGATATCAGTGATGCTGAGAAATTTCGTCGTATTTTAGAAGCCTACCAAATTGAAATGGACTACGGCACAAAGCTTGCTGTTTACCAAGCAAAAATCACTCTTGCAGATAATAAAATCCTTGAAGTGAACGTGCTTCATTTAGGGCGTATTGCGCTGGTTGCTCGTAGTTTAAACGGTAGCCATTACTGGAGTTGGAATACGGCAGCTAAACAATGGCAAGCCGTTGATGCAAGTGAAGGCGCTAATATTGATAAAGCGTTTGCAATTGCCGATAACCAAGTGGCACCAAGTTTGATTACCTTACCTGTTTCTGGTTCACCAACTAACGTAGAGAGTAAATAATATGAAATTAAAAGCGTTAGTTGCTGCCCTTTGTGTCGCAAGTATGCCATTTGCCGTGAATGCAGAATCGATAGTAAAACAAGCACAACAAGAACAAAGCCAACAAACTCAGCATAATATTCAGCGTGAAGCGGGTTTTAACCATACTCAGCAAACAGTGAAAGCACAATATGATGCATTAGTGGCTGAGCGTAATAAGCTCAAAGCCGCCACTGAAGTATTAAGCACAACTTTTAGCACTAATGAACAACACTTATCAACGCTAGAGCAGCAATTGCGTCTAGAAAGTGGCAGCTTAGGTGAGCTATTTGGCGTGGTGCGTCAAACCGCGAAAGAAGTTCAAGCCGAGCAGCAACATGCAGTAACAGCGATTGATAACAGTCAAGATAATGCGGTTGTAAATGACATTGTTGCCGCTAAAGCATTACCTTCAATGGAACAGCTACAAGGCTTATGGCATGCAATGACAGATCAGATTGTTGCTAGCGGCCAAATTGCCAAAGTGACCGTGCCATATATCAATGGCGATGGTGAGCAAAGTAACGTTGAAGCATTACGTCTAGGTAGCATCGGTTTAGTGGGCGATAACGGGTATTTAAAGTGGGATGGTGCTCAACATGTTGCAACATCTTACTTACAACAACCAGAATATGCACCAACGTTGGCAAATTACGATCAGCTTGTATCAACAGCTAATCAAATGCTAGTGGTTGATCCTTCGCGTGGAGTGATGCTTGAGCAATTAGCACTGTCTCCAACGTTAATGGATCGCCTACAAGCAGGTGGTGCAGTCGGTAAAGTGATCCTATTGCTGCTTGCTATTGGTGCCGGTATTGCGATTTTCCGTGGCACAAAATTGGCGATGATCCGTCAACAGATTAAAGCGCAACTGAAGCAACCCTCTAAGCCGAGTAATAACCCTTTAGGTCGTATTCTTGCGGTATATAACAAAGAGCAAAGCCGCAGTGTTGAAGCGTTAGAATTGCGTTTGTTAGAAGCAATTGTCGATGAGCAACAAGAGCTAGAGAAAGGCTTATCAATGCTAAAACTGTTTGCAGCTTTAGCACCAATGCTTGGCCTGCTGGGTACAGTTACCGGTATGATTGAAACTTTCCAAGTGATCACTCAGTTTGGTAATGGTGATCCAAAAGTGATGGCGGGTGGTATTTCAATGGCATTGGTTACCACGGTATTAGGCTTAGTTGCGGCAATGCCACTGTTGCTGGCGCATAATATTTTAAGTTCTCAAGCTGAAAATATTCGTATGATTCTTGAAAAGCAGGGTATTAGTTTAGTCGCGGAACAAGCCGAGAAAAACGATAAGAATGGCATCAAAAATTCTGGTATGACAACTGAACAGGCAGCCTAATGGATAGCAGCATATTTCAAAGCTGGTGGTTTTCATTGTCGCATTTTATGGCGCAAGGCGGTGTGATCCTATGGTGGTTAGCTGCGGTTGTTGCTGTGTTGTGGTTATTAGTGTTTGAGCGAGTGATATACCTTGCATTTTACTTTCCACAACAACGACAACACTGGATAGCATTATGGGCGGCACGTGCCGATCATCAATCGTGGTATGCCCATGCCATTCGTGATGGCTGGTTAGCTGATGCAAAAATAGCATTAAACAAAAACCTTAATTTTATTAAAGTGTTAGTGGCTATTTGTCCAATGCTCGGATTGCTTGGCACTGTGACAGGTATGATCTCTGTGTTTGATGTTATGGCAACCCAAGGCAGTAGCCAACCTCGATTAATGGCGTCAGGGATTTCACTGGCGACATTACCGACCATGGCGGGCATGGTAGCCGCATTAGCAGGGATGTTTATTCATGCTCGATTGGCAAAAGCGTGCCAAATGCGTGAGTTGAAATTAGAAAAATCATTAAGGAGTCAGCAATGAGACTCAGTCGTCGCTCGTCAGTGCGTGAAGATGCACAAATAGATTTAACCTCGATGTTAGATATCGTTTTCATCATGTTGATTTTCTTTATTGTGACGAGTTCTTTTGTGCGTGAATCTGGGGTTGAAGTTAATCGCCCTCAAGCAAGCCATGTTGTTAGTCAAAAAGATGCTGGTATTTTTGTGGCGATCACCGCAGCGAATGATATTTACATTGATAAGCGAGTGGTAGATGCCGAACGTGTGCAAGCAACACTGGAGCATATGCTAACTGAACAACCAGATGCTGCATTAGTGATCCAAGCAGATGAACATGCTTATAACGGTACGGTTGTTAAAGTGATGGACGCTGCAAAAGGTGCAGGGGTGAAGAATATAGCTCTGGCGGCGGAGAAAAGCTAATGATGCGCATATTGATGGCATTGCCATTGGCGCTGGCGATGGCTTTGAGTTTGTTTACGCTAATGGCATGGATGGTGGATAACGGTAATCATCAACCACAAGATAATTCGCCGTCGTTAGCGTTTAATATGGTGATGGTAGAACACGAGCAAGCGCCACAACGTCGTCAGCGTGTTGCTCCACCGCCACCAGAAACACCGACGCCACCACCTGAAGCGCAACCATCACAGTCACAAGCAGCAACATCAACTGCAATGCCGATGGCATCAATTCCAAGTTTGGGTTTGGATACATCGATTCACGGTCTAGCGGTTAATGCGCCTAAATTTACTGATTTTAGTAGCGCCGCAGCGATCGGAAATGGTTTAGGTAAATCGCAACAAGCTATGCCACTTTATCGGGTTGAACCACGTTATCCTTCGCGAGCTTTGCGTCAGGGTAAAGAAGGTTATGTGGTGCTTAAATTCACCATTGATACTCAAGGTAGGCCGATTGATATTGCTGTTATGGATGCTAAACCACGACGTTTATTTGATAAAGAAGCGATTCGTGCGTTACGTAAGTGGAAATACCAACCACAAGTTGTTAATGGTACTGCAATGGCGCAGCAAGGGCAGACAGTACGTCTTGAATTTAGGTTGAATCAATAATGAAAAAGATCGCTTTTATTATCGCGTTAACCTTATCGGCCTCACTGCCATTATCTTATGCTTATGCAAGTGGTGGTCAGTTATCACAAGCAACGGCTAATAAGGTACAGCGCGCCAATAACTTACAATTAAATGATAAGCTTGATCAAGCTGTCGCTATCTTAGCTGAAATGAACCCAAGTGCTGCGTATGATAAAGCCTATGTTCAGCGTATGTTAGGGGTGTTTTATTGGCAACAAGGTAAAACATCACAAGCAGTGAAATTGCTAACAAAAGCGGTAAACAGTGGTTTGTTGAAAGATGATCAAGCTTGGACTACTGAGCGTATGTTAGCGGATATTCTACTTTCTGAGGCTAAATACAGCCAAGCTTTACCACATTATTATAAGTTAACTAAAAATATTCCGGCTAAGCAAAAAGGCTCTGAGTTGTGGTTACGTATTGCGCAAGCGCATTATCAGCAATCACAATGGCAACAAGTGCTAACTGCAATGAAGCGTTACGACGGTTATAGCCTTAAAGATAGCATGTCGCCATTATCGATTAAGCTAGGTGCACAGCTGCAATTGAAACATTGGCAAGGGGCTTCGGCAACGTTAAATCGTTTAATTGCACTTGAACCGAATAAGTTAATTTGGTGGCAGCAGTTAGCCAGTATTCAGATGCGTACAGGGAAAAATGCCGATGCATTAGCGACATTAAAGCTTGCTAAGTATCAAGGTGTTGTACTGAGTCAGCAAGATCTTAAAGTATTGGCTCAATTGTATGCTCAACAAGGTATTCCAGAACGCGCAGCTGAACAAATTGCCGTATTGAAGGATGCAAATAGCGATAAGACATTATTGATAGAGCAAGCAAACTATTGGCAAATGGCACGCGAGTGGAATAAAGCGATCAAGCTATGGAGCAAAGTTGCGGCCAAAGATAATCATTATCGGTGGCAATTAGCACAATTATTAGTTCAAGAAGGCGATTATAAACAAGCGTTGGTTGAGTTAGATCGCGTTAAGCGTAAAGATAAACGTGCAGAAGTAGAATTGGCCAAAGTACGGGTTTATTACAAAATGAATAATCTCGAACAAGCGATTATTCATGCGAAGCAAGCTGATAATATTAAGCCTTCTTCTGCTGCGAAAAGTTGGGTTAAATATTTAGCTCAAATGCGTAAAATGGATGCAAGTGCTTAACGAATAGAGTAATTATTGGATATATTATTAGTTGTCTGAAAGGCGAGCCATTGAGCTCGTTTTTCTTATTTTTAAGAATGTAAAAAAATAAAATAATAATATGACTTTTATTAAGTATTTATCGTGGTGCTTTGGGCGTGATTAAAAATATTATTGTAAGTTAAAATTTAATGCTTAAAAATCATTAGTAAGACGATAAGAGTATTTAATATGTTTTATTTTAGAAGTATACTTATGCATCTAAAACGTGCCATTGAGTGCCATTGAGTGGCATTGGGTTATATTATTATTTTAGGTTAAATAAATGAAGTGTTCTTCCTATTTTTTCAACAAAGAAATAAATTATAATATTTTAATTTTTTATATTGCTGTGTATTTTGGTCTTATTTTAAACATCCCATTATGGCAAACCTTTTATGAGATACTATCAAAATTAGAAATGGTGAATGTAGGGTTTGTAATATCATTACCTATATTTCTCATTGCAGCACTTAATATTATTTTTCAACTTTTTGCATGGCCATATTTTGGACGTGTTTTTTTTGGTATTTTAACCTTTGTTTCAGCTATTACCGCTTATGCTTCATATCATTATGGCGTTATTTTTGATTATGGTATGATTGAAAATATTGTTGAGACTAACAGTGGTGAAGCATCATCATATTTTAGCCTATCTGGTCTTATCACTATTACCATTTTGGGTGTTATTCCTTGTTTATATATCATCAGTGTAAAAGTAAAAAAACAATCTTTTGTTAAGAATTTTATACTATATAAGGTAATATCTATTATTGCTTCTATTATTGTTATTGTCTTAATTGCAGCTTTTTTCTATAAAGATTATGCGTCTGTTGGTCGTAATAATAAATATCTTAATCGTGTAATCAATCCATCTTATGTATATACAGCTATTAAATATATTGATAGAACCTATTTCATGAAGCCGATTGCTTACCAAGAAATTGGTACTGATGCTAAATTAGTTACTACGGCAACATCAAACGGTAAGCCAACCTTATTTGTATTTGTTTTAGGGGAGACCGCGCGTTCCCAAAATTATCAAGCTAATGGTTATCCTCGTCCAACAAACCGATATACTCAGCCTGATGATATGATTTCATTTAAAAATGTTTCATCGTGTGGTACTGCTACAGCCGTATCGGTTCCTTGCATGTTCTCGGCAATGGATCGTCGTAATTACAAAAAAGAAATCGCTTATAATCAAGATACATTCATTGATATTCTACATCGCGCAGGTATTTCTATGTTGTGGAAAGAAAATGATGGTGGTGATAAAGGTGCTGGCGATCGTATTCAAAAAATAACCTTAAGTCATAGCGCTACCAATCCTTTATGCGATGGTGAATCATGCCTTGATATGGCGTTATTAGAAAACTTTGATCAAGATGTAGCGAATATGAAAGGGAATAAGTTTATTACGCTACATATAATGGGAAGTCATGGTCCTACATATTATAAACGTTACCCTCAAGATCACGCATTCTTTAAGCCAGATTGTCAGCGTTCTGATATTGAAAATTGCACCAAAGAACAGATAGTTAACAGTTATGATAATACTATTTTATATACTGATTATGTTATCAGCCAATTGATTGAAAAATTAAAAGGTTATAGTGATAAATATAATACAGCATTGTTCTATATTTCAGATCATGGTGAATCTTTAGGTGAAGGTGGATTATATCTCCACGGTACTCCTTATAGCTTGGCACCTAAATACCAAACAACAGTACCAATGATGATGTGGTTTTCAAAAAGCTTTACTCAAGATCGTGACTTAAATTTAACTTGTCTTGAAGACTTGGCAACGAATGCTAAGCAAGGGGATTATTCACAAGATAATATATTTAGTTCTATGCTAGGTATTATGAATGTAAATACCTCTGTGTATAAACCTCAACAAGATATTTTCCGCCAGTGCCGTACTAATAAATAACTGAAGTGGTATAGTTAATTTGGCAATATACGGTTTGATGTTAAACCTTATAAATTACCCCTAATGATGTTTTATTAGGGGTTTATTTTTTATAGGCGTTATTATTCTCGCACCTCGCACCTCGCACCTCGCACCTCGCACCTCGCACCTCGCACCTCGCACCTCGCACCTAATTTCCTTCTTTTGTCTCATTTTTCTAACCAACGTAAATAATGTAAATTGAATGCCAATAAGAACGATTATCAATTAAATTATCATTATTCCAGTTCCTTTATACATGATGTTAGTAATGGTGTTAAAAAACAAAGCAGTGCAACTATGGGCGCGTCGATTACATATTTATATTTCAATGGCACTGCTGCTGGTGGTGCTATTTTTTGCCATTACTGGGATCACTTTAAATCGGCCTTATCTTTTTGTTAGCCAAGCGCCTAATGTGGTTGAGCAGCAATTGATTATACCGACAGATTTATTGCGCTCTGATAAAGGGCCATTTGCTCCAGATCGTGCAGCCTTGATCGCTTATCTTGCTAAGCATGGTGATGTCAGTGGTACACCTTCTGCGATTGATATATTTACTGATGTTGATGGCGCTGAATTATTAGAAGGCGAAATTTCACTCGATTATAAAGGCCCTGGTTATAACGCCACGGTGTTTATTGATATGACAACAGCGCAAGCCACAATTGAAAGTACCCATTACGGCACAATTGCAGTGCTGAATGACCTCCATAAAGGACGTAATAGTGGTGAAATTTGGCGTTGGTTTATTGATATTACAGCTTTATTGATGGTGATGTTTGTATTAACCGGCGTGTGTTTATTAATACCTAAAAAGAAAACCTTCAATACTTCTTTGAAGTGGATGGGGCTCGGTTCTGTGATTAGTTTATTGATTTATATCTTTGCTGTGCCATAGCAGTATTTGATTGTCGCTTTTATCTAAGGTTAGTTATCACCATGTTTAACGTCATAAAAAAACCATTATTAGCCGCGTTATTGTTAACACCATTGGCGAGTGCGATTGCCAAACCTGTGCCTGAAAATGCTCAGCTTGAGGTGAATTTTACACTACCTGCGATTGAAACCACCATGTATGCACGTCCATATGTTGCTGTATGGGTTGAAGATGCCAACCGTAAACCTGTACGCACTGTGCAGTTGTGGGTTGGTAAAGATGAGTGGTTAAAAGATTTACGTAGCTGGTGGCGCAAAGTCGGTCGTTACGATCGTGAGTTAGTTGATGCGGTTACATCGGCAACACGTCCTGCGGGCGAATATAAGTTCGTTTGGGATGGCTTAAATGATAAAGGGCAGCCTGTTGAACAGGGCAATTACACCTTTTATGTAGAAGTTGTACGTGAACACGGTGGCCGAAACTACTTACGTCAAAAAATCGAGCTAGGCGAAAACGCGTTTAGCCATGTTATTGCACCAACGGAAGAAACCGGTGCTATTCAGCTTAATTACAAACTTTGAGTGATAGTAACATTATGAAAAATAATAAAATGAAAGCGTTTTCTCTGGCATGTGCTGTTATTGCAGGCTTGGCTGTTTCAGCATCGGCAAATGCGCATCCGCGATGGGTATTACCGTCACATTTTACGGTATCAAAGGAAGGTGGCGATTGGTTATCTTTTGATGTTACAGCGTCACACGGTACCTTTGTTTATGATAAGCCAGCGAGCACGGAAACTGCAGAAGTTGTGATGCCTGATGGTCGTACAGAGCGTCCTAACTTTACTATTCGTGGTAAGCGTCGTGCTATTTTTGACTTCTACTTTGAAGAGCAAGGTACGCATAAAGTTCAAGTAAATCAAACGCCTGTCTATTATACGCAATATAAAGCAGGTCGTCGTGATACGGTTAAATGGATTGCGGCCAATAAAGTTGAACGTGATAGTGTGTTACCTAAAAAATCTCGTGATGTTATTACGCAAGTGGGTTACACCCGTGCAGAAACGTATGTCACCGTTGGTAAGCCAAGTACTAAAGCAATGGAAATTACCGGTAAGTATTTAGAATTACTGCCAATCACTCATCCTGCTGACATTATTGAAGGTGAGCCTGTTACTTTTCAATTCTACTTTAATGGTAAGCCACAAGCGGGTGTTGTAGCTGAAGTGACCCGTGAAGGAACACTATATCGTAATCACCAAGAACAAATTGATGTTGTGAGTGATAAAGATGGCATGGTGAGCTTTACACCAGCAACGGCGGGCCGCTATATCATGAAAGCAAATTACCGTGGTGAAATCGCCAATAACCCAATGGTTGATACTGCTAACGTTAATGTGCATATCACTTTTGAAGCATCACTACAGTAAGACTATCTAGCGCGCTGCTTTCTGACAGAAGGCAGCCGTATTATTCCTTTATATGTCACTTATTACAGTTATCAATAATATGGGCAGATTCGAGATTGTTATGAAAAAGCAGACATCAGTTATTCAGTTATCGTTATTAACATTAGGCTTATTTTCAACTGCAGCTCAAGCGCATTTCCCATTAATGAGCTGTTGGTTTGAGAGTGATAAAGTAGCTTGTGAGACTGGCTATAGCGATGGCAGCAAAGCCGTTGATTACAGCGTTAATATGTATGATTACGACGATAATCTTATTGCTAAAGTAAATACCGATAAGCGCTCGATTGCTGAGTTTGTTAAACCTGATACTGATTTTTATTTAGTATTTGACTCTGGACATGAAAGCCCTGTTGAAGTCGACGTTGTTGAGATTAGCGAAAAATGATCCGTCAATCTGTAGCATCAGACAATGGTGGCAAAGAAGGCAAATGGGTTGGCGGTATTATCGTTGCTATTTTATTGGTCGCGGCAGGGCTATTGCCTTTTCATCAAGATAAAATCCAATCACAACCATTAGATGCTCACCAAATAGCAGTCACTGAGTTAAGCCCTGATGAATTAGCGATGGTCGCTGAGTTACGCCTCGCTCATGAAGAAATTCGCAATATAAATCAAGATAGTCGTGAGTTTGATAATCAAAATAGATGGCCAAATATGGCGGAATTATCTGAATTATGGCTCGCACCTTTCATCGAAGATAAAAGCTGGGAGCGAAAAGGTCGTCATCAGTGGCAACATCTGACAGGGGCTATTTATCAAGGCATTCGTGTTGAAAAGCAAGGTGCATCGTCTGTCATTCTCAACAGTAATAGCCCTGAACCTGATATTTGGTTGGCACTTTCTCGAAACACGACACCATTAGTTATCAATAAAGACGCAGATTTTACAGCTCAGCAACTTATCGATAATGGTTGGACACAAATTGTATTTCATAGCGACAGTAATGAGCAGTCTCAAGCGCATTGAGGTGTTGGTATATCGCTGGCGGTTATTCTTTTCTCTAACGTTGAAGTAAATATATTATGAAAAAAGTCATTCAAACGGCGCTAACCGCTGCGGCTTTATTGGTTAGTTTTAGTTGCGCTGCTGCTGAAAAACTAACTATTGGTATCACACTGCAACCTTATTATAGCTATGTAAAAGCAGTAGTGGGCGATAAGGCTGATATTTTACCGTTAGTTGATGCCGGTTTTAATCCTCATAACTATCAACCACAACCAAATGACTTACGCCGTCTAAAACAAATGGACGTTATTGTTGTTAATGGTATTGGTCATGATGATTTTGCGCTTAAAGTGATTGATGCTGCTAACCGTGATGATTTAGTGGTGCTTAAAGCGAATAATGATGTGCCGTTACTTCCTGCTATGGGGCAGTCTGTTGGTAACGGCGCTGTTAATCCACATACCTTTGTTGGTTTATCAACCACAATTCAAAAGGTATATACCATTGCCAATAAATTAGCTGAACTTGATCCCGACAATGCACGTCAATACCGTAAAAATGCTCGTGATTATGCGAAAAAATTTCGATTAATGAAGCGTAAATCAATGTTAGCGCTGGGGGACTTAAATACCGCGGGAATGAAAGTTGCCACAACCCATAATGCTTACGGCTACATATTACAAGAATTTGGTGTTGATGTTGCAGCGGTGATTGAACCTGCTCATGGTGTTGAACCAAGTGCGAGCCAGTTACAGGGCACGATTGAGAAAATCAAGCAATCAGGTATTGATGTGCTGTTTTATGAATTAAATATGCCTAACCGTTATGTTGATACCATAGAAAAAGCGACTGGAGTGAAGTTATACCGTTTCTCACACATGACGCATGGTCAATATGACGCTAAAAAAGTCGAAATCGAAATGCAGCAAAATTTAGACACATTAGTAGAAGCAATGCAATTTGCTGCTAAAAAGGATCAAGCATGAGTGTTGGCCCTCAAATTGAGATTGCAAACCTTGAATTGCAATACGGTGAAAACCAGATTTTATCTAGCATCAATCATACCTTTGAAGCAGGTCAATGCCATGTGGTTATGGGGCCTAATGGTGGTGGAAAAACATCGTTATTACGTTCAATTTTAGGTTTAACACCATTCAAAGGTCAGGTTGATATTTTATGGGATGATATCGCTAATAATGGTAAACCGGGTTCTGTCGGTTATGTGCCTCAAAAAGCGATGTTTGAACAAAGTTTACCGTTAACGGTGATGGATTTTATTTTATTGAATTTAACCCGTTCACCGCTATTTTGGCGTAAGCGTCAGCAAGATAAGTTATTTGCATTAAGCCAGCTTGAACGTGTTGGCATGGCGAATCGTGCTGATCGTCGCATGGGGCAGTTATCGGGTGGTGAACAACAACGGGTTTTATTCGCCCAAGCATTATTAGATAACCCAGATCTATTAGTCCTTGATGAGCCTACAACGGGTATGGATGAACAAGGTGTACGTTATCTAGAAGCACTAATTCATGAGTTTGTCGCCCAAGGTAAAACAGTGTTAGCAGTGCACCATGATGTTACTGCTGTACGTCGTTTGAATGCACAGGTGCATGTTGTTAATCGTATTCTTGTCGATTCAGGTCATCATTCTGATGTGTTGATCCCCGAAAAAATTGAACGATTATTTAATCACTATAGTCATGTGCCGATTGCGGCAAAGCAACATGAGATCGCGTAATGGAGTTATTACGTCATTGGGCACAACTAGGTGTTGATGCGGGTTTTCTAAGTGACAGTTTTTCATACGCCTTTATGGTGAATGCTATTGTCGCTGCATTGTTATTAGGTCCATTATTAGGCGGGCTAGGGACATTAGTGATTGCCAAGCGATTGGCTTTTTTCTCTGAAGCTGTTGGTCACGCGGCATTAACAGGGATCGCATTAGGGGTGTTATTAGGTGAGCCGCCTGAAAATCCTTTCATTGGTTTATTTAGTTTTTGCATGATTTTTGCCCTGTTACTGCATTTTGTTCGTAATCGAACCAATGTGCCTTACGATACGCTCGTTGGTGTGTTTCTTGCCTTGGCATTAGCAGTAGGCGCGGCATTATTAATGTATGTAGCCCGTAAAATTAATATTCACATGCTAGAAAATGTACTGTTTGGCTCGATTCTTACGGTTACTGATCAAGATCTATGGGTATTAGCAATAAGCTGTAGCTTGATTATTGTGCTGTTAATACCGACTTTTAACCGCATTTTATTAACTTGTATTAGTCCTGATATAGCGCGTGTTCGCGGTTATAAAACCAACTTTTATGACTATTTGTTTGTGATGATGATTACGCTGGTCACTATAGCCTCGGTTAAGATTGTCGGTGCTGTGTTAGTTGGTGCTTTATTGCTTATTCCTGGGGCTACAGCTCGCCTATTAACTAAAAATATGGGCAGTTTTGTATTGCTATCAGCGTTATTGGCTACCATCAGTTGTGTTGTTGGTACGGTATTACCAATGGAGCTTAAACTTCCTGTACCTTCGGGCGCTGCGATTATTATTGTTGCTGCTATTTTCTTTTTAACGGCCACTTGTTACCGCATTATTCGTAAAGGGTAGTCGCTGTATTTTTTAAGGAATCCCCATGAGATATATTCAGCAACAACCAATACGTTTTCTGAGAGAATCACTATGCGTTGTTGCAATGCTTACCGCAGGGTGGAGTTATACCTGCGCCGTTCATGCGCAAGATATTTTAACCGCAACCCCTGTAACTTATATGCTAGCAACAGAGCTAACATATAATACAGGGCTAACGACGGAATATTTACCGCCTAAACGTTATGGTGTATCACGGTTACCGAATTGGTTTGCTTCAAAAGGTGACGTGGTAACAAAAGAGGCGAGCAAGAAAGCGCAAACTGTGATCACATTAGGGGCTATTTGGCCGCAAGATCCGCTCTATGCTCATGCTCGACAAGGTAATATTAACATCGTCGAGATTGATGCATCTCAAGCGATTTCTCCTCGCGCACAAGGTGTCGCGGCATTGCGTTTAGAAGATGGTTCAACCTCAATCTATTCATGGTTAAATCCAACTAATCTTAGTCGTATGGCGGCAATTGTCAGCGATGATTTACAACGTTTATGGCCTGAAAAAGCGCAACAAATAGAAAAGAATCAGCAGCAATTAATGGGGGATGTTCGCTCGTTAATTAATGATCAACAACAAATGCTAATTGAGGCTGGTATTGATTCGGTCATCTTACTTTCTAAGGAGCTTGAAGATTTTGCATCAGGTAACCAACTGTTTGTTGTCGATCGTTTAACGACACCAGCATTAGAGTGGACAGACAAAGATAAGCAAAAATTAAGCGCGTTATTGGCTGACGATGATAGCTTGTGGTTATTAACAACGAAGAAATTAACAGTATTTCAACAGGCATTATTGCCAAAAGATGTCAATGTGATGGTTATTGACAGTATTGATCGTTGGGGGCGAGAGGGCATTAATCAAATGGAGCCGCTTAAGCGTTGGCAAATTAATGTGCAGCTGCCATGATTTGTGATTTATATTGCCCAGTTAATGACTGGGCTTTTATTGGGTTTATAGATAAATCAAACACACTTAAAATTTAAATAATAGCGATAAAATACCTAAAAGAATAAGTAAACTACCTGAAATCAGATCATTATATTTTCCAACAATGTTGCCAATAACACTATGACCAATATGATTACCGACATATGTTAAGAACATACCCGTGGTAAAAGTAAGCATAACAACCAGTGTAATGTCTAAGTGGGTAATACTACCTAAAATACCTACGCCAACATTATTAATCGACAATAATAAACCTAACATGACCGCCCCTTTAAAATTAAGTACGGTGCGTTGTTTTTGTTGCTGTTGTTGTTTTTTTAGAAGATCGCAGCCAATGAACCAAGCGCCCATTAAAATAAAAATCACTGAGCCTAATTCATTTGATACATAATTAGGAATCAGTTGAGTTATTAACTTACCACCTAGCATTGAAATAAAGGTAATTAACGCTGTTATAAAAGCAATTATTGCATTAGCGGTAAAAGGAATTCTTTCATTTTTCACACCATAACTAAGGCCAATAACAAAATTATCGAGGTTTGATGAAAGAGAAAATATTAAAGCGAGTAAGAAAGACACGATATACCATCTTTTAAAAATGTTTTTATAAACTGAAATGAAGCTTAACGCGATATATTTGTATGAATAGTAATTTTTCAGATATGAGCGATGTTCTACATGTTACGATTTTTATTCTTAAATACCGTAACATGTTTATGATTATTGGCGTTTAATTTAAATAAAACCAAGAATACGTGCTTTTAGAAAAGCGGCTAATGTTTTGTTATCTTGAATTTGGTTAGCGGCAATTTTTTGTTCTACTTCAGCAACAGATAGAGTAACTACATTAATGATTTCGTCATCATCAAGTTCACCCTGAGTTGCTGATAGCTCTTTAGCCACATAGAGGTATTGTATTTCATCACAAAAGCTAGGTACAGGCAGTAACTGACCTATAGGCTGCCATTGACTTGCGGCTAAGTTTGTCTCTTCTGCTAATTCTCGTTGCGCACAAATGAAAATATCTTCTTCGGTTTCAATGGTACCTGCAGGGAACTCAAATAACCATTGGCTTACCGCGGGACGATATTGATGAACAAGTACCAGATCACCGTTATGATCAATAGGAACAATAACCACCGCGCCTGGATGTTTTATACTGGTATAAGGTATTTCTCGACCATCGGGAAGCAAGTGTGGTTGCTCTTCAATACTAAAACATTTCCATTGATAGTGTTTTATTATGCTCATTATTATTCTCTATTCATTGGTTGCTATTTGATTTGAACCCCAGCTTTTGGCTCGCATCAATGCACTTTCTGCTTTGATATAATCGTATCTAAAATCTTGATATTCAATATTAGTAATACCAATACTAACGCTGATCTTTATTTGATGCCCCGTCGTTAATTCTAAGATCCATTGACTAATTTCATCTCGAATTTTAATTGCAAATTGTTCTGCTGCTTGAATATTTGCATCAGGAATAATGATACAAAACTCTTGGCTACTCAAACGTGCAATATGTATATTTTTGTCACAAATTTCACGGAGGCATTTTGCAGCCATCATCAGAGTCTTATCTCCAGCATCAAGGCCGAAGCGATCATTAACATCTCTGAATTTATCAATATTGATTAATAGCATCGAAATATCTCGACGGTAACGCTTACATCGAGCTGATTCGGTTTGATAAAAAGGTAATAGCCCTTCGCGGTTTAATAGCCCAGTCAGAAAATCATTAGTCGTGGTTTTTTTAACTTGCAAAATAGCATCGTATCGATGACGAGATAATAAAAATGCCATCACAAAAATAATAGAATAAGCACAAATATTTTGAAGGGCAGAAGAAATCTGTATATGTTTGTCGGCTATTTCAGATACGCTTAGCACAATATAGATCAAGCCAAAAATACCACTATACCAGGTAGCGGTTTTAATTTTTAATGCAAAAAAGCTTAATAGTGGAATAGTTAAGCCGATAGTATTACTGATATGGCGTGCACCAGTAAAATAAAAACCACTAGAACATACGAGAGTTGTTGCAATTAAAAAGATCCAAAAAAGAATAGTTGCCGAGAAGAGGGTTCGATTTAATGCCGCTAAAATATAACATAACACCATGCCAACTATACCAACAATAGTAAAATAATGGTCTTGCTGTGAGACAAAATAAGTAAAAGCAATAATGGCACAGATAGCACCAGCAAAAGGAAATAACAAAGAAAGTTGTTTTTTTAATGTTTTCTCACTAAGTTCAATATAGGCAAAGTTTGTTGCTTGTAGCTGAGTGCTTTTAATCAATGTAGCCATGATATAAAAAAAACCTTTATAACAACATTAAGATAAATACAAGAGATCGAGTGTTTTTTTGGAAGCATATCAGTATTGTGATTGATGTCTAATTATTTTTCTACTTTAATGTAAAATAATATCTTTAAAAGAGATGTTGCTATCTTTTGATGAACAGGGAATAAACAGTATTAGATGTAACTAAATGATACATAAGTATAAAAGTTTATGATTTATGTTTTGTTATATGGAATAAGACTGATTGTTTAGCTTAAATGATTAAAAACCAGATCTATTGCTATGAATAATTATTCAGATTAGTTAAAGGTAAATGGTGTTTAAAAATGAAGAGAGGTGACAATGTATCCAGAGTATAGAAGCTTAATAATATCACTAAAAGGTCATGATGTGCACTTTGATCGTCTATTTAAAAAGCATAATGAGTTAGATGATAAAATTAATGTTATGACATCGGCTAATGGCTTTGATGAGACGCTTATAGAGCGGCTCAAAAAAGAAAAACTGTTATTAAAAGACGAAATCTTTGTTTATTTACAGCAAAAGTCGCAATAATAAAAAAAGAGAAGCTTTGGCTTCTCTTTTTTGTAATGACTATATGATAGTCATAGTGAGGATAAAAAATTATCAATTAAATCAGCCGTTACGTTAGGTTTTTCATTGGTAATACCGTGTGCCGTATTTGGTAGAACAATGATTGGAGATTGAATATATTGACTTAATTTAATGCCGTTATTGAGTGGGAATATTTGATCATTTTGTCCCCATATTATGAGTGCTTGAGGTAATTTTTTAGGGTCATATTGCTGAATTCGATCTCTATCATTAGGTAATGTTTGAATTAATTGAGTTCGTTGGGGTTTCCACTCCGAAAAATAATCAAGGTAGATTTGGTTTGCAATAAAATCAGGAATAAATTTTTTATTTATAAAAACATTGTCATAAAGGCGTTTAACATCATCACCATTATTAGGAACAAATAATTCTTCAGGTGATCGAATACCTGCGCGTTTAACTAAGTCATGCAAATCTTTATCATTAAATTGTGGACCAGGGCTGGCGATAATCACTGCTTTATTTATTCGCTCAGGTGTTAGCATCATGTCATAGGTGATAAAGCCACCATAAGAAATACCTGCGACATTAATTTTATTAAGCTGTAATTTATCTATTAATTGCCAAATAGCATTCGTTTGAGTCGATAATTGGGCAGTATTATCACTATATGATTCACCAAACCAGAGCAAATCTGGCGCAATAACATAGTATTTTTTACTCAGCTGTAGCATTTCAGCTTTCCATGTAGCGGCTGCCGTACCACCAAAACCATGTAATAGTAGTAGCGGCTCTCCTTGTCCTCCTTCCCAATAGGTTAACTGACCACCTTCTCGAAGCATCATTTTATGCTTACTGAATCCTTCTTTTTCTAAAGAAGCCTGATCATGTGTTGTTTTCCAACGTACAACCTCGCAACCCGTAGTCATGACAAGAAATGCCCAAAACAGGATAGAATAATGTAAAAATCGTTTCATAGCTTACTCAACTGATTGTAATTCTTTTCAATTATACAATGTTTTATTTATAATGGTTAAAGCTATTTTATGGCAACTGAAATATAAAACTGTGATATGCGTCTTTGTCTTTTCAGCTAACATTATGTCAAAATTAAATGTCATGTGAATCAATAGATTGCTAAAGACAGCAATTGATAGCATAATATTTCAAGATAATGAATTTTTATACAATATCGTGTTATTACTATACGGATATGTATTAATATTTAGATTAAAACTACGTATTAACGACTAGGAGACATCATGCGTGTATTAGTTACTGGTGGCATGGGCTACATTGGTAGTCATACTTGTGTACAAATGATTGAAGCGGGTATGACCCCGATTATTGTTGATAATTTGTATAACAGTAAAGAAACAGTATTAAAGCGCATTGAGAACTTAACCGGTGTAACGCCAGCCTTCTATAAAGGCGATATCCGTGATCGTGAATTTTTAGACAGTGTTTTTGCTGAAAATGAAATTGATGCTGTGATTCACTTTGCAGGCCTTAAAGCCGTTGGTGAGTCAGTAGAAAAACCACTTGAATATTATGATAATAATGTAAGTGGAACGTTAGTACTTGTTGAAGCGATGCGCACAGCAGGTGTGAATGCAATTATCTTTAGTTCATCAGCAACTGTTTATGGCGATCCTGCATCTGTGCCGATTACTGAAGACTTTCCAACCAGTGCAACTAACCCATATGGTCGTAGTAAGCTAATGGTTGAAGAGTGTCTTGCTGATATTCAATATGCATATCCTGAAATGAGCGTAACATTATTGCGTTACTTCAACCCAGTAGGTTCACATAAATCAGGTACTATGGGCGAAGATCCACAGGGCATTCCTAACAACCTAATGCCATTTATTTCTCAAGTAGCAGTTGGTCGTCGTGAGTTTTTATCTGTTTTCGGTGACGACTACCCAACAGTTGATGGTACCGGTGTTCGTGATTACATTCACGTGGTTGATCTTGCTGATGGTCACCTTGCGGCATTAACGCACAAAGGTCGTCAAGCGGGTTTACACATTTACAACCTTGGCACTGGTAACGGTAATAGTGTATTGCAAATGGCAAAAGCATTTGAAATCGCTTCAGGTGTTGAAATTCCATATAAGATAGCACCACGTCGTGCGGGTGATATTGCGGAATGTTGGGCAGATCCTGCAAAAGCAAAAGCTGAATTGCATTGGGAAGCTAAACTGACTCTAGACGATATGACACAAGATACATGGCGTTGGCAGTCAACTAACCCTAATGGTTACCCAGACGCAGAGTAATATTTAGTTATATAAATAGACTATTTTAAAAACCCAACAGTATTTGTTGGGTTTTTTATATATTGAAACCTGACAAAGGAATGACACACTAATGCTTCCTTTTAGCTGCTATCAACAAACTATTTGGGGTTTTGATACGTTTTTGCAGCATATATAGCAAGAATGATTATCAATATGTTAACGTCAATGTGATGACTTATTTTAGGTTTTTTAAAATTGGTTTGTGTTATAATTTCCAGCTAATGTTTTCACAATATTGTGATATACATCATATTTGACAGTATACACTCATAGATTGAGTTGTTTTTACCGGAGCATCATTTTGCATTTTAAAGATCTTGGCTTAGACCCACGCCTACTAAAGAAACTAAATCATTTGGCGTTTGATCGAGCAACCGAAATTCAACAAACGGCAGTCCCTGTTGCTATTGCAGGCAAAGATATTTTGGCGTCGTCGAAAACGGGTTCCGGTAAAACTCTGGCATTTTTATTACCTGCGATGCAACGTATGTACCGCAGTAAGCCATTTACTCGTCGTGATCCACGTGTTTTGATTTTGACACCAACCCGTGAGTTAGCGAAACAAATTTTTGCACAATTACGTACGCTTAATGCAGGTACGCCTTACGATGGTACATTGATCGTTGGTGGTGAAAACTTTAACGACCAAGTAAAAGCATTACGTAATGACCCAATGTTTGTAGTTGCAACACCTGGTCGTTTTGCGGATCACCTAGAGCACCGTAGTACACACCTTGACGGTTTAGAAATGCTTATTCTTGATGAAGCCGACCGTATGCTTGATCTTGGTTTTGAGCCGCAACTACGTCGTATTAACGAAGCTGCAAATCACCGTCGTCGTCAAACATTAATGTTCTCTGCAACGATGGATCATGTTGATGTGCTTGATATGGCATCTGAAATGTTGGATAACCCTAAGCGCATTTCAATTGGTCACTCAGCAGAAGAGCATACCGATATTACACAACGCTTTATTTTGTGTGATCACTTAGATCACAAACAAGCATTATTAGATAAAGTGTTAGAAGTAGAAGATTACAATCAAGTTATTATTTTCACTGCAACGCGTGCTGATACTGATCGTTTAACCGCTGAGCTGAACGAACGTAAACTAAAAGCCGTTGCACTAAGTGGTAATCTGAATCAAACGCAACGTAATAGCATTATGAGTCAGTTTGAGCGTAATTGTCATAAGATCCTTGTGACTACAGATATCGCATCTCGTGGCCTTGATATTGATAGCGTATCATTAGTCATTAACTTTGATATGCCAAAACATGCTGAAGAATATGTTCACCGTGTAGGTCGTACTGGTCGTGCGGGTAATAAAGGTGATGCTGTATCATTAGTTGGACCAAAAGACTGGAAGAGCTTTAAAGCCGTTGAAGCATTCTTAAAACAAAAGATTGAATTCACAACGATTGAAGGTCTAGTCGGTAAGTTTAAAGGTCTTAAGCCTGCACCGAAAAAGAAAATTGTTAAGAAAACAACAACCAACGCAACAGGTACGGCGAAACGAACTCAAGCACCTAAAGCGAAAAAGAGAGTTGATAAGCGTTTTTACGAAAACCAAGCGGTGGGTAATGATGTCTTTATCCCTAAGAAAAAACGCAATACTGATGTGAGTCAAGACGATCAATAATTGTTGATTTATTAATAAGCTTAATTATTAATAAATAGGATGAAATAAAAAAACCAGACTGAGTGTCTGGTTTTTTTTGGCTACAGTATAAGTTGTAGTATTTAGTGCCGTAGTACGATTAACGTAATTGGTACACTTGACCTTCTTTATCTGCTTTAACTGCGGCAAAACTTAATACAAATGGACCTTGTGCTTGAACATTAGTTGGTAATGTTTGAATTGCTTGTTTTGCTTGTTCACGAGTTGCGAAATTACCGTAAGTAACGGCATACCAGTTACGGCCTAATGCGTGTTTCCAGTTAACCCAAATTGGTTGATCACCCGTGATCGGCTGAAGATAACCACGTAGGTTACGCTCTTCACTTAATGCTAAAATTTGAATGGTAAAATGTGAGGGGTTAATATCACCAAATGCTTGATCATTGGTCATTGACTCCTCATCAGCAAGGTGAGAGTTGTCATTGTTAATGTAGTCACTATCAACAACGGGTTCGCTAGTTATTGTTGTTTCTGGGGCAACAGTTGCAGCGGCTTGTTGTTGGCATTGAAGGTTTTCATTATCAAGTTTTGATGGTAATAGGTAACCTGTATCACAAGGGCTGTCAGATGAAGCGCAACCAGATAATGCAAATAGACCTAAGACAACTGCTGCTTTTAGCGTACGAGATGCCATTGTTTTCTCCGAAAAATATGTAATGATTTATCAATATGATATCAATTACTATAAAGGTAATAACGTAAATATCACGATGAATAAATGTCTTTATACTTGGGTGTATTGTAGCGAAAAATGACAAGATATTGGTATGATAATTACGCTTTAATGGTTACATGTGTGTTTTTTGAACAAACTAGCCATGCTAAATGAGAATACATTATGTTGGCTTTCGTAATTAGTGAGATCATAGGGTTATAGACTTTTTTACTCTTTCATAGAGGTAAATGGTATTTTTAAAATCACAATGCTTGGTTAACATATTAGAAACAATCAATGTTGAGCAAGGATCGTTATTATGAAAGTCTATTTACTTAGAATGAGTGATCGTAAACGACAAATTATAAGTGTCATTATCACTATATTACTAATGACTATTTCATTATTTACATCGGGACTTACCAGTGCGTTATGTGACTTAATGGCATTTTCTCTTTTATTGTTTGTTTTATGGTTAAAAATAAGAGAGCCTTTGATTACAAAAAAACAGTAATGAAGATGAATTATTAATAGTCACTCAAATTGCCACAGTAAAAAAAGCATCATTAATTTTAACTATTTATTAACGTGTTGTTATCTATTTAAAGTCTTATTGAGAACAAAAACGGATAAACTTTTTATAAAAATACACTTATTGATACAAAATTTAATAAATGTGATTAATAGCTAATTATTGCTCCTATATAAACTTTATTATCAGCACGAATTTTTACTGAATATTGCTCAGTAATATAAACGCTGTTATTAGGGAGTATAAATGTGTTTATTGTAGAATTTTTGATTGTACTAGTGTGTATTTTAGTGGGTGCTCGAATCGGTGGTATTGGTTTGGGTGTAATGGGTGGTATCGGTCTTGCGATTTTAAGTTTTGTTTTTGGTCTGCAACCCACCAGCCCACCAATTGATGTAATGTTAATGATCATGGCTGTTGTTGCGGCAGCGGCTGCAATGCAAGCGGCTGGTGGTCTTGAATACTTAATTAAAATAGCGTCAAATATTCTTCGTAAAAATCCACGTCATATTACCTTTATTGCACCGTTAGTGACTTATATGTTTACCTTTTTAGCCGGTACTGGTCACGTTGCTTATTCGGTATTACCTGTTATTGCGGAAGTAAGTCGCCGTAGTGGTATTCGTCCTGAACGTCCATTAGGTATGGCCGTTATTGCTTCTCAGTTTGCGATTGTTGCTAGTCCTATTGCCGCTGCGGTTGTTGCTTTAGTTGCATTCCTTGAGCCTCAAGGTATTACATTAGCTGATGTATTAATGGTAACAATTCCCGGTACATTCTGTGGCCTAGCACTTGCATGTGTTGTCGTTAATAAAATAGGTAAAGATTTAAAAGACGATCCAGAATATCAACGCCGTATGCAAGATCCTGCTTTCCGTCAAGAAATGGAACAAGAAGTAAAAGTAGAAGAGATTGTGATTAAGCCAGAAGCAAAGAAAGCGGTTGGTTTATTCTTATTTGGTGCTTTGGCGGTTGTTATTATGGGCGCATTTCCATCATTACGTCCTAATTTCAATGGATCAGCGATGGGTATGGCACATACGATTGAGATCGTGATGTTAGCTATTGCAGCATTGATTATCTTAATTTGTAAGCCTGATGGTAATGCAATTACACAAGGATCTGTGTTTCATGCAGGTATGCGTGCGATTGTAGCTATCTTTGGTATCGCATGGTTAGGTGATACGTTTATTGCAGGTCACAGTGAAATGGTGAAAGAAGCGGTATCTGGCTTAGTAGAAGTTGCACCATGGACTTTTGCATTTGCTTTATTCGCATTATCTGTGATGGTGAATAGTCAGGGAGCAACAACGGCGGTGTTAGTTCCTGTCGGCATTACACTTGGTCTGCCACCTGAAGTGATTATTGCGACGTTTGTTGCGGTTAATGGTTACTTCTTTATTCCTAACTATGGTCCAATTATTGCCTCAATTGATTTTGACCGTACAGGAACAACCAAGATCGGTAGTTACATCTTTAACCATAGTTTTATGATACCTGGCTTATTAAGTATGGTATTTAGTATTATCTTTGGCTTTATTTTTGCAAGTTTTGTCTTGTAATCGTGTTTATTAAAGTGCAGTAGCGCCTTATAAAAAATAAAGTAGCTTAATAAAAAACCTCTATATCTTCATGTTGAATATTGAAGAATAGAGGTTTTTTTATGTCGCTATAAAGGACTATTTTATAATATCAGTTACAGAAATAGCTCAATGTAAGTTAATGATGCCGTACCAATTGCTAACCAAAGCACAACCCCGAGTAGCAATGGTTTGTGTCCGGCATTGCGTAATTTATTAACGGTAATACCTGATCCGATTAAGAATAGACACACCACTAATAAACGCTTTGATGCATCAAAAATCAGTATATAAGTTGAATGAAATTGCGGAATAAAATGTGCAATTAAAATCGCTAAGCAATAAAAAACGATAAAGTAAGGAATAGTGATTTTCTTACTGTCACCTTTAAACATTAATGCGCTGCCAAAAGCAACCGGAATGATCCATAGAGCACGAGCGAGTTTTAACGTTGTTGCTGTTTTTAATGCATCATCACCATAAGATCCGGCAGCACCCACAACCGATGATGTGTCATGAATAGCAATGGCTGCCCAAGTACCAAAGGCATGTTGACTCATTTCTAATAAGTGACCAACCGCAGGGAAAAGAAACAGAGCCACAGCATTTAGTACAAACACAGTAGCGAGAGCGAGTGAGGTTTGGTCATCGCGAGCATTAATCGCAGGTGATACTGCGGCGATGGCACTACCGCCACAAATAGCCGTACCGGCTGCGATTAAATGACCAGTTTTTTTATCAAGTTTTAAAAAGTGGGTTGCGATCCATCCTAAAAATAACGTAAAGAAAATTGAAGAGATAATCAGTCCAAGTCCTTGGCGGCTAGCTTCAATGGCTTCATTTAAATTAATCCCAAACCCTAAACCAATAATGGAGTACGACAAAAGTTTTTTGGTTAATGCTGCGAGATTAAATTGAGTAGGAACTAACCCTAAACTGGCTAACGTAAAGCCAAGAATTAAAGCGATGGGTGAACTAATGAAAGGAGCTAAACAGATAATTGCGGTAATTGTAAATATGATATCTACGGGTTTTAAATTTTTAATCTTTTGATTTAACGTCATATTATATAGTTGACATCAGGTTGTTTATAATTTTTCGAATTATACCTATGACATTCTATTTCGTTTAGTTAAATATTTTTAAACACGGGTTAAGAGTAATTTAATGTGTGGTTATTATTTTTTCATTTTCCATGAGCCACGACTGTCTTGATAAAAATGCCCTGATTGTGTTTTTTCTATTGCCTTATGGTATGCCCGTAATTTTATAGTATTAAGTGATACTGAATGTGATTGGCTGATAGCTTGATATGTTTTTTGGCGATGGTTGTTTACAGAGATTATAAGCTGATTAATAGTCGTATTATTGTTTGGTTTAATCGCGGCAATTAAGCCATTATTAGCTTCACCTACAAGCCCTTGTTGTTTCGCTTGTTGTAATGTAATTGCTAATGCTGAAGGTGAAAATAAACAGAGTAATAGCCCATAACTAAGGAGTCTTTTTTTTAGGATTATAGCTTTCATAGGACGATAACCTTAATGGCGAGTTGTTATGATGATTAAAATACAGTTTTGTTATCAAATAACTGTTCTATATCGTTATCAACCTTTATTTTAATTTCATGTTCAATTTTAACATTAAGATTAATCTCAATCGGTTTATCTGATGTCGCAACTTGTATGGTTGGTGTGCACCCTTTGAGTAAGAGTATAGCAACGAAAAAGATGCCGCTATAACAACCTGATAGTGAGAGTGCTTGTTGTAACCTATTCATATTAATAACCTTAAATACTATTGGTGGTTAAAATACTCACTAATTTTTCTTTCGATATTGGATGCATTGAGTATGTTTATTGTTTTGATAATCTCAAGCACATTATCTTCAATCATTACGTTTATATTGATTGGGCGGCCGTACTGAAAATCAGGATTATATCCCTTGAAATGAGATTGAGTTTTTAACACGCCATCTTTAGCATAGTTAACTTTCATGGCTAAAGTATGATAATGATAATTTTTAAGTATCTCACTTACCATTAATGGGCTTTGATGATCTGTCGCTTTGATATTTTTATCAAGCATCGATCCTGCGATGTAACGTAGGATACCCCCTGGATGGCGAGAATGAAGCACACCATCTTGAATTGCTATTTTTCCATTAACAATAGCAATGGGAATCGTACCATCAAGGATCCCAGTAAATTCAATGCCATCAAGATCAATGAGATTGACGATTTCATTGATTTTAATACCAAAAACGGTAATTGGAATGAATGCAGATGTAGGTAAATGAGTAAGGTTAATACGATGAGCACTTAAACTGCCACCTAATACATAAGTGGCCATTCGATGTAATGTGTAGTGGTTTGTTTGAGTATTCACATCCATGATCAAACTGGGTTTAGTCAATGTTATTCCAGCATTAAGCTGGTGGGCAAATAAAGCAATAGGATGCAGTGTACGGATCCCTTTAGGAGAAAACGCGAGCGAGGCTCTACTATCTAGCTGCATAATATCAATATTATCATAATTGCCAGAAAGCTGATCGGTAGAGATGTTCGTGGTTCCTGTTAATTGATTATCATGGTCAATAACGAATGCGGCACTGATAGTAATGCTGCCGTCAGTTATATCAAATGGCAAAGGCAGTTCTGGAAAGTAATGCTTTTTTAGGTGACGAGTGTTAGTGAAGGTTATTGTGTTACGGTGTAATTTTACATGGGTCTTTTGGGTTGCTAAATCAGTCTTAAGGCTGAGCTTTACTAAAATATCATCGTGACGGTTAGTTAATGTGGCTTTCGCTTGTAGTTTTTGGGACGTTACATTGAATTGCCCCTCAAGGTTGGCTGATGGAAAGCGTTGTTTATCGTTACGCTGAGCATCGTCGATTGTGATATTAAACTGACTTGAGAATATTAATGGTGTAATAGATGTTGCTTGAGAAGCGTTATTGAATAATATCTCATGACGTAATAATAACTTATTGACGGCAATGTTTAGTTTGGCACGATAGTCTGCTTTTAGTGCTATTTTCTCTGGCTGGTGGCGTGTCGATAATTGAGCACTTAATTGTGCTTGAGTGTTTTTAGGTTGATAAACCATTAAGTTTAAGCGGTCTTCTTTTTTCTCAATAATGCCCATTAATTGATTTATATTGAAATCAATATTGCTGATCTTATTGTTGGTTAAGGTAGGACTGCCATGGAAAAACAGTGTATTTGCTTGAAAGTGTGCCTGTTGTAGTTGGGTAATTAAATAATTATTAGCCCATGTCGCTTTTATGTTTGAGTTAAAACTTACGCTGTCAATTTTACTCTTGATGACCGGTTGCAATGTATTGATATTAGCCTTGATATTGGCGTTAATATGGCATTGAAGGTTGGGATATAAACAATTGAGTTCATCAATAAAAAAATTAAATTCAGAGTTTGTATTCGCATTTTTAAAACTGATCGTCTCATCCTTATCACTGAGAGCCATTTTCAATAATGTGTTTTGATAACTGAGGTTGAAGTTTATTTTACCGTCACTGTTCATTTGAATATTAGCAATATGCTTTGGCGTATGATGTTGATGAGGATTTTTATATTTAGCCTTAAAAAAAGGGGCTTCAAAGGCGTATTTATTCAGCTCAATAGTAAAAGAGGGGGGTAATTCAATACCTATTAAGTAATGAGCATCTACAATTTTATTATTCATCACCATTTGGTTTGCAGTCGTTGATTCATTGCTCAGCACTTGTTTAGCATAAAAGCGTAAAGGTCCCTTTATTTGAGCATTAGGAACATCTTTAAGCCCTAAACGATCGGTAAATTCTTTAGTATTTTTAAAGTTAGCATTGCAATTTAAATATTGTGGTAATGGTTGATGGAAAATTATTTTAATATCGCAGTTAAGATTATTACCATCACTACGAGTCATAATAGTATGAGCCCGCGCATTTGTTTTTGAAAGGTGATAGATATTAACATCAAGTTGATATGGATTAGGGGCCAGCGCGTTTCCTTTTATAATAAATCTCGCTTTAGTTTTATTGTCTGTTGCAATATTTAAATTTTTAGCCTGCTGTTCTATTTTCTTCCTTGCTTTTTCAGTTGCTATTTTGTGGTGTGGTTTTGTGTGCTCAAGATCTACTGGCGGTGTTGTGATGGTGTTTAGTGGCGTTTTTAAAATCACTTTAGCATCAATTAATAAGTCGCCGTAAGTGAGTGATTTTAGTTTAAGCTTTTTTATCGGTAGGCGAGCAAGGTTAGCAATGGTTTGTCCTAGATGGAATCCTTTATTATCGATGTCAGTACGATTCACGAAGTCAGGTAAATATCTTGGTTGTTCCAGTTTGACGGTATTAGCCGTTAGTTTCATGGTTGGTAAACTGTTTTTAAGATCAAACGCTAAGGATAATTTAGTAATGACTTGTTCAGATAAGGTGCTATTAAGTGTTTTCCATTGAGGATGAAGCGATGCAATAGTAACAGAGATTGGGGTTTGCTTATCTTGCCAAGCAATAGAAAAGTGACTGTTAACAAACCGTATTGGGTAATGCGGCGAGGGTTGATCATGTGGAAAAAAGACGTTTAATTTACCTTTATTTGAATGCCCTGAGATCACCAAATGGGGTGTATTGGTAATGGTAACATCAACCTGCTCTATAATTTGTGTCGCTGCTGATTCTTTACCATCGCTGTGTGCAGCAGAGGCTGTTACTTTACGTGCTCTAGCATTAATTGTTAATGGGGATGAGAAATCAACAAACCTAAAAGTAGCATCAAAGAAGTGAATATAGCGTAGATAAATACCTTGTGTTGCTAATAGGGTTGTTATTTTAGGGGCTAACTCAATGTCGTATTTTTTAGCAAACAGTCGATAGCTTCCAGTATCTAGCTGGTTGTCAGGATCAATCTGGTGCTGCAAAGAGAGCTGATGAAAAGTGACATGGTAATTAAAAAGACGTAATGAAATTTGTTCTGCTTGTATACCATTATCATAATGTAGTCCTTTCACTCCAGTGATTGTTACACCATGGATATTAAGCCATATTAATCCCACTATAGGTATTAGAAATACGAACCCCAATAACGATAAACCGACTTTGGTACTGTTACTACGTAATCGCGATTTTTTAGCTTTTGCGGGTGGTAATGGCTCGATCTTGCCTGTGGTTGATTTCACAACGATAGTTTACCTATTGATAACAGAATAAGTTAAGTTCAGTAATAAACCATGCATTTAAAGGATAAACACAAATCTCATCTTTAAACATATACCAGATTTTATTATTCGTGGATTATAACTATCAATAATTTTATATAATTACGCGTAAAACTGATTAAGTATGCGTATCGTTGCGAAATTTACGGTGTTACATCTTTTGTTTTGAATTTATATTCACTTTATTGTTTTTTAATCGCTTAAATAATAAAGCCAACCTTGTTCTGTGGTTGAGTAAATATCATTACATTGGCGTTGTTGCTGCTGACGTTGTGCGAGGGGGTATGAGTCAAATAGGTGTTGGTAACGGGTGGGATTGCTGCCGTATACTAAACACAAAATATGCTGATAACGCTGCTGGCTAAGGCTATGCTGCTGAATAAAATGGTTATCACTTAAAGGGGTACCATTTAGTTTACTCGCACTAAACAGTTGATAACTATTAATGGCAATTTCATCGCCTCGCTCAATATCATTCAATAGTAATACCGTCACGAAGTTATCAACCATGGTTTCATTATTGCCTAATATGGGGATTGCACGATCAAGAATATAAGCATGGCCGATCTCATGCAGTAATGTTAGCAAGAGTGCATCCGTTGTTGCTTGATAACGTTGTTGTTGGGTCGTATAAGCGCCTGTTTTTGTTATATGTTGTAAGAGCTGAGTAATATATTGATAGGGGATTTGGATTTCTTGTTGGGATGAATTGAAATTAGGGCCTTTAGTGCATCCAAAAACGATCTCTAAGCTGGGGGCGAAAATATAGCGAGTTTGGCTTAGCTGCTTAATGGTTGCAAGAATCGATGAGTGTTGAACAATGTCTTTTGCTTGCTGCTGTTGTGTGTTAATTGGCGTAATGAAAACAAAATTCACGGTAGGAACAGGATCTAATGCTAAACCATAACTGCCACCTGTAGGTTGTTCTGTACCAGCATAACTAAAGCAAGAGATTGTCAGCCAAAGGAGGCTATATATAAGTCTTCTTATTAATAATGATAAATGTGAAGAGATTGCATCAATAGCCTGATTAAAAGTGAAATAATATCTATGCACGTTGCCACCTCATTACTGCTATAGCTGTATCATAAATGATAATTATAGCGGATGAGACAAAATGTAACGCTGTAAAAGCATTAAAACACCTTATTAATAACTATTTATGGTTCACTGCATGTTGTTTTATATTGGGGCGATCATTTTAATAATAACTGCATATCAACGACACCATCGGCTAATTGCACATCAATCTTAAACCCCATTTTTTGCGCTAAGGTGATCATTCCGCGATTGGTTGGCATGGTCATTCCTGTTAAGGTACGTAGGCCACGTTGTTTAGCATAATCGATTAACTTAACCATTAAAATACCGCCTAAACCAGCGCCTTTTAAATCCGAACGAACTAAAATTGCAAACTCAGCATCGTTATTGTTGGCATCTGATAATGCTCTTGCTACACCGATAATCATGTCATCATAAATAGCGACAAAGGCCATCTCACGGTCATAGTCTATTTGGGTAAACTTTGCTAATGCCTCATGGTTTAACTCTCCAATATCTGAGAAAAAACGTTTATAAAGATCGTCTTCTGATACTTGGTTAATAAAGGCTTTATGAATAGGCTCATCTTCTGGAAGTATGGGACGAAGCAATATTGGTGTGCCATCTTTAAGCTGACATTGTTGTTCATATTCTTTAGGGTAAGGACGAATCGCTAACCGCTGTTGAATATCACCGTTAAACGCGGCAATGTCCATCGAGGCATCAATAATCGTTAGCTCATCACCTGATATTAGTAGGGGGTGGATATCTAAGGCTTTTATATCAGGACAATCAATGATCATTTGTGAAATAGTGACTAAAAATCGGCACAGCGCAGGAATAGCGATCTTCTCTAAGCTACTACGCTGTTTTATTTTGTGACGCTTTAATGCATTGATCACCATATAACGGGCTAACGCCATATTTAGCGGTGGTAATGCAACAACAGCATCACGTTCAATATTCCAATGGATCGTTTCTTCACCAAGCATGATCACAGGTCCAAAGACGGGATCGAGATGAACACCAATACGTAATTCTTGTGCACCAGAGCGATTGGCCATTCGTTGAATCAATAAGCCATCAATACGAGCGCTTGGATAATGTAAAGCAACGCGGGATAGAATAGCATCAGCGGCATTAGCGACTTCATTGGCATTACGCAGATATAACACAACGCCATGGATATCTGATTTATGGCGAATATCGGGAGAGCGTAATTTAACAGCAACGGGATATCCAATTTGTTCAGCAATATAAACTGCTTCAGCTGCATCAGAGGCTATCCAAGTTGGAAGCGTCGTAAAACCATAGCTTTCAAATAACGGGCGTACTTCATGAGTCTCAAGATGGTATATCTTTAGCGCCAGTAAACGTTGGATTTCCTGACGAACATAATGAGGATCAGCCATAATTTCACCCATTGATACGGGAGTTTCAATTAATTGGCGTTGGTTACGACGGTATTCGACTAAATGCATGAAAGCTGAGATCGCACTTTCAGGTGTACGATAAGTGGGTAAACAGGCTTGAGTAAAAAGAGTTTGAGCATCGGTAGCATTATTTTCACTCGACCAAGTAGTTAGAATATTAAATCGTTGACTGCGAGAGTGCTGGTGGATGGTATCAATAACTATCTGTGCTGTGTGGGTACTAGTGGCAATAGCTGAAGGACTATGAATGATAAGCAGGGCATCGAAATCATCACTATCAAGCAGAATATTAATGACTTGTTGGTAACGGACTGTATTAGCATCACCCATTATATCTATTGGGTTAGTGTGTGGCCAATAAGCGGGTAAGACTTGAGCTAACTTTGCTATTGTTTCAGTACTTAATTGTGCTAATTTGCCACTGCGATCAGATAATGCATCGACAGCCATAATAGCAGGGCCTGCACCATTCGAGAGAATAGCCAATCGCTCACCGCGTAATGGTACTGAATGTGCGAGTGTCTCAACTGCGGCAAATAAATCATGCGTTGTATGCACTCGTAACATACCTGAACGTCGAATGGCGGCATCGTAAACTTCATCAACACTATCCGCATTAGTTAAGGGCAATAATGTTGTTGATTGTCCCATGTTGGTGCGACCACTTTTTAAGACTAAGATTCGACGATTACGTGCAGCTGCGCGGGCTGCGGAAATGAACTGTCGAGCATCTTTAATATTATCAATATAAAGTAAGATAGCATCTGTTTTTGTATCTTGGCTTAATATATCAAGTAGCTCATCAAAATTAATATCACAGCCATCTCCTAATGAGATAAAGGTAGAAAAGCCTATTTGCTTATTATGCGCCCAGTCAAGGATTGTGGTACAGACGGCTGCTGATTGTGAAATAAACGCGATATTACCTTTATTTGCTGCAATAGGAGAGACTGACGCATTAAGGTTAAGCCAAGGTAAGATAAGCCCGAGGCTATTAGGACCAATAATGCGCATATTATAGCGTTGAGCATTAGTAAGCATTTGTTGCTGGTGGTTAATGCCTCCTTTGTTGTTTGTTGACGGAATCATACCTGCGGCCATAACAATCACCGCCTTAACGCCTTTTTGTCCTAATTGATTAACTATCTCTGGTATCAGCTCTGCGCGAGTGCACACGATTGCAATGTCTGGCATTATAGGCATTGCTTCAATGTTGTGATAAGCCAGAATTCCTGCAACAGAGGTATACTTAGGTGTAACTGGAATAATAGGACCATTAAAGCAACCAGATAAGAGATTACTGACAACGATATAGCCGATACGGTGTGGATCATTTGATGCGCCAATCACTGCGATACTGGTTGGTTTAAAAAAAGCAGCCATATTACTCATAAGATAGTCATTCCTATATTTATAATATTGATACTTTATCTCTAAATATGACAGCGCTGATTTTTTTATTGTCATAATGTGATCTAAAAAAGAGGATGAATTATTTGATAAATTATTTATTAAGTGATGTAGATCCTATCTATTTTTAAAATAGGGTTTATTTCATCTTGAAAGGGTATTGATACAGATATTAGTATTTAAGATTCCTAAATAGCATGTATAAAGCTTTCTTAGAATAGGTTTAAATTAGTTGTAAATTCCATTAGAGATTAATTATGTTTTCGATTATTCTCCAAAAAAACGATAAAAAGAATAAATGATGTTATCAAATTGTTATTTTAAATTTCAGCCTCGTTATTACAATGGTGAGATATCGTCTTATGAAGCACTGCTTAGAATCTCTCACCTCGAAATCGAACACTATATTGAAAGTATTACAGACCATGTTGAGTTTGATTTAGCTATTATTGAGTCTATTATTAAGCAACGATCACTATTGCCTAATCCTGAAAAGACACAATTGGCAATTAATATATCTATAGCAAGTCTATTAGATGATGAATTTATTGAAGCATGTAAGAAAATCTTTGAGCATGAAAAAAATATTGTTTTAGAGCTGACTCGACATGATACAACCAACGATTTTGCGCGTATTCAAGCCGCAATTAAGCAATTGAAAGCTAAGAATGTTCAATTTGCATTGGATGATTATGGAAAAGGCTATGCTAACAGTGAATTATTTCTGCATCTTGATATTGAATATATAAAATTAGATCGAAAGCTAATTAAGAATATTAGTCAGAGTTACGTTGCTTATTCATTAGTTAAAACAAAGTATGAAAAGATAGCTAAAGTGCTTGGTAAACATATTATTGTTGAAGGTGTTGAGACATTTGAACAATTAAATTTACTAAAGCAATTAGGAGATATGACTTATCAAGGTTTTTATTTTTCAAAGCCGCTTGATATTGGACATATTAAGCCAACAAAGACAAATCTAGATATTTGTAAGGTAGATAATCCATCATTTTGTAATGTACTTGATCAGGCCATTTATGAGATGAATCGAGCCCCTAATCCGCAAGCGATTAAAGCGGCTATTAATCATCTTATTAAAATTGATCGTTATAATATTATAGGAATAAGCCCTAATTTTTTTGATGTTTATAGTGAGCAATGTCGAATTAATAAAAATTATAATGAGTTGCTTGAACGTAAGAGTAGCCCTCATTTCTTATTAGTTTCATCTTTACTCAATACATGTAATGCATTAGTGATTATGCGTGATAGTGACGGTAATGCTATTTATAATAATGAGAAACATATTAATTATTTAGGTGTTGATCTTGTTGATTATACTGCTGCACAAGCTTGTGAAAAGTTTCCTGATTATCGTACGTGTCTTGATTTAGATAATGAATTACTTAACAGTGACACTTGCTTTATTGTATCAAATGAGACCGTCGAGACTGAAAATGGTAAGCAGTTTTTCCACACATATCGACAGAAAATAACCCATTTCGATCAAGTATTTATTATTTGTAGTGTTTATGAAGCGAACGATAGTATTCATATTGATACGTTAACGGGGTGTTATCAAAAAAGTTATTTAAAATCAACGTATGCGAGTGCTTATCAAACATTGGTATTCATTGATCTTGATGGCTTTAAATTAATTAACGATATACATGGTCATAATAAAGGTGATGAGGTTTTACAAGATTTTTCTCAAAGTATACAGAGGATGTTACGTGAGCGTGATGTGATAGTACGTTTTGGTGGCGATGAATTTGTATTATTGCTTGATAGTTCTTCATTAAATGCAGTGCAGCAACGCATTGAAATAATTAGAGATAATATTGAGGCTTATTTTTTAGCAAAAGATCTATATTTAAGCTTTTCTTATGGCATTGTTGATGTGAATGATTGTATTGAAAGTGCTTTGAAGAAAGCCGATGAAGCAATGTATAAACAAAAATATGCACGTAAGCAGTAGATAATAAAAAAGAGATCAAATGATCTCTTTTGCTGGTGGATAATAAGCTGGTGGAATAGAAAACCTATTATACTTTACACTTGGTAACGACTTTTATCGCCAATATCAAAATGCAGTGGCATGCGCCATTTACTAAAAGCAGCAAAGGCCAGTAATGCTGCACCGACCATTGCTAATCCAATCGCAATATTCATCACATTAAAGATTAAGCAAAACCAAAATCCCGCTAAAGCAAGCGGAGTTAATAAAAGTATTTTTACTTGAAAACAGAAGTATTCTTTTATCGAAAGCGCGCTAAAAACAAACAAAGCAGCGCCTAAGGCTAGTGGTTGCCAGAGTCCAGCAATAAACCAGATCGCAGCAAATAACCCTGCGCCTTGAATTAGCCAGCGAAAACGCTTGTCATAAATATGAACAGTTGTTGATGCCAATAAAGCAACGACGATAAGAAAAGGGGTTGCAGCATGGGGTTCTGTACCAATTACCATCATGATAATAGCGGCAAGAGTGAATGCAGTGCGATATAGGATAACTGTCAGTTTATCAAGAATATCAAGTTCGCATTTAATATGTGGATCAGCCATTGAGGCTCCTCGGTAGCAGCAGAAAAAGAATAAACATAGGGTTCATATTATTGTTAGAAAAACCCTATTTGTCGTGATCATGGTAACATAAATACTTTTCGATGGTTCTATCGTTATGATCTGTTTGATTGTAATTAAAAGCTGCGGCAAACTACGACTAACTATATGTCATTCAATTGTTTTTATCATTAGCACACTGACTGTTCGACTATGGAATAAGAGAGAATAAAATGAAAAAAATCATTACATTGAGTCTGTTATCGAGCTTGGTGGGTTGTGCTCAATTGATGCCTCCTAAAACACCATTACAGGTGCCGATTGAAACTATCAGTAGCACAACATCGACTGAGACGTTTGTTGAGCCAACAGTTGTTGCTGAATTAGATCCATCAGTTAAGACAGAGCCTCTTTATCAGTCGATAGATTCAATTGCTGTAAGTGAGCAGGTTATTGAAGATAAACCAACAGCAACAGTAGAAAACTCCACAGAGTCAGCTGTTAATACCGATACAGACGTTAATGCTATAACCGCGGAGCCCGCGGTGAACACCATAATAGATGTTAATGCTATAACCGAAGAGCCTACTGTGAATGCTATCCATGAGATTGATGCAGCAGCTATTGAGTCAGTGATTAATGCAGCAACTAATGCAGACAATGAAACGACAGTACCTACGGCAGTCGTCGCGGCAAGTGATGAAACGGCTATCGATGCACCTGAATCAATAGTGTTGTCCAATGATATAACCGTTGATGATCAAACTACAGTGGATACTCAAGCTGCAGTTAATGAACCTATTGCCACTGAATCGACTGTTAATACGCCTATTGCGGATAATGGCTACCAAACAGTTGATATGCACGGTTATAGTGTTCAAGTCACAGCATCAAGAGATGAGCAATCATTAGTAACATTATTATCATTATTAGACAGTCAGCAACCAGGTTGGCTGAATAAGAAAATGATCAATGGCAGTCAGGTTTATACTTTATTATTAGGCCATTACTCTGATCATGAGCAAGCGAAAGCAGCATTGGCATTGTTACCTGAAGCTTTACAACAAAATGGTGCATTTGTGCGGAATTTTTATGATATTGAACATACAGGTTCGCCACAATTGAAGCAATTACAATAATATCAGTGATAAGTCGTATATAAATGGTGGTTAATTCACCGTTTGCAGTATAAACCTGACATGATTTTAAAATAAATCACAATATGATGAGATAGAGGGTACATTCACATTACTTTTTTGATTACTATATTCAGCAGTGAATGCCTTATTCTTTTTGATCTTGGTAATGTGTCAAGGTTTTGTAATCTGCATTGTATTGTGATTGGTCTAATTAAGGAACGATAATGAGTTCTATCCACGTTTTATTATTATGCGGCGGCGGCAGCGCTGAGCATGAAGTTTCTCTTGTATCAGCAAATTTCATTGAACAACAATTAAAAACGATTGATGGTGTTAGCTATACACGTGTCGAAATGACAAAAAATGAAGGTTGGTTAAATGAAAATCAACAATGTTGTGAATTAAACTTAGATAAAACATTATCTGTTGATGGTGAGCAACCCGTTACAATTGATTACGTGATCCCTTGTGTGCATGGCTTTCCTGGTGAAACCGGAGACTTACAATCACTGTTTGATTTAGCAGGTTTGCCTTATTTGGGCTGTGGTGCTGAAGCTAGTACCAACTGCTTTAATAAAATTACCACCAAGTTATGGTTTGATGCGTTAAATATTCCAAATACACCTTATGTTTTCTTAAGTGAAAATACAGAAGATGCCCATCAACAAGCATTAGCCGCATTAAACAAATGGGGTAAAGTGTTTGTTAAAGCGGCATGTCAAGGCTCATCTGTTGGTTGTTATAGCGTTACAAATGCAGAAGAATTACGTACTGCTGTAAATAATGCATTTGGTTATTCAAACCAAGTCTTAATTGAAAAGACCATTAAACCGCGTGAACTTGAAGTTGCTGCTTATCAATTTGGTGACCAATTAATTATTACCAAACCGGGTGAAGTATCATGCCCTGATGATAAGTTTTATAGCTACGAAGAGAAATATAGCACTGATAGTTTATCAACCACGCAAGTTGAAGCTCATAATTTAACAGCAGAACAAATTGAAGCTATTCAGCATTATGCACGTAAAGCGTTTGAGCAAATGAAGCTTAAAGATTTATCACGTATTGATTTCTTTTTAAGTGAAGATGATGAGATTTTATTAAATGAAATCAATACATTCCCTGGTATGACTCCAATTTCAATGTTCCCTAAAATGTTAGAAAATCACGGACATAGCTTTACTGATTTTATTGAAAAAGCGATTAAAAACGCAGTTAAATAAATATTAAGTTAGCGGTTATTAAGCCAACCTCTATACACTTTCAATAAGAAAGCATATTAGGGTTGGTTTTTTTATATCAGCTATTTTATTTATTATTTTTATTGGCAAATTTCTTCAACGTGCTATCACGTTTAGCCCGTTGACCAATATATTGAGCGGGCATGGCAGGACTTCGCCAGCGACCTTGATGCTGTATCTGATGAATAGAAAGTCCAGCATCTGCTAAATCTTGGCTCGCACCAACACGAGGAGACTGGCCTGAAAATATGACATCAGTCGGAAGTTCCAGCTCTTGGCTTGCACGTCTAAATATTCGGTAGATAGATGAGTGGTCGAGAGGGTTATCGCCAATATTATTATGTCTATCTATTCGGCGAAAAACGAAACCGCTATCTATCATCGATAATGTTAGCCAACGGTTGACCGCTTGAGAGGCGACATCACTTAACGCAATTAAAGTATCATTAACTGAAAGTGTGATTAAACCATCAGGGGTGACTTCAATATCGTTAATGGTTAATGCCGTTACTTCAGATCGTTTTAACATGGCTTCAAAGGTCATTGCCCAAATAGCCATATCTCGTACATCTTTTGCCTTAGTTGAGCGTATAAAAGACTCAAGCAGTTCATGTAAATGATTATCGCGAAAGCCATGAGCATTGGTGTAATCATCATGTTTATCAAGACGTTGTTTATGCATAGCGAGTTTTATTTCGTTACTTAAACACGGGTTTGGTAGCGCATGACAGCGATGAACCAAACCAATAGTGACAATGTAACGTTTAAGGCTGGCTAATTTTCGAGTCTGCGCCATTTTTTCTATATAACGGTGCACAATATCCGCTGATGCGGGTAATGCTGAAGCGTTGTGTTGTGAACAGAAAAGCAAAAAATTATTCCAATCATTTTTAAACGCAACCAGCGTATTTTTAGCATACTGTTGATGCGTCAAGCGTTGCCAAACAGTAATAGACTCAGCAATGGTTGAAAAGTCAGCAAGACTTGCATTACGTAGTGTTTCATCTTCAATAACGGTAATTTTCTTTGCCACTGTAACACCTAATGCACTATAACTTTATATGCTTAAATAATAGCAACGATCATCGAAAAACAAAAGAATAATTACAAAAAGCTAGCTTCACAAAAGAAGAATTATTATTATATGTGCAGTTAAGATAATGATTATTAAAGAAACTACGACTTTAATAAGGTAGGGGATATGACAATAAAAAAACGTCTTTTTCATCGTGGTTACGTTATTGAAAATAGTACGGGACTCACTTCAGACTGGAAAGCCACTATCAATGGGCAAACAGTGAAAGGAATGATAACCAATATAAAAAAGAGTATTGACTGGTGGTGCGATACGAATGCCTTTATATCACCTGAAAGGTTTAATTCTTCTCAGCAAGTAATGAAGCCATCAGTAGCTGTTCGCACTGAACAGTATCGAGGGATTATTTTAAAAAATGATAATGGTAAAGATAATCAATGGTATGCCTTTGTGCGAGGCCAGTTAGTCAAGGGTGATCTAATTTCAATTAAGAAATATTTAGATAAAGTGGTCGTATTTTAAAAAACAGTGCCTATTGATGACAGGCACTGCTTTATTTATTACATTTTTATTAAAAGATTAATCGTCGTCATCATGCTTTGAAACATCAACTAAATAGCGACCATCTAACCAATTACGACCAATCAACAATTTATACACTAATTTTTTACGATCACGTAAATTGACCGGAATGGCATGGCTCTTACCATTCCAAACTAAATCCATAACAACAGCATAACGACGTTCAACACCTTGTGCGTTTCGTATCTTACTGATTTTAATTATTTTACCTGTGTGTGTTTCTTCTTGTCCTTGAGCATTTTCTGTTTTGAAACTGATCATTTTCCCTAAATTTTGGTTCCAACTGGCTTTGTTATTTTCCGGATTGTTATTACCATCAATGACATGTAAATCATAAGCATTAATAGATGTTGTATTTGCACCGGTATCAATACGCGCTTTAAAATCCATATTAAGATCTTTAACATGAATAGTTTCAATTGGACCTACAATGTATTTCCCATTACATTCGTTGGCGGCATAGGTCATTGATGATACCGTTGCTGCTACAACTAAGAGGGTAGAAAGAAAAATTTTTTTCACATAATCTCCTGATATTATTGGTACTTATCCATAGATGATAGACCGAGTAGCGATAACAATGTTTAATTTTATGTAAATTTTAGTGAATAAGTTTAATTTAATATCTTAACAGTTGTTTTTCTATCTGGTGAAAACAAGTTTGTGTTTGGTCAAATTGAACAGTATTAAAACCTAGCGTAGATGCTATTTTAATATTTTCACTATTATCATCAATAAATAAACTTTCTTGTGGCATTAATTGATAGCGTTCACATAACCTCATGAATATTTCTTGTTCTGGCTTCATTACCAACTCTTTTCCTGAAACTAATCCGCCATCAAAAAATGAGATGAAATGATGTTTTTCATAAAGAGTATCAAAAAAAGCACTGCTCATATTGGTAAGGTAATAAAGGGAATAGGGGTGGTGGGTTAATTTATGGAACAATGTTTCAGTTTGGTGTATTTTTGTCAGGCTAAGTTGAATGTGGATAATAAAATCTTCTATCCGCTGGGGTGAGATTTGAGTACGAGCTGAAAATTTAGGGATCACTTCTGCAATAAGCATTGTACCGCGATCAAGTGATAGCCAATCAGGATGTTGGAGTACATCACGCAGTAATATTTCTCGTTCTCGTTGTGATACAGTAAAACTATTCACAATTTGGAGTGGATTCCACTCAAACATCACGGCGCCAAAATCAAAAATCACATTACGAATCATAAGATGTTCCGTTAGAGTACCATTTATTGATAGTATTGCTTCATGAGTATTTAGCAAGATTGATGTGCTAACTTTTAATGGTATTCACACAATCAAGCAACCAAGTGAGATAGATTGCACAATGAGTGATAATAGTCGTTTAGTTTTCTCAACCGAAACCGGTCGAATTAAAGAAGAAAAAGTACAACCAGTACGCCCACAAGGTGACGGTATTGTTCGTATTCAGCGTGAAACAAAAGGGCGCAAAGGCAAGGGTGTTTGTATTGTTTCTGGACTTGATGTTGAAGATACCCAATTAAAACTGATTGCTGCGGAATTAAAAAAAGTCTGTGGTTGTGGTGGTTCAGTGAAAGATGGAAAAATTGAAATTCAAGGTGATAAGCGTGATGTAATCAAAGCGCATCTTGAAAAGAAAGGTCATACGGTTAAATTAGCTGGCGGTTAATCACGATTTGAATACGAATGTATAAAATTTAGCCACTTTTTTTAGGCAGTAATACGTCATGTTACTGCCTATTTTTTCATTTTATTTTTGAACGTCAGATAAATACACAATGAAATTATTCGGTTATCTAGTAGTTTATTTATAATCTTATTCTTATCTATAAAGAAGCAACAGTTGATTCTTTTTTTACGTTAGATGTATGACAAAAACTCGTCATGGTTTTTAAAAAATATAATCCCATTTGATGGCCTAATTCATAATCATTATTTAGTTCTGTTAAGTCACTTCCAATAAGTTTTGATTCTAATTGTTTATGTGGGTAAATTTCATAAATATTCACATCATCAGGAGGGTTATTTATAAAATGCTCATTTTCATTATATTTTTGTTCATGTAACAACAACATATCAATTAATGATGCAGCTTTAGTATGCGTTAATCCCCGTTTAAGTGTTTTAAGCCATTGATGATTTGCCGCAGTACCAATGGGGTTGGTACGAATGACGACAATATTTTTATAACCACGATCATAGGCTGCTTTTGCTGGAATTGGAGCATGTAAACCGCCATCAACCCAATAATGATGATTTGTATAAATTGGTTGACGATTTAATAGCGGAATAGCGCAAGATGCTTTTAATTTTTGGTCCCAATCATTAGCATTGAGATTAAAAAATCCGGCTTGATTATTATCTAATCCTGATGCCGTTGCTAACACTGTACGATTCACCATGTTTTTACGACCCGTTTGCCAATCTAGTTTTAAATTGGTTTGAGTTTGCTTTATTAACCAATCAAGATTCATTCCGCCACGAGCAGTAAATAATTTAGAATAGCTAAAAAACTCATGAGTGGTAGTTATTTCAGTAATAACACGATAGGCATGTCTATGTTGCTGGCAAATGTAGGATGCAATGTTTAAAGATCCTGCTGATGTGCCGATTAATAATGAGAATGGATTAAAATCATTTTCAATAAAAGCATCTAAAACGCCTGCTGTAAATATTCCTCGCTGACCACCACCTTCAGTAACGAGTGCAATATCTGTTATATTATTTTTTTTAAAATATAATGGCTCAATATTATTTTTACAATAAGAGATATGTTGACCTCTCATAATATTTATCTCCAACTCAAATGCTAATGGTTATGAGAGAAAAACGCACTGTATACAATGTGCTTATAATCTTATAAATGCAGCTAAAATTAAACTGTAAAGCTATCGTAACGTGTTAATTATGTTGTCAAATGGTTATTATTAACAATAATGCCCCATATTAATCACCGCTTTTTTTAATAGCCAAAAAATAATTCTAATTTATTTAGAATAAGATATTTATTATGAATCTTATACGATGAAATTTAAAAAATAACTTTTTGTTTTACTTTTACGATAATATTTTGATTTTTTTAATTATATATTTAGAGATACTTAATAGTGGTGTTAATTTACATGTAATTATTAAAATAAACTGACTATCTCTTATAATGTCTAATTTTTGAACCACAGCAACTTACCAAGATTGAAATATAACGACTAGTATTAAAACAATTGCGACTGATCAAGGAATACTGCATGTCAGATGTGAATGTATTTAAACAACCTAAACCATTTTATCTCATTTTTTCAGTTGAGTTTTGGGAGCGGTTTGGTTTCTACGGTATGCAGGCCATTCTTACTGTATACATGGTTAATATTCTTGGCATGTCGGAAGCCGAGTCATTTACACTATTTGGTGCCTTTTCTGCTTTAATCTTTGGTTCAGTCGCTATTGGTGGATGGGTTGGGGATAAAATTCTTGGTACTAAGCGGACAATTACACTTGGGGCGTTAGTGCTAACAATTGGTTACTCTTTATTAGGGGTATCTGCCGCAGGTGAGTTCGGTGGAAAAGAACTCATCTATATAGCGATGGGTTTTATCACCATGGGTAATGGTCTATTTAAAGCCAATCCATCAAGTTTACTTGCAAAGTCTTATGAAGAAAATGATCCGCGCCTTGATGGGGCGTTTACCATGTATTATATGGCTATTAATCTGGGATCATTTTTTTCAATGTTATTAAGCCCTTGGATTGCAGAAAAGATGGGGTATGGCATGGCTTTTGGTGTCAGTGCCATTGGATTATTGATCACTATGATTAACTTTATGGTGATGGGGCGAATCGTTAAGAATATTGGTTCTAAACCTGATATGCAGCCTGTAAATAAACGCTATTATTTTATGGTTGTAGTTGCAACGGTAGTATTGAGCTTTCTAAGTGCTTTTTTATTACAACATTTATTCTATGCGCATGCTATTTTGGTCGTTATTGGAATAACTATTGTTGTTATTTATTTTAAAGAAGCATTTAAAACTCAAGGGCTTGAAAGAGCGAAAATGTTTGTGGCTTTTATTTTAATGCTACAAGGTATTGTTTTCTTTGCGCTGTATTTTCAAATGCCAACGTCACTTAATTTTTTTGCTATTCATAATGTCAGCCATGATTTATTAGGGTTTAAAGTAGAGCCTGAACAATTCCAAGCATTAAATCCATTTTGGATCATGATCGCGAGTCCGTTACTTGCTGTGCTTTACAATAAACTAGGTGAACGATTTGCAATGCCATTTAAGTTTGCATTTGGGATGGTGCTATGTAGTTTAGCGTTCTTAATTCTAAAATTCTCAACAGGGTTTGCTAATTCACAAGGAATAGTCAATTCAAATTGGTTAGTAGCGAGCTATTTATTACAGTCGCTAGGGGAGTTATTAGTATCAGGATTGGGGTTAGCGATGATAGCACAGTTAGTACCACAACGAATGATGGGATTTGCGATGGGAATGTGGTTTTTAACGTCAGCTACAGCTGCTATTTTAGCGGGTTGGGTTGCCAGTTTAACCGCCGCTCCCGAAGGAATTATAGATCCAAACCAAACTCTCATGCTTTATGCTGAAGTCTTTGGTGAAATAGGGTATGTCACCGCAGCTATAGCACTATTTACATTACTCATTGCGCCCAAACTTACCCGTATTATTCAAGGTAAAGCATAATAAATAAAAGCAGCAATCGGTTGAGTGATTGCTGCTATTCTTTTATCATATTGTTTTATAGTGATTTATTATTTATCACTGCGGCTTAAAACATCAATAAAAGTATCAATATCGTCAGGATTTGTTGCAAAGTTAGTCACTAAACGGGCGACACCTTCACCCCAGCGATTAGCCAAAAATTCAAAGCCATGTTCATGTAAGGTAGCAATCGTCACTGGTGACATTTTGCAGAATACAATATTAGTTTTTGATGGATGTAGTAGTTCAACACCGTCAATAGTCATAATGCCGTTGCGTAACTTCGTTGCCATTGCATTCGCATGTTGTGCATTTTTGAGCCATAAATTATCACTGATATAAGCGTCTATTTGCGTTGATAGAAAGCGCATCTTAGACATTAAGTGGCCTGCACGTTTGCGACGGTATTCAATCTCATTTTTTAGGCTCGTATCAAATAAGACAATAACCTCGACACCAAAAGCACCATTTTTTGTGGCACCAAAAGAAAGGGCATCAACACCTGCCTTCCAGGTCATTTCTGCAGGCGTACAACCTAACGCATCAATAGCATTAGCAAAACGTGCGCCATCCATATGGTATTTTAAATTATGGCTTTTACACACATCACCAATAGCACGAAGTTCATCTAGTGTATAAACGCTTCCTGTTTCCGTTGCTTGCGTCACACTAACAACGGCTGGTTGTACTGTATGCACATCACCAATTTTTAAGGTTGCACGTTGGATAAGCTTTGCCGGATCGATCTTACAATCATCACCATCGATAGCCAGTAACTTAACGCCATTACTGAAAAACTCTGGAGCGCCACATTCATCATTATTAATATGGCTATTAGGATGACAAAGTACCGCCCCCCAAGCAGGAGACATTGCAGCTAAACATAAGCTGTTAGCCGCAGTTCCTGTAGGCACTAAAATCACAGAAACCTCAGTTTCAAACAATGCGCTCATCTTACGATCCAGTTGTAACGATAACTCATCATTACCATAAGGTGTCGCATCGCCAGCACTAAATTCAATTAAGTGCTGTAATATTTGAGGTGAAACACCGGCAATATTGTCACTGGTTAAGCCAATTGTTTTCTTCGGTGTCGTTAAAGGCGAGTTTGTCATTGTTGTATTGTCTCTATACAGATTGAACTATCAATATACCCAATTTAATGATGAATAGAATGATCTTTATTGTAACGACTAGTGTGATTATTAATAATGCGGTTAAATATTCGTTTATACAATTAAGACGAACTTTAAGCACTGAGCAAAGTGTAATGAGACAAAATATTTATGGTAAATAGATAACCTAGTTAAACACACAAAGCAAAATCACGAGAAGGTGTATTTATACATTATTAATCAACAAACTAAATAATCAAACAAAGAGTATTAATTACCGAGATCGTATTTAACATAAGGTACATAATGCGCACTGACAGAATCGTGTAGCTCCCAAGGTAAAGTGTCTCTTTCCTGCAAAGCTAAAATTATAGTGATCAGAATCTGCGTTTGATTACATGGTAATATGACAGCTCATTGATTGGTTTTATGAAGGAGATCTCTTTGCTTAGAGTTATTCAGCGTCGTCGTATTAAAAAAGTTATTAAGTTACTTTCTGCAAGGTTGATAAAAGGCTATGGCAGTCGCGATTTTTTCTCTTTAGGTCAAATTACAGCAAGTACCAGTGAGTGTAGTGCTCGTCAGCAACAAATTGCAGTCGCTTTGTATGTTGATCCGCAAGATATTAATCTTGCACAAAACCCTACTCTGAAATCAATACGTAATGATGTATCACACGATTTCTTTGACGATAATGATTACACAGGACAAGATGTACTCAACCTACTGGCTTACGGTGGATGGAAAGGTGGTCGAATCGATGATGATATGTCAAACCGCTTTGGTATGGGGAGTCGTTATTAGTGTTCTAGATTGTAATAGCGGGATTTTGCTTATAATAACCGACTAGCCTACTACTATTGTAGAAATAGCAGCAGGCCAAACGTCATAAATAGAAAGATTCTATTCTTCAGTCGCTTTAAGCTTACTAAGCTCTATTTCAATCTTTTCAATATCAGCAGTGTAACGTGCTTTACTTGCACCATCTCTAGTAGACTTAGACATAGCTTGTAACTTAGAAAGTTTTTTTGTAAGTGTTGCTAATTGGTTCTGGGTTCTACGATTGCTGCTCATTAATAAATGGTACTCCAATAAATGATGTTATCTGCTGTGTGACTACAATTAAATTATATATCATTACAACAGGTTAATTAACTTAACGGTTAATGCTATTGTATTTCTAGCTCGTTACCGTTATAGCGTAGCATATAAGGCTGCAAATAATGAAATATTAATAGAGTTTAGTTTGCTTTTGATAACTTACGCTTGTTATTGGTGCTATCTGTGGTCGATAAGCTCACTAAAATCACAACATTAGCGTTACGAGTACTGCTAATCGTTAACAATTTTAAGATAATGATAAAAATATACAGTCTTAAACTCTCTAAGCTTTAACTGCTCGCACAAACAAAAAAATGAGGGGTGATGGCTAAATGAATATGATTCAGACATTGTGAACCCTTCTATTTGTGATGATGTCATTCTTTTTTTGGATGTACTATTGTGAGATTGCATAGAGCAAATAAAAAATCCACATCGTGAAATATGGATTTTTATAGGATGGTATAAAGCTAGTATTAGCCGATGTTTTTACAACGTGAAGCTAAGATAGGATCAACATTACCTTGAATTTTTTGAATTTTAGCAGCACGTTCACACTCCCATTTTGATACAGGGTATTGTTTATCCCATGCTGTCATTAATTGACGCTGCTGACGACTCATTTTGTAGCTTGGATATACTGCTTCAAAATACATGTAAGTACGTGCGATAACACCACGAGCGCGCTTTGGTGGTTGAGCATCATGATCTTTCTTATCAATGATCATGTCACAGCTACCAAATGAGCGGTAATCTTTACTGGCTGTTTTAGGCAACATTACATAATTGTAGTTCTGACGAGCAGCGTTAACTGCACCTACCGCTGGATATAAGTTATAAAGATCGGATTGCATTAAACGATATTCAGCATTAGCTTTTTCAGCACACTTACGACCTTTAAATGACTTACCTTTGCTATCCACACAAACTTTTGCCCCATCACGCCATTCACTAAATGAGCGACCAAAGTTCTCCGCAGGTACGACATGCTCTGCTTCCCAACGTTTAATTCGTTTTTTATATACGTCAGTAGTAAAACCTGATGGTAATGTTACGTATTTCTTATTATTAAAATTTGCACCGCAATAAATAGTTTTCATATCAACAGGATTAGTATAAATCTGCTTCTGCATGATTTTTTTAGCTTTGCTGAATGATTGGTTGGTGGTATTACCTTGTGGTGATTGTGCAAATGCAAGCGTCGGTAATAGCGCGACACTAAATAAAATAATATTAGTTTTATTCACGTAGTTCTCTTTTAGGTAGTTGCGGTCAATAGATTAATGACTGACGTGTTGATATAACAAAGTGTTATAATGCTTTGTTTGATTATTAGTGTTGAATAGGTGGCTTAGTGAATTATTTACTTATTCAGAAACAATGACTTTTACTCGACCTACATCACCGGTTGTTAAACGGACTTTGATACCATGTGGATGGTTTGGCGAGTTTGTGAGGATTTTTTCAACTGTACCCGATGTAAGTTTACCGCTGCGTTGATCTTGTTTTAATACGATTTGTACATCTAAACCAACGTGGATATTTGAACGGTTTTTACCTGACATATTGACTCTTTTATTTTTAATTTTTCAAACTGTATTATTGAGCTTTTATAATAAAACGCAACTTAATATTAAGAGATGTTTATCGGATAAAGGTAATTTAATGGCTATCTTATTGATATAAAAGTAAATAAGTTTTTCATTAAAATAAGCCCTGCATTGTTATATACAATAACGTTGAAGGCTGTTGTTCGTATAAATATTACTGTTGAAGTGCTGGGCAATCTTTAGGAAGTAATTGTTCTGGGATTGCAGGGCCGATTCCCATATCAGCTGTCCACCCTTTTAAGCCCCCTGTTTTTGGGTCAAAATCGCTGCATTTATATGGCTTATCTTTTATTAGTGTTGCAGGTGTGACTTGTTGAGTTGTCGTATTATTATTTTTGGTTTGATCACTTTTGAGCATTGTAAACGCAAAGCTACAAATTACTATTCCACCTAATACGATCAAGGCAGATTTTGTTGACTTTTTCATGGGCGTCCCTCCTCAGTAAAGCACTGATTTATGATCTATTTAAAACCCATTTTATAGATAAGATCAAATTAAGTAAGAAAACAAATACGTTATTGCTTGTTTAATCACCGATTTAATCGATTATCGGCACAATGATGCTAATAATGAGGTCACGGTTTGATAACGTTTTGGTAAATGGCGGTATCTTTTTTGAATAATAAATAATTGTTCAGTAACGGCAGTTATTGGTGTTGCAATATATAATTTATCTTTATTCTCAAAATGATCAATAGCACTTTGAGGCAATACGGTAAAACCAATACCTTCAGCGACAGCAATTAAAATTTGGTTCAGTTGATTGATATAGCTAGTAATCGGTAATTGTTCAATTTTAATATCGACTAAATTATGAGAACCACAATCTTTAAAATATTTAGAGAGATAATACTGAGCATCAGGATGATCAATTAAGCCACATGTTGTTAGAAGATCGCTATTAATATTATTATTTTCATATTGAAGAGGAAAAACTAAGCATAATCGTTCTTGCCCTATTATGGTGGTGTCAAATAAATCATTGATAGGTGATTGAGTTACTATTCCCATATCAATAGTATTATTTTCAATGCTATCTAAAATTTTATTATTAGGTGCGGCTTCTAGATGAAAATGTAATTTTGGGTATTGGTGTTGTAAGTGTAATAACTGAGGATATAACGATAATGCAAAGGACCCAGAACACGCGATTTTACACGTACCTTCATAAGCGCTATCCGTTTGTAAGTTATTAATTAATTTTTGATATTGATGTGTTTGCTGCTCGGAATATTGATAGACAAGTCGCCCTTGTTCTGTCATTTCAAACTGTTTGTTATAACGTGTAATAAGCGGATAGCCACAAGCTTGTTCTAATTTTTTAATGTGTTGGCTAACACCTGGTTGTGTCATATGTAACAACTCGGCTGTCTGAGTAAAATGCCCTGTTTCTATTAATGTTTTAAATGTCATTAACCATTGAGGATTAATCATGCTTTACTCTAACTATCATTACAAAAAATTATAATAATTAGAGTAAATCATAATTTAAATTTTATCAATTATACTTTTAAGTTATTACGTTAAATGAAATGATGATCTTTAATATACTAAAGCAATGAATAAAACTACTTTAGTATATTAAAATTATTGGGAGAGAAATTAATCAAAGGTATTAGATAAATGGTAACCAACACCAAAGTACATATTGGTTTTATTAAAATCACCCATAACTCTTTTTATATTAAATTCGGTATATATATTTGTTGTTGGAATGTCTAGTTGTAAACCTGCACCAGAAGCACTCACATCATTACCACTTAAATGTGTTGCACCTACTGAGATATAATTTTCACTTGCTTGTGCTGCAATCGGACAAACAAAACAACATTTACAACAAATAATACTTTTTTGACATATCTAGAGTGGTGTTTGCTTCTATGCCATTTTTGTCCCTTTACTAACACTCATTGTATTTTGATATTCTTTGAGTGATAAACCAAATTGCTTTTTAAACCGCTGTGCAAACCGTGTTTCTGACTGATAACCACAAAGTTGGGCTAAATCCAATTGAGTATAATGCTGCTGTTGTAATAAGGTTAATGCATAACCCATTCTTAATTCAGCTAAAACTTCTCTAAATTGAGTTGATTCCTCGCGCAGTCGACGGATTAATGTTGATTTACTTAACCCAAAATGCTGACAAGCTGATTCAATACTATGATGCTCACCTGGCTGCTGCCTAAACAATTCTACTAATTTGTCACGCCATGATAAATCTTGATAACTAAAAAGAAGATGCAACCTTCCCACATTGGCTAAATATTCAAATAGAGCATTGACCATGCACTCTTGAACGTTACGTGGTAACGATTTTGGCATATTGATTAAATTCATAAAAAGATATTCACCATCCTGATCAAAGGAGTAATCTGGCGTGATATGCTTCTCTGCATGATGACGTGAACGATTAATGAGTGCTGCGGTTGGTTTGGTAAAGAAACACAATTGTAATGATGAAAATACGGTGTGTGATGGTTGATTAATAAACGTTTGTTGTGAATGCCCTGCTGTTAATAACCAATTTTTAGCATCGATATTTATCCAATCATTTTGCCACTGTAATTTCTTCACTCCAGTTTGTACCCAAACAAGTGATGGATAAATAAAAGGGACATTACGTAGTTGCTGTGATTTTTGCCCCGTATAATGGATGCACTGAATAATCGCCGACATACTGTTCCCTTTTTTAATCTAAAATGACATATTATACTACCAAAAAAAGAAAGCCTCATAATAGGTAACTATTAATGAGGCTTTTCTTTTGTACTGCTATAACGTTATTAACGTTGATAATGCGCAGTGATCGTTGATTTAGCTAAAGCTGTGCCATTAAGCATGTAACTTACTAGTGCACATGATGCGTCATCAGGAACTTCCATTTTTTCACAAGGCAATGCCCATACTGTGAATACATAACGGTGAACACCATGACCTTCTGGAGGACATGCGCCGCCGTAACCATTAAAGCCGTAGTCATTACGCATTTCTAAACCAGCAGCAAGATGATCAGATGCTCCCTCAGCTAATTCATGTGTTGATGCTGGAATATTAATAACTTGCCAATGCCAAAAACCACAATCAGTTGGTGCATCAGGATCGAAACATGTTACAGCGAAGCTTTTTGTACCTTCAGGCGCATTTTCCCATGCAAGTTGAGGGGAAATATTATCACCATCGTTACCAAAGCTATTAAATGAAAAACGCTTATCGTAGTGCTGCTCTTCAGCAATACTGTTACTTGTCATTGTAAATGTTGTCATGATCATATTCTCTTATTAATCGTTATGTTATTACTATACGAGTTTCCACTAAAATTTTTCTCCTTTAAGTGCCAATAATTCGGCTAATAATAGCATTTATGACCCTTAATGTTTTTACTGATAATTTTATTTAACTATAGCCCTATTATTAAACATATATATTCTCAATAAAGATTACCACTCAATACCATGAAGAGATTAAATTGGATACCTATTAAAACTGTATTTATAATCACTGTTATTTTATCCAGTATAATAGATGGACTTATATGCGTATTGAATTAATGGTTAATAAAAATAACGTACCTAACGATGTTTTTTATCAGGTTGAATCTGAGTTTACTCGTCGTATGGAAATCTCTTGGCCAAATGCATTGGTACGAGTACGTTTAGGCGGAGCCAATGAGTTGAATGTCTTAGGTGCTTTAAAAGAAGATAAACTACAAATTGAAGCAGAACTTGAAGCGATGTTTAATGAATCTGAAGATTGGTTAGAACAACCCAGTTATGATATGTAGTACGTTATAATTGCATATTGAGCTTGCTAATTTAATACTGATTAAGTTGCTGATAGGTGTTTATACTATAAGTATTGTTATTTATTGGTAATCTTTATTATGAGCACGTTTATTTCAAAAGACATTTGGTCTGATTTTACTGCTGATCCTGAATTTCCTGGATTTAGTTTTCGAGATACTGATGAAAGTAATGCTAATTGTGTAACGGCATTACTTGAACGTTGGCAAGCCGGTACAATCGAAGATCCTCATCACCACCCACATGATGATATGTCAATTATCGTTACTGGCGAAATCGCAATTCAATTCTATCTTCGTATCAACGGGGAACTAGTTAACGATGGCGAACCAATGATCTTAACCGCTGGTCAAACGGGTTATATTAAAGCTAATCGTATTCATAGTGTGGTATACACTGCAGATTGTGACATGGTATATATTCAAAATAAAACATTTGGTTTTGAAACCGATAAGTAATTGCTAATACCGTGTATTCCAAAAACTTCCACCTCCAATGTGGAAGTTTTTTTTTGCTTTGTTAACTGTTTATTCTTGGAAAGATAAACAATTAATAAGTATGAAAGTGTATGATTTATTTTTATTTTGCGGCTTTTATCGCATGTTCTTGCCATGGTTCTGACTCAATAACTTAATATTCTATATATTAAACATATGTTAAATATATGGTGTGTTTATGATTACTTCAATAAAAAATTTCATATGTCCAAAATGTGGAAAATCTGAATATCTAGAAGGTAAAAATACTATTATATGTATCTGTGGCTATCGGATTGATTATATTCAAGCCTAATATAAATATGCTTTTAATTTTATAAATTTATTTAGATTTTATATTGTTATGCTATTTAAAGTAGCTCATCTTTTTCTTGATAATTGTGTCTTGTAATATTTTCGCACTAATTTACGCCATAAATAAAAATAGCCATTAGCAGAGTAGATATTATTAATAGTTAGCATTTTTAACAAATAGCGATAAAATGCTTTACTAAATATCGATAGAATTCAATTTGCTGGTGTAAAAATGAAACATTTATCTAAAAAATTCTCAACACTAATGCTGGCAAGTCTCGCATTAGCTTCTACCTGTGCACACGCTATACCTTCAGGCAAAGACATGTCAATTTGGATTGATGTTGGTGGACCTGTTGGCGGCCCTTATGCCACTGTTATTCAAAATGGAGCAAAGCAAGCAGCGGAAGATCTTGATGCTAATTTACGGGTTGTTTATTCTGACTGGCAACCTCAAAAGATGATCGAAAATTTCAAACAAGCGGTTTCTGCTGACCCATCCGGTATTATTATCATGGGTCATCCTGGTGATAGCGCCTATCAACCTTTAATTATGGAAGCTGAAAGTAAAGGTATTAATGTTACAGCTATTGATACTGCACTTCCTGCAAGTATGAATGCAATGCAAAATAAAGGCTTTGGTTATGTTGGGGTAAGTAATGCAAAACGCGGTATAAAACTCGCAGCTGAAGCATTACGTCGAGGTAAATTTAAAGCAGGTGATCGTGCGTTAGTCTGGGGAATAAAAGATATTGCTGAGCGTAGTAAATCTACACGAGGTATGATAAAAACATTAGAGCAAGCAGGATTAACCGTTGATTTTCTTCAAATTTCACCAGAAACAGATAAAGACCCATCTTTAGGTACTGCAGCAATTACTTCATATCTTGCTAGTCATATGACAACCACATTGATCTTAGTTGATCATGGTTCACTTACTTCGCAAATGGCTAATTTTTTGCGTAATGCAGGTGTAAGACCTAAAGAGATCTTTGTGGCAGGGTTTAGCTTATCCCCTGCAACCGCCGATGCTATTCGTAGTAACTACGTACAATTAGTGGCTGATAGTCAACCTTACCTGATGGGGTATTTATCAGTTGTACAAACAGTGCTAAGTAAACGTTATGGTTTTTCAGGTTTAAATATTAATACGGGTGCTGGTTTTATTGATCTCAATAATATTGATTATATTGCACCATTAGCAGCAAAAGGTATTCGTTAATGTGCACTAAAGCATTAGTACTTACTGATATTAATAAATGGTTTGGATCGATTCACGCGCTACGCAATATAAACTTGAATATTAATAAAGGTGAGATTATTGCGCTACTTGGTGACAATGGTGCAGGAAAATCAACACTAATTAAACTTATCGCCGGTGTTGAATCGTTTGATTCTGGCTGTATAAGCATTCAAGGAAAATCTATTGATAAGAAAGGTCATAATGTAAAAACAGCCCGCAAATTAGGTATTGAAACGGTTTATCAATCAGGATCATTAGGAGAACAACAATCAGTATGGCGTAACTTATTCTTAGGCCGCCACATTCGAACCAAATTAGGATTTATTGACCAAAAACAAGAACGTCAGCAAGCACAACAGTTACTACAAAAACTCGACTTTCGGGGTGTAGGCGCTAATATTGAAAGTTGTATTTCACAGCTTTCAGGCGGAGAATGTCAAGGTTTAGCGATTGGCCGCGCAATGTTATTTGATGCGAAATTGGTTATACTTGATGAGCCAACAACAGCATTATCACTGGGTGAAGTTGAGAAGGTATTGCACTTTATCGAAACATTAAAATCACAACATCGTGCTTGTTTACTCATTACTCACAACATAAATGACGCTTACCGTGTCGCAGATCGTTTTGTTGTTATGGATCGCGGGGCGATTGTTGCAGAATATAATAAAACGGAAATGGATCAACAATCACTACAACAAGCACTTCTTGCTGCTGTTGGTCGAGGTGCTGCATGATTTCCGCTTTTGTTCGTCATCGAGCACCAATCATTACCAGCCTAATGTTGGTAAGCTTATGGTTATTATTTACCATTTATAGCCCACAAACATTTACCCATATTCGTATTTATACTTCATTCATGTCAACGATCCCTTTCACTGCAATGTTAGCCTTTTGCTTAACATTATTAGTCATTGCTCGTGAAATTGATATGAGTTTTCCATCGATTATTGCGCTTGGAGGCTACGTTTTTTCTGCTACATTTCAAGCAACACAATCTCCCCTGCTTGCCTTTACTGCTGCAGCCATCGTTGGTATTTTATGTGGCATATTAAATGGTCTTTTAGTGGTCTGTTTTAATATCCCTTCAATTATAGCTACTATTGGCAGTCAATTTTTTATCGGTGGTTTAACAACGGTTATTGCTGATGGATTGGCATTAAGCTTGCCTGAAATTCGTGATAGCTGGTTTCATACCATAATGGTTGGGAGAATTGCGGATGTTATCCCTGCACAAGCTATATGGTGTATCATCATTTTAGCGTTATTATGGTTACTGCTATCACGACATGTCTTTGGTGATAACATTAATTTTATTGGTGACAATCCCAAAGCGGCAGAAATGATGGGCGTGCCTGTTGCTCGTACGCGATTATTATTGTTTATTTTAATGGGATTAATGTCTGCGATTGTCGGTATTTTTGTTAGTCTTGAAATGAGCAGTTGGTGGCCAAATCAGGGGCAAGGCTACATGCTTTTGGTTTTTGCTTCCGTTTTTATCGGTGGTACATCAGTACTTGGTGGACGTGGCACACTTTTAGGTACCTTTTTTGGTGCTTGTATTATCGGTATTTTAGAAGCTGGTATTATCAGTGCTGGGCTAGCTGGTTTTTGGACTCGATTAGTCTATGGCGTAATAATTATAATTTCTTTAATTATTCATAGTATTTTACTAAAGCAACATAAAGGCACATGGCGGCAATTGATTCACTAATTATTAATCTAATCGACCAATAGAAAGAGAGCATTATTGCTCTCTTTTTTATTATCAATGACAAAAAAATTCGCCATTAATGTCCATCATCAAACTCAATCATATCTACTCGTAATAGTATTTACTTACAAAAAGTGACGCGGTAACAATTTAATTATTTAATAACTAACGACAGATTATACCCGACAATTAAAATTAAGACGTTTATTGTTAGTGATTATTTGACCATTTTTTGCATTATTGGTGACCCAAATGCGATCTCAATCTTGATCTTTTATTTTTCATAAATACATGAATTATATAGCTTTAATTTTTCAGTCTTATATAATATCTCTTATAGCAGATCAATAATAAAGACTAAAAGTAATGACGATCGAACCATCAAACGCTTTAATACATAACGAGTTTAATCTTAGACCAGGAACGTTGCGTCAACAAACTGCGGTTAGTCAGCAAACCCGTCAACGAGATCATTTTATTGCTAATCCCGCACTGGCCTATATTAATTCACTTGCAGCAACAGATACCACTGGTGGTCAAGCAAATGCGCGTTATACATTAGAGCGTTTTAGCCGATTTCTACTGACATCAACATTTGATAAAATTGATTGGATTGTGCTATTAACAACCCCTTCTCTTATTGAAAAAGCAATGGCGGCTTTTTTAATTCATCGAGCAAAAACTAAAGCAAAGATGAAAGGATTATTTTATGATCCACAGCGTTCACTGAAGAATTTACATATTAATCCATTAAAGAAAGCGTTATTAATTGTCAGTGATTATTTTTATCAGCAACGACAGATTTCATTATCTCAGCATGTGGATTGGAAAAATGCTATCGAACAATTTTCAGTTCATCATCAATCTGCAACTGAATTAGAACAAGGTTGGCTACCTCCAATTTATACAGAACAAAAGTTAGCGATTGAATTAACATCACAAGCTAAAATTATGCTTGAAGCATTCAGTTGTTTTTGTATAAGACCTTGTATTGAAAGGATGGATTGGTATAGCGTTCTTTATGCTCCAGTATTACAAACATCAATGCAATCGTTTTTATCATCTCGCTTAACCATGAAAAGTAGTGATAGAAAACAAGATTATGCCCCAGCCACTGCTGATAACTTATTAAGAATGTTACGGGGTGTTGCTCACCATGCTTGGTTATCAGAATCTATTTCGATTGAAACCTTACAACGAATTAAGGCCATAAAACTACCGCGAGGCTCACGACAATCAAGTGGAAGATATTTAAGTTATTCAGATGTTGACCGAATATCGGCACTAACTTTAGCACAATCAAATAAGATTAAAGCATTGAGAGATAATGCTATTTTTTGGTTAATGTATGAATCTGGCTTACGACGCGCGGAAGTTATTGGGCTTGATATCAGTGATATTGATCTTTATTTATGTAAAATACGCGTTATGGGTAAAGGTAATAAAGAGCGTTATGTTCCCTTCTCAAAGAGTAGTGATCTTTATGCTGCAATTGAACAATGGCTTATCGTCCGTTCTCAACATCCACAACAAATATCGAGTTTCTTTTGTGGTGTCAATCGTTATCAGCAACTAACATCACAACGTTTAACAACTCAAACGTTAAATGATCTTTGTAAGCATATTCATCAATTGGGGTTTTCACGTCAAATATCACCCCATGATTTTCGCCACTCGGTAGCAACAAATTTATTACGCTCAGGTTATGATTTACTATTAGTCAGCAAGTTTATGGGGCACAGCAGTATTACAACGACCCAACGTTATGACCGCCGAACAGATGATGAATTACAAGGAGTCACACCGGGCCGTTAATACATCACACTATATAACAGTTAGTTTCAATGTTTGTTGTTAAAAATAGAACATAAGTATAATAGTTGTATTATATTCTGCTATCTCTTTAGATGAATGGTATCGTATAAAAAACAACAACAAAGGATTATTATGTTGATATTTATACGGACATTATTACTGCTATTATTAATTACATTTCATACATCTAGCTATGCATTGACAATTAATCAATACACACAAAAACATGCTTTATTACCTTGTACTGGATTAGAAACTAAAATTAATAGCTTTGAAAAAAGAATAACAATGATGCTATCTAATGCTTCAAAAAAAGAAAAATCCAATCTAAAAAATGAATATAAAGCACTACATAATTTATATAAACAAAAAAAATGTCATAAAAGAAAATTCAGATAATATCATTTTGAATTATCTGAATTTTATAAGGAGTAATATATTATTTATTTAAACGAGTAATGTATAACTTAAATATAAATTTAGAGCAAGAACGATAGCAATAATGATTAATCCTAATATTGAAACTATTTTATTGTTTTTATATTTACCCATAATTACTTTGCTGTTAGTAAAGTATAATAGTGGAATAATTGCTAGTGCTATACCAAAGCTTAAAACAACTTGGCTCATGACTAAAATTTCAGTTGTATTTACTGCCAAAGCGATAACAATAAATGATGGAATCATAGTAACTGAACGACGTAACCACATTGGAATACCAAATTTAACAAAGCCTTGCATTACAACTTGTCCAGCCATTGTACCTACGACTGTTGATGAAAGCCCTGATGCGACTAATGAAACACCAAACAATACTGATGCAGCTTTACCCACTAATGGTGTCAATGTTTTATATGCCGTTTCTATTTCAGCAATATCTTTATTACCTGAATAATGAAATACTGCGGCAGCCATTGCAACAATAGCTATATTTACAAATCCAGCAATAACCATTGCAATTAATACATCATATTTTGTTGAACGTAATCGTGTTGATACTTTTTCACCATAAGTATTTTTAAATAATGCAGAATGTAAGTAAATAACATGCGGCATTACCGTAGCACCAAGAATACCCGCGGCTAAATATATTTGGTGTGGACTATTCAATGTGGGAACAATCAATCCAGTCATCAGAGCATGAGATGCTGGCGGTGCAATGAATAATTCAAAAATATAAATTACAGCAACTAATAATAATAAAGTACCAATAACAATCTCGAGTGGTTTTTGACTTTTATTATTAAGCATCAGTATCATTATTGTAACGATAGCTGTAATAACAGCACCTTCCATTAAACTAATATTAAATAATAATTGGAAACCAACGGCTGCACCAATGAATTCAGCAAGATCAGTCGCCATAGCTATGATTTCAGCTTGTATCCAATAAGGGCCTATCGCCCATTTAGGAAGATGATCACGTAAGTGTTCTGCTAAGTTTTTGCCTGTTACTATCCCTAATTTAGCAGAGAGATATTGAATCAACATCGCCATTAAATTTGCCCATAATACCACCCATAAAAGTTGGTATCCAAAGGCAGATCCTGACTCAATATTTGTCGCAAAATTGCCGGGATCAATATAGCCAATAGCAGCAATGAATGCAGGGCCTAATAAAAGTAATTTCTTTTTTAATTTTAAATTAAATGGGATTGGCTGCATATCAACTGCAATAACTGCTCTATTCATAAGTGACTCCTTTGTTTTGAGTCTACTCTACTGAATATCTAAATGATAATCAATATCATTTAGATATTCATAAATGACAGCTAAGGTTACAGTTATGGATAACCAACAAACAATAGCTCCAAGCTATCTAACAAATAGTGGAAAATATCCATTTATTTAAAAATTTGTGATCGCTTATCAATAATAACTATTATTTTGTTTTATATTTTTAAAAAAATCGATATTGTCGTTTTGTTGTTTTATATAGCTTTAGTGAATTTAAAACACTAAAGGTAAGCGCTAATTAAGCATAATGATGGTTAACTATTTTAAATAGTCATATTTATGCAAAGGTTATTATTAATAATAGATTTTACAGCATATGCCATCGCTACAATTATGACAAAAAACGGATAGGTTTAAAGGGATGTAATATGGAAGCTAAAGAGAGTTATCAGAAACAAGCTTTTGAAACTGATGTTATTCAATTATATCTTCGTGATATTTCACTAAAACCACTTCTCACTAAAAAAGAAGAAGTACTTTATAGTCGTAAATCATTAACGGGAGATAAAAACGCAAAGAAGATCATGATTGAGAGTAATTTACGTTTAGTTGTTAATATTGCTAAGCATTATCGCAGTAGCTCTCTTCAATTTAGTGATCTTATTGATGAAGGAAATATTGGTCTTATGACCGCGGTTGATAAGTTTGATCCAGAAAAAGGTTTTCGATTTTCAACATATGCAACATATGCAACATGGTGGATCAAACAAACAATAGAGCGTGCTATCCATAATCAAAGTCGTACCATTCGTTTACCTGTACATGTATCAAAAGAAATTAATACTATCCTACGAACACATAAAAAATTACTTCTACTCAAAATAAAGAACCTAAAAATGACGATGTAGCAAAAGCATTAAACCGAGATATTAATAGTATTACGACTATTTTAGCTTACGATGCTCCTGTTATATCTTATGATCAAACCGTTAATGATGATGCTAATTCACAATCATTTTCTGCCTTCTTAACAAACGATAAAGAACTTCAGCCTGATGCCTATTTAGATGCGATGACGATTAACCATATAACATCTTCTATGTTAGACAGCTTACCTTCTCGTGATAAAGAAATTATTTGCCGTCGTTTTGGTCTGCTCGGGCATGAATCACAAACCCTTCAAGAAGTTGCAGATGAAGTAGGATTAACACGTGAACGAGTCCGCCAACTACAAGTTATTTCATTAAAAAAACTTCGTAAGTATTTACAGCGCGATAACTACGATATCTCGATACTATTTGCTGACACTGCATGATAGATTTTTTGCTATTATCTAAACATTAAGTGTTCTTTTATCGTCATCGTTAAGGCTTGTTATGCGTTTAAAATTATTATTAATTGTAGGTTGTGTCTTATTCTTTACTGGTTGTGCTAGTTACGGTGTAACTGAAAATGAAATGCAATCTTACTTAAATAAAGAAACCCAATTTAATCATTCCGTTGGCATTCAAGGTCTAGCCTATGCCACCGGTAAATTTGATAATATAAAAGTAGGAATTGGACGTGTTGCAAAAAATAAAATTAATGTCGTGGCAACGGCAACAGCTGACTTAGAGTTAATGGGACAACCCACCCAAAATATATCAATTAAAGCCAATTTTAGTGCTGTTCCCTATTATAACCAAGAGCAAGGTGCTATTTACTTAAAAAATCTCAATATTGAATCATTAGACGTTACGCCCCAGCGGTTAAATAATGTATTAACAAAACCGGTTATCACCCCTATTGTTTCTTTCTTGAGCCAAATCTTATCAACCAAACCAGTGTATAAACTTAATGATAATGAAATAGAACAATCATTACTGAAAAAAACCAAACCTGAATTAGTAATTAAAAATCATCGATTAGTTTTAGATTGGTAATAAATAGCCGTGTTACATAAAAAGCTCTTTTTATAAGAGCTTTTTATTGGCTATCTTTTGATTGCTCTAAATAATGGGGATTAACTGTCTCATTCATCATTTTTACAGCCCTTTCTGCCTCAAAAGATCGTTTCATGGCTTCTGCCGCATAATCTCTTGTTGTTGGCGTTTGACTACTAATAATCAGCATTAGTACAAATATAATCGTTGCAACGGATAAAATCGCAACAGTATATATCCGTCGAGTAATACGACGTTCACTTTGTTTAATTTCAGCTTTTACCGCCCGTAATACATCATAGTTTGTGATGTTTGAACGTACTCTTTGGTTTGTATCCATCTTACCCATTCAATTAATAAAAGTATTTATTTTAGCAAGCATTTCTGAATTTAACCTTACTTAATTTTAATTGTGTGAGTGGTGGTTATTTTTATTACAATTATAAAGTTATAGTGCGTTAGTGATTTTAAAAAATAGAGCATTACGCTCTATTTAGTTATAACTTGATTATCAGAACATATATAAACAACACGATCGCTAACATCCATACAGGGCATCGCCATTTTTTGATTAAAATATATCCAGCAACAATTGCTATAACATCTGAAACTGATTTAATTGAACTTGTTATTACCGGATTAATAAATGCACTGCCTAATAAACCAACGACACAAGCATTTATTAATAAAATTGCGTAAGTTAATCGAGGATGAGTAAATAACGCTTTCCACGCAGGAAGAAAAGCGAATAAGAGTAAACTACCTGGAAGAAAAACAGCAACGGTCGCAACTAAACTTCCCCAAAGAGGCGTAGAGGGCATTGCCGAAGCCCCCAAATAACTCGCCATAGTAAACATTGGCCCAGGTACTAACTGCGCAGAAGCATAAGCACTTAAAAAAGTATTATCCGTAATCATCCCATCGAGCATTGGTTGTAATAATGGCAATACCACATGACCACCGCCAAAAACAAAACTGCCCGCTTGATAGAAAATAGTAAATAAATTCACACTACCATTTGCAGTTACAATGAATGGTAATAAGACAAATAAACTCAAAAAAGTAACGAGTAATCCACTATGAGGTCGAATGGGTTTTATTAGCTGTTGATTAAGTACTGGTTGTGTTTTAAATGACCATAAATACCCAATAATACTCGCTATAATAATAGGAACTATTTGTCCCAATAAGCCATCACTAAATATTAACCATACCATTGTTAATAATGCCGTGATAACAGTTGTAATTGACGTTAAATTCTTTTTTATCATTCCCCACAATGCATCTGTAACAACCACTACAGCTAATAATTTCGCAGCTATAATAATATACTCAACAATAACTGCATGACCAAATTCATTATTTGCAACGGCGAGAAAAGTTAATAAAACAAAAGACGGTAATGTAAAACCGATAAAAGCTGCAATCGAACCTAAATAACCTGCTTTTTTATAACCAATATACATACCCAGTTGACTACTTGCAGGTCCGGGTAAAAACTGACATAACGCAATAGCTTGTGTAAAATCTTCATCAGTAAGCCATTTTCTTTTTATAATAAATGCTTGCTGAAAATAACCTATGTGTGCCGCTGGGCCGCCAAAACTACACATCCCTAGCATTAAAAACTGCCAAAAAACCGTTACCATTAATCACATCTCCTATAGTGAAGACCTGATTGTAATGACTATTACACTATTACTAAAATCGTTTGTACAGATATACATTATTATTAATATCGATGATTCATCGCTTTATTACACTCTCTCATTTTCATAATGAACATAATCCTCTATCATAGAAATCATATTCTTCTTATGTAATAACAAGCAAAGTCATATACCGTTTTTCTACTTTGCTTTTCTCTTCAGAGTCGATGCTTATGTTAGAAAATCTTCAACAAATGGTCATCTTGGCAGCAATAGGCCATGAACAAAATTTTACTCGAGCAGCAGAGCGATTAGGTATATCTAAATCTCAAGTAAGTAAGCAAGTACGCTATTTAGAAGAACGCTTAGGTTGTCAATTAGTTCAGCGTAGTACACGGACCGTCGTTTTAACTGAAATTGGTTTACAATATGCCGATTATGGTCAACAACTACTTGATACTGTTAATGAAGCTGAAGCAATGGTGGCAGGTTATCGCAATGAAATCAAAGGGGTGCTAAGAATTGGAATTGCTCAATCTTTTGGCAATATCCACATCACATCGGCTTTAGCTGAATTTCAAAAAAGTAATCCTGAACTAGAGTTAGAAATTAGTCTATTTGATCATCGGCCTAATTTATTAGAGGAAGGATTTGATTGTTGGATAGCGATTCATGAACATCCACCGGAAGGTATGGTGGCAAGAAAATTAGCAAATTGTGACTTTATCGTCGTTGCATCACCTGATTATATTGCTCAGCATGGCCAGCTAGAAACACCCAGTGATTTACGCCACCATAATTGCATTACTTACCAAAGCCGAGAACGTAAGTATGTTAACTGGGCTTTCTCTCGTGATGGTGTACAGCAATCAATTCGTGTTCGGGGTAATTACCGCATAGATAATGCACCTGCCGTGTTAGATGCGGCAGTCAGTGGCTTAGGTATTGCTTATTTATCAACCTACCTAATGACTGATGAACTTGAAAGTCATAAATTAATTCAGCTACTCCCCGAATGGAAAACAACCGTTGATTTACCCATTTATGCGGTTTATCCACGTAGAAAATACCTCGCCCCTAAAGTGCGTTGCTTTATTGATTTTATGGCAGAGCGTATGGCACAAGCACCCTATAAATCACCGCAGTTATAATCAAAAACAACAACGCGGTAGTCATTACCGCGTTATTGGTCTTAAAACAAATGCGTTTCATTTATTCTAGATGCTGCTTTTTCTGAGCAGGAAAAGCATACATTTGGCGTAAAATTGTTTGCACACCTTGCGGATGATCAGCTAGTTTTTCTGCAAATAATTGCTCTTCTTCTGCCGTTATTTGATCAGATTCAATATTTGCCGCAATATAATTAGATGGGAATAAATGATAATTTTCAGTTATTTGCTTATCAATCATTGCAGCTAATTCATCTGGTGTTTCAGGCGCGTCGGTGATCACATCACCAAAGCTAATATGAATACGACGTTTTTGACCGACAATACCTTGAACGATACTTTCAATATCTTCAAATTCGGACTTTTCATATGTACCTGTAGTTTCTTTTTGATAAAGCTCTTGTGCTTTCGCTAAATCACAAGGATCATTTTCGTATGAAATTGCAACAGGAACGATATTTAAACCACTCATAAACTCAGCAAATGGTACTTTCTGCTTACGCCCTTCCATAAAAAACATTTTTAAAATAGCAGGATCAGTTTTATCGTTACCATCTTTTGCTCGCCCTTCTTTCTGTGCTATCCAAATATTGTTTCCAGTCATTAAAGAATGTGAAATATAGCTAGAAAGTAAGCCTAATGACTTCATTAACTCACGAGGACCTTTTGATGATCGTTTAACAATAAAACTCTTGTTCAAACGCATCAATTCAGTCGCACAGGGTTTTTTAAGTAAATTATCACCTATCGCAATACGAACAGTACTAAAGTGATCATTGAATAAACACCAATTTACCATTGCTGGATCCATTGCGATATCACGATGATTCGATACAAATAAATAGGCTTTATTTGGATCAAGATTATTCAACCCCGTTGTTGTTACACCATCACATGAATGATCAATGGTTGCGCGCATATATTTAGCGACATAATCTTGCACGTCTTTAACGCTAGTCACATTTGACCATTTTTTAACAAGAATACGTTTTATTAACGGGATAAGCAGCCAACCAAACATACCTGAAGCATGAGGAAAGCGGTATTTTAGAATAGCATTGATAAAATCTCTGTCATCAATCAGGCGTTTAATCGCCCCTTTAACTTCGTTATCGTTGTAAGGGCGGATTTCTTTATAAATATCGTTATCTATACACACAATAAGGCTTCATTTTGAAATAACTCGGCTATTCTACTGATAAATATTGTTTTACCAAATAACCTACGTCGATAAGGGAAATGGTTGGAGGTCTAACCACATTATGTTGTTGAAAATTCAACCACTATTAATTATTAAAACTACAATTTAATGTAAAAGTGACTAATGATACACTGATTTTGACTATTGTCGCCTATGTGATGTTGACGAGGTAATAAAAACAGCCGAATATGTGTGAGATATCGAGTTAGAGAGACATTATGAAACAAGCCATTGAGTTTTCTAAAAACGAGCACCCTTTTCTTTCCGTTGGTTCTCGTCGTAAAAGCCACAACGCCTACTTTATTGTTGTTACTAGCGGCAGCATATTAATACGGCTAGGTAAACATGAGCATTTAGTGTCCAAAGGGCATGGCTTTTGGGTTCCCTTTGATTGCTTACATGCCGTAACCATTTTACCGGGCACACATTTTTTCAAAGTCGCGTTTTCAATTCGTCTGCGACAACCATTATGCCATGATGCTGGCTTTTTTATCGTTACACCACTACTTAATGCTTTATTGGTTGAACTTGAAAAACAACCTATTGAAAATCATGATTGGGATGGTGTAGAAGGACGCTTACTCAAAGTCATAGCAGATCAAGTATCAAACTTATCAGCCTCGACCCAATCGTTATCACCTGCAATTAGCAAACAATATCATAGTGCACTAGCTTTATTGCTTAATGGTCATAAAGTAACTGATACGTCAGCGATTCAAGCAATAGAGCCAGTATTGTGCATGACATTAAAAGAATTTGAATCCTGCCTTATCATGCGAGAAGCGATAAAGTTAATTCGCTCTGGAAGAAAATTACCGCAAATCGCAGCACAACTAAATACATCAGAAGTGCTGCTTGATGCGCTTGCGATTCCTATTTTAGGCCAGTCCTTTCAACAATAAGCCCGTTACTCTCAATAATGCCCATTGTTAATATGGGCATATTTTAGTTTGATCTTAGCTGGCAACAGCTTCCTTTCTAATTAAGCGGCACATGTACCTGTAATGAAATACCATCATCAACATCACTCTTGGTATGCCAACGATAATCTAACCGTACACGAGTACTATTACTATTAGGATCACCAAAACCTAAGCTCATTTGAACACCGTGATTTAGCACCCACTGCTCTGCACTCAGCACATTTTCAACATCGTCATTATCATATTTTCTTGGTAACCAAAATCCCAATCCATAATACATTGAATCATTATATTCAGTTAAAACAGGCGGATCAGCAAAGTCATCGCTCCAATGACTCCAAAACTCACCACCATTATCAACCTGATCTTGCTTCCAATCATTAAACCGTTGAGTTTGAGAGTAAGCGTCATTTTTAATGTGTATGAAAGGAATGCTATCAATATTATTCGATAATTGGCATGTGGAAGCATTAAACTGAAATAATTGATTATCAGTGTTTATCGTATAATTTGACGTCAAATCGCATGGAAGAGCATAAGCACACGATGAATAAATTAAGTTACTCATAATGATAAGTATCAAGGCGTTAATTTTATTCATACGCAATGTCGAATATCCATACATTAATGAGTAAAAAGAAAGCGTTCATCGTTCATTAGCATGAATTTAACCGTTGGCGTCGTATACTGACTAATATCATTATTACTTGCTAATGCTTCACGTATTAAAGTACTTCGTACTGGAACAGTTTCTGGACATGCCATAATCTGCCAGCGTTTTAAAATATGTTCTGCGTTATAGAATTGATTAAATTTTAAAAAATTATCCGGACCAATAACAAAAGTAATATTGGTATCTGGATACTCTAATTGTAACGCTTCAAGTACTGCAAATGTTGTGACTGCATTATCACCAATAGCAATTTTCTGTTCTAATGTAGATAATTCTAGGTTAGCTTGTCCAATATCGCTGATAAATGCACGAACAAGATCACAACGAGCTTCATAATCAAGCATCACTTTCCCCCATGCGTGTTGATAACTTGGAAGCAATAACACCTTATCAAACTGACCTAATCGCTCTAACACCGAGCAATGGCCTAAACTCGGAGGATTAAATGCACTACCAAAAACTGCCAGAGTCTGTTTCATTTTTCAATCACTAACCTCTTATTGCAAACTGTTTAAATATATAACCTTGTTTAAGCGATATTCTTTAGTATCGTACTGTTTTTACGCTAAAACGGCATTATTTTAAATAAATTTATACTTGAGCATTGATCCTTAGTTAGAGTTATCGCATGATTTTGATAAAGGTGTAATGGCTGAGTTCTCATTTTTCCGTTATGTCGTTTTAAATGATTAATATTTGGGCAAAAGCCTTAAGGATTCATGACCCATGGAACAACTTATCCGTGAACAGATGCGTGTACTTCCAACTATCAATGTTGAATTTGAAATCCAGCGCCGTATTGCTTTCATCCAGAAAAAACTTCAGCAATCTGGTTGTAAATCTTTAGTGCTTGGCATTAGCGGAGGTGTTGATTCAACAACTTGTGGCCGTTTAGCACAACTTGCTATCAATGATTTAAATACAACAACATCAAGTAATGATTATCAGTTTATCGCAGTTCGTCTCCCTTATGGAGAGCAACAAGATGAAGATGAGGCACAACACGCTTTACAATTTATTCAACCGAGCCAATCTGTAAGCGTTAATATCAAAGCTGGCGTTGATGGGTTACATAACAGTGCGTTACTAGGACTAGAAAGCACAACATTAATGCCAACCAATGCAGCTAAAGTTGATTTTGTAAAAGGCAATGTTAAAGCACGCGCACGTATGATCGCCCAATATGAAATAGCCGGATTAGTGGGCGGGCTTGTTATTGGTACAGATCATTCAGCTGAAAATATTACGGGGTTTTATACTAAATTTGGTGATGGCGCCTGTGATCTTGCTCCTCTTTTTGGGTTAAATAAGCGTCAAATTCGTAGTATTGCAGCCCACTTAGGCGCACCTGAACACCTTGTAGCTAAAGTTCCTACTGCAGATTTAGAAGAGCTAGCACCACAAAAAGCCGATGAAGAAGCATTATTGGTCACTTATGATCAAATCGATGATTTCCTTGAAGGCAAACCTGTTGATGATTTTGTTCGTGAACGTCTAGTCAGTATTTATCGTGTAACACAGCATAAACGCCAACCTATCCCGACAATTTATGATATCGACTGATTCAATACCCCAAGATGCTCTGTAGGGATGAAAAATAAAAGGCCTAACGCAATGTTAGGCCTCTATTTTTTCGTAAAGTAAAAACGTTACTTACATAATATTGCTTCAGGTTGACCAATAATGAGTGCATCTAACTCTCTCCATAAATCATCACAAAGACCAGGACGGTATACTGCCTCTCTAAATGCAGAATGCTCATGTTGATACATTTTATAATGGCGTGGTGAGCTTTCACTACTTGAGCGTACATTGGCTAAACGATCACAAACTTTTACAGTTAATGCGAGACGTGCAGCATCTTCTTTTACACTTAAAGCAGCTAACCGATGGTTAATTTCTAATTTCCGCTTAGCGCGATCTTCTAATTTTACATCAGTTACATAATTAACAGCATCAGCGATAATAAAACCAAACCGATCAGCTAATTCATTAAAAGTCGTATCGGTATCTTCAATAACATCATGTAATTGAGCAACAATCATGGCATCAGTACCAAAAGGTTGAGCAAGATTTGCAACAGTATTAAGGTGTACCGCATAAGACTGGTCGCCATATTTCTGCTCACCATGACGTTTTTTTGCAAATTCTTGTGCAGCTAAATAACGACTATCCATTAATATTTCCTCAACACTTTCTTATTATATTGGTTCATTGTAGAAGTAATACATTCCTTGTTACTAGTCATTTATTTGAAATAAAATTATTCAAAAATAAAAAAAGAGCCTTTCAGCTCTTTTTATTTATTAGATAGTTACGAATGATAACTCTGGGTTATTCTTCTTCATCAGCCGAAAGTTCACCCTCTGCTTGACGACGCTTCATATCCGCTTCACGAATCTCATTAGCGACAATCATGATAGCTTCACCGCTGCTGATGCCATTAGCCATAAGATCATGAATACGCTCTGCTGCTTCTTGTTGCTCTGAGTGCGTTAATGTCGGCGTGTGATTATACATATCATTCTTCTTAACTCGTAAACGGGTAAGTATTTTAGAAGTAAAGTGATACAAAGTCACTGTTTATCCACACTGAATATAAATTAGCCCGGATGCCCATCAACACGTGCTTTCGTCAATACAGGGAAATACACTACTGTGAAAATACTAAATGCGATCACCCATAAAACCGCAGAAATAATATAAGCATCAACGGTAGCAACGGGCATCATAACAACCAATAATGTGCGTGCTAATAATGAACCAAACAAACTGATAAATGCAATAATCATCCAGCGTCCGACTTGTAATTTACGACCGGTATGCCCTAATGAAACTCGTGCCATCATTGCAAGGATCATCGCACCAATACCACCAATGGCGATAAGATGAATACCAATAGTTGAACTCATATTATGATTAATATAGCTTCCACCAAGCCAAGCTAAACCAATGATCATTGATAAATAAGCCCCGTGTAATGACCATAATAACGGCACAGTTATTGTTTTATGGCTACGCCAGCGACATAAGCGACCTAAATTAGTTATAGCAGCAATAAGATAGATGATCGCTAATACGTTTGCTGAAATGGTAATCGGAAAAATAGTCAGTATTAGTAAAATCCAAATAGGTATCAATGCAGCATATTCAAGCATTGGAATACGCGATATCGTTGCCGTCTGCGTGCCTCGTGAGGTAAAAAATGGAATCACTCTTCCACCGACAACTAACACTACTGCAGCAATAATGGTTAGTGTTGTTAATGCTGTGGCTTTTAAGTCATAAGGAATCACTTTAAGTACCATTAAGTGATATTTAACATTTAATAGCATAAACAGGATAAGAACGGGCACGAAAAACATATTACGCCATTGCTTAACTTTAATGATAGGTATCGCTAAAAAAATCGTTGCGGCAACGATCCAAGCACAATCAATAACCATCCATAAATAACTTGGTGTAGCAAATATCAGTCCTAAACGAGCAATAAGCCATAGGCTAAATAAGAAAGCCAATTTGCCCCCTTTTACTCCAGTTTGGCCTGTCCACGTTTGTACTGCCGTCAATAAAAAACCAACAATAACTGCTCCTGCAAATCCAAATAGCATCTCATGGCTATGCCACCATAGCGGATTACCATACATAAATTGACTAATATGCGTATTGCCAGCCCAAAACAAGCCCCACAATGCTATTGCAATAACGGCATAAACCGCTGCACCAATGAAAAACGGACGAAATGCGAGTCGAAATAACGGGGGAATTTTTTCTTCTTTTGCTCGATCTATAATTTGCATCATATTACCTCACCATAAACATACATAAATTATACATGTTTATGGCGCTATTTCTATATTTTCTAGAATTAGTTTTATTTACATGAATTTAAAGAAAAAAATGGCTATCACATTATTTTAATCAAAAAAATAAAAATAATGTGATAGCCATTTTTTATGAATGATCTAATTATAATCACCAATATAATCAACAGAGCGCGTTATACGTTGAATATCTAAAATCGAAATCTCACCTTGCCAACGTGTTTTTACTACACCAACACTGAGCCAATAACGCCCATCTGAAACGTTTAATTTGGGCAATGTTGTTGGCCAATCTGAATCAAAATCTTGACTCCAGATAACACGCCATATTGCATCTTTAAGATCATACAATTTTATATTTAATATTGGAGAGGGACAATTACCGCTATTTTTTCTAATATTATCAATACGCCACGTTTTGCTATCTTTCCAGCTAATCTCTTGTTTATCTACGGGGGCAGTTAAAACTATCCAATCAACCCAAGGTGGTTTGTTATCTGCTGTAATTGAAAGCTTATACAACCCAGCAGAAACCGGCTTGTCTAAATGCTGGGTTTCAACAGAAAAAAAACCACCATCATCAATAAATGGTGTGCCTTGTAATAACGGTTTATTAGGCCACTTTGTCAGACTAATATTCGTAATATTGCTACGCGTAAGGCCAACAACAGAAATCTTCAATAGTTGCTGATTAAGATTCTGCTCTACTTGACGCTCAATCGATAATTTTGGTAGCCAGCGAGGTAAGACTTTACGCTCAAGACTATGTCCACAATCTTCACGAACAGCTAAATTAAGTAGTTGATTGAGGTTGTTAGCTTTTACGCTATTAGGGGATTGTTGCCATGCTTGAATAATCGTTTGAAAAACAGCAGCAGTGTCATCTTCAAGTAATTCTTTATGCGCCATCGTATAAAGATCTTTAGATATAAACCAATCAGATGATGCAAATGCACTCGAAGAAAATAACGTCGAGTGCACTAACAATAATCCCATAAGCCAACGTTTGGGCTTGTTTATTCTCATGGAATACAGTACCTAAACCTTATGGCTTCATGCGGTATCCAACACCACGCAATGTTTCAATCTCAATATCTGGCAATTTTTGACGTAATTGCAAAATATGAGTATCAACAGTACGCGTTGTTGGGTAATGGTTGTAACCCCACACTTGATCTAATAGTTCATCACGAGTAAATACACGACCAGCATTTTTAGCTAAAAATACCAGCAATTCAAACTCTGTTCGTGTCAAGGTCACACTATCGCTGCCATGGAAAACTTCACGGCTTTCTTGATTAATCATAATATTACCGACAGTAATAATATTAATGGCAGCTATATCACCATCTTCGCCACGCAAGTGTACTCGAACACGAGCTAATAGCTCTTCTTCAGCAAAAGGCTTCGTTAAATAGTCTTTTGCCCCAGAATCTAACCCGATCACTTTATCGTTAATTGAAACCATCGCTGTCAATAAAATAACAGGAACATATTTCTTTTTTAACCAACCGGATAAGTAATCAAGTGAATCACCTTCAGGTAATTGACGATCCAGAACAACAAGATCGGCATCTCGCCATAAAGCGCCTACTTTAGTAGCACAATCAGCATATAAACAATTATATCCGGCTTGCTTTAAGCTATCGAGTAAACCATCAGCAAGGTTACGGTCATCTTCAACCAGTAGCAGAGTTTGATTCACACGGAATCTCCAAAATAAATGTTGTAGGTGGACCAATGAGTTTCATTCGTCCCCCCATTCTATGAATCATTGATTCAACAATTGTCAAACCCAGACCTAAGCCTTGAGAGCTAACAAATGGTTTTCTTAAACGTGACCAATCTTTGGCACTAAGTTGCCCTTCATCTTGAATCACCAACTTCAACGTTCCATTTTTATACGATGCTGATAAGCTAACTGGCACTACGCCATATTTATGCGCATTTGACAGCAGATTATCAATACAAGTACCAAGCCAATAAATATTAACTAAAATACTCCTGTCATCTTCCAACTTTAGTATAACGTCATATTTTTCAGTAAGATAACCAAGCCATTCATTGAGCGATTCAACGTTTTGAACACTTAACTGTTGTTGATTTGCTTGAAGATAATCTTTACTTGCTTCAGCCAATTGACGTAACCGACGAGAGTCATCAGTTAAACGACGAAATTCATCATATAATTCTTCTGGTAATTCATCGAAATGACGTCGAAAACCTTCCACCGTCATGGCTAAACTAGCGATTGGTGTTCGCAATTCATGCGTTAATATTTGTAATACTAACATTCGCTCTTCCATCGTACGACGACGGATCTGGTATCGATAAATAATCCAACTTAATAACAAACCAGCATTCGTTACAAGCAAACCTATTAATAAATAATAAGTTATATGAGATTTATTATTTTCACGCCAACATATATTGCCATTTTTTGCCAAACAGAAATCATTTTTCTCTAAACGTTTAAAATGTAACTGATAGCGTTCAAATGTTGCCATCCATGTTATTTTATCAAAAACACGGTATTCATTATCATTACGAATCCAAAGCTCACTATTTGATATGAAAAATTGAGCACCTGAAATAAACGCATGAATTTCAACATTATTCATTCGCTGCAATCGTCCTAAAATCGTTGTTGCAGCAGCAATCGGACGCTCTTTTATATGCAAATAATTACTGTATTTCTCCGCCATATCCGGATGTTTTTGAATATAGCGATATGCATAACTACCACCACCAGGATGAATATATCCTGAACGCACAAACCAACTTGGCGGTAAGGTTGTTTTAAAACAAATAGCACGAGTAAATACAACTGGTTGAGTCACCAATGGTGATAACGGCCATGGTCCTTTACAGTTTAACGAATTATGGTACAACTGACGTAATGCATCCAGAGGATATTCATCGGTTTGTGGCAATAACGTTTCAGGCTCTAATAGCGGCCCCGGATATGAACTCTGAAGCTTACGAAAATCATATGTTGCTAAAGACTTATGTTTCAACAAATCAGAACGAACCGCATTTAACCGCTCTGGAAATGTTTGAGCTTCTGCAAATGATGCTGCAGAAAAGAATAAAGACAAGACTAACACATACGTTTTCATGCTCGTAGCTTAACATTATAGAACAGTGTTTTGTCAATAAAATGTCAGAGTGACAATTACTTGAATCAAGAGTCTTTAGCTGTGACATTTAAATTAAAAAATACATTTATTGTTCATCGAAAAAAAAAGCCACTCAAACTTGAGTGGCTTTATTGATACTACTTATCTTTTTATAAATGTTCAAGAATAGATAAACATGATGCTTTCGCATCGCCAAACAACATTTGGCTATTCTCTTTAAAGAACAATGGGTTTTGGACACCAGCATAACCAGTATTCATTGAACGCTTAAATACAATAACATTACTTGCATTCCATACTTCAAGAACAGGCATGCCAGCAATTGGACTATTTGGATCTTCCATCGCGGCTGGGTTTACGGTGTCATTAGCACCAATAACTAACACCACATCAGTTTTAGGGAAATCATCATTAATTTCATCCATCTCTAATACGATATCGTATGGCACTTTTGCTTCAGCAAGTAATACATTCATATGACCTGGTAAACGACCTGCAACAGGATGAATACCAAATCGAACGTCTATGCCTTGTGCTCGTAATTTATCCGTAATTTCATGCACTGGATATTGCGCTTGTGCAACAGCCATACCGTATCCTGGAGTGATAATCACAGACTTCGCATCTTTTAATAATTCAGCGACTTCTGCTGCCGTTGTCTCTCGGTGCTCGCCATACTCTTCATCTGATGCAGGAGCTGCACCATCTGAACCAAATCCACCGGCAATAACACTAACAAATGAACGATTCATTGCTTTACACATAATGTAAGACAGAATTGCACCAGAAGAACCAACTAAAGCACCCGTTACTATCAGAAGGTCATTTGCAAGCATGAAACCAGCGGCCGCTGCTGCCCAACCTGAGTATGAGTTAAGCATAGACACCACCACTGGCATATCAGCACCACCAATAGAAGCAACTAAGTGGTAACCAAATGCAAATGCAATCAGTGTTACTAGAATCAATGCTGCCATTGAGCCTTCAGCTTTCACGAACCATACTAACAATGCGACAGAAACAAGTAATGCGACAAGGTTAAGTTTATGACGATGTGGTAATTGTAGTGCTGATGATGACACCAGACCTCGCAATTTAGCAAAAGCAACAAGTGAGCCTGTAAAGGTTACTGCACCGATGAATACACCAAGGAAAACTTCCACTAAATGAATGTTTAATAGTGCGCCTTCTAACGGTTGATGATGTAAAAATGTATTAAAACCAACCAGTACCGCTGCCATACCCACGAAACTGTGAAGCATTGCAACTAACTCTGGCATCTCTGTCATTTCTACTTTTTTAGCGTAGAAAATACCAATTGCGCCACCAATGATCATCGCTAGAATGATCCAAACTGTCGCTTGTGATTCAGGTCCAAAAATGGTTGCAATCAGTGCGATAGCCATACCCGCAATACCGAAATAGTTACCTTTTCGTGCGGTTTCTTGCTTGGACAACCCAGCAAGTGACATGATAAACAATACGGCAGCAACAATGTATGCCGCTTGTACGATTCCTGCAGACATGTATTACTCCTTATTTATCTTTACGAAACATTTCTAGCATGCGTTTAGTGACAGTAAAACCACCAAAAATATTGATACTAGCAATGAGAACAGCAACAAAAGCCAACACGGAAACAATACCGGAGCCTTGTCCTATTTGGAGTAATGCGCCTACAATAATGATGCCTGAAATTGCATTTGTTACTGACATAAGTGGTGTATGCAAAGAGTGACTAACATTCCATACTACGTAGTAACCAACCACACATGACAGTACAAATACCGTAAAGTGAGCAAGGAATTCAGGCGGAGAGTAATGACCAACCCAAGCAAATAATGCTATGCCAGCCGCCATCATGCCGTATTTCTTAATCGGTGACATTGGCTCTGCTTTTTTAGGCTGTACTTTTTCTACTGCTTTAGGTTTCTGAGCAACAGCTGAAACTTTTATTGGTGGCGCAGGCCACGTAACTTCACCGGCTTTGATCACCGTTAAGCCACGTAGTACTTCATCATCAAAGTTAATATCAATGTTGCCGTCTTTTTCTTTACACAGCAGCTTTAATAAATTAACCAGGTTAGTACCGTAAAGCTGTGAAGCTTGAGTCGGTAAACGTCCAACCATATCGGTGTAACCAATGATTTTCACGCCGTTAGCTGTGGTGATCACTTTATCAGCTTCAGTGTAAGCACAGTTACCGCCGTTAGCTGCTGCTAAATCGACAATAACACTGCCCGACTTCATTGAGTCAACCATTTCTTTAGTGATCAATTTAGGCGCAGGACGACCAGGAATAAGTGCCGTTGTAATGATAATATCAACATCTTTTGCTTGCTCTGCATATAAACGCTCAGCCGCTTGGTTGAATTCATCTGACATTTCTTTCGCGTAGCCATCACCGGTTGAGGTATCTTCTTTAAAATCTACTTCAAGGAATTCAGCGCCCATTGATTCAACTTGTTCTTTCACCTCAGGGCGAACATCAAACGAGCGAACAATAGCACCTAAGCTACCCGCAGCACCGATAGCAGCTAAACCAGCCACACCCGCACCCGCAACTAAAACTTTAGCCGGTGGTACTTTACCTGCAGCGGTAATTTGCCCAGTAAAGAAACGACCAAACTCATGTGCTGCTTCAACAACAGCACGATAACCTGCAATATTCGCCATTGAGCTTAATGCATCTAAGGCTTGTGCACGTGAAATACGCGGCACAGAATCCATTGCCATTACATTAATATTTTTTGTGGCTAGTTTAGCTAATAGCTCAGCATTTTGTGCCGGCCAAATAAAACTCACTAAGCTCGCGCCATCTTTAATTAATTCAAATTCGTCAACACCCGTTACAGGGTTTACCTGTGGAGCATTGACTTTTAAAATAAGATCGGCTTGCCATACAACTTCAGTCGTCGCAACTTCTGCGCCTGCAGCTTCAAAGGCAGCATCATCAAAACTTGCTAATACGCCAGCTCCCTGCTCAACAACAACGCTGAACCCCATTTTTAATAACTGCTCAACCGTTTTAGGTGTGGCAGCAACTCGCGTTTCATTCGCGAGGACCTCTTTTGGTACACCAATCTGCATTATTATTCCCTGAACATTGGCTATAGATGAATATTTTGTATCTAACCTTAAAAGCAATAGCAAGCTTTTTACAGTTAAAAGCAAAAAATTCTACAAATTTCATTAATAAATAACATTACCGTCATTTTATATTGAAATATAAACACCTTTTCATCCGTGACAAAGAGGTTAAAAAAACATGTATTACAAAAAGTTAGTTATAGTAACTAAACACAAAAAATAACTCAGTTAATATTTTCATCAATATTAATTTAAATATATTCAAAACACTTATAAATTAACAAAAACACAACATTTAACTGGTGATTTTTAGTCCTAAATTAAGATACCCAGCAAACAACACGATTGCAATGAAATATGTTGTATATCTGCATTTATTTAAACATTCGATCGCCTGTTTGATCGATGAACATTTGTGCTTTTTTAAGCATAAATGTTTCAGCATCAATGCGAGATGGTAAAATATCAGAACGTATAAAGTGATGTGTTTGCATTATGTCATCCGTTTTTTTACATATCCGTCCCGCAATACGAAATTGCCCGCCTTCCTTTTGCGGTTCGGGATAAATCAAATAACCCTTATATTCAACAGGTTCAACTGTCGCAGTCTCAACCACTGATTTATTACCAAAAATCCAAGAAAATAATCCCATTATCGCCTCATCTTATTCATTCATAGCATCAGCTTGATAGTGTCTTTGCTTAATACTATTTAATACATTTATTAATAAGTTACATTAATACCAAAAATATCAATATTATCTGTTTTTCTTACGGTAATAAATTGCTTTATAAAAATAACACCATCTTATATTAAGGATTAAAGCAAAATATACTTCATCATCAAATTAGAACGTTAATTATCGTGATATGCCATTGTTACAGGCATAAAAAAACCAGCACATTGGCTGGTTTGTTATCTTATCGGTAAACTGCTATCTCAATGATATTAACGATAAAAACCGATATCTTTTTGAATATGTAACGGTAAATCAGAGATATTACGCACTTTTGACTTTGAAACTGAACGACTAAGTAGAATATCACGAGCATGAACGAGTAGACCTGTAAACGTCAACGAGTATGTTTTTTTATCATTCATTACTGATGTTGGAATCGAATCGAAATCAAATACCTGTGCCATATTGCCTCTTTGGATTAAGCCGTTACTCATAAGATTTTATGTATGATAACGTAACATTAACCATCATGAATAATGACATTATTTAGCGACTAGGATTAGATAACCTAATCCTAAAAATCAGCTTTTGTCGCTATCACATGGAAGAAAAACAGTGAGATTTTCACTTGGCTTATTAAAGTCACCATGTTGCTTTGCAAAGGCTTCAAAAGCATCAGCCATTGTTACGTTTAATGCTTGAGGTTCTTTTACATAATCAAGTAACGGTGCGTAACCTTCCTTTCCTGTTGCGGTATATCCTGATGATACAGAGGTATAAATATCATCATCTTTAACCATCATCCATTGCCCATTAGTGTAATATTCTAACTTTTCAATCCGTTGCCCACTTGGTGCGCCACAACGATACACATAACGCAAATCTGCCACATAAGGAAAACTACCGTCTCCCGTCCCTTCAATATCATTATTCGTTGCATTATCGATCGCGCCTTCTAATGCTTGACGAATACGCAATCCTTTTACGCTATACATCATAATACCAATAGCAAACGGCAATAACCGTCCGGATACATCTGCTGGAGTGATCTCTCCTGGATTAAATGAGCACCTTACGCCACCAGCATTATGAATACCAAAATCAATATGGTGGCCTAATTCTCTTGCTTGCCAAACAAAGCTTTTTACCACCCATGGTGCAATATCACTTGCCCCTTTTGCATCCGGCACTCGAATATGACGCAACGGTTCATTAATACGCGCAATTTTATCCGTTTGTAATGCCCGTACTGCGGGACGATAGTGTTGGTTAAGAATATCTTCTATATGCGGGTCTTTCATCACAAACCGAATGTTCTGCTGACTCTGTAAATAATCACGGACTTTGTTATGATTATCATGATCAAGATATTGAGTACGTCCTGCATCAATCGTAAATTTACGCCCAAGTAATAATTGATTACACCCAGTTGCACTTTCCACATAGCCACCAGCATTAAAGACTAAAGTTAGTTGACCAAGCGCTAATGCATTGCAGCCCGCTTGCACCACACAAGTATTGTTAACCATCTGGGCATAAGTATCAGTTTTACCATAACCAATATTTGTAAAATCACCTTGCATGGTATGTGAATGTCCACCAATAATAGCACCGATACCATTAACTTCTTGTGCTAATAATAGGTCTCTGTCGTAACCTAAGTGACTTAAAACAACAACTTTATTAATGCCTTTCGTTTTAAGAAGTGCGATCGTATTTTTTGTTACCGTAACAACATTATGAAAAGACGTATCAGGATCGGGACTTGCTATACCAGCCATATTTTCAATCGCTAATCCAAAAATAGCGATCGGCTCACCATGAACATTTTTGATCAAATAGTGAGCTGATTGGGTTACGTTATCATAAGCATAAATATTGATTTTATTTCGCAATGGATTACGTTTAGTTTGATCTTCTTGCGATAAATCCCAATTGCCCGCTAATAGTGGAAATGTTGTGTGATCAAGAAAATCAGCAACAATATCATTGCCCATATCAAGCTCATGATTACCTAATGCCATTGCTTCTACACCAATAGCATTCAGTAAAACCGCATTAGCCATCCCTTTGTATAGAGAAAAATACAATGTGCCTTGAAAACAATCACCCGCATGTAAAAACATAAATTCACGCTTATGAGATAAAGCGTCATGTTTAACATCATTTACTGCTGTACAAATACGAGAAAAACCACCACAACTGGCATAAACCGATGTTTCAGTATTTAATACATTGGGCGAGAGTGATAAAGAAATCGCAGAAGGCTCAAAGTTTGAGTGTGTATCATTGATATGAGCAAAAGTGATTGTTGCTGCGTGATTAACAGTCATAATAATTTCAGTTCCTCCAGAACCATCGGGATCAACTAACGACTGATTTATAACGCTCGCTGCATTACAAAAATAAAGATCGTCATTAAATAAGAAACAAGATTACATAAAACGACATAAAAATGAGATCTCTATTAAATACACCTCTTTTAAATAAAATTACTGAGTGAATATCTCATTAACACCCTAACGAAAATCTCACTCAGTAGATATTATACTATTTGCGCATTATTGATAGCGACCATGACGTTGTAAAAATTCTATTTTGTAACCATCTGGATCTTGAACAAAGAAGAATTTAGCCAATAGTACGCCTTCACGAAAAAATTCTTTAATCTCTGCTGGATTATATTGAAGCTCAACTAATTTTTGATATTCAGCGTCAAGATCATCAACAGCAATAGCAATATGCCCATAACCTGTACCGTGAGTATAAGGTTCTGTCGTTCCTTGATTCCATGTTAATTCAAGTTCCATATCATTTTCGTCATTACGTAAATAAACCAAACTGAAACCATCAAAATCAAGTCGTTCTGCAATATCTAAATTTAATGCTTGTTTATAAAATTTTAATGATGCGTCAAGATCAATAACACGAATCATTGAATGAATAATTTTAGCCATAGGATTATCCTTTATAATTGTTTTCGTTAAATATTCATGCTCGGTATAGTAACTTTTTTAATTTAAACATTGTATCAATAATGTGAGCGAAACGATCCCTTTCTTATAGTCTCTACGCTATGTTGTAAAGAAAGAATGAGGAAAGTTCATGCATTTAGAACGCATAGAGGTCGCAGGATTTCGAGGTATCAAACGACTATCACTGTCATTTGATGAATTAACTGTTCTTATTGGAGAAAATGCATGGGGAAAATCATCACTACTTGATGCACTAAGTTTAGCGTTGTGTCCAAGCGCTGATTTTTACGAAATAAAGTTCTCAGACTTTCATATTGATCATGCTATTGGTCATCAACGCACATCTTCACTACAAATAGTGTTACGCTGGCATGAAGATTATTCTGGTGAATATCGCGCGCGACGTTATCGAGCTTTTGATCCTTTCTGGATAGAACAAGATAATTTAAAACATCTTTATACCCAAATTAATAGTTATATCGAAAATGATAAAATAATCACCCATCGCCATTTTTTACATGCTGACGGCCATATTATTGAACATCCTGATACGAATAAATTTTTACGCCAATTAATGGTATTACACCCTATCGTTAGAATTCAAGATGCTCGCCAATTAGAATATGAACAACCTAAAGCGACAACTCAGCATAATACGTCAATAGTGCCACCAGCCAAGATCACTGAATCAACGCGAATTCAACGCCGTCTTGATAATACTTGTCGTCGTTTAATGACACAGCCAGGGCATGTTAGCGCAGCTGAAATAAAAAGTAGCATCAATACATTGCGTTCATTAGTTGATCATTACTTTGCTTTTACGCCACACACTCGTACAAAAGCGCGATCTCATGCCTATTACCCTCAACACAACCAATACGACGATCAATGCCTGAACCCGTTTGATCAACTTGTACAGCCAAAAATGTCCAAACAAGCAAAATTGATTTTAATGGGGTTATTAAATGCTTATATTCGTGCTCGCGGTCCTGTTGAACTAAAACGTATTTCACGACCAATTATAATTTTAGAAAATCCAGAAGGTCGTTTACATCCCATTATGCTTCATCAAGCATGGGCGTTTATACAAAATATGCCAATGCAAAAAATATTAACGACCAATAGCCCTGAATTATTAAGCGTTGTTCCACTTACTGCAATTAAACGTCTACAACGTACACCACAGAAAACCGTTGTCCATGGAGTCAATAATGGTGAATTAAACAAAGATGATATTCGTAAAGTCACTTTTCATGTTCGTATGCATCGTCCTAGTGCGTTTTATGCCCGTGTGTGGCTGTTAGTTGAAGGTGAAACTGAAGTATGGTTATTTAATGAGATGGCACATCTTATCGGCTACAATCTTGCAGCTGAAGGTATCCATGTAATTGAATTTGCACAAAGCGGTATTAAGCCATTGATTAAACTTGCCCGTTTATTAGGAATTGAATGGCATCTCGTGGCTGATGGCGATCCTGCTGGGCGAAAATATGCCGATAAAGTCAGAACATTATTAAATAATGACAGTGAACGTGAGCGTTTAACCGTACTTCCTGCAAAAGATATTGAACACTTCCTCTTTAAAAAAGGTTATGAACCCTTATTTCGTCAACTTGCTAATATTTCAAATAATGATCAAATGCCCATTCGAAAAATTATTTATCGCGCCTTAAAAAAACACGCCAAACCCGATGTTGCGCTTGCCATTGTAAAATATACTCGAGAAGCTGACTCTGACAAAATGCCGTTATTAATTCGTTGGGTGTTAAAAAGAGTGATGATAATGGCTAGAGGGATCATTTAATGGATCTTGATCATCCATATTTACCTATTTTATAGATAAATACGTTATTCAATACGATAATTACTTTTGAAAAAATAGCGTCACACTACCAACAGTAATACCCCATTTTTTCATTTTGGCGACATTAAATAATTGACCGTCCTGTTGATAGAACATCCAATCCTCAAAATTAATATGGTATGGTGATCCATCAATATCTACGGTCAATACATATTGCCAATATAATGCGTTACCTTTTTCATAACCAACAGCTTTACCTACAACATCATCAGCTGTACCAAAATAACGACCATCATCTTGTTTAGTAATCGTCCATACTCGCTGTTGCGTTTGTTGATTATCAAAAATAAAATCTTCAGTAAGAACAAGTTGGTTTCCTGTAATAACACCATTAAGTTCTACATCAAACCGACGTACTTGCCGACCTTTATAATCTTGCACCATTCCCCATGCGTGACTTTGCCCTTCAAAGAATTGAAATAAATCAAACTTAGGCTCTGTGTGTTCATAATCATCAATTGATGCAGTACAACCGTTTAATAGTAATACCAAGATACAGCCAAGTAACCACTGTAATGTTTTATACTTAGCCTGATAAATACAATGAGAATACATAATATGTTCCTCTTTAACGTTTTAGAATAATACTTACGATCGTATCTTATTTGTTATTGACCAATTCTTACTGACCAATTAATTGCAACCGTAACTTAGGGTATGCAGTGTTCGTTGATAACCAAATAGCGATAAAGGCGTTACTTAATGCCAAAGACAATGGTTTTCCTAATAGCTTATCTTTTTGATAGAAACGTCCCTCTGTAGCATTTTTTACAAAAACCAATCTATCGCCTTGCTTCACATTTGGCCATTGTTGCGCTAACTCACTTAGCCATTGCTGCCGTTGTTGTGATGGAATACCTAAATGTTGCCATTGCTTATCCGTTGCCGAAAGAAGATCTTCTTTATCAATATCACGCAAATAACGAATAATCAGCGCCAAATTGGGATCACTTGCAGCATATTTTCCAGACGGTGTTTTAAGTTGAGCAATATAGATCTTCCACCAGCCCCATTTTAAGGTGGATTCACCAACTGTTGGCCATGTAAACCATGATGATGCCTGTACCTGTGAAGTAGAAAACGTGATAACAAACAGTAATAAGATGCAGTAAGCTTTCATGTTGTTCCTCGTTTACTCATTAGCTGCAATAACCACAGCAAATAACCACTATAAAGACTCCAAACCATGGTAATACCCATAAAGGTAATAAGCTCTCCATGAGGCCATATAACTGCACCTAGCGTTTGTCCTGTCCAGTAACTTAATCCACCGCCAAGACTACCGCCGATAACAACGCTCCATATAGGCAGTCGTTGTAGTTGCTCACGCATAATCCACACCATTGAGGTAAACCCAAACCATAATAAGATTAGCCATAAAGGTATAAAATAGCTAAAAGGGGCAAATAATGGATTGGGTGATAACGGAAATTGCATTACACCCATTTGACACAGTACATAGTCACCACAGATACCGACAACACTTGCCATTAACGCAAACGGACAACTTCGATGATAAAACAGCCAGCAGCCGATTAAGAGTGCGATTAATATACCTACATACTGGTATTGCCCCCATACCGCTAACAACCAAAATAGATTGAACCCGAGGCCTATCGCGATATATTTCATTACTCACGCCACTGAGGACGGCTAGCAAGTAACTGAATAGTACTGATACTGCGCTCTAAAAATCCCCCTTCGCAATAACAGAAATAATAGCGCCACATACGCATAAACCGCTCGTCATAACCATAATGGTTTAAAGCCTCACTATTTTGATTAAACATAACGTGCCAATCAGCTAATGTTTTCGCATAATCTAAACCAATATCTTTAATATCTCGTGTTACAAAATCACTATAAGATGTTAACTGCGCTTGCAATGCACTTATTGATGGTAAGAAACCACCTGGGAAAATATGTTTTTGAATAAAATCAACATTTTTGCTGTAGTTTTCATAGCGTTGATCTGCAATGGTGATTGCTTGAATAGCAAAGAGTCCATTGGGTTTAAGTAATAACTGACACTTTTTAATATAGGTAGATAGATACTGCTTACCGACGGCTTCAATCATTTCAATCGATACTAACTTGTCATATTGACCCGTTAAATCGCGGTAATCTTCAAGTAGCAAGGTGATCTTATGTTCAAGACCTGCTTGTTTTACTTTCTCTTGCGCCCATAAATATTGTTGCTCAGAAATAGTGGTCGTAGTGACATGACAGCCGTAATGCTCGGCAGCATAAATTGCCATTCCTCCCCAGCCAGTGCCAATCTCTAATAAGTGATCGTGTTCAGTCAGTTGTAATTGATCACATAATCTTGCCATTTTATTGATTTGAGCCTGAGCAAGCGTATCTGATGCCGATAAATAGATACCCGCGGAATACAACATCTTGTCATCAAGAAAATGACGATATAAATCATTACCTAAATCATAATGCGCTGAAATATTATCTTTAGCATTGGTAAGATTATTTCTTCGAGAAAAATGCTTAAGCTGTTCGATTAAATGGGTTATCCAACCGACTTTAGCTTCTATTTTATCCAGCATAACCATATTACGTGCAAGAATACGTATTACATTGGTTAAATCAGGGCTATCCCACCAGCCATCAATATAAGCTTCACCGGCACCAATACTGCCATCTGTTAATAAACGTTTATAAAAATATGGATTAATAACGGTTAAGCTGGCCTGCAAACTTGCCTGTTTATCACCAAAGAAATGGGTCTCTCCGCCATGCTCAGACAGCGTTAAACCGACATTTGATAATTGCTGCAATAAACTAAAGATTAATCGACGCGATCGATCATGGCTAAATAAACGGGCTGATGTTGTTGGTTCTAACTCACTTCTAAGCATAGTTTATTCCCTTACTATTTATTGTCATGATGAGGGTGATCATAAATGGGTGCTCCTTTACGCCACAATTTAAAGGCTTGCCAATATATTCCAACGATGACTTTAATCGTCATTATTGGTGTCACCAACAAATGTCGTAATAATATTGCGGTAGTAAATGGCTGCTTTTGCATTGCTAATGTGGCGTCAAAGACCTTTATTGGAATATCTTCTTTATGATTGCCATTTTCATCAATCGCATTTTCACCCTCTCGATGAAAGCTATCTTTTTTAGAATGCACCTCTAAATGAATCTTCACAATGCTATCAGGGACAGATAATTGCCAAACATAATCCTGATCCATTGGATTAAACGGTGAAACATGAAATGCCTTATCATCAGTAAAATGCTTTTGTTGCCAATATTGCTTAGCAGGGATTGCATAATAATGACGTTGATTCCAAGGCGTATTACTCACTTCTGCCAAAACATATTGCCAACAACCTTGCTGATCAAAAACGTAATACATATTCAACGGACTAAAATATAATCCACCATAGCGTAAGTGACACAACATACTGACCTTACCGCTGATACGCTCACCAGTTAATGCATAGATTTTATTCTCAACCGCGAGATTAATATTATCAGCACCACCAATGTAGTCTTGCCGACGAAAACGAGCAAAATGAAACCATGACCGTCCAAATCCCGTTACCTTGTCACACAACGCATCAATTTCATCGACATCGAGGTACACCATAAACATTGAATAGCGAAAACGGTGCAATACTGGAGTAAAACGTCGATGCCGAACATGACCACTATAAATACCACTATTATCAGTGTGCATAATCTTGCCCACGATTAACCGCCATATCTACGGCTTCAATAGGTGTTGTTTTTCTAGATGATGCCTGACTAACAGAACCGATATGAATAATAGCCTCAATAACATCCAGTGCACTTTTTACACCGTCTTCATGAAAACCGTTATACCAATAAGCGCCACAAAACCATGTGTTCTCGAGACCATTAATCAAGTGTCGTTGTTGTTGAGCCTTAATACTATTAAGGTTAAACACTGGATGAGCATAGGTAAATTGGCGTAAAATTTTACTCGGGTCGATTGCTTGCGTTTGATTTAACGTTACACAAAAAGTCTCTGGGGCATCAATCCCTTGTAAAATGTTCATGTTATAAGTCAAAGCAGGAAGTTGATGGTATGAATCATTATTAGTACGCGGTAAATGGTAATTCCATGCAGCCCACGCGGCTTGAGTCTCAGGTAAAATACTGGCATCTGTATGCAAAACAACCTCATTATCTTGATACGCCATGGCTGATAATATCTGTTGTTCATTAACGGTACTATCCGCTAGTAGTGCTAATGCTTGATCGCTATGACATGCAAAAATAACATGGTCAAAAACATCTACACTATCGTTAACCGTAATCTGTATTTTCCCATTAATACGACTCACCTGCTGTACAGAAGAATTTAATCGAACCAATGGTGCTATCTCTACCAACATCCGTCTTACATATTCACGTGAACCACCAGGGATCACATACCACTGTGGACGATTAACAATATCAAGCAAACCATGATTTAAGAAAAAACGCAGAAAGAACCCTAACGGTATATTACGCATATCTGCCAATGATGATGACCAAATCGCAGCCCCCATCGGTAAAATATAATTCTCAGTAAAATACTCACTCAGTTGATGCTGTTGCAGAAACTCACCTAACGTCTGCTGTTGCTCTATATCTTCATTAGCCGTCTTTTTTGCCAGCCGATTAAACTTAGTAATTTCATACAAAAAATAGAAAAATTGAGGATTAAATAGATTCTTTTTTTGAGCAAATAGAGAGCTCAAATTATTCCCGTTATACTCCAGATCATTATTTTCATTATGAACACTAAAGCTCATCTCACTCGCTTGCCCTTGAATATCAAGTTCTGCTAATAACTGCTCAAAATTAGGGTATGTGCGATCATTAAATACAATAAATCCCGTATCAATCGCATATTGACCACTGCTGACTTCCACATCAACCGTTGCAGTATGTCCTCCAACATAATCATTGGCTTCAAACAACGTAATATTGTGTTGATGACGTAAATACCATGCAGAGGTTAACCCTGATATACCCGATCCTATAATTGCTATTTTCATGACGCGTTCCTTGTCATTCGTTGAATAATAATCCGTTGAGCAGATAGAGGTAATAAAGCAATTGCTTTCAATAATAAGGTAAATTTTATTGGAAAATGTATTTCTGCTTGTTGCTTATCAACCCCTTGGCGTATTTTAAGTGAGGCATAGTCACAACTGACAATCATTGGCATTGGAAAGTCATTTTTATTTGTCAGAGGTGTAGCAACAAACCCGGGATTAACTAAAGTAACGGTATTGATTTTATCTTTTAAATCAATTGCTAACCCATTTGCTAAATAAGATAACGCCGCTTTTGAAGCGCCATATGCTTCAGCGCGAGGCAAAGCGGTATAAGCCGCGGATGAACTAATAAAGACCAAATGCGTTTGAGGAGTAAAGCGATCTTGCATCGCATCTAAACAGTGAATAATGCCAAAAAAATTAACGTCAAATACACGCTTAAATAACTGACTATCAATCACGCCATTGTCGATATATTCACACGTTCCCGCATTTAAAATAATAAGATTCGGTAAAGCGTCAATGTGAGCTAAGACTTGTTGAGTTTGTTTGGTATTAGTGACATCAAAGACTAATGGGATAATTTCTCCACCAGCAGTCATTACGCACTCCATAACTAACTGTTCAAGCCGCTGCTGGTTTTGTCCACAGGCATAAACTTGCCAGCCATTATTAGCATAATCAATTGCTAATTGCCGACCAATGCCTGAGCTTGCACCAGTAATAAGTACTTTTTTCATTGGCCTAACCTCGCTTTAATGTGCTTAATTACTTGGCCAATAACGGGTAACCCTTCATATAACATCGCCCCTAAATCAAAAAAATCACGATGATAGATAATACGTTGTTGCTCAATAGTGAGTTGGGTACACCCTTCTAAGGTTCGCTGTTGGCCTTGCTGAAGGCGTGGATGTGAAAAAGTCATTGTCCATTGCAAAAACGCATTATTATCCTCAACAACGGCGTGATTAATCGTGAAATGACAATAATTAATATTGCTATAAAGCGTTTTGAAATAATGATGTAATGCCTCAATACCCACAATGTTATGAGCAGGATCTTCAAACACAATATCAGTATGATAAACACCATCAAGCAGTGATAAGTTCTCTTTATTTAACTGGCAATAAACCTCAATAAACGTATTGATCACCGCGTTATTAGTCGTAACCATGACGATGCCCTCACCTATATAATAATGTTTGTTTATTCCTCTTGCTGACTGTCATAGCTGATTTTCGCTTGCTTATAACTGTCGATAGCCAATAGTCGCATCTGTTTATGATCAACAATCGGTAATGGATAATCCACACAATCAAAACCAGACCATAATGAAGGTGTATGGATATATTTATCAGGAACAGATTCAAGTTCAGGGATCCATTGACGAATAAATTCACCCTTTGGATCAAATCGTTCACTTTGTGTGGAAGGATTAAATACACGAAAATACGGTTGCGCATCTGTTCCCGTTGATGCAGCCCATTGCCAACCGCCATTATTGGATGCCAACTCACCATCAATTAGCTGTTGCATAAACCACTGTTCACCAACCCGCCAATCACACAACATATCCTTAGTTAAAAAACTGGCTGTTATCATCCGCAACCGATTGTGCATCCACCCCGTTGTTGCTAACTGTCGCATTGCTGCATCAACAATCGGAAAACCGGTGTGACCTTGTTGCCAAGCATTCACATGAGTTCGATTTTCTACCCACTGCACATTATCAGTATATAGTTGAAAAGGCTGATTTTTACTTAAACGATCATCACTATCTAACAAATGGTTATAAAACTCACGCCACACTAATTCACTTAACCAGACAAAAGCACCATTATCTTTATTTATTTCAATAGATTGCGGTAACATTTCGATCAAAGTAGCTAGACATTGACGAGCAGATATTGCACCAATAGCTAAATAGGGTGAAAGACAACTGGTGCCATCAATAGCAGGAAAATCACGTTGCTGTTGATAATACTCAGCTTTGTCCTCACAAAACATCTGTAACCGTTGATGAATAGCACTATCATCGACAGGCCATAAAACACTGTCTTGTTTGTTATAATTGAAGGCATGAATCTTACTGTTAGTATCAATGTTATCGTTAAGTAACCTCAAACACTGTTGACTCAGTATTACTTTATTACTATTTGTAACGGGCTGATAATTATTACTTAAAAATTGTTTTAGCCACGCATTACGGTATGGCGTAAATACCTTATACATTTCTTGCTGCTTTGTTAACACGCTGCCTGGTGGTAAAACGCAATAGTCATCACTGCAATGCCATTGTTTATCTTGTGCTATTAACGCTTGCTCTACTGCACGATCACGCTGCTTTTCATTCCAAGGATGCTGACGATTACAATAAACGGCCTTAATTTGATACTGCTGACACAGGTTTATAATAGTGTCTGGCACTGCTTGAAAATCGTCACATTCAAGGGTTAACAAAGGAATATTGATATCTTTAAGCTGTTGTTTGACAACCCTTAACCGTCGTTCAATTAAATCAATCTGTCGCCCTGAAATATGGTGTTGATACCACTGCATTGGCGTTGCAATATGAGCCGCAATCACGGGTAAACCTGATGCTATCGCACGATTTAAAGCGGTATTGTCAGTAACACGCAAATCAGCGCGTAGCCATAACAGTGCATGCTCGACGGCGGGCGTCGTTGATTGAGGCGCAAGATTCATTGCTGTCTCCTTCGGTACAATTCTTCCGTTCGATTAATGGTTCTATTAATGACGACTCTGATTGTATTGATTGTATTCATAGCTTATTTATAGCTATCACTCATTATTGCCCATGGATCATTTTTATACTGCCCACAAAATGTAACGTCACGCCTGTTTCTTGTTCTACCATTTCGATATCGGCTAATTGATGACGGCTTAATTTTGTCTCGCCCACCACCACTAAATCTTTAATATTTCGTTCACGGATACAAGCTGAAATGCCCGTTAATCGACCTGATAAATTGGTCATAATAGTGACGCCGTCACCTTTATAGCACCATGCTAATCCTTGCTGCCAAATACTATGGTCAGTCTGTTGATCAAAACTTATCAACAAACATTTCAGTTTTTTTTCATCGTTAATCTTGGTAATAACGTTAATAAAACAAACAGTTAAAACTGATGACCACAAGCTTTTTTGCACCGTAATTAACGGATTATCTTGATGTTCAATCACAGCACTCACTTCTGGTAATAAACGCTGTTGAATGACCTTATACGGATATATTTTCAATGCTTCATTGATCAATCTTTCTAATTTAAAGCCATTTAATACTTGCACCGCACAAATAATATCAGCCGTTATATCTAATGGTTGTGATTGTTGTAATACAGGATCGCAACCACCCACCAATAACGGTTTCACCTTGCCAATAGAAACCCCTTTTGCTAACCAATCGAGAATCAGATGGATCTTGGCTATATCAGCCTCAGTGTATAAACGGTGGCCTTTAGGTGTCCGTTGAGGAACTAAAAGCCCATAACGTCGTTGCCATGCTCTTAATGTTACCGCATTGACCCCTGTTATTTCAGAAACCTCACTGATAGCAAATAATTTAGTGTCAGTAAGGTTTTCCATAAAGCCTCTCTAAAATAACAATTAAAAAATAAAGAATATTTCACTACTTATAATGCATAACGTAACTTCAAACTTTCAGGGTAAAGTTCTAAATATGCTTGATTAGCTAAATAGTTGTCAGGATAAACAGCCAAATGATGATTAATCAACGTTAAAGGAGCAATTAATGGTAAGAGACCTTCGCGATACCGCATAATCACATCACGTAGCTCTGCTTTTTGAGGCTTATCCAAATCACGTTTAAAATAACCTTGAATATGCATTAATACATTAGTGTTATTTTTACGGCTGGCTCTTTGCTTTAATGCATCCATAAATAACAGGCGATATTCAACAAAAAAAGCATTCAAATCATCCCATTTATAGATATCAGAAACAAAACGCCCTAATGAACGATAAGCCTGCGGATCATTTGCCATCAGGCACAACTTATAACGTGAATGGAATTTAATAATATTATCGCGAGTTATACCCTTCGCTGTAGAGCGGTATAAATCATCAAGCGCATAGATACGGAAAATAAAATTCTCACGTAAAACAGGATCTTGTAAACGGCCATCTTCTTCTATTGGCAACCAAGGCATTTTCAACATTAATTGTTGAGTAAAGACGCCAACACTTCCCCCTGGAACCGTATTACCGTTTTCAAGATATAATTTGACTCTTTCCATACCGCATGTCGGTGATTTAGCACAGACAATATACCCACAAAGTGATTGAAAACTTTGGATTTTGGCATCACTAAACGTCATCATTTTATCGGTATAATCGATACTATTATCTTTACTATCAACCAGACGGACATCAATGCCATTATCAAGTAAACGGATCACGGGCCGAGGTACCGACATTCCAATACCAACCTCAGGACATACTGGCGTGAAATCAAAATATTCACTTAACTCTTCAACAGCAAAACGACTTTGTTTATGCCCACCGTCAAAACGAACTTTCTGCCCTAAAACACAAGCACTAATACCAACAGGAATCCCCATGTCGCCTCCAAACCCCACACTAAGGTTGTACAATTGTTAAATGTTGTACAATAAATGTAGCCAATAAAATAACGTTGTACAACTTTATTTTCTGTATAAGTCCGCATCGAATTCAAAGAAACAATAAAAAATAAACACCATAAAATTAACATTGTCGCAACATATTGATCTAAATCATTACATGCCAGTGAATACTCTCCTACTGTTAATTTAGTAACACCATAAGACGGAGGTATTATGAAATTAAAACAAGATCCTAAATGCTATACAGATATTTGTCTAAATGGTAAATGGTTCCATCACGATCATGGAACAACAACGGCTTACATGCTTAAAGGGGGAGACTCACCTCAATTTGAACTACATAAAATACCAGAAACAGAAAATGAACTTATCGATTTACTCTATACAACGACATCAAAATAAGTTTCCTCAAAGACGTTTCTAGTTCATGAAACATGACTAAATAGCAGCCATAAAAAAAGCGACCATCAAGGTCGCTTATTATCAATACTGATTTATATTACTGAAACATTACGCCCAACGTTCTGCTTGCCATTCTGCTTGCTGTTCTTCGTTTAAGAATGTCCATGCAACAACACGCGAGATTTTCTGCCCTTGTGACATTTCAATGGTTTTTACTTGGAATGCGCTGACTTTTTCAAGCTGCTTGTAGATAACACCAAGATTTTCTTTCTTAGAAACCAGTGTTGTGAACCAGAAACACTGTGTCGCTTTGGTCGCACTTTGGTTGATCATCTTTTTAATGAAACCAACTTCGCCACCTGTACACCACAACTCGGCTCTCTGACCACCAAAGTTAAGCACTGGCGTTGTAGATTCTGATTTGGCATTAAATGCCGAAAGCTTATTACTACGACCATGTGCTTGGCGCTTTTTGCTTGAGTTAGAGGCAAGGTTACGCACTTTACGTTCTGAACCAGCCATTGCTTCCGCTTCTGAGCCGTGGAACGGCGGATTACACATGGTAAAATCAAACACTTCTTCTTCATTGATCATATCAGTAAAGATATTATCAACATTATTTTGCAGACGAATCTGAATCGCACCCTTTAAGCTTGTGTTATTAGCCGCAATAAATTTAGCTGACTTAACGGCTAACTTATCAATTTCAGAGCCAACAAACTGCCAGCCGTAAACACGATGACCAATGATCGGATACACACAGTTAGCGCCGATACCGATATCTAAACCACGAACACCTTTACCTTGTGGAACAGCACCACCATTAGATTGTGCTAATAGATCGGCAATATAATGAATGTAATCAGCACGGCCAGGGATCGGTGGGCACAAAAAACCCGCTGGAATATCCCAGTAATCAACTTGATAAAAATGCTTTAGCAGCGCTTTATTTAAGGTTTTTACTGCGAGAGGATCAGAGAAGTTTACGGAAAGATCACCATAAGCATTTTCACTAACATATTGTGCCAACTCAGGTGTAGATTGGGTTAGTGTCGCAAAATCATAACGCGCACGGTGTGGGTTACGTGGATGTAGGCCTTGTTTAGGCTGTGCGGCTTTCTTTTGGGTCATCTTTGCTACTCGCAGGAATCAAATACAATTGAGCGCAGCATTGTACATGCTAAACACTAATAACCTTAGCATCTTAATGACCAACCGCATAAAAAACGCACAATTGCAGCGCACAATCATCATATGGGCGATTAACATTACAATTAACAGCGATATTTCCTATAAAAATATCGCCTCATTATGTTAGGCCGACTCGAAACATCCTATTAAGCCGCTCATTGTAATATCTATTATTCTTAAAGAAGCACTTATACTTACAGTATATTCTCACTTTGCTAGGATTGATGTTATGACAACTATCTCCCCATCATCTAAGCCACCTCACTCTCCTTTTTTATCATTATTATTGACAGCGTTTGGTGTTTTACTTCTCTTTTCTTGCTCTAATGCATATGCTGACACGTCAATTAACAGTAAAACATTGCGCGTGGGAACATATTCCTGTCCACCTTTTGTGATAATGGATGAGCCTAATAATTACCAAGGATTAACATTTTTACTGTGGGATAATATTGCCACTGAACTCAATATTAAATACACCATTAAAGTCTTACCACTTAAAGATCTACTTGCAGAAGTCGCCAATAATAAGCTAGATATTGGGTTATCTTGTATTTCCATAACACCTGAGCGTGAAGAAATATTAGATTTTTCACACTCATTTTATGAGACAAATCTCGCTATTGCCGTAAAACAAAAAAGTCATTGGGATACCTTTACCCACCTTCTTTTTAATAAAAAACTCTTACAAATTTTATTAATAGTCTCAATTGCCGCAGCCACAGTGGGTGGTATTTATTATCTACTTGAGCATCGTGTTAATGATAAGCTTTATTCAATGCAATCACGATCTGCACGATTAGTTGAAGGTTTTATTTTAGGGTTATTATTTATTACTAAAGGACCTTTTAACTATTACGAATTCAGAACATTAACGGGTCGTGTTATCACCGTTTTATTAGCAGTCTTTACAACGTTATTTATTGCAAGTATTACAGCGGTACTTGCAAGCTCATTCACATTAGGTCTTATTACCAGTGATATTAAAAGCCCTAACGATTTAGACAATGTCATCACAGGTGCAAAACAATCATCAACGTCTTCAGACTTTTTAACAAACCATAGTATTAGCCATAAAACCTATGCCACCGTTGCGGCAATGCTAATCGCTTTAGATAAAGGCGAGATCAATGCGATTGTCGATGACGATGCTATTTTAAGATATCAAATAAAAATGGCCAAAAGCCAAGGTAATTTTCAGCAACTGGAAGTATTACCCTATCAGTTTGAAAAACAAAATTACGGAATAGTCCTTAGTGAAAACAGTCCTTATGATGAAGAAATAAACCGAGAACTATTACAATTTCGTAAAAGTAACCAATGGAAAAAAGCGTTAACTGAATATTTTAAAATCAAATAATACGACAATAATCTTTATAATTAAAAATACACTTAAATAAGAAAAAGGAGTATAGAGGTACTCCTTTTTATATCTAATAATAAATACACTTAGCGTCGTTTAAACAACCGTCCAAGTTGACTTAAAGTGGATGGATGATACGACCAACAATGATCAAACAAATCCAATAACTCAGGGTTACCATATTTAGACAAATTAACAGCATGAAAGCGGTTTTTCTGCTGTTTTAACTTTTGTACTCGCGTTAGCATCGCTTCTGGCTGACTAGGAGCAATAAAATCCGACAAAACAACCAAATCGGCATTTTTGTATTTCCCTTCAGCCATAAGATCAATTGACTGATCCAATACTGGTCCAAGATCAGTCCCCCCATGAAAGGAATATGACAAAAAGTTAACCACTTCATGTAAACCATCTTGTTTCGTCAATTCATAAGTAATTTGCTGAGTTGAAAACATAATCACAAAGCAGTCGCGCTCTTCTACAAGTGCTATTTGCATTAAACCATATGCTAATGCTTTAGCACAATTTTCAGGAAAGCCTGACATTGATCCAGAGGCATCGATACAAACAATAAAAGGACCTTTCGGCTGATCAACCTGTTTAGTTTGGCGCTGATACGCTTTTACTTTTCGTAATTTACGCTGAGTACCTTGCATACGATAGTTCATTAACCGCTTATCCGCTAAGTGCTTATAGAAAACCACCTCAAGTTCAGGATAAGCTAAGAACATCGCTTCATTAGGTAATAACTTGGTTAAATCATCACTTTCATGGATCCCGACAATATCATCGGTGACATTGTCACTGATTTCTTCCACCAGCTTCATGTGTTCGGCTTTTACACGCTCTTTATTCGGATCATCAACTTCATTGGCCATACGACCTAATTTTTCGGCTATTTCTTGCAGACCATCATTCTTTTTTAAGAATGCAGCGATTTTTTTCATTACATCAACATCTGTTTTGGTCAGTTTGGCTTGTGCCATATCCCACAAACGTCCTGCTTTACTGACATCGCCAGCATCAGTTACTGTCGCCATTTTTTTCATGGTTTCAATACGTTGATATAAGTCTTTTAACAGCTGATCTTTCTGCTCTTCAACTTCAGACTCTTGTGCCTCTCGCAATGCATGCGCTAGGTATTCATACCATTTATCACAAAAAAAACGCTGAAACATAGGGTTATGCTTATTCTGCTCTTTTGCTAATAAACTTTTTGCTTTGAAATAAAAGGCAGATTGCCCTTCTAATTGCTTAACGATTTGTTCTGAATGGGAAAAAAAATACTCTTTATTCCATGTACAGACTTGTTGATATAAATTAATCTCGTCACTAAACTGCTCAACAACAGTGCCCTTGGCTGTTTTAGTGATCATTTGACCACGCCATTTCATGATTTGATTTTTCATGGCCGTTTTAACACCGGGACTGGCTTCTGCTGCCATAAGTATTTGCGGCCTAACCATTATTTCATGTACTGCTGTATCAATAATACCTGACTCTGCAAGCATCAAAGCAAAATTTAACCCTTCCGATACTGGCATAAGCATCAATCCTTTACTTTATTTATCGTCACACATAGCAATACATCGGTATTTTCTTATTCCAGCACTCATTGTTTAGAAAAATACTCATCCATGTGAGTTATTCTAAAGGCACTTCTTTCAGTACTTAATTTAAGATCTGCCACTTTATCAATACAATCATTAAGGCTCTGCTCTATCAATGCTGGAAAATCCCCACTAATAAAATTATGCGGTAATGCGCCATGGAACGAAGTACGAGCTTTAATCACATTATGTTCAGAATCGGTAATTTTAGCCATGGCTTGATCAACCATTTGTCGCCATTGTTGCTGCTGTGAGGCTGTTAAACCTTTATTACCTGCCACACCAACTAAAACCGGACGATTTGCAATATCTTTAATCACCAATTGGTTCTCTGCATTTATTTCAAATTGCAATCGACATAGCTTTTTGTTTTTATTAACAAAGCCATAAATATCACATTTTCCAGTACGAATTTTTTTATCAAACTCATCACCGTCAACATACACCCACCGGCTATCACCCAATTCTTGCTCTGACACTGATGTATTCGATTGCAGCATAACAAGCTTGATCATGCGTGGATTGTTATTGATATTGAAACGCGTTGCTGTCGCAAAGTTATATTTAAACCATTCTTTACGCATCGTACTTTCACGAGTAAAGGTGACAACTAATTGGGTACAGATATCTTGATTTATATCATCAATAATGACATGGGCTTCTTTAGCATCAGCAATAGCATCTTGTTGATTAAAAGCATGCTTAGTCGCAAACTCTTTCATAATACTAGCAATCACATTACGTGACTCAGGGCTATGCCATAAACAATCTTGTAATAGTAATAAATCTAACGGATTGATCTGATCTCGACCATTAAAGAAAGCACTGGCTTTAAGTAACCGCACAGATTTTTTCCAGCGACGATCTGAAATATAAAGCTCGCTATCTGTTGTTTGCTTAATGCTTTCTCCTGAACGGTCTTCTATCATTGATTTTAGCTGATATATTTTTTCAAAAAGAGGTTCAGTTAATGTTACATCTTCAATATGAGCTTGCCAGCTATGGTATTCATCATCTTTAATGGTTAACGCGGGATCAATAGCAGTTAACGCTCCACCATCGCCCATTAACATTGATTTAAAATTGCGTTTTTCCTGAATACGATTAACAAATACGCGCACAAGCATTCGATCATATAACGCATCTAAACCACTATCTGCGTCAGGTAATTCATTTGATGCAGTAATCAACAACCGCATTGGTATTGGTAGAATATCTTGACCATTTTTAAAGGTCCGTTCGTTAACAACAGTCAGTAAGGTATTTAATATAGCGGGGCCCGCTTTCCAGATTTCATCGAGGAAAACGACTTGAGCTGTAGGCAAATAGCCATCAATCAAACGAACATATTTACCGTTATCTTTTAACTCTTGAATTGATAATGGCCCAAACACTTCTTCTGGCGTTGAAAATCGCGTCATTAAATAGTCAAAAAAACGACTATTATCAAATGCTTGAATTAGTCTTTTAGCTATTAAACTTTTAGCGATACCTGGTGGACCTAATAAAAACACACTTTCACCTGCCAATGCGGCAAGTAAGCATAATTTAATGGTTTCTTCACGTTCATAAACCCCATTAGAAAGCCCGTTAATTAGCTTTTGAATACGCTCTGACAAAATGGCTTTATTCGGTACTGCTGTTGCTACTGTAAGCATATATCCAACCTTGAATTTTTATCCTACCATACATGGCATACCGTAAATGGTGATTAATTATGTAAAATAACACCGATACGTTGCTGTCTTATTACCGTTATATCATGATTTTATGTGGTGATACATCTTATACAGACTTTTAACAATAAAGAGGGATATCAACGTTAATTATTCATCAATTATTAGTATATAACTCAATGAATACATGAATATACTAATAATTTTATTGCAAGAACTATTTTTCTCTTAATTGTACTTATCTTTTACTTTTTCTTAATATTATATTAAGAACTGCTTAACGAAAGTTTTGTTAATAAAACGACAATTTAATTTTATATTAGCAATAATGGTTTTATTACTGAGACCTTAGTTTTAACAGCTTAATTTCAAGCGCTAAATTTTAAATTAATCCCAGAAATACTCGCTAAGATACAAAAAAGGCTTTTAGTCAGAAAATTCTCGCTAAAAGCCCATTTAAATCACAGCTATTTCTGCTGCAATTTGAAAAACAACCGATTATTTAACCACCGGATAGTTTTCATTCGCACCCCATTCAGTCCATGAACCATCATAAACAGTAAGGTTGTCACGACCACAGCATTGAGCAGCTAAAGCTAAAATACAAGCCGTAACACCAGAACCACAACTAAAGATAAGCTGTTGTTCAGATGAACTTAATGCATCAAACTTCTGCTGTAATTGCTTAACAGGCAAAAAATGACCATCTACCAATAACTCACCAAAAGGTAAACTTTTCGCATTTGGCATATGACCACTACGAAGCCCAACTCGTGGCTCTTTAACAGTTGCTAAAAATCGTGCAGTTGGACGCGCATCAATAATTTGAATACGTGTATCATCAAGCCTTTGGCACAATGTATCTGCATCAATCACCCAACTAGGTCGATAGTTAGCACAAAAATCTCCAGCCACATTAGCAGCAGGTACGCCTGATTGTGTTGCATAACCTGCAGCGAGCCAAGCAGGAAAACCGCCATCAAGTACTGAGACATTATCATGCCCCATGGCCTTGAACATCCACCAGCCGCGCGGTGCTGAAAACATTCCTTGGCTATCATAAATAACAACATGACTACTATTATTCACGCCTAATTGTGCTACTTCTTTAGTGAATAATTCAGCTGATGGCAACATGTGGGGCAAATCAGTATTTGGCGCTGCTATTTGATGATTAAAATCAAAAAAACGTGCCGTTGGAATTCGAATATCTATAAACTCTTGTTGAGGATCACGAGGTACATCAGGCATAAATGCGCTGGCATCTAACACCACTATTGATGCAGCTAATGAACTATCACGTAATTGCTGATTAAGCCATGTAGCAGAAACTATATTATTTACAAGCGATACCATAAAAAATCCTTAGAAAGACTCCGCAGTTAAAATCATTAACCTTGGCCACAACACCTGCCACTTTTTATCTCGAATACGCTGTTGATAAACGGCAGGTCTTGGGTAATGTGGATTGATGCTAACATGTAATGACCAGTTATGCTCTAATCCATACGCCGCTGTAAAAATTAAGTGATTATCAGCCGTTAACTGCACGCCCACACATGTAGGGATTTCAACCCAACGAGAAATTGCCTCAGCACTATTCTTATAAGGTAAATGCTGATGCTTTAAGTGCATTCTTGCTTGGTTTTTAACTTCCCAATTAACCATCGGGAGTTGCTGTTGTAGTAATGCAGTGTAATACGCTTCAGTCGTTAATGAGCAATCATTAGGATCAAAATACACCACATCAACATCATTAAGAGTTGTCATTGGAAAATGATGTAAGTGATCCCAAATAGCATTACGAACAAACCCCGCAGCAATAAACCAATCAGGTAAGTGCAAGCTTTTCACTGCACGCAAACAGGCCATTCTAAAAGGATCAGCTTCTATAACGGCAGCAGTATTTGCGACTAAATCAGCCATATATATTGAGATCCTTGTTGGTATCTTGATTGATAAATAACAATACGTTACAACGTAACAACCTGTTGAATTAATACTGACATACCATCACCACTAGCCAAATCATGAGTCATTGCCATTTGCATAATTTCTTCAGCATTATAGCGATTACCATCATAAACAACGACGATGCTTGTATCACCTGCTTGTAGAAAATGGGTTTCACCATACGGAGTATAACGTGTTGCTCCAATACTGATCACAGCTTGCGTTGGATACTGACTTTGCGCTAATAACTCAGCAATATTTTCAGTGGGTCCAGCATCTTGCTGGTGATTCATTCGTTCAATAATCCACTCTAATAGTGTCTTATGAAAATAACTGTAATCAATCACGGCACTGTCTTCACCATAACGATGCACTTCGTCATTACGACAATGAAAACTCGCGATGCGGTAGCTATCTAAAACACCACCAGCAGTAAGATGATCGATACCAATAAGGTGATCACTGATTCCTTTACTATTTACCCCCCAGTTTTTCTTTTCACTGATTTTTTTTGCCTGAGGTTTTCGAATTGAACAATCGTTATAAGCACCAAATTGACGTGGAATTAAAGCTGATACTATTTGACGGCTATTATCAGCACTAGCCGTATATACCACATCACAAACAAGCGCTACTTCAGGTTCAATTTGAAGATTATCCGCATCGTTAGGAGGCGTAATACTTGTTGATGACAATGGATATATTGCTAATAACCCGCTATCAATATTCGGTAAATAAAAAGGAAAAATAGCTTTAGGTTGAGTAACTTCTTTTACTGCAACAGTACTAAAATCAGCCGCTTCACCAGCTTGTTCTAAATGCCCCGCAAAATTACCTGCAACACCGAAACCAATATATTGATTAAACACGATTTATCCATCAATAAATAAAAAATAATTTCTTATAATAATCAAAAATACATCTATTTTCCGTTATCAAGTTAACAATTATTAAGACTAAATACACAGAATTCTCATTTTTGATTCAACATTAATCACAGTTTTAAAGGCTAGATAATCATCAGCTAACTACACTGAAAATAATGGATAAGGTAAGATAGGGAAGAATAATGCGTTTATATATACAAAAAAATACAATTCGTTATTTATTACTATTTCTTCTTATAATAACAAGCTCTCATCATTCAGCTGTTCTCGCCACAGAATCAACATCAAAAGCAATAAACAGTAATCCTGCCACCCTTTATGCGCCATTATTATTACCCTGGCAAGCAGCAATAACATCATCAAATATAACCGCTGTATTATGTGGTGCCGTTGTTATTGATGAATATTGGTTAATAACTGCTGCTCATTGCACCAAAAATTATATTCGACATATTATTGCAGGAACATCATCAGTTCCTCAACGAAACACACAACAACTTGGTGATAAATATAAATTCACTATTACCCATATAATAAATAACCCTCATTATAATAAGGAAATATTTGCTAATGACATTGCACTTATCCGAGTTAATCGATCTTTATTTACCGTCGCTAAACCAATTATTATCGCATCAGTCAATGAACAGATAACAGCTAATAATATTTTTGATAATAGCTGGGTAATACATCAAAACTCAAAAGCCAATCTTATTGCATCAGGTTGGGGAAAATCAAATAATAACACTAATATCAACTACCCTAATCAATTACAACTAGTAACCTTAGCAGGTGTTCCTGATCAATATTGCAATAATAGCTGGGTAATACATCAAAACTCAAAAGCCAATCTTATTGCATCAGGTTGGGGAAAATCAAATAATAACACTAATATCAACTACCCTAATCAATTACAACTAGTAACCTTAGCAGGTGTTCCTGATCAATATTGCAATGGCTTACAAGCCAACAAATCACTAATTATTTGTGCTGATTCCAATATAGATGGTCTAATTAAAGATGTGTGTAGTGGCGACTCAGGTGGCCCGTTAATTTGGCAAAACCCACAGCATGTTGCCGATAGTGACTTTGGTCTACGAGTCGTTGGCATCGTTAGTAACGGCGCTCTGTGTGAGCATAGACTTCGTAATCCAACGCAACAATACCAACAATTACACGGCCAATATACTGAATTGGCATCATTACGTACTTGGATTGAAAATTCTATAAAACAATATGATAACCTGCCTCATTTTTCCTTAGCCACACACTATAATTCACCTAATTACAACAATGATCCATTTGATATCGCCGATGATTATCCTCAAAACCAAGATCTTAATTTATTATTAGTTTCAACTCAGCCACAAACAGCTGGAAATATACCATTAACAGTTTTAGCTATACTTATAACAATTGCTTTATCCCGAAGAAGAATCAATTTGTAATAAATATTAACAACAACTATCTATTTATGAATAATAATAAATACAATATTGCCATCAATCAGTATTACGTAATAATAGGCTCACGTTGATATTTAGAATGGATATTATTAAATGGATTTCTTTCCGATATTTCTAAAAGTAAATCATAAACAAATTTTAGTTATTGGTGGCGGTGAAGTTGCTTGTCGAAAAGTGGATTTATTACTAAAAGCGCATGCTAACGTTACAGTTGTCTCACCGCAACTGCATCCACACTTACAAATATTACTTGAACGACAGTTAATTAAGCATATTAATCAGCCTTATCACGCATCACAACTAGAGGGGGCAGACCAAGTATGGGCAACAACGGATTCTTCGACACTTAATCATCAAATTTATCATGATGCTAATGCATTAAAAATTTGGACTAATGTTGTGGATGATCCAACATTTTGTGATTTTATTACGCCGTCAATGGTCGATCGCTCACCCATTCAAGTCGCGATCTCTAGCGGTGGTGCATCTCCAGTATTAGTGCGTTACTTACGTGAACGTTTAGAGACTTATTTACCTCAAAATCTAAATTTACTTGCTTCATTCTCAGGTCAACAGCGCCAACGCGTTAAGCAACAATTCACAACCGTAGATGAACGACGTAAATTTTGGGAACAATTTTTCAGATTAAGTGCAGTCGAAAATGCACACTCAATTGAAGAATTAGAAGTAGCATTTCAACAACTATTAACTGAACAGAATCATTGTAATGGTAATATATATCTTATTGAAACCGGTCATGATCCTGAATTACTCAGCCTTAAAGCATTACGATTAATGCAACAATCAGAATATGTTCTATACCATGATGATGTAGCGGATGTATTTATTGATTTATGTCGACGCGATGCTGATCGTGAAAGCTGTAATCACAAAAATATTCAAGCACTCACTGAAAATCTTGTGCAAAAAGGTATTCGAGTTTGCATACTGGCGACCAAAGATAATCACCGCCCTGGTATTAAAAAATACTGTGCCAGTCATCAGGGAATTTTTGTTCCTATCTTCAGCTGAAAGACTTTAATCCAAAACTAAAAACGCAGAACCGAAGCTCTGCGTTTTTATTATCAATACTTATTCACTGCATATATTTTAGCTATTTATTTGTTCGTAATTCGGTGATAATTTTGCATGCAACCATATGCCTGTTGTTTTCATTAAATAACCAAAGATGACACCAACAATAAGAGATGGAATAACCAGTTGCCAATTACCAGCAGCTGCAAATGTTGCACAAGAACCAATGAATGTTCCAGGGATAAAGCTTAACCAGTGTTTTTTTGCTTGCGCACACATCATAAATGCCACAAACGCTGTAATGATGTAGCCAATAATTTCTAAATGAATCATTGCTGATAATTTAATAATCACCATTGCCCAAAAAACACCACTAAGGTTAGTTGCAATACTTAACCCAACCCCTTTAAGACCATCACGCTGTAAAGCAAAATATGTTGTACATCCTAAGAAGCCACCCCAACTGAGTAACCCCAAAGAAACAGCAACCCAGCCCCATATTCCAGAAAGAATACCTGTTGTTAAAGCAATAGCAATAAGTAAAGACATTATTGATCCCACATCAATTTTTAATGATGCGTAGTCTATATTAACCTGAGTCGCACTTAAAACGATTTAGATCACATTCAGATAAATAACCTTACATTTAGTTACCATTTAAAGTGATATACATCACTGGCTAATTTTCTATCATAGAAAGCAAAAAATACAATAAAATCCAGATTAAAAATTGCGGTTATAGCAAACTATGATAATTTATTCGTTCTATTTGTTTGCTGGAGTGTCTTGATGGGACCTTTAATGCTTGATGTATCAAGCTATGAACTTGATGCAGAAGAACGTGAAATTATTCAACACCCTACTGTTGGCGGCATTATTTTATTTGCTCGCAACTACGATAATCGCGATCAACTTCGAGCACTGATAAAAGATATTCGAAAAACAGCAAAACGCCCTCTTATTATTGGCGTAGATCAAGAAGGTGGACGTGTTCAGCGTTTTAGAGAGCAATTTTCTATACTGCCTTCTGCTCGTGCATTTGCAGAATCAAATAATGGTTTAGCACTTGCAACAACCGGAGGATGGCTAATGGCTGCTGAATTACTGGCAATGGATATTGATATCAGCTTTGCGCCAGTGTTAGATTTAGGTTTTGATTGTAAAGCCATTGGTGATCGTGCTTTTTCTGACAATCCATCTGCTGTTATTCGTTATGCTTCAGCTTTTATTGATGGTATGACTACCGCAGGTATGGCTGCAACAGGTAAACATTTTCCGGGCCATGGCGGTGTTATTGCAGATTCACATCTTGAAACGCCCTATGACTCACGTGACAATATCAAGCAACATGATATGACCGTATTCACAGATTTAATAAGCAATAATAAACTTCAAGGGATCATGCCAGCACACGTTGTATTTGATGCTTATGACGAACGTCCTGCCAGTGGCTCTGAATATTGGTTAAAACAAGTACTTCGTCATGATTTAGGCTTTAACGGTGTTATTTTCTCTGATGATCTAAATATGAAAGGTGCTGATATATTAGGTAGTTATAGTGAGCGTGCCGTAGCTGCTCAACGATCTGGTTGTGATATGGTTATGCTATGTAATAATCGTGAAGGTGCAGTACAAGCATTAGATGGATTACCACAGACTCAAGTCACTATTCTTGATTCATTATTAAAAAAACCAACGCCTGAATTCAATGCATTAATGCAAACTCGAGAATGGAAACAAGCACAGCAATCAATTTCACAGCTAGTCGATACATGGAACAATAAAAATAATTAATTGTCGACAATCAACAGCACTTTACTCTTCATACCATTTGTAGAATAAAGTGCTTTTTGTAGTAACATTATTACTCATTATTTTTTGACCTGACTTGACATAATCATGCGAGTACTTAGCCTTTATTCAATCAAAAAATAAAATCGCTTCGATAGAGAAATAGCCTCTATCCTATTGAATTATATATCACAAACTATCCTTGGAATAATCAATAGATTTTGCACATTTTTTTTTCTCCTTTGAGAGAATATAAAATGCACCAATAATAAACGCTACCGTGAGTATGATTTCCATAATTGACCTTTATATCTGTTAAAACAAAACTGATTAATTTCAGTTCATAAGTCTTTGGAATTTCGTTGCTTAACTCAAATCCCCCAACAACTTACATCATTGTACTAACAACACCTTAAATAAGTTATAAAGTTGTGACAATTTACGGCTAATTTTTATACTTCATACAACTTTTTGCATAAAACTCACATTACAACTAACGTTATCGAGCCGATTAAGCCCATATAAAGCTCGATTTTATCAAGTCCATCAAAAAATTTAACATTATGTTATTAATTATAATCGTACCCATTACTCTCTCAAAAAATATACTTATCACATATTAAATTGATTTTATTCACTATTTAATTATCAATCATAAGCACTAAAAATACCTTATTACTAAATATAGTACTTAATACAAATGATGCGTTCTTATTAGTTATTAGCAATAGCAATAGCAATAGCAATAGCAATAGCAATAGCAATAGCAATAGCAGTGACCCTAAATAATAATTTAGTATTTATAAATCAATATATTAATTAATAAAGTAAATACGCTTTGTTTTACTATTCTTGACGTATTAATTCTAACCGCTCTACATCCGTATAAAATGTAACCATTTTTATACGGCTTATCGCATATTCAAAACTACTTTTCTGACATAGAACTTGTTGAGATGACGCAATCCAATCGCGAGGATGTTGTACGCTAGTATTAACATATTGTCGTTCTAACTCAGTACAATTAGCGTAACGCTGACAAGCATTATAACGTTCTTTTTTTAATATTAACCAATGTGCTTCAAATTGATATAACGCGTTATGTAACTCATTCATATTTTCATCAGTTATCGTCCCTTTAAGATCATTAATTTGTTGTAATTGTGAATAAATAAAATCATTAAAGTAGTCTTTAACCTGAGGTGCTAAATATGTACCACAATGCTCTTTATAATGACTATTAGTACTTTTTTTTAATTCTGCTACATCAGCAGATGAACATGCAATAGTTAAAAATAATGTACAGAGTAACGAGAAAGGCTTCATATTACCCTCCCAAAAGAAGTATTGCTCTCAGTATGGTGTACTCATTATCGGGCTGCTTTAATTATCCTAAAGATCTTATAATTAAGATTTTTATGCATAAAAAAACCAGTAATGTTGGTGACATTACTGGTCATATTTAATTCTAACACCTGAAAATCTATTGTATTTTAAATATTTGTACCGTTTCAAGTTTGGTCATTTTTCGAATTTGACGCCATACAAAATAAAATATTCCTATCATCATCAGCATTGATGGAATCGCAATGACGGGATAACTTAATAATGTCATTCGACCCAGCTCTTCATTAAAGGCTTCAGTACCCGCAGGACTCGTCACAATAACTGTTGCCAAAATATAATTCATAACTGAAGAGAAAACGAAGGTACTTGCAAAGAGATAATTAGATTGAACTAAGCAACGATCAAACGCTTGTTGCTGATCAAATTCCATTAATTTTTGTTTGATTAACCCTAAATTTAAAATGCCTTCATTAAAAATCATTTTAGTTACAATAGGATATTTGGTGAAGGTTGAACCCAGAACAACGACGCCAATAATACCAGGAATCAATGCCTCTTTAACAGCAAGCCATTGAGTATCAAGTTGTAAAACGCCAATCCCGCCAGTAAGTAAAACACTCACAATACCAAGTACTGCAATAAAATTAAATTTCTTATTTTTTAATAATTCATAGCCACCAAATGCTACAGGGAAGGCTAAAGCCACTAATAGTGCACCCACTGATCCTAGACGATCATCCCCACTCATTTTCATCAAAATAATCGACGGAACAACGACGTTGAAAATAATTTCATTCAACGGATTTGTTTTCTTTTCAGCCATAATTCCTAATAATTTCCTTTATTCATAATTATGCCACTTTGTCTTTTATCACAAGATCGAGATCCCGCAATACTGTACAATACTTCCTAAAATTATCGTTGGTTTTATAGTAATTTTAGTTAAAGCAGACCAAACTGCTATTTCTTTATTTTAATTGTTTCGTTTCTTGGCATTGCTGTAAAGAACAATATCGTTACAAACCATTAAAGATAAACTATTAACAAATCACTTGTCCCTTATCAATACCCTTTAAAAACTACCATTAACAGCTAAGCTTGCAACAATAGCTAATGTACATGCACAAGCTAACATTGCTAATACAGGTTTGGTTTTAGTTAACAATGACATTAACCATAATCCCGTTGCAGCAAACAAACATCCCACACTAATTATACGCCAGATAAATGGCAATAAAGTATCATGTTGGGTTTGTTCAATAAGTGACGTTAAATCTAAACATGCAACAATGAAGACAATAGCCCCAATAAATGCACCAAACAAAGGCAATGCTATATTTAAAGAATCAATTTTATGCTGTGCTTTTACTAGCATTGCGTGTGCTAATAAACTTCCCCCGAAACCAACACTAAAGATAATAGTCATCATATTACTAATATGACCATTATTGGCACTAAATCTCAAGATATCAATCACATAAGCAATACACCATAACAACATGATGCAAATAATCACCTTACGAGACCCATCTTTTCCAATAAGACGATTTTCGCATAAACTATAAATTAACGTTAATGCGATAAAGACCAATACAAATACCACAACACTAGAATTTGTTACGCCATCGCTCGTTTGTACAGCCATCAACGTCGCTTCACGAATTAACAATGATGCAATTAATAGCCAACTGATTAACGGTAATATTTTCATTACACGATCATGTTGTCCAAAACATAATTTACCCGATAACATAACACCACCAATAATGATAAATGCACCTATCGAGAATTGTTCTAACACCTCAGACAACAATATCGACCAATCATTCCACTGCATTTTAACTCCTAATACAGTCTTACTTCGACATTCTAAAATTGATAACATAATCAATTTTATACGTCATCCGTATTTAAATAAGCCGCTATTTTGCCTAATTGTATGAATGAGTGCAAAAGGCTTTAATATAAAAGTTAAAATTTGCATATCAAAATAATTACTACGGGTATTTATCAAAGCCATACAGCAAAATATAATCATATTTTTACCTGTAAAGCATATTTGATTTTTTTTTACCACAGCAAATTCCCAATTTCAGGCTTCCATTTACTTTTGTATGATATAAATATAAAAAAAGGTAATTATTATACAATTTTTAGTATTTAATCAGATAAAAGATTGACGAAGGATGATTGAAACAGGTATCTTATTTTTTATAGTGAAATAAGATTTAACGTGATACATAAAATCTCATTTCAAACCAATTATTCGGTGCTCTATCTATCATTAACATCGTACTGTTCTCATCTAAATGAGACCGCACTTGATATAGAGTAAAATCACCACTTCGCCTGTTAATTTAGCATCAGGCTACAGAATTAAAGTGAGTAATCAGATGTTTGCAATTATCAACACTAACGTATTCGATGGTAACGCTATTCAAGAAAACCAAGCCATCTTTATTGAAAACGATCTTATTTCACGTATTGTTCCGATGTCTTCTCTTTCAGAGAATGAATTACCACAAGAAACATTTGATGCTAAAGGCTTATTAGCATCACCTGGCTTTATTGATGTACAACTAAATGGTTGTGGTGGTGTTTTGCTTAACACTGCTATTAGTAAAGAAACACTAGAGATCATGAATCAAGCCAATCTAAAAAGTGGTACAACCCAATTTTTACCAACTTTCATTACTAGTGATGCAGAGTCAATGGTTGAAGTGCTTGATATGGTAGGTTCAATTGAAGATCCAGCATTACATGGTGTTTTAGGCTTACACCTAGAAGGCCCTTTTATTAGTACTGCTAAGAAAGGCGCACACCGCGAAGAATTCATTCGTGAATTAGATAAAAACACAGCTCTATATCTAGCTGATAATGCTGATAAAATTTGTGTCTTAACTGTAGCACCAGAAAACACTTCACAAGAAGTTATTGATATTGTTCGTAATGCAGGTATTACCGTATCACTAGGTCATACTAATGCGACTTACGAGCAAGTTGCAGAAAAAGATGGCCTAACCATGGCGACTCACCTTTATAATGCAATGACACCACTAGGCTCTCGTGAACCTGGTGTTGTTGGTTACATCTTCGATAAAAAACCCCATGCTGGTATCATTGTTGACGGTATCCATGCTTCTTACCCATCAGTACGCATTGCACATGAAATTTTAGGTGAGCAATTATTTATGGTAACTGATGCCGTTGCTCCAGCGGGTACAGACATGACAGAATTTGATATGGCAGGCTTACAAGCCTACGTAACTGATGGTAAATGCCATTACAAAGATGGCACTATTGCAGGTTCAGCGGTTACTATGGAACAAGGCCTAAATAACCTTATTGAGCATGTTGGTCTGTCTCGTGAGGAAGCCTTACGCATGGCAACATTATACCCCGCTAAAGCCATCAAAATGGATAATGAATACGGCTTATTAAAAGCTGGTTATAAAGCTAATATCACATTACTTTCAGATGCTAACCAAGTTAAACATGTTTACCAAATGGGTAAGAAAGCATTTTAATTTAACCCATTAAAACATAAAAGGCTGCTGTTCATTGAACAACGGCCTTTTTAATAATACTTATTTTGATTGAACCTACGAAGTCGTTACCGTTGATGTAGGTAATGTCGCTGTGCGCTGTACCGCAGTGGTAAACACGATAGTATTACGGTTTGCTGCAATAGACATTTGATATTCTCGTAATTTAAAGTAACCATAACTAACAACAATCGAGAAGAACAAATAAGACAATGAAAACACAAAGGGTGAGCTAATCATATTAGCTTTAACAACCCATATCACTCCCGTGACAGTTATTCCTAATTTAGCCATCATTGCGACAAGTAACATCAATAATGCTAATTGCGGATAACGTGTTGCACGAAAAGCTAACCAATATGCTATTCCTATTGCGATAGCTGCAATACCAAAGCCGGCCATAAATGAATGAAAATGCTCACCGGATAGTATACCTGCCACTACGGATAACAACATAATCAACCCAAATACCATATTCCCCTCACTTATAATATCCACAAAACGCCTAATGTAGTCTTGAAAGGTATTTTCTCACCTAAAGACTAATTTGTATATATGAAGTAAAAGATTCCATTTATGGTAAGTGGTAATCGTTCCCTCATAAAAACTCACCTAAGCTATTGTTACTAAATAAGTATAGTCAAAGATAATAATAACAATATAGTTATTAACAGCTATACCCTCTCAAAAAAAAGGACATTTATGAGCTTTAACTCTATAAAAACAGCAAAAAATGGCTATTTATATACAAAAAACGTAACTAACCCAGTAATACCATATTTAATAAGGAATAATATATTGAAGGTTTTTCTTTTTAAGACGACAAAAGAAGCTATAAAAACCGTTATAAGTCTCACTTATTTAACAACACCTTTCATGGCTAATGGATAACAATGAACATAAACAGGCTAACAGCAAGCATTATTGCACTAACGGTTAATAATAATTCAAAGAGATGTTTAAGCATCTTACACCACCGTTATAGTTACAGTGTAACTTATTGAAATTAATAAACACCATCACCTTTGTTATAGGAAGAGGCATTAACTCTTTGTTTCTATAACAATAGTATAATTATCAATACTAAATATTAGCTGAACAGCCCATCTCTGAATGTTAATAACAATATAGATTTTAATTCAATATGTTATTTTACACCTTTATCGGAAATTGCGAGTCACCGTTTATTCTCATCGTGTCATTAACAGCTTTACTCAATTTACTATTTTACAAACATCACAGAACAAAGTAATAAAGTTGTTATTTATAGATATAATTTAGATACTTAAAATTTAATCATCAATATCCAATTACTTATATGCGTTTACTTTCTTTTTTACTTTATTGCATTATGATTTTAGCCACAGAGTTAGTGCTCGCCAGCCCCATAAAAACAGTCATAAAATTATCACCGCTTCCAATAACACAACATAACGTTGAATTACCGTTAAATGAATATACTGCATTAGAAGTTTTAATATTAAAAAAAGTAAGTAGCAGCCAAGTCCCCCGCCCTTACGACATACCATCAACCGCATTATTAGCAACTAACAATAATGAAGTAACCGATATTAATCATAACAATATAAGGGATGACTACGAACGACTATTATTGATCCAATATCAGCGGCCTGAATATATAGCAATGGCCATTTTAGCGGCAGCACATTGGGATCGCCTAATTGCAACCTATAGTCAAAGTGAACGTATAACATCAATAACAGCATTGGCATTAATGACGAACAATATCGCCATCAATCAATGTTATTATTCGTTGCAGCAAATAGACAATACACTAACATCGCCCATATTGAACTATTTCGATACAGAACAAAAACTTACAATAAAAAACAAAGCAGAAGCAAAGCTATTAGCTATTATTGCTTCCTCTCCTTTTAGCATCACCTTTGACGTTCAACCTTGTCAGCGCTTTACACTATTAGCTGAGGCGATGTTAAAAACAACATTGGTTTCATTATAAAAATGGCCATGCTGCTATTTATCTCACCGTATACATTCATCCATTTATTAAATAGATATAAAAACGACCTCGCACATAACAACTAATATTTCATGTAATACCAATAGGCTCCATCGTATCGACTTAGCGTATATTTTGTTACACATCAATAAATACTACATTTATGATTTAATAGTGGTTTTTAATGGTTCACTGTATAATGCTTAACCTAAATTATTCAGTCATCACAGTTACGGAATCTAATGAGTAAAATATCAACCTTTTTAAAAGGCATGGCAATGGGTGCAGCAGATGTAGTCCCTGGCGTGTCAGGCGGTACCATCGCGTTTATCACTGGCATTTACGATACGCTACTTGAAAGTATTCGTCGTATTAACCCTAGTCTAATAAAAGTAATCCGTAACGGTGGCATTAAAGCTGCATTTGAACATATTAATGGCATGTTCCTAATCTGTTTATTTGGCGGTATTTTAACAAGTATCTTTACGTTTGCTAAATTAATAACGTGGTTACTTCATACACATCCAATCCCACTATGGTCATTTTTCTTTGGCTTAATTATCATTTCAGTTATCCATATGCTTAAACAGGTAGATAAATGGAATCTTGGCCGCTTTATCGCCATTATCCTAGGGGGGACTTTTGCTTATGGGATCACCGTTTTACATCCTGTAGCGATGGATCCAACACCATTAAATATATTGATTGCTGGTGCTATTGCTATTTGTGCGATGATCCTACCGGGTATCTCTGGTAGTTTCATCTTATTACTACTTGGTATGTATGCTCCTATTTTAGCTGCTGCAAAATCTGTGGATATCATCACATTAGGTCTATTTGCTGTGGGTTGTATTGTGGGACTATTAACTTTTTCACATGTACTATCATGGATATTACGAACTTATCGTGATCTTGCCTTAACACTTTTAACAGGATTGATGATCGGTACATTGGGTAAAATTTGGCCTTGGAAAGAAGTTTTAACATGGCGCATAAATTCACATGGTGAGCAAGTACCACTACTTGAACATAATTTATCACCATTTAATTATGAAAATGTAACAGGCCACCCAGCTCTACTTGGTTACGCTATCGCTGCTATGATTTTAGGACTTGCTGTTGTTTGGGGTCTTGAAAAATATGCAGAACATAACGATTAATCACCAATGCTAAAAACTAAAAAGTAGCCTCGCGGCTACTTTTTTTTATTCTTTTTTTATATCTATGCGGTTAGGTCACAAAAAATTACTCTACACCTACCTTTTGTAAATATCTCTATTCATAATTCATTTATTCGCTATAACTTATCAGGAAACATTTAAGGATGAATAAATGAAATACCAATGGCTTATTCTTGCGCTTGCTTTAATTGCAGGGCTTTTTACCCGCTACATGATGGACAGTAATGATCCTAAGGTTGCTCGCGAACCTTACTATCCAATGAATTACTTAGAGTCTGGAACACAAGTCATCGATTTATTCGACCCTGAAGATAAGCGTATTCGTTTAGTCTATTTTGGCTATACACAATGCCCAGATGTCTGTCCAACCTCATTAGCCGTATTATCAGCAGCTTTAAAAGCAATTCCTCAGCAACAACGCGACAAATTATGGCCGGTCTTTATTAGCCTTGATCCAATGCGTGATACAGCCGATAAAACGGCACAATATGCTGCTTATTTTGATGCGGCAATTACAGGTGCAACAGGAACAGAACAACAAATTAAAGCCCTAGCCGATACATATGGAGTACTCTATATTAAAAATGAATTAAATAATTCTGAAATAAAATATGTCATTGATCACAATTCTTATTTTTATTTTTTAAAACCATCTGGCGAATTAATTAAAAAATTATCGCATATGGCAAATCCAACTCAATTAATCACTACGATCCCAATAATAACATCATCAATAAACAAATAAATAAGTCTAACCGAGAACAAATATATGCATTTTTTACTAAACATGATTCACATCCATGTTGCTTTACACTGAATAATCTACTTTTTAAATAACATAATATAAATAATCCCTGTTTTTATTATCGCTTTTTTGCTTATTTTTTAATCTATTGTGTTATTTATTTGAGTATTGGCAAAATTTTACATTCTGCTGACTTTTACTATTATTAAAAACAAGAAATTACTTGTAACTCCTTATATTAAGCGGACTTATGCTTAAATTGATTTAAATATAAATGCAAAAAAATGGTTAAATATGTACTTTTTTTATTCAAAAACGAGAGCTATATCGGATTTTTTTTTCTTAGCTTAAAAAATTTAATGAGCAATTATAATAAGTTATGCCATAATGAATTTGCCAACTCAAACTTTATTTAACAGTTGTAGTGGCTAAATCAATATGGAGATTATATAAAAATGAAACGTACTGTATCTATCTTAGCTGGTGTTTTACTAAGTGCTTCACTTGTAGGTTGTTCTAGCTCTGATGAAGTAAGTCAAATGCAGCAACTAACTAACAAAGTTGACACATTGTCTTCTCAAGTTAGTGCTCTACAAGGTCAACAAGACCAAATCGTAGGCGCAGTAAACGATTCTCGCGCAGCATCTGACGCAGCATACCAAGAAGCAATGCGTGCTAATAAGCGTATTGATAATATTGCTGGTTCATACACTAAGTAATTAATACTTAAGTTGTAAAATACCTAAAGAGATGGCCTATGCCGTCTCTTTTTATTTATATTAATATATTATTAAAATTCATCCATCGTATAAGATAGACTACTTTAAATAAAACCAAGTCACGGCTCACAATAATAATATTTTTATCAATGTGAAATTAATCGCATTAATTAAGTGATTATTTCACAAAAGCATTAGATTTTTATCGCCCTCACAACATCCACGACAGGGAATGATGACAGAGATTATTAATTTAGGTTGAAAACTTATTATGGTTAGTCTAATTACAATTAGACGTATATTTACCTAAAAAAAAACGAGATAATCATATCTCGTTTATATAAGTTAACCTTTTGATTATGATTTCAATATAACAGGAATACCTGATTGTTTATCTAATTCAGAATATAATCGTTGCGTTGCTTTCGTATCACCTGCGACATCATTTAATAATACTTCTGGTGCATCAACACTTTTTTTAACCCCCATCTGAGCTTCATTTTTTGATAATGGTGAATGAACCTCAACAATTAACTCTCCATCAGAATCTCGTGATGTTTTAACGGGCTGATTAATAATCTGAACTTGAGTACCAAGAGCAACATGTGGGAATAACCACTCCACATCCCATGGGTTCATACGAATACAACCGCCACTAACTCGCATACCAATACCAAAGTCTTTATTAGTGCCATGAATGAGATATTCGCCATGCCCATAAGCCAATCGCATTTTATAATCACCCAATGGATTATCAGGTCCAGCAGGTACAACTGCGGGTAATATATCTCCTTTTGCGGCATGTTCTTTACGAATCGATGCTGGCGGTGTCCATGTTGGATTTTTTACTTTTTCACTAATCGATGTCGTCATGCTGGGTGTTTCACGTCCAACGCGACCAATACCAATAGGAAAAATATAAACAATAGATGCATCATCTTTAGGAAAATAGTAAAGGCGTAATTCAGCGAGGTTAACCACAATGCCTTTATGAGCCACATCAGGTAATACGACTTGAGTGGGTATTTGTAATAATTTTCCAGGTTGTGGCAAAAAAGGATCAACGTCTTTGTTTGCCGCCATCATTCCAAGAAAACCCACGTTATACTTATTAGCTATATCAGCAAGACTATCTCCTTGCTTTACTTCATAATATTCTGCTGTACCAACAATATTACTACCATCGGTAGGTAGTTTATATTCAATTGCATGCGCTGCAGATGAGGCTAAACATGTGAGTGACAAAAGTAATGCGCGGTACACGACAATATCTCCAGTTAAGATTTCACAAACAATTCGATCATGAATGTAAAATACTGTAATTAATTAGCATACAATAATTATCTTTAATTATTACATGTGCTTTTAAGCTTTGATGCCATACTACTTGATATCATTTTAATCTACTAGCTTATCGGTAACAGTGTCTCTACAATCACATCACCAAAATATTCTTATCAAGCATTCATGTGACGCTACAGTAATTATAACGGATCACAAAAAAGAGCTGTTAAATCTTAGTCAGATCTAACAGCTCTATACTGCATTTCTACTATTAAACAGTATATTGTTGGACTAAATATTTCCAATCACGCCGTTGTTGTTTTAATTTATGCTTAATCGACTCATACTGCTGCATAAATTCAAAATTCTCATAATCATTTGCTAGTTTTTTTTGTCGTAAATCTATCAGGCGTTTTTTTACTTGATAATAATCTGATATCTTGCTGATTAACGCTTCATATTCATATTGCAACTGCAGTAAACGTGCGCCGTTATTAGGTAACGTTTTCAATTGATATTCCAACCGCGTAAATTCCATTTTTGCCCGCGTTTTTTCAATCCTATCTGCAGATATAACTTTTAAATCTGTTGTCCACCCTAGCCACGAACAACTTTTTATTAGCCATTTGGTTGGATCAAACTGCCACCAGCGAATACCATTACGATAATCGTTTTCAAAAATATGATGGTAATTATGGTATCCTTCACCAAATGTTAGCCATGCAATCAGTCCATTATCACGGGCACTATTCCGATCGGTATAGGGTTGAGATCCCCATTTATGTGCCAATGAATTAATAAAAAAGGTTGTATGGTGGCTCAACACTAACCGTAATACACCAACAAATAATAATGCACCCCACATATTACCGAATACCCATCCTATCGTGATCGGCACTCCAATATTCATAATTGCAGCTAAAATCAAATAATATTTATGTTGCCAAACTACGATAGGATCTTGCTGTAAATCTGCACAATTTGAATAATCATGATAACGACTCGCTTGATAGCGTCGCAGCATCCAACCAATATGGCTATAAAAAAAGCCCATTTTAGCTGAGTAGGGATCTTTGAGGTTATTATCAACATAGCGATGATGTATTCGATGATCAGAACACCAATGCAGAATACTATTTTGCAACGCAAATGCACCGCCAAGGGCAAAAATTACTCGTAAAAAGCGATTAGCTTGATAACTTTGATGTGCCCACAAGCGATGATATCCAGCAGTAATGGACAGACCACAATAGCAAAATGCCATTATAGTCATAAAAATAAGCGTGAAATCGAGTGTATAGAAATAAAAATATAGCGGAACACCAATAACTGCAATAGCAAATGTCAGCGTAAATAACGTTACATTTAACCAAATAATGGGTGGTTTTTGCTGTTGAGGTATCATCCTTTTTCACCTTATTTTCAGCGTACACATGTAAGCTAGATTATACGGAGCACTTACGGTGATTCAACTAACCTCTACCACTCAACACGATCACTACTTCAATAATGTGATTCCAGCCGCATCAAAACGCGCATTTATGCAATGATAATCATCATGTAATGGTTGATAGTAACTTGCTGGCATTGCCTCTTTTAATCCAGCTTGCACTAACGCATTGTATTCCGCTCTTGTCATGAGCACGTATTCAAGATGGTCATCAATAACAGCCTGAATATTCTCAATCGTTGCTTCATCATCACGTACTAATGCTTTTAAATACCCCGTGATCACCGATAACGGCATCATCATCTCTCTTACAAGCAATTTTCGTTCCTGAATATGATGCGCTGCAACAGTTCGCTTACCTATAGTAAAGATCTGTATCCAATCAGGTTTACCTTGCTTTGTCACCAATCCATGTTGATAACAATAATATGACTCTAAAAACGTACGTAAATGGCTATAGCGTTCAGAATAGACTTCTAAATAAATATGTTGCAACTCAAAGTTAGCATTAAAGTTATTGATTTCACTCATAAGTATTCCTTTTTTATTGACTTGTTTTATTTACTGTTTTTCTAATCACTAATAAAAACCAACTATTTTTGAAATTTTTATTATTTGATTACGGTCTACTCAAATAACAATAATTATCATTTTTAATATTATCAGTAGGCTGCTTATGCAAATAAAAGTGCGTCCTCGTTGGGCATTAACAGAAAATCAAGTCACACCAGAAGGTGTCTATCATCAACGGCGTTCTATTTTAAAAAAACTGGGTATTGCGGCGGTTGGATTACCACTATCAACCAATGCTCATGCTGGTTTGTTTGATTTTATCTCATCTTCAGAAGAGCCAGCAATTGATCATCGCCGACAGTTAACAGGAACCCCTTCATCATTATCAAATCAGACATTATCCCTCACTCCAGAAGATAAAATTCTTCATTATAATAATTTCTATGAGTTTGGTACGGATAAATCATCACCAGCGATACGAGCTGAAAAATTTATTACGGATCCTTGGAAAGTCACTATTGATGGAATGGTAAATAATCCATTCACTCTCGATTATGATGACCTATTTAACCAGTTTACCTTAGAAGAGCGCATATACCGCTTACGCTGTGTTGAAGCATGGTCAATGAATATTCCTTGGATAGGCTTTAGCCTACGCGACATCATCAAGAAAGCCGATCCACAACAACAAGCAAAATACGTTGCCTTTGAAACTTTATATGATCCCAAACAAATGCCGGGACAAGCATCATCTCGTCTTGGTGGCGGTATTGAATACCCTTATGTAGAAGGCTTACGCATTGATGAAGCCATGCATCCACTGACAATGATCTCGGTAGGATTATATGGCAAAACACTCGCTCCACAAAATGGGGCTCCCTTGCGGCTTGTTGTACCATGGAAGTATGGCTTTAAAAGTATTAAATCGATTGTGCGTATCCATCTTACTGATAAACAACCGCCAACGACTTGGAATCGTTTAGCACCGAGCGAATATGGATTTTATGCTAATGTTAATCCTAGCGTTGATCACCCTCGCTGGAGTCAAGCGAGTGAACGTTTTATCGGTGAGGGAAATGTCTTTAGCAGTCGTCGCCAACCCACATTACTGTTTAATGGCTATGCTGAAGAAGTAGCAGCGTTATACAAAGGTGTGGACTTAAAAAGGAACTATTAATGCTCACTCATTATGTTCAAAAGTATCGCCTTACCCCCTCTCGTATCTTAATGCTAAAAGTTATCATCCATATGGTGACATTATTCTTTGTTGCGATATTGGCTTATAACACGATCAACGGTGGGTTTGGTGCTGATCCCATTAAAGGGATTGAACATTTTACCGGCAAAGCAGCATTAAATACCTTGATATTAACATTATTGCTGTCACCACTAGCAAAACGCTATAAACAAGGCGGGCTGATACGTCTAAGACGATTATTAGGTGTATACAGCTTCTTTTGGGCCGCACTCCATCTTAGTGCCTACCTTGCTCTAGATTTAAATTTTGATTGGCATTTATTAGGCAGTGAAATAATAAAACGCCCTTATCTTGCGATTGGTGCCGTTAGCTGGATTATCTTATTGTTATTAACGCTTACTTCAACACAATCAATGCAGCGTCGTTTAGGCAAGCATTGGCAACAACTACATAATTGGGTATATCTGGCTCTAATATTAAGCCCAATTCACTATTATTGGTCAGTAAAGTCGGGACTTATTGAACCATCGATTTACTTATTCATTTGTGCGTTTTTGCTGTATTGCCGTAAACAAAAAATATTATCGAAACCACGTGATCCTAACGCATAAATACAGTTGGTTGGATTGACTAACCCCATTAAGCCACAGACAATAGCGACAATTTTTTACATTCATATCCGCGGTTCGCATGGAAGCTGTCCAATGACAATATCAACACCCCAGCCATTATCTTTACGTGATGATTCAATATTTCGCCTTTTTTGGCGTTACACCTTACCAACCATCGCAGCCATGCTTATCACTGGTATCTATGTTGCGGTTGATGGCATGTTTGTTGGGCATTTTATCGGGGAAGATGGCCTTGCTGCAATCATGCTCGGCTACCCTATAGGTTCTATTCTTTATGCCCTTGGAGCCATGATTGGTATGGGCGCATCGGCATTAGTCTCAATTAAAATGGGAGAGGATAATACTCAGCAAGCGCGTCATATTGTTGGTAATGCACTAACACTATGTATTAGCGCAGCCATTATTTTCTGTTCGTTAGGGCTGATATTTGGTCAAGATATTCTCATTTGGATTGGGGCTAAAAATCATATTTTATCAATGGCAACAGACTATCTATTTTGGTATTTCATCATGGGTGGGTTCGCTATTGTTTCAATGGCTTTTTCCGCATTATTGCGTAACGATGGTCAGCCCAATCGTGTCACACTGATCATGATCTTAGGTGGCGTATTAAATATCTTGCTTGATTGGTTATTTATTGTCGTGATTCCTTGGGGATTAACTGGTGCTGCTATTGCGACGATGCTGTCACAAGCTGTTACTTGTATTTTATGTTTACACCATTTTTTCACCGACAAAACACAATTACGTGTCGGCTGGGATAGCCTTAAAATAAACCTTGATACTGTATTACAAATACTCAAATTAGGTACATCCAGTTTATTAATGTACATGTATCTATCTGTGGTATTGATACTCCACAGCAAAGCATTTTTATTAGTAGGCAAACCTATTCATGTCGCAGCTTATAGTATCGTCAGCTACACGGAAGCCTTCTTCTATTTAATTTTTGAAGGGATTGCTTTAGGTACGCAGCCACTTATCAGTTTTAATACTGGCGCAGGTCTTAAAGATCGCGTGATTAAAATTCGCAACCTTGCCTTTACGATTACCTTATTAATCGCTGCTATTGGTGTGATTATTTTATATAGCATTCCAGATAGCGTGGTATACATGTTTGCAGGTAATAACCCATTGCTTCAGCCTGAAGCACTAAAAGGCATGTCGCTCTATTTTTGGGGACTGCCTTTTGAAGGGATATTACTCGTCGGAGCAACCTACTTTCAGGCGATTAATATGCCCAAAGAAGCCTCACTATTAACGGGTGGAAAACTTCTTTTAATATCTATTGTTATTTTTGTACTTGCACATAGCTTTGGTGTGACTGGCGTTTGGCTTGCACTACCTTTTTGTAGTGCATTACTTACGTTATGGATGGTATTTAGACTAAAAAAGCTATCAATAATCAATGACTAAATAACACACTATGCAATAAACACATTAATAAGATGAAAACCATTCATTTTACTCATAGTGGTATTTACCCTAATATCACCATAAAGAAAGAAAACAAAATAGTATGACTACCTAGTTTTGTTTATGATCTAACGCCACTTTATACCAAGTAGAGTGGCGTCTTCCTTTCCCTTTCGATTTATCTGCCACTAAACACCATCGTCCTTTTAGTCCATTAATTGCATAAAAAACAATCTATCTTGAATAAATAATATTCTTTTAAATATTAAAATCGATATAAATAACGTATTTAAGTAGGAATTATCAAAATCATATATACCATACAGGCATACACAACAACATAACTAGAAGATCATGACGACAACTACCACTAAAGAATCATTACCACCACCAGAGCCTTTCTTTGCCATTAAAATCATTCCAGCCATCATTATTGTGTTGCTCAGCACTCTCTGCTGGCATTACATCGATATACCGTCTGAATTAAATATTGCAGCCTTTCATACTGCTATTATTTTTATTGCCACTATTGTTGCTATCGTTGCTAACGTCTTACCTACCGGCGCCGTTGCTGTTATCGCCGTTTCTGCCTATGCCGTTTTGCATGCCGGTGGTGAGACCTCTGCCAAAGCTGCAATTATGGCTGCCACCAGCAATTTTAATAATGTGCTTATTTGGTTGATCGTCATTGCCTTTATGATTGCGCGTGCCTTTGCTAAAACAGGCTTAGGACGACGTATTGCACTTATCTTGCTGAGTTGGTTTGGTCAGTCATCTTTACGCATTGCTTATTGTTTAGGTGTCGCCGATTTTCTTATCGCTCCCGCGACACCAAGTAATACTGCGCGTTCAGCAATTATCTCACCTATTGCAGATTCACTGGCAAAAGCTATTAACAAAGATGATCGCAAATTGGGTCAATACCTCATTTCTTCAGTAAGCGCGATGAACGACGCATCAGCCGTTGGTTTTCAAACAGGCTTTGCGGGTAACCTTGCTTTAGTCGGAATAGCGGCCTCTGTTGCTGGCATTAACATGACCTTTAGTCATTGGGCATTGTATTTATTACTGCCCGCAGCCATTTTACTGTTAACGATTCCGTTTATTTTGTTTAAATTTATTAATCCAGAAACAAAGCAGACACCACAAGCGCCAGCTTATGCAAAACAAGCGTTACTGCATTTAGGCCCTGTTAGTATTGCTGAATGGAAATTAATCGCGGTCTTTATTGCATTAATTATTATGTGGGTCGGTGGACAAGCATTACATCTACATTCAACCACTTCTGCATTTATTGGTTTATCTGCCCTACTCATTTTAGGTGTTTTAAATTGGAATGATGTTAAATCAGAAAAAGGAGCGTGGGATACACTGGTTTGGTTTGCAGTATTAATGGGAATGGCAAGCCAACTAAAAAAACTCGGTTTCACCGCTTGGGTCGGTCACGGAGTTTCTGATTTAATCAGCCAATATATGGGTCATGCTAGTCCAACACTGATTTTAATTGTCATGATGGTTTTCTACCTTGTAACCGCCTACTTTTTTGCGTCTGGTACAGCAAAAGTAGTGGCTTTAGGTCCTGTGATTATTGGCTCCTTAATGGCTTTAGGCGTTAATCCTTTAATCTCAATATTGGCCGTAGCAGGAATAACCAATATAGGTTGTAACCTAACAACTTATAGCCATGCACGTAATCCATTATTAATGGGCTATCAATACCATAACGATAAACAGTGGATGAAGATTGGTTTAATTATCTCTGGTGGTGGTGCCGTTATATTTATGACATCAGGTATTATTTGGTGGTCGATTCTAGGACTAATGTAGCCAATTAATACTGTTATCTAAATATACGAACGCCCTCATACAAAAGCCCATACTATTGTTAAACAAGTATGGGCTTATTCTTGCTTGCATTTTTATAACTAGATAGATGCGATTGCTGTACTCACTTTAGCTTGTAAGGTTCGAAACTCATGTTTAGCTAAATGACTGTCCATTGATGCACGTAGTAATTTATATAATAAAATAGACCCATCAATTTCTTCTTTACGATTAGTTAAGCTTTCAATATTAAGTCCCAATGGTAAATCATATTCAACCACGGCATCTAAGATTTGATTAAGACTATTGCAGCACATTTTAATCGATTCATGTAATGGATTCGTCGCATTTAGAATACGTAAACTGGTTGCTTCTGGCACACTGACACCCAGCCATTCAATAAATTCTAATGTCTTAGCACTACCACATGGTGAAAATGTTAATAAGATACGCTGAGGTTTAATGCCATCTTGCTTACATTCAATTGCATAGCGAGTCAAAATATCAATCGTTGCCTGAGTATCATAAATAGCTTGAGAGATAAAAAAATTACACCCTTGCTGGTATTTTTCAATGAGACGCGCGTGTTCATTCCCTTTTTTAGCATGGCGTTCAGCAATCATAATGCCGCCAGTAAAAAAGTTGTTTTGATGCTCTGCCAATGCTTGATATGCCGTAGATAACGGTAACGATACTTCATTTTTTGCCGATGGACTTCCCACCAGAACAATGTCACGTACTTGATATTCATGCCACGCTTCATTAAGCCACTCATCAAAAGCATCTGTTTCTGATTGGACGACACTTTTATAAGTAATTACTGGACGCCCAGTTTTCTTATTCAATAACGATGAATAATAACGAGGATCATGCGTCGATTTAAATGGAAATGGACGTGGTTTTTTTGTCCGTGAAACTTCATCTTGAATGTCATACACAATCAAACCATCAATCGCGAGATCTTTAATACGATCCACTAATCGATCGGCAATACCTTCAACTTCAGTTAAAGGCGTATTCGTTTTTGGGGGGGTTGTCCCAATAAAATAAACACCACGCGTAATATCGTTATAACGTACCCGTAGTTCAGATTCTGTATGTGTTGCTAGCGTTTGATTTACCATTAATAATCACTTCCATGTATTGTCATCGGTCTTAAATTTAGCCATAAATCATTGCCCCGATGATGACAAATATTCTTTAACTATAGCGATATTATGTTGCACTATAGTTAACATCCTTGTTTCCTTTGTACCTAATCACTTCCCATAAATCAAAATATATCCATTTTATTTTCAATCATATAAATCACACACAGCTCTGATCTATCCATGATAAGTAGTCAACTGAACCATTAGTTATTGGTAATTGGATAATTTCAGGGGTTTCATAACGGTGATATTGTTCGATTAACGCTTTTACTTGCTCAAATAATTTCGTTTTCGTCTTAATAATTATTTGCTGCTCTTGATCGCAGTTAATCTTCTGCTTCCAATGGTAATAACTCTTAATCGGCATAACTTGAATACAAGCTGCTAAACGTTGTTCAAGTAAGGCATTAATGATTATTTGACCATTTTCATCATCTGAAAATGTAGTAACAATGACACAATAATCTGTCATTTTTTATTCCTTCTTAAAAACTCGCGTATTAAATTAATAATAAAACATTAGTAATGAATGTTATCAGGGCTGATCATCGCCATGTTTTTTAGCCAATATTGCTGCTGGCAGCGGTTATAAAATGATTTCTTTGATGGTTTAATCGCGTGTAAAGGATCGACAATAACTTGATAATGGATCCAGCATTCAGGACAAGTATTAGCAGCGATAACACTGTCATCATATTCAATGGTATACATAATTTGTACATCAGTATCAAACACATACTCTATTTCATACCGAATGACATTAATTTCATCATCAGAATAAGAACAATCAGTGCTTTTCCAATGACGAATACTCGTATCTACGATTCCACTTTGCTGATGACAATCAATGGCAGCAATATATCTAAAGAGTGAAAGAGGCATAGAACTCCATAAAAATGCAAATTTAAGCAAAAATAGTTGTAGGATAGCGATCCAGTTATCAGAAATATAATGTATACTAGCGCCAACTCAATACCTATTCATCGTAAACACTACGATTTAGTGTATTGCGAGTGTAAATACAAAGGTAATGAAATGAATTTAAACGAAGAGCTTCAAAATCTTAACAACCGTATGGACAAGTGCCAGCGTAAACTTGCTGCTGCTATTCAACGTGATGATAAAGTTATCATCAAGCAGTTTAAAGATGAGCTTCTTAGCCTTAACAAAAAAGTGCAAAACGTTAAACACCGTAAGTCATCAGAAGTAAGTGGCAAAAGTAAAGATGTTAAGTCTCTAGCTTTTAACCGTGTATTAACGAAAGCAGAACAAGCCGATATGGGTAAACTGAAAAAATCAGTAAAAGACCTTGTCGTTGTTCACCCTATGACTGCACTTGGCCGTAGCATGGGTATTAAAGCTGTTACAGGTTTTGCTCCAAAAGCATTCTAATATCTGTTTATCAATATAACTGATAAACAAATACAGCCTAATTGGCATAAAAAGATCGTCAGTTGACGATCTTTTTTTATATCGAAAATACAGTCATACCTCAATATTAACACCCATTAATATACAAACTGAGGTAGAATATATTCCTTCATCTCATCGCTATTTGGACTTTCCAATGGAAAAATTAATGCCTTATATGGCAAAATTCGCGTTTGGTTTATCGATGATTATGTTTGTCGTTGGTGGTGTTTTAGCATTAGTTGCACTGTACAACCACTTTTAATCAAACATTGATTACAACCGTAAACCACCATCAATTTCAAGCACCCTGCCGGTGAAATAGTCATTTTCAATAATGAATCTCACCGAATGGGCAATTTCTGTTGGCTCACCGATACGCGCTAATGGCACCATCGCTAACATTCTTTCAATGGCGTCATCATTAATTTGGGCAGCCATTGGTGTATCAATAAGACCTGGAGCAATCGCCGCAACACGAATACCATATTGTCCCAGCTCACGCGCCCAACCAACAGCCATAGTTGTCACTGCTGCTTTTGAAGCTGCATAATTTGTCTGACCAATATTTCCTGCACGTGCAGCACTTGAGATATTGATAATAACGCCTTTGGTTTCATTTTCAATCATCCACTTGGCCGCTTCTCTGCCGCATAAGAATGTACCAGCAACATTCACATCCATTACGGTTTGAAATTGCTTTAGTGACATTTTTTTAATGCCAGTCTGCGTTTTTTGTATCAACAGACCATCATCAAGAATACCCGCATTATTAATTAACGTATCAATATGTTCAAAATCTTCCATTATATGTATAAAGGCTTGTTCTACCTGATCTTCATCAGTGATATCTGCCTCATAAATACGCGCCAGGCTATTTAGCATATGGCATTGATCTTGCGTTTGTCTTAACCCTATTGCATTCACATCAATTAAAGCGAGCTGTGCCCCCATCTGTGCAAGCGTCACTGCCATCATTTGTCCAAGCCCTTGGCCTGCACCAGTTATGACAATAACACTATTCTCAATGTCCACGTTAATTCGCTCCTAAACCTGTTTATACATATATCAAAAGAAACTGATTAATATAATAATTCAAATCATTACATTAAATCAGCTAATGGATTTGCTTGTTGTTGCCATAAGGGTATAAATAGACTATCAACTAAACGTGTATCTACGGTTGAAATCGTCTTATATAACCACTGAGGCTGAGCGTCTTTATCAATGAGTCGCGCTCTTACGCCTTCTTTAAATTCACCGACCAAACCACATCGAACAGACAGTGATAACTCCATCTTAAAGCACTCAGCTAAACTTGCTTGTTGGTAATACTGCATTTGATGGAAACAAATATTGGCCGATAATGGACTGCCATTAGCAAGTGTTTGTTTCGCGTTTTCAAGCCAACATCCAAGCCCATCAATAGCCTTAATTTGTTGGTAAACAATATCAAGCGTTGGTGCCACACATGCCGCTTGAATTTGCGGAAAATAAGGGATCATTTGGCTTGCTGGACGCTGGCGTTCTGAATCTGTTGCTATCTCAGTTAATATTTCTGTTATAACCGCTGCTGTTTGATTTTCCGCTACATTTTGCCACGGATAATGCTTCAACTGTTTAATCAAACGCTCACGATCTTTGTCAATAATGAGGTGATCTGCCATTGCTAAATCAAGCGCATCACTCGCATTAACATTAGCGCCAGTTAGACCTAAGAATAACCCTATTCCAGCAGGCAACTGATTTAAAAACCACGTTGCGCCTACATCTGGGTATAAACCAATATTTATTTCCGACATAGCAAGTGACGCTGACGGTGTAACAACGCGATGACTGGCACCAATAAAAAGTCCCAATCCGCCCCCCATTACTAAGCCTTTCCCCCAAGCAATAATCGGCTTAGGGTAACTATGAATCAGGTAATCACAGCTATATTCAACAGTAAAATAATCAATCAAAAATGGTTTTGCTAAATAGCTGTTATCATTGCTAGCAAGATGAATATAATCATCAACTGTTGGTATAGACACTTGATCTACAACAGTTAAAGCGGGATCATTTTCAAGCGCGTAATAAAGTGCTCGAATATCAGCGCCTGAACAAAATGCTTTATCACCAACAGCTTGAATTATCACACTGATAATATTTTCATCATACTGCCAATGTAATAATTGTTGTTGAATGGTCCGAAGCATTGTCAGTGTTAATGCATTTAATGATGATGTATTGTCTAATTCTAATACGCCAATCGCATGACCACTGCCACATCGAATTTCAGATATATTTACTGTTCCAGTCATCCCTAAACCTCTTCAATGATCCATACAATTAGCAATAATATGCTATTTATAGCCTTTGATTGACTGATAGTTAAGAAATTGTGGTGAAAACAGAGTTTTCAGTTTTATTGAAGCACATACTTACGCGAAATAACCACCGTATAAAAAGATGACAATCAGTGATTCTTATGGCGTATGTTTCAATTTCAGTCACAACATTCAATAATAATTTTTCACGTATCCGTTAGCGCACTACATGTTTATTAATACCCTCATAATATTTTTATCCATCAGACCTAAATAATTAACTGTCGTATTAGTAATAATGACGATAAACGCTTCCATTGTAGATAAACGATTGTTTGATTATTTTAAGAGTTAAACTATCCATATAATCCATATAAATAAACCTCTAAAAAACGTTCAGCATAATATTGATAAGTAATTGCCGAATAGCATTTATTGTATTAACCTATCAAAAACAAACAATAACCACACATTTACAACCATATTAGTTAACAATCTTCCGTAATAATATTATTCTTACACTATATTTACTAATAGCTAACCTTTTAATCAGTATAGTTGTCGTAATACGTATAAGAATGAAAATTCTACGACAAAAAAGCAAGGATATGGCTCCCATTGAAAACTCTCACTCACGTGATTATTTCTCATCTATCTCTACCATTGTCATTTTGTTTGTTCTATGCAACGACAATTAGTGCAGCTTCGCTCGATCAAAATACACAAAAAAAAAGCGACACTGTCACTAATTTAACGACACAAGCAGCACCTAACAGCACCCCGCATAAAATGAAGCAATGGGTTGATAATTCACAACAATCAATGACTGACTCGATCCATGATGTTGGTGAATATATTGATCAGAGTTTAACGAAAGATGAAAATGAAGCGAAATTGACGAACCGTAGTTATCTTCGTATTCGTAATCGATCTATCTATTCACACCGAGGTAAATTAGAAAATGATTTCAAAGTCTACTTTAAGCTTGATTTGCCACACGTTAAACGTGATTGGAAACTGATCCTAGATTCAGAGCCAAGTGATTATGATAGTCTAGAAAGTAAGCAACGTGGTATTGCGTCGGGAAGTAAAACTCAAACAGGCAACACTATTGGAGGATTTAGGCTGCAAGATGCAGAATTTGGTAACTGGACATCTGATTTTGATATTGGTATTAAAATCAAACTGCCTCTTGATCCATTTACTAAAGCTCGAATCTCTCGTGTCGATAATATCAATGAAAAATGGACGACTCAATTTGATCAAGAATTGTTTTATTACCACTCAAAAGGATTAGGTGCACTTACTCAAGTCAGTGGCTTCTATGCTCTCACCGCTGATCAAAAAAACATCTTTAGAACAACAACCAGTGCGCAATATTTACAAGATGACGATAAATGGGAGCTCGTACAACAATTTAATATTTATCAACGAGCGACACAAAAAGATTTGTTTGAATACTCAATGGGAATAAGCGCAGATACTAATGAAATAGAAGAAATTACTAACTATTGGGTTTCTGCTGAATGGAAACGTCGCGTATATAAACACTGGCTTTATCTTGCGGCTAGACCACAACTAGAGTTTCCACGAGATTACAATTATCACGCCAATCTTGGCATTATGATAGAACTGGAAATGTTCTTTTCTAAAAATCGTAAAATTGACGAACTCGGCCGTTATATTCCAAAACCAGTAAAACAACGCACTACCACCCACCAATAAAAAATAGCACCTTTAAAAATAGACTATAAAAATAGTTAACGCTAAAGGTGCCATCATATCTATTCTAGCTATTTTTTCTGATGTAAAATTGGCATTGTATCGTTAATCACAACAGGCCCTAAGCCGATAACACAACGTTTATAACCTTGCTTCCAACCTTCTACATACTGCATTTTTTCAACCCCTTTCATGTCTTCTAGGATTGTTTTTGATGGCTGCCATTGATTATTCAGCGCATCTTTACAACCATCATCATAGCCATGTTGAACAAATTGTTGGTTTAATGTCAGCGTTTTGGCTGCTTGAGTAGAGATATCTTTGGCGGTAGATGTTGCCGTTACAGCAGATGTTGATGTTAAAGTTGATGTACTACATCCTGATAAAAGTGCAACAACACCAACGATTGCCCATGAATAACGCATATTTTTACCTTACAAATAAATTTTAGCTATATTCATCCATCATACACCAACATCCCTTAATGGAATATTAATGCAATTAATTAATTCTTAATCACAATTATACCCTTCAATTCTTGAAAGTGTAACGTTTGATAAATTAGACACTCTAGAATTTACACCAAATACCTATGTACCAACGACTCAATTAGAATTTGATGCTCTGCCACATAAATGCGTGTGCTTTATACCTTGATGAGCAAATTGGTAATAGCTGGTATCACGGCTGCCCACCAATACAGTGTAACTGGACTGAAATTTATTTTGCGAAGCTATTTATGGATGTTTACAACGAGCTAGATAAAGCGGATGAATTACCTTACTAATGAGTACCTGATTACCACCGAGACTCAGCCAGCGTTAATAATTTCTCTGGCATCGGTGGTGATTTTGCACCACATTTAATTAGCGTATTGAATATATCTTCAACTCGAAACCGATAATTAAATCGAAAACAGAATTCACCAAGATAACGAGGAATATGCTTTTCTCTAATTGCGTGATATGTCCCTTTTATCGAATTTTTAACGTTACCAATCATGGTATCGACCCAATAAAATGCAGCTTCATATTGGTGAAGTTCTTTACCATTTTTTGGTAATGAACCATGAATAATATCTGCTGCTAACAGACCATTAAAACAGGGTAAACCATCTGATATGACTAACGTTTTTTCTTGTAAATGCTTTTTAGCCCAATCTGTAATTTCTTGTTTTTTAAAACAAGAAACAACACTTAGCCGCATATAAATAGGATGACCTTCTTCATTCAAAGAGATCGCTGATACAAAAGGTGTTTTACCTTTGGCACCACGTCCTCGCTTTCCTTTTTGTTTACCTCCAATATATGCATCATCCAATTGCACGATATTGCCTAACTTTCGATTATCATCATGCTCTTTCATCACTTGCATGAGCTTATGTTTTATTCGCCATGCTGCGTTATAAGAAACCCCTAATTTACGCTTTAGCTCTAATGCTGAAATACTGTTTTTATCTTGTGTGATGAGATAAATAGCTAAAAACCAAGTAGTTAACGGTAATTTTGAATGGGAAAATAAAGTACCTGCCGTCAATGATGTCTGATGGTGACACTTATTACATTGATATAATGACCGCGATTTAAGTTCACAATAACTTTTAGAAGCACAGGTAGGGCAAACGTAACCATTTTTCCATCGAATATTAAATAAACGCTCTCTACATTGAATTTCTGTCCCATACATTTGCATAAATTCGGGTATAGAAAAGCCTTTCTGAAATTGGATTGAATTCTTAGGCATAACGTCACTCCTATACTTCAATATCTTAAAGTATAGGAGATAATTTAACAGTGGCTGTTAAATAGTGGTAATCAGGAATGAGTATAACCAATAGCTAAACAGCGGTATAACGTTTAAGGTTGCGATACTTCATCGCAACCTTTTTTATATAGATAAAAGAAGGCGTTAAACATTTTTTACTCTATCAACCATAAGATTATTTACCCACATCACAGCAAATAAAACAATCAATGTAACGATAAAAGTTGTTACCCCATATTGTAAAGACAACGTGCAAAGGTGCATCAATGTTGCTGAGATTAATTTACCTGAAGAAAACTCAGACAAAACAATAATATTGATAACGCTTAAACCCGCAAATAAACTCAGCATGCACAAAGACATCATTGATTGTCTTTTAATACTAAACAACTTGTTGCTACGACTCCCTTCAAAGAGCAATTTTTGTCCTAAAGAATACGATACAAACAACAATAACGTACTGTATCCTAGTGAAAATATAAAAATAGATATTGGGTAAAGCACTTTACTTGAACCCAATAAAAAAACAAATTTTGCCGCTTCTAATGCACTAAAAAAGACAATTGCTGCTAGTGTATAAAAAACGATTCCACGAATAAGTCGAGCTTTGTTCATTTTAATAACCAAACAGAAATATAATCATCAAACAGGCTGATTAAATACTTCATCTCTAATCTAACCATCCCCTAATAATACCTACAAAAAAGCGCCGAATCATCAGCGCCCTCTTAAAAATCGACAATAATCAAATTGGCTATGTACGGTATAAAACCTTAATAATATGGTAACCAAATTTTGTTTTCACAGGACCGATTGGCTCTAGCACTTTACCGTTAAATACGGCTTTATCAAATGCAGGAACCATGGCACCTTTTTTAAACTCGCCTAAATCACCACCTCTTTTACCTGATGGGCACGTCGAGTATTTTTTAGCAAGCGCCTGAAATTTAGCCCCTTTTTTAAGTTGCTCTAAAATATCATCTGCTTGTTCTTTATGTTTTACTAATATATGAAGTGCTGCTGCTGTTGAAGCCATGCTAATAAACCTATTATTACTATATTAATGACACTCGTACTAATGTGATGATTATCGCATTAGTTGGCAGAAAATACTAACACTCGATGTTATACTATAACAACTGTCGCTAAAAGCATAAAGTGTCCTAACAACCTAATTATAATCAACTAGTTAACAGCCCAGTGAAAGCATATTGTGTCCCAACATAAAAGCATAAGATGTCCTAATTCGATTCTCATGTTAAAGCCATTGCAATGGTGATATAAAATTTCAGTAATTTTGTTTCATCATTATTACTAGCGAAGTCTATACATGAAGCCTGAATAACCTCAGTGGTAGTTAAGATACGACAGAATCGCTTGGTGATCACATGAGTCAGCCAAGGAGGCTAACTCAAAAGTGGACAATTATTGCTTAGAGTAAAAAGCCTAAATATTTCATTCTTGCGTATTACAATATGAATGGAGATATACTTGAGTGAATAAAAACACACCTATATTGCATATTTCGGATTAACTTTCATATTAATCATCCACCACTTCTATTGTTTTATGCTGAGCACCAAGATACGTGTCTTCATCAATTTTGTAGCGTAACGTTTCATTACAATGAGGACATTCAAACTCTTCATTAGGCTCGATACACTCATCTTCAATCCAATCCCAACCAAGATGTTTCTCGCAAGAGGGGCAATGCATGATGTTATCCTTTTTTACTCAATCTAATGCCTTAAATCCTACTCATTCAAATACAGCTCTGCCATGCCATCGAGCTTGTTTTTCACTTCTTGCCAGTTGGGCATTACGCTGGTTAATAAGCGCCAGAAGTTTTCACTGTGGTTGTATTCAGCGATGTGGCAAAGCTCATGTAATATTACGTAATCAATACACTCTTTAGGTGCTTTTATCAGGTGAGGGTTGAGCATTAACGTCCCTTTGGCTGAACAACTTCCCCATTGTTTGCGCATTGGCATAATACGAAATGACGGAATGCCTTTCACCCAAGTAGCCTGCGGCAGAAGTTCAGCTAAACGTTGATGGAAAACCCGTTCTGCTTTAACGCCATACCAACCTGAAACTAAGGCTTTTACGAGCTTGGGCTTATCATCATTAAAACGATTAAGGGTAACCAACAGCTTGCCTCGATCCATCTTCACGTTGGAAATGGCTTCTCGGTCTTCAACTACCTTCAATACATAGCGACGACCCAAATAGAATTGCATTTCACCACTAACGTAATGTTTGGTTTGAACATATTCTAAATGAGAGCGAAATTCTTTCAGTGCATCCCAAATCCAACGTGCTTGGTGCATAACCGCTTCGTGAATAGCCGATTTCTCGGCATCTTCAGGGGCGGTGACGGCAATACGGCAATCAGGATGAACGCGAATAGTGATCTTCTTTTTCTTACCTTCAGCAACGATTTTACGAATAACCTCGTAGGTAACCGCTTCATCACCATAGATGAAGCTGTATTCCTCAATGCTATTTTCTTTGCTGTCTTTCTTGTTATTAATGGATGCCATTAATGGTGACCTGCTAATCCTAGTCGAGTGATTTGAATAACATCCGTGATCAGTGTTTGTGCTTTATCAATCCCTAAATCATTAAACAGTAATGGTAATAGACCTAATCGAATTTGGTTTTCAATCTCAGCAGGGTTAATGGAATATTCACTCACTGCCTTGCGTACAATCGTATCGATATCCAGTGCATATTGAATGCATTGCTCTTCGGGTAAAGGCAATGGCTCACCTAATACTTTTAAGAACAAACCATAGAATGCTTGAACATGACGTTTGATTTTTGGGTCGAGTTCAGCAAAGCGATCTTTAGGCATTCCCGCCACATCGCGATCTTTGACCTGTTGCTCGAAATCAGCGAACAAAAGGTATTGTTTTACTGGACTATCAAACATCTCTTTAGTTTGGGCAATTGCTTTTTTTAACAGGTTAGAGAAATACTCTTGCGCATAAGGATCATCCGCTAAGTCTTGCTCAATCATCTTGGTAACACGACCTGTGATAACGTCTTTTTTGTTATTCGCTTCATCATCCGTCATTTGCTCTGGCTTGGCATCTTTGCCCATGTTACCCACCAAATACGCACCTTCAGGCTCTTTAATATCAACGCCACCAATGTGTTTGTCTAACATTGCACGAATGCTGTCGGCATACTCATCGTAATCAACGGTTTCTTCGGCATCTTCACGAACTTGTTTGCGCAGTTGAGACATACTTTTTAAGGTTTTCTTATACAACTCACGCTTATTATCAAAGCTCTTATCATTGAAGTAATTTGCTGACTGTAACGCCACCTTTAAACAGTTAGCAAAAGCTGTTAGCGCATCATAGAAGTCATTACGTAGCTTTAGATTGGTATCGGTTAATTGGCCCTCAATGGTATCAATTTTAGGAGCTAATACCTGACGCAGTGCCTGACCGTCTTGCTTGTTCTTTACGTCAGCAAAAATAGACCATAATGCATCGTATAAACCCGGTAGTTTTTTATACTCGGTGTCCATACGGTTATATAACCCTTTAAGATCATCAATATCAAAGCCACCTTTAATGCGTTCTTCTAGCTCTTGGTAGTTTGCTATCGATGCATCAAGCTCTTTTAAAATGCCGCGATAATCAATCAGGTAACCAAATTGCTTTTTCGCATGTAAGCGGTTAACACGGGCAATGGCTTGAATAAGGTTATGCTGTTTTAACGGTTTATCGATGTATAACACTGTGTTTTTGGGTTCATCAAAGCCTGTTAACAGCTTATCGACCACGATCATAATGTCGGGGCCTTCATCCTTTTCAAATTCTTGAATGATGTGTTTGGTATAGGCTTTTTCGTCCGTCCAACCTTTATCGGTGACATTGGTTTTCCACCAATTTTGCACAATATCGGTGCTTTCACTGTCAACGTTATCGTGTCCCTCACGAGTATCAGGCGGCGACATCGCAACCACAGAGGTGACTTTACCGATTTTATCTAACAGCATCTTGTAGCGAATGGCAGAGGCTTTAGAATCACACGTCAATTGACCTTTTAAGCCTTGGTTTTTGAAATTCTGAAAGTGATCTGAGATATCATAAGCAATTAACTCTAAACGACCTTCGGTTTGATAAACCTGACCTTTTTGAGCAAATTTACGCTTTAAGTCAGCGCGTTGTTTTTCAGATAAATCTTTAGTGATCCGTTCAAACCATGCATCAATGGCTTTATCGTTGGTGCTGAGATCAGGAATACGCTCTTCATAGAGTAATGGAGTAACGGTGCCATCTTCTACCGCTTGTTGCATGGTGTAAGAGTGGATGATTTTACCGAATTTATTCTCGGTCTTATCGTCTTGCAGTAGTGGTGTACCCGTAAAACCAATATAAGCCGCTTTGGGTAGGGCTTGGAGCATACGGATATTGTTTTCACCGTTTTGGCTGCGGTGACCTTCATCGACAAGTACGATAATATCGGGGCTATCGTTGTAGCATTCTGGAAGGTGAATTGCAGTACCAAACTTGTTGATAATCGAGAATATAATACGCTCATTGCCTTTACTAATTTGCTCGGCAAGGCGTTTGCCTGTGGTTGCCATTGCTGCGGTTTTATCTTTATCAGATAGAGCACCACCGGATGCAAAGGTGCGAGCCAGTTGATCTTCTAAGTCCACACGGTCGGTCACGACAATCACGCGACATTTGGCGAGTTCTTTTAACCAAATAAGGGCTTTGGATAAAAACACCATCGTGAATGATTTACCAGAGCCTGTGGTATGCCAAATCACACCGCCATTACGTGCGCCTTTGTCATCAAAAGAGGTGATGCGCTCCACTAAGGCTTTAATGCCAAACACTTGCTGATAACGCGCAACGATCTTGCCTGCTTTTTTATCAAACAGAGTAAATAGACGCGTCATTTCGAGTAGACGATCATGATGAAGTAGCGAAACCAACAAGCGATCTTGATCGGTCACTACCAAATCACCGCCAGCGATTAACGATAAATATTCATCTTTTAATGCTGATGGTCGATGGCTAAAAATAGCATTCAGTTGTGATGCTGTTAAGGAGGTATTTTTCAGGCGTTCAACCGTGCTTTCTGTGATTTGCTCTTCTTTCCACTTTGCCCAAAACTTTTCAGGAGTGCCGCAGGTGCCATATAAACCATCATGACCATTAATCGATAGCAACAATTGGCTGTAAGCAAACAGATGCGGAATTTCATCGACTTTTTGGTTACGGATATTTTGTGAAATGCCTTCGGTGATCGTCGGTTTGCCATTGGATGATGAATCAGGGCGTTTGGCCTCAATCACTACCCACGGCAAGCCATTCACAAAACACACCACATCAGGAATGCGTTTACCTGTGCCACGGGCATTCTCGACTTCCATCTCTTCTGTGAAATGAAATTGATTGTTTTCAGGTGTTTCCCAATCAATGATCTCAATGGTTGGGTTGGCTTTTTTACCTTCAACAAACTCAGTCACACCAATGCCATAAGTTAGCGCGTTATAAAGCTTTTCATTGGCGGCTTTTAGCCCTTCATTCATTGCAGGGTTACTAAGCTCTTGCACGATTTTATCAATGGCAGATTCTGATAAATGGCGTTCTTTACCCATGAATGAGTAGGTTTTAAAGCTCAGAACCTTGCGCAATACCGATGGCAGAATAACGGTAGTTTTGTTGCCACGTATCGCCATACATTCACTCGGTGGAATGAACTGATAACCAAGGTTGGTAAGCAGGGTAAGTGCTGGGATTTTTGCACTTTGTTCTTCACGGAAATTGGGAGTGTAGTGTTCCATTATGTTCTTCTTATTTTAAAGAATACGATCATGCTCTGGCGTTATTGACGAATTAACGTATCCAATTCTTTTAATAATTTGAGTTTGTTTTCAACTTCTGATTTTAAATGGTCGAGGTCAGTACTGGTAATCGTGTTAAAGGTAAAGCACATATAGTTATCGGCTTCTACGCCAAGATAACGATATGGATGTTGTTCTAATGCTTTTAGCACGATGTCTTTTTGTTCTTCGGTTGTGAAGTAAAGATAAAAATTAATCGCCATACCACTGGCACTTTGACTATCCATAAACAGCACAATGTCGGATTTATTATTTGCGTCGTGTTCTAGCCACTGACTTAATGCAAAACGAATCGCATTGTTATCTTTGTTCCATATTTTGATGGGCTTGGTAAAAATAGTTTGTTTGAATGTCGTTTCTAAGTGGTGCTGAATATCAGCTTCAAGTTGTATAAAAACTTGCTGCTTCATCTGAGTGATTTGTTTTAACTCTTGGTAATTTTTTAAAATAAAGTCCGTATTGGCTTGTAAGTGCTTTGAATCCATTAATATATTCTCCAAGTGAAGAAGAAAATCACGCAGTAAGACTGTCCATTTTGATAACGGCTGAGAAATAAAGTGCTCGGCTAATTTCGCTTTGAGTTTCTCGATAAGAGTCGGGTAACAGAGTCCTAACCATTTGGGATATCCATCAGGTAAATCTCCCGTCGGTGACAACACTACAAAGATAGGCGTTTTATCTCTGAATATGCCTTGTTGAACATACGCTTCATAGCTGTCGAATGGGTTATTTTGTTCATGGTAGATTTTATTTTCAATCACCATAACCCAATCATCACTTTCCAAGAGTAAATCAATACGGCTATTTGATTGTGTTACCACTTCTCTTGCTGGCGCACTGATTAATTCAGCTTTTAGCTCGGTTAACGATAACGATTCTAGCAATGCTGATAGCACCAATGAGCCTAAACCATGTTCACCGTTGGGATCGCAGAAGAAAGCCAGAATATCTGTGGTTGGATTTTCGTAATAACCACGGCTACCAATGCAGAAAATAGTGGTTTCAGTGGTGACTTTAGGCAGTTGTTTGAAGTCATTAATGCATCGTTGTAGATGCTGATATGCGTTTGTATCCATACTTTAGCCTTTACGTTGTTTTAATAGCAGTTTGAAACAAGCTTTTTTCTATCTCTTTTTGAAGTCGTTCAACACAATGACATTACTCATGTCAATCGGCTGACTTTCCTGTGCCCACTGTTGCCATTGACTCAAAAATTCTTGATTTGAGAAAAAGTGCGACTTCTTGTGTTTACTATTACGAGGGAATTGACCTGAAAATAAGTTAAAGCCAAGCAGGTCAATATCTTCAAGTAACATCCCATCTTCATAGCAGTGGCGTTCAAGGTGCCAAAGCACGTCATTAAGGTGAGCTTGAACACTACGATCACTACGAGGGTGGAACGCACAGCTATTCACTTCTCTGCCATAATGATCAATGCAGTGTTCGATCTCGACGGTATCAATACCGTTATCATTAGCTAGAGTGTGAAAACAGGCTTTTAACATCGGTTCAAAATTGTTTAGAAACTGATAAATATCACCTTTTTTGCCTTGACGCGTAACAGTGAAAAAATCTGCAGCCGCTTTAGTGCAGTTAAATACAAGCATTTATTTAAGATCCTTATTGGAAAATCTGTTCACTTTCAACTTGGCCCAAAATATGACAGTGCAGCTAAGATAAATTGTGACGCACAGCGTCACAATTTGGAAACACTAGAAAAAACATGCGCATATTGCATATATTTGAGGTGCCACACACTTACCAAACACTCCCATTTACAATGCAAAAAGGCTTTTGAATACTTGTAACGGATTTGTATCTGTCATTACGCAACCCATTTTTTCAACACATTGATTGCCGCAGGAGAAAACGGTTCCAATTTTCCATCACTTGGCGTAGCTAAATCGTCGATAACCATTTCAAGCAACTCGTCGTCATCTAACCCGTCATCGGGATTGATGCCATTCACCGATAACAGGGTAAAGATGTATTGTTTTCGTTGTTCAACTAAACTGCGGTTGTTTCTCTCCGTATCACCAAGATTGAGCACCTGAATGGCAATATTTGCTCTTTCAGTCGTTCCTGATACTCTGCCACTGAGAGAATAAGTGAGTTCTGTTTCACACTCAGCCATTAAAGGCGTAAGGGGTATAATCTGAGATGCATGACTGTCATCACATTGATTTGACGTGTTACAGCTGGCAACAATATTAGTAAGGTCTAGACTACGATTCGGCGCAATTCTACGAGCCTCAACATGCTCATTCATTGTGTCACTGTTTGTACCAGAAATCGCTTTGCCGCAATAAGCACAAATATAAAACTGCTCAGTCGTACACTGGTAACGAATTGCTTCGCGTTCAACTTCAGTGAGGTCGGCATAAACGCCACGAGGGTTGCCACGCTTCCAGCTAATTAATTCTTGAGGTTCCGCACCTTGCTGCTTAATTATTCTGCGCAATTTTCAGCTCCTTCTTACGCAGAAGTAGTTTTGCTTTAGATAGTTCTAAGTTGCTTACTGGTAAGTCACCATCTAAAACAACCAAAAGCTCTTTAGCTTTAGCAATATCTTTAGTGTTTTTAGAGTTATGAATAGCATCAAGCACGTCACCCAATTTCTCATTGACCTCAGCATTACGGATATCTGTATCCATTATTTCAAGTAAAACAGAGTTGGCATCTTGACCGTATAAATCTGGTACTTGAGAGGCTTTTTCTGGGTTATCTAGCAAATTTACATGTACATTTTTGATATCACTGATAACTAACGGGCTGTGAGTTGTCACGATGAACTGAATATTTGGAAACGCTTTTTGTAAACCACCCAGAATATGGCGCTGCCATTGCGGATGTAGGTGCATATCCACTTCATCGATCAATACGATACCATGCGCCTCAAGAATGACATGATCTCCCTGATGAGGGTTTAATTGAATTGCTCGACGAGCAATATCAGCAACCATACCAATCATGTTACGCACACCATCACTGAGCAGTGAAATCGGTACATTACCTTGTACTTCGTGTGTTGCAACAACTTGTTTTTCAGTTGCTGAGTAATGAACATTTGACCAGCCCGATGGTTCCAGTACAGCATTAATGGCTTTCTGTAATGCGTTCAGGTGTGCCTCATGGACATTACCCGAAACCAGATTGCCAGACATGCGTTGTTGCTGCTGTTTCATCGACTGTTCAAAACTTGCCATGGTTTCTTGATAGAGCCAGTTGGCAAATGTTTTGTAACCACTGCTCGGCTTATCCCAATCACGATACCCCTCTAAGCGGCTCATCTTGCCCAATTTTGGCATGTCATTAGAGGTATCAAAGCTCTGATTCCAAAGTCTGTTTGTACCATAGCAGGCAATAACAGGCAGATTGGGAAAAGCTCCATCTTGGACTATTTTTTGTAAGCGCTTAGCAACATTAACCAATTCTGGTACTTTCGTTCCCGTACTTTTCTGTGTATTACGTGCACGTGACCACTCAATGGGAAAATCATCAACATAATCACCAAATGATTGAGCGGAAACGACAACAGGAAATTGTGATTCCATGGTGAAACCATGTTCACCTGTGGAAATTTTACCCAAGTGAATATCATTATCACGGATGGCTCGGTCGGTACTTATACCGAATCCACTCATAAACTGTCCGTATGCCACCGTAATTGCATCAAGGAGTGATGATTTACCAAATCCATTTAAACCAACCAGTACGTTGATACTAGGCTTAAAGGTACATTCAAACTCTTTAAAACCACGGAAGTTCTTTAAGGTTAATGCCTTTATTTTCATATTATTTTCAACTCAATTATTTGAGAAAATCCGTTATTATCCCCTCGGATGAGGGGATAATTCAATTAAGCGGCTTCGGTTTCAGCAACTTGTTCCCTTAAAGCTTAGGGTTTGTCGCTAGGCGGCAAGCACTAAGATGACAGGGAGACGCGACGCTTGCCTGTTAACAACTGTTGCATCAACGCCTTTTTCTCTTGCTTCAAATGCGCAAGCTTGGCTTCTAACAACTCGATTTCTTTATCGGCAACGGTAAGCACTGAGGCGATTTTTTGTTGTTCACCTATTACTGGTACTTTGACTTTTAAACGCTCTATATCTTTATTGCTAATATTAGGTTGCGCCCCGCCGACAGCATCTATCAATATATCGTGCTGAACTTTTGGTAACTTTAACAGTTGGAAAAGGTAAGGTTTAGTTACTTTATTTTTCTTAGGATCGAATCTACCAACACGCTGGTTTAGATACGAGAAGTCATCGAATCTGTAACAGCCGACTTTACCTGTTGTCGCTCCTGACATTGCAATTAAAACATCACCAGTTTTGACTTTAAACTTTTCGTATTTAGACTCTTCCGCAATAAAAGCTGAAGAGTCCACATTTACTGAATAATCAGCTTTTATGTTGGATATTTTAATTAAAGGTATCCCTTGAGTAGCAAATTGTTCACTCTTAAAAGCGTTACCACCAGTCACCTTAACAAGTTGACTCAACTTAACCTCTTCCCATTCCCCCTCAAACGCTTTACCCGTTTCAGGATCAACCAACCGTTTTTTACCTGTCAACAACTGCTGCATTAAGGCTTTCTTCTGCTGCTTACTGGCATCAATCAGCTTTTCAGTGGTTGCAATACTGCGATCCCATGTTGAAAGGATTTTGGCAATTTTGCGTTGTTCTGGGAGTGGGGGAAAGACTGTTTGTACCCTATGTACGTTATTACGATTTAAAGTAGGTACAGATGAAGCTTCATCGAATCGCTCAAGTTTGAGCGCATCAAGAAAATACTTTATGTAAAGAATATCATTTGCTTTAAAGTCTTTGACCCATAATGTTGTATCATGTGGCCAAAAATCTTCTTCAATCATAAAGACTTTTCCAACACTCCCTTTTCTACCTGTAACAATGCCCGGTCCTTTAACTTTGACTTCATTATGGTAATAAGCTAATCCTGATGATGAATACACAGGAATAGTACCTTCAACCCGTTTTTTATTTGTTAAATCAAAGCCACGTTGTAATATGAAGAAGTTATCTACTCGTCCAAAGCTCCAACCATTAGGCACCATAACCCAACTCCTCTAGGTAGCCCGCCATTTCCGCTTCTAGATCGGCTAACTCAGTTTGCAGTGCCAAACGCTCACTACGCACTGCCATCAAATCAATTTCCGCTTCTTCTTCAAAGGTATCGACATAGCGAGGAATGTTGAGGTTGTAGTCGTTCTCGGCAATCTCTTCGAGTGTCGCAAGGTAGGCGTACTTATCCACGCTTTGACGGGCTTTGTAGGTATCAACAATCTTTTGAATGTTATCGCTCGTTAATACGTTCTGGTTCTTGCCCGATTTAAACTCACGCGAGGCATCAATAAACAGCACCTTGTTGTCTGTTTTATGCTTTTTGAACAACAGAATAGCGGCTGGAATGCCTGTACCAAAGAACAGTTTTTCAGGTAAACCAATCACGGTATCTAATAGGTTTTCATCAATCAGTTGTTTACGGATTTTACCTTCTGATGATGCGCGGAATAGCACCCCGTGAGGTACAACCACACCCATTCGGCCGCCCTTGCTTGTTGGAGTAGCAGGCTTTAGGGTTTCAATCATGTGCGAGATGAAAGCGTAATCACCTTTGGTTTTTGGCGGCACACCACGACGGAAACGACCAAAGTGATCGCTTTCTGCATCTTCATGTCCCCATTTATCTAACGAGAATGGTGGGTTTGCGGTGACGACATCAAAGTGCAGTAAGCCACCGTTGGCATCTTGCAGCTTAGGGTTACGAATGGTGTCGCCCCATTCAATGCGGTGGTTATCTTCGCCATGCAGGAACATGTTCATTTTAGCCAGTGACCACGTTGAGCCAATCGCTTCTTGACCAAACAAGGCGTATTGCTTTGAGCCGCCAAAGTTCTTTTGAATTTGCTTACCACACTTCATCAATAGCGAGCCTGAGCCACAAGCTGGATCGCAAATCTCATCGCCTTGTTGTGGCTCAAGAATGATAGAAAGCAGATCCGATACCTCGGGGGGGGTATAGAATTCACCTGCCGATTTACCACTGCTTGCCGCGAAGTGTTTGATTAAAAACTCATACGCATTACCGATAACATCCAATGAACCGACACGGCTAGGACGTAGGTTTAGGGTTGGCTTACCAAAGTCTTCTAGTAGGTGACGCAGAATGTCGTTCTTTTGCTTTTCATCACCCAGTTTATCGGTGTTGAAACTAATGTCTTGGAACACGCCTTTGAGTTTGGTGCCGTTTTCTTCTTCAATCGCATGTAAGGCTTGGTCGATACGTGAACCGTTACCTGCTTCAAAACGGTGCTCATACAGATCCCAAAATGTTGAGCCTGTTGGAATTTTGAATGATTGACTCGCCAGCATCGCTTCAATCATGGCTTGATTGTCACCAAACTGCGCTGTTAGCTCTTCGACTTTGTCTTGGCGCACATCTGAGATGTACTTTAAGAACAACATGGTAAGCACGAAGTCTTTGTAGATTGATGGGTCTACGGTGCCACGGAAGGTGTCACAGGCACTCCATACCGTTTTATTGATGTCGTCTTGGTTGATTGGGGTATTTGGCATTTAGTTATTCTCTAATAGCGTTAAATTGTTTTAATTAGTCGTTCAGCAATGCGCTTAAATGAGGCAAAGTAGTTCCGCCAGAAAAGACCCGTTGATGAGAATCGATGATGAGTTTTTCAAGTTGTGCTAGTAGTGCCACAACCCAATAGTCTTTCTCAATTATGGCTGGGTTTCCGAGCGCTAAGGCATCGGAAACCTCAAGAAACTGCTGTTTCAGTTTATTCATGGTTAATTTGGAGAGTGTATAACACGGCTACCCACTACCAGTTTTCGATTAAACTGTTTTGAGTTCCATGAGTAATTGATGGATGAAGGGATTTGAGTATTTTCACCCGATAAGCTTTGAAGAGACAGACTATCTATCTCAAAGTCTACGCCTTTCATCTTAAGGATTTCTCGCATAAGCGCGTCCGTCCCACCTGGATGAGTTGGCATTGGCTTACCCGTTAAACTATTCATTCGTGATTTGGTGTAAAGGCCATAGCCGATTTTCATTAATTCGCCTTGATTTACTAATTGTTTCAAAGCGCGACCGACTTGATCATAACAAGCCACACCTTCAAAGTTTTTACGTTCAAAAACATAACGTCTTGAACGTTTTATCTTTTGATAAATACGATCAGTTGTAGTCATTTGAACCTCCATACTCTGACTTGCAGTGAGTATAACTTACAGACGTATTTTAAGGAATAAATACGACATTAAATACATTAATATTGCCGCCATCTAGCTGTTATTTATATGCTTTTATATTTACCGCCTAAAGGTGACATATGATTTAATCATATGCCGACATGCTTTATGAGTCTATCTTTTCTGAAATATTAAGAGCATCGTCAATCTCTACTCCTAAATATCGAATAGTATTATCCAACTTCACATGGCCAAGTAACAGCTGTACAGCACGTATGTTTTTAGTTTTTGCGTAGATGAGAGTTGCCTTTGTTCTGCGCATTGAATGCGTTCCGTAAAGGTAGGGATCATAACCAAGCTGAGTAGCCCATTGTCTAATGACTTTTAAATAGCAGCTATAACTCATAGCTTTATTTTGATTTCTGACACTAGGAAATACAAAGTCAGAGGGTGTTAAATTATCTTGTGTAATCCATGTTGCTAATGATTGTGCAGTCCGAGATGTAATTTCAAATTGTACTTATCTATCTGTTTTACTTTGGCGATACAAAACCCGACTTTGAATAACACCGCCGGATGAAATATCTCTTATTTTCATCCGAAGTAAATCACAAGACCGTAATTTGCTATCTATCGCAAAGTTTAATAATGCTAGTTCCTTTATGTTTTTTTCAATTTCTAAGCGCGTTCGTATGCGCCAAATATCTTCTAGCTTGAAAGGTTTTTCTGTCCTGTTAAATGACCTAATTTTGTCCACATCATAAAGCCCTTACATTTGAGGTAAACGCTATTTAATTTTAGGAACCATAAAATTTTTTTTGCATATTAATGTGGACTTGGGAAAGCAGCGTTAGAAGACAATAACACCGATTTTATTATAAATGAGTATTTACTCTAGCCAATAATGGGGCACTTTTAAGCTAGAAAGTACCACAGAAAAAATGGGATAGAGGCGAGTTAGACTTTTTGTTATGTTCAAATTTTCAGCTCGGAACGTACAGCTTCCCAATGCGGAAACTCGTTGCTGCCAAAATGAAATATCCTACCATCAAAACTCTCCTGCCCTCTGCCAGAAATATTATCATCAATAAGAATATCCCCTTTAATAGCCTCTTATTTGAACAGATAATAAGTTTTTCAACAAAATCGTAACCGAGATGCTTTTCAACCCAAACTCGTTTTTCTGTGTAACAAAGAGGGTTTCTTGGTGAGGGAGCTGTTAAAATATAACATTCATATTGCGACGAGTCGTTAATGGCGGTAACAGCACTAATCGTACCGTCTAATGGCTCTAGATCAGCGAAAAATCCATATTGTGATTGAGGGTACTTAGTTTGCGGGTTTCTCAAAATAGCTTCGTCAAAAGATTTTTTTTATCACAAACTACATCATCCATATCTACCTAAATAATCATTTTGTGCCATCTTGGTTTTAAACGAGAAAATTAGAAATATAAGTATAACGCTTGTTACCTGAAGAAGAATAAAATCCTTTGAGTCGTGATTGAAATGCAACAACTTCCTTATAATATTGAATAAGATAACAGTGCAATCGTTCTAAAGAGCTTTCGAACGTACATAACTTGCCCCTTAACGTTGTAATAAAACAACTAAACTTAGTTTAGGACACTTTATGCTTTTAAAAGGACACTTTATGCTTTCAGCGACAATAACATTAAAAAGCCGAAAAAATTTAAAGGCTTACAAATTGAATAATCTATTTATAATAGTATTATTCACTTTCCATTCATGGCGACTTAGTTACAGTTATAAATATGAAAAAACAGTGCAAATATTTATATCTAATCGGATTTATCAGTATCTTTAGCTGTCAAGTTTTTGCAACATCAAATACTGATATCGATGAACATCACGATAATGTCATGGATGCAGTAGCCCAAGGACTTATTCAACCTTTTTCTGCGCTACAACATAAAGTTAACCAGCAGCTATTAGCTCGTATTATTCGCGTTGAATTAGATAAAAATGATAATGAATGGACATACGAATTAAAGTTAATTGATGCTAACAATAATATAATAAAAGTCGAGTATGAAGCCCGTACTCTTAAAATGATAGAAATAAAAGGACGCCATCTTGAAAGTGTCCTTAAGGTTCCAAAATGAAAATTTTAGTTGTTGAAGATGATATTACACTCGGTGAACAAGTTGTCACTGGTTTAGAACAAAATGGTTGGGTTGCTGAGCACTCTACCGATGGTATTGATGCGTTGTATCGTGCAACATCTGAACCATGGGATGCGATTGTTCTTGATTTAGGTTTACCCAAGCTAGATGGAATAACAGTTCTAAAAGGTATACGTGAAGAGAATGTTAATTGCCCCGTTGTGATATTAAGTGCCCGTAATGAGCTAACACAGCGTGTTGATGGACTAAATGCAGGCGCAGATGATTATTTAACCAAGCCGTTCCAAATGGTTGAACTCATTGCTCGAGTTCGTGCTCAACTACGTCGAGCGACTGGCAATGTTTCCCCTGTAATTCAAGCTGGTGATTTACGTTTAGACACTCGAACATCAAAAGTAACATGGCAAGATCAAATTATTGATTTAACAGCACTTGAATTTAAAGTTCTATCATATTTAATGCATAATACTGATAAGGTTATCTCTCGCACTGAGCTCGTTGAGCATATTTACAAGCAAGATTTTGACCGTGATTCAAATACTATCGAAGTGTTTATTGGTCGTATTCGTCGTAAAATTGGTAATGATGTCATCAAGACAGTGCGTGGTCTTGGATATCGTATCAATGCGAATTAATCTATCCAAAAATCGCCGACCAAGTATTCGTAACCGACTGCTCATTGCTGCAGCAGTCTGGTTATTGGCGATTACATTATCAGCGGGTTATCTTGTTCCTAGTTTTATTAAAACCTATTTAATTGAACAAGAAAAATCACAGCTATACCTTTATATGGATCAAATTACAGCCCAAGTCGATATTGATAAGCATGGTCAACTGTTTGTTGATGGTCGCCTATCCAATCCCCGCTTTAATTTTCCATACAGTGGTTTATATTGGTCATTAAAACTCAATAACCAAGTCTTACGCTCACGTTCGCTATGGGATACCACCATCAAAGGTAATACTCAAAAAGGATTTGAAGGCCCCAATAATCAATCTTTAATTGTCGTGAAACGTAAATTTAGCCTGCCTGATAGTGACCACCCTATCGAATTATCAGTAGCGGTTAATCAAGACAAGCTACTGAAAACACTACAACAATTAACCCATGGTTTATGGATTATTCTTATTATCATGGCGATTGGTATTTTAGTATTAACAACCTTGCAAGTCAGCTGGTCATTATGGCCACTACGTAAACTTCGCAAGAATCTTATTGAAGTACGAGAGGGAAAATCAACTGAGCTTACAGGGCTTTATCCCATTGAAATACAACCCGTTATAGACGATCTTAATGCGTTGCTCTTTCACTATCAGGAATTACTTTTACGCGCTAGAAACCACTCAGGAAATCTATCACATGCGTTAAAAACGCCCATTGCCATTCTTAATAATGAAGTCTCGCTATTAGATTCAACCACACAAGCTAAACTAGCACCCGCGTTACAGCAATTACAGCAACATATTGATTATCATTTGGGTCGTGCACGCATGGCTGGCGCTATGAATATTCTCGCGACAAAAACAGCGCTATCACACCGTATTGATGCGATTTCATTAGCTATGGATAAAGTTTATGCTCATCGCGAAGTCATACTGGTAAATGAACTTGATAGTGATATCGTCATTGCAGTTGAAAAGAGTGACTTAGATGAAATGATCGGTAACTTAATTGAAAATAGCTATAAATGGGCTAATAGCCTAATTCGAGTTTATCAAGAATCAATTATTGATGGTCATATTGTATTGGTGATTGAAGATGATGGACCAGGTATTGCTCATGAAAAATGTAAACAAGTCTTAAAACGTGGTGTTAGATTAGATGAAAATACTCCAGGCACCGGGCTTGGACTTAATATTGTGAACGAACTAGTACACAGTTATCGCGGTAACTTAGTTTTAACTAACAGTACGTTAGGTGGTCTAAAAGCAATGCTATATCTTCCTATTCCTAGAAAGTAACCCATTATCATCACCCACATAATATCAAGCCCTACAACACTGCAACTATCTCTAGTTAAAACCATGCAGGGCTTCAATTTACTTTTGTAATCATTTTTTAGAGCCTACAACGCACGCATTAGAATTTCAAAATCTTCTTGCGCTGATTCAATTAAACACTCCAGTTCTTTTGCATCTTGATTTGTTAAATCTAATTGCCAGCAAACCCGCTCGGCTTCACGACACACCAATAATGTTTTCATTCCCGTTTTATTGAACCATAATTGCGAAAATTCAGCCTCGCAAACAGAATCATCTTCGGTGATCGTAATCTCTAATTGCCCTGTAGGGATCACTCGCACACTTGCATTACCCTGCTGACTACCACACAAGATAAAATTTCGCTGTTCCACTAACATTGTTATCTCTCCTTGTTGCTTATAATTAATAAGTGCACTGCACCTAACCACATAACAATAATAAGTGTAGATTCATTCATTTACTTAGCACATATTTCTATAGCTATTAATACATCTATCATTTCAGTCTATTGATTATTCATAATATCAATAACAATAGAAAAAACGCCAATAGCTATAGATCCTTTAAATAATGCGGTGATATATTAAAAAAAACACAATAGGAAGATAAAAATAGATGATAGATTTCCGCTCAGATACAGTCACTCGTCCATCCGAAAAAATGCGTCAGGTGATGGCTTCCGCTCTTGTCGGTGATGATGTTTATGGTGACGATACTACCGTTAATGATTTAGAGCGATGGGCAGCAGAACGCCATGGTTTTGAAGCTGCGATTTATTGCACATCAGGCACACAAGCTAATTTGCTAGCATTGATGGCGCATTGTGAGCGTGGTGATGAATACCTATGTGGACAACAAGCTCACAACTATAAATTTGAAGGTGGCGGTGCCGCTATTTTAGGTTCGATTCAACCACAACCATTAGAAAATGATGCTGATGGTAGTATTCCATTTACGAAACTAACCGCAGCAATAAAACCTCTCGATCCACACTTTGCACGCACTAAGTTGCTCAGCCTTGAAAATACCATTAATGGTAAAGTATTACCGTTAGAATATATTCAGCAAGCGCGTGAATTTGTTAATCAACATGGCTTACAAATGCATCTTGATGGCGCTCGAGTGTATAATGCTGCCGTTGCGATGAACGTCGATATTACTGATATTGTGCAATATTTTGATTCGTTTACAATTTGTTTATCAAAAGGTTTAGGTGCACCTGTCGGATCTTTATTATTAGGTGATAAAACCTTAATAGCAAAAGCGCGTCGCTGGAGAAAAGTGCTCGGAGGCGGTATGCGCCAAGCAGGTATTATTGCAGCAGCAGGTAAACTTGCTTTAACTGAAAATGTTGAACGCCTTGCGAATGATCACCACAATGCACGTTACTTAGCTGAACAGCTAAATGATATTGATGGATTTAGTGTCAATCTTAAACATATTCAAACTAATATGGCATTTGCAAAAGTTGATTCGCACATTGATCAGCCACAATTGATCGAAACATTAAAGCAACAAGGTATTTTGATCAGCGGTGGGAATCCAATGCGTTTCGTTACTCACCTTGATATTACAAAAGCGGATATTGATACTTTTATCGCCACGCTAAAAACAGCACTAAACTAAGATATATTGATTCACATATATTCCCTTAGCTCATATTATTACACTTTGTATTATGAGCTATATTTACCCCCTACCAACTAAAAATAAGCACTATTGAGCCATAGATGAGTGATAATACTTGCTGCATAGCCAAGTCCAATCACAGGAGTCCAGCGTAAATGTCCAAAAAATGTATATTTACCGTGGGCGGCCCCCATTAAGGCAACTCCAGCCGCAGATCCAATAGAAAGTAAACTTCCTCCTACTCCCGCCGTGAGTGTAACTAATAACCAATTACCTAATGACATATCTGGCAGCATCGTTAATACTGCAAACATTACCGGAATATTGTCAACGACAGCCGATAATAAACCAATCGTAATATTTGCCCATACCGGATCCCATTGGGTATACATTACTTCTGATGCTACGCCTAAATACCCGAGTAAGCTTAACCCACCAACACACATCACCACCCCATAAAAGAATAGTAATGTATCCCACTCAGCTCGAGAAACACGTTTAAATACATCAAACGGAACCACTGATCCTAATTGTTTTAAGGCTCTTTCATCATGTTTAGCTTCTGCTTGAGCTTTTTTCTTTGCCAACGATGATGGCAATGTTTTACGTAGAAAATAGCCAAAAAATTGCAAATAAGCCAATCCCATCATCATGCCAATCACAGGAGGAAAATGCAGCACACCATGAAATGCTACCGCTGTTGCGATAGTCAATAAAAACAAGACCACAATTCGACGAGCACCCCGTTTAAGCACTACGGTTTCTTGTAATGCTTGTGGTTGTGTTTTAGGAACAAAATACGCCATGATCATGGCAGGAATAAGATAGTTGATAACAGCAGGAATAAATAAAGTTAAGAATTGTTGAAAATTGACTAATTCTGCTTGCCATACCATTAACGTCGTAATGTCACCAAAAGGACTAAATGCTCCTCCTGCATTTGCTGCCACAACAATATTAATACATGCAATATTAATAAACCGAGTATTACCCTGACCGACTTTCAACACTACAGCACACATTAGCAAAGCCGTCGTTAGGTTATCAGCAATAGGGGAAATAAAAAAAGAAAGTATGCCGGTTAGCCAAAACAATGTTCGTAGATGAAACCCTTTATTGACCATCCAACTTTGTAACGCATCAAATAATCGCCGCTCTTCCATCGCATTGATATAAGTCATTGCGACTAATAGAAACAATAATAACTCAGTATATTCAAGCAAATTATGCTCTAGTGCTTGTTTTGCTATATCACCCATGCCATGTTGTTGATAAACGTAGCCAATCATGATCCAAATAAGACCCGCGGCTAATAGTACGGGTTTTGACTTACGCAACTGTAAATATTCTTCTGCCATAACGACACAATAAGCCAATATAAAAATGACTAACGCTGCATAACCTAATGACGTTTGAGTTAAATCACCTAAAGCAGACTCAGAAACAGTGGCCATAACGTTAGTGCTAAATATCATCATTGTAATGGTCAAACTGATTAATATTGCCCGCATACATTACTCATCAACAAATAAAGATGATGACATAGTAACAATTTATTATGCGCCAATATGTGAACCACCACATAAGTTGCGCAAATGTAAAATTAATGATAAAAATACTAATATTCTACTATGCTTATAGCATAAAAATAGCATTATATAACAAAGACAGAATGCATAAGGAGAGAGGCATGGATGATCTACAGTTATGGCTAACCACAATAAAAACATGGTATAGCGATGAAAATCCTAACAATATTAAACCACTTATCGCCATTATTTCGGCAACACCCATCTCTTTATTTACAGTAGCAGATCCTAATACTCACTCTCAAAATGAAGAGGCCCTCGCATATTGGTTAGATGGTTGTGACAAAATTAGTCGATTTTATCATCAGCAACAACCTGAGCTTGCTTTCACTTATATCCAATTACCTTATGCAAAATTACAAGCGCTTATCTGCGATCCACAACAAAGTGCTACAACTAAACGTTGGAGTTTAAAAAAACTAGATCATATTATTGTTACGTTATTAGAATTTTGCCAATGTCAACAATTACAGCATTGGCAACAACAAAGTGATGATTTAATTGATTTACATGTTATTTTTATGGCGGCACAACAACATTTAAATCTTAAATACTAATACGATTAACACGATGATATCAGTGGTTTACTCCACACAGCCTTAAAATCAAACCATCCCAATAAATTAGACTCCATACCTTGTAGTTGTACGTTATTATCTACACCCAACCAATTATGGAATAAAGGGATAATTTGTCCCGTTTGCGACAATGTTTCACCAATAATATCACTTGGAAATTTCGCATTGGCTACTGAGCGCCATTCACTGATTGCTAGCTGTAATTGTTTAAATTCACAACTAGGCATTACTCGTTCAATATGATCAAAATTATGTAGCCACGCAAGAATAGCGTCACAACGATTACTGCCTAAACTCATGCCATTTAACCAAATATCTATATTTTCAGCCTGTTGCCCAAGAACAATATCTTCATAACTTAATTCCATTATATTTAACTGAATTCCATCTTTCATAAGAATCTTTTCAATTAAAGAAGCAACATATGGATAGATCGGATGCTCATACTGATAAGCAAGCGTAACTACTTTTTTATGCGGTATTACAACAGATTGAGGTAACTGTTGAGTATGGATCCAACCGGGTAATAATCCATAAGCGTTAAATAAATTAAAATCCCCTACCTGTGTTAAATCCATCTCGCGCATCACATTTAGGCTATATAATCGAGACTGAAAATAATGCAGCCATTGTGGCTCTTGCGCCAAACCAGAAATACGGTTCAATAATAAGAATGTACAGCCTTGATCCATGGATAAGCGTGAGGAAATATGAACATGTTGCTCTAACTTATCCCCTAATGTCGGTTGTAAATAACATGCTGCAAAATTATTTAATATCCACACTTCAACGACATCACTCAGTGCTCTAAAACCAAAATAATGTTCAAACGCTTCCAATTTAAACCGTTGCTTATCATTAACAGTTACTTTATAAGGTCCGGTCCCTATTGGAAACGTTTCATAATCAGACAATGTGGCATGATTAGCGGGTTGAATCATCGCACAAGTATTGGCTAATAAATCAGGGAAACGATAGTCATCTTGAGATAAATGGAAATCAATAATATTAATAAATGGTGAAAGTACTTTATCGATATGTGCAAATAAAGCCAGTTGCTTCACTTCTGCAAAAGTAGCAAAAATATCATTACTATCTAACAATCGACCATCATGAAATCGAATTGCTGGTCGTAAATAAAAGCGCCAATGACGGGGCGTAATTGCTTCCCAAGAATGAGCAATGTCACCAATAACCGCTTCTTCTTCCCCTTTTTCCTCTTTTAGCTGTGTTAAACCACTGAATATTTGTCTAACCAAGTGTTGTTCAGAACGGCGTAACGGCTTTAATGGCGTAATATTTTCAAAGCTACGATAATAAGGTAAACGAACAATTTGCTTGCCTTGATGGTGAGAAATACCAAGCTGTTCTTGAATTAATTGTACCAATTTTTCAGCATTATTATCTAAGGCTGCCAAAGCGGGTTCTAGCTTACCATCTGCCACTAATTTACGAACATGATGAAGCTGTAACTCACTGTCTGTATTGTTAAAAATAAGTCGTGACTGTTTACCTCTGCCAACCGCTGGTTGCCAATCAACCCACCCTTTATCAACCATCTTATTGATCACCATTCGCACGTTACGACGCGTACAAAATAGGACTTCAGAGATATCTTGAAGGTTAGTCTCAGTGCTATCACCACTGAAATGATTATACAGACGTTGAAATTGCAATTTAAGCCGTTGACCACTCATAAAAAGGGGAACCTTATTTATTAATTTATGCTCTTTTAACTTCTCTACTTTAACTTAAAATAGAACATGTCAAAACAAAAACGTATTAACACAGAGTAAAATTATGCATCTTAACTCTGTGGCGTTTAATGTACTGACAAGGTTAATGAACATTGCCTGCAATGCGTTCCCCCAAACCATTGCGGCTCCTGAGTGATCATTAATAACACTGGTTGATATAAGCATTTTACTATATCAACCAGTCTTTCCTCTTTTTCACACCAAGCGATGCTGTTTTACACAAACATTACTATAGAATTTGCTTATTGAATGGGATATATATAAAAATATAACCCTCTATCAATCAGAATCGACTATCATTATGCCTGAATCTATTTCTCAGCCTTACGATTTTTCCTCTTTAATTCACAGTCGCCGTTCAGTTCGAAAATATGATTTAACGGCCGATTTTGATCATCAAGTAGTTACACGCGCATTAGAGTTAGCAGCATTGTCGCCAAACAGTTCCAATATGCAGTTGTGGCAGTTTCATCGAGTGATTAATAGTGATAAACGTCAGCAGTTAACGAAACTTTGTATGGGGCAAAATGCAGCTAAAACTGCGAATGAATTAGTTGTATTTGTGATTACACCAGATAAATGGCAACAGCGAACACGCATTAATGCCGCCCACATTCGTCAAATGTTTAAAGGTCGTGATGATAAAGCTTCTAAACGCGCCTTTAAATATTATGAGAAACTGATCCCATTTGTGTATCGCAATGATCAATTGGGTCTTTTAGGCTTAGGTCGCCAATTAATCTGCGCATTTTTAGGCAGAAATAAACCGATGATGCGTGAAGTAAGTAAAACGGATTTACGGGTCTGTCTGCATAAAAGTAGTTCATTAGCAGCAATGACATTTATGATGGCAATGCGCGCAGAAGGCTATGACACCTGTCCAATGGAAGGATTTGACTCTAAGCGCACTAAAGTCCTACTCGGTCTTAAAAAAAATGATGAAATCACCATGATTATTAGCTGTGGCAAACGTACAGATGAAGGTATTTATGGTGAACGTCAACGAGTGGATAATGAAGAAATAATTATTACTCATGCTTGATAGTTTGACTCGTAAAATAACAAAACAATAATATTCAGTTATATACTGTATTCTTTGATAGATAAGAGTAACCCAAATGTCTAATATCGTTCAGTTTTCTATATTCAGTCAGAATAAAAAAACAAATACTCCTCCACCAGCTAAAGCATCAAGTCCTAAAGCTTTAAGGGAACAGGTTGTATTGAAACAACAGAATCACTGTTACTTTTGTGGAATACGTAAAGAAACCAAAGATCTTAACTGGCTGAATCAGGTTGGCTTTAAACAAAAGACGCATGTTGTCTGTAGTAATTGTAGTTCTGACGCTAAATCGCGCCCAATGGATGAATTGCGAATAATTCTGGCACTAAAGGCAATGGATTTTAGAACTATTAAGATTCAACAATACCTTGAATTAAGAGAGAAAGGCATTCATATAGACGGCGTTCGTGATTACAAGTTCTACTTTGAAACTATTGAGTGATTGTAGGCTTGAAAATGTGACTATGTAGCAGAGTAAATCGACGTCAGAATTGACGTTATAAAACGCGAAATACTCGGCAAACAGTCATAAACTACCTTTAATACTCCTTATAATGGCGTATTAATGATATCAGTCTACAATTCAAAGAAAATGATTACCATATTTTGAAAGCTAAATTATCAAAGAAGCTGTTAACACCCAATTAAATAGTTATTCTACAACGGGCTAATGGTAGATTCCCTATCGTCCTCGCGACATTCACTGTAGGGAATGACGGAGTTTTAAGCACAGAGAGACAGGGCTCCCATATTGATACTATTTAATGGAGATCTCAGCGTATAATGAACAAACAGAGCCCCAGTACAATACTGAACGCTCTATGTCTGATAACCACTAATTTGTAGCGCGGTGATTTTTATTGCCAGTTAGGATTTTGACTTAAGGCTTGTGTGAATACATCTTTCACTTGTTGATCAGGCTGGCCAATATATTGATACGTCGCGTAAATACTTGGAGTGTTCAATGCATCAGGCACATCTTTTACATGTACGATCATTGAATACTTTTGATTATTATCAGATGTTAAAGTGATCATAAAATCACTTGCGCAATCATGTGGCTTACAAAAAGAAACCGCATCATAAGTATGTCCCCCCATCACAATAGCTTCCAACGGTGAGGTTACCATATTATCTTTAATCCAATCTGGAAGTTGTTTTTCCACACTTGCAACCGATTGAACAGTAGTTGCAGTTGTAACTTTAGTGCTTAGCTGATTCGACGATGTATGAGTGTTATTACACCCTACTAACATGACACTAATCGCTGCTACTAATATCAATTTTTTCATTATGACTCTTATACCCAATAGTTAGGTTTATAATTAAAACATCACTAATCAACATCATATATCGATAGCGCATATAACGACTATTGTTTTATTCCTTAAACTATACATTGGCTCTTATTGGAGTATATTTCATTCAGTCACAACACAAAATAACGCATGATTTTATCAAAAACAATTAAATAGCATACCTTATTATTGAAATTTAGGTTATGGTGTCGACAATTGAATAAAAGAAGTGATGATATGCCACTAATTACAGAAAAACTGATTACTTTAAAAAACGCGTGGATGGCTAGCCATATTACTGATGCTGAATTTCCAACCCCATTAAGTGAACAAGGTTTACATCTGTATCAACTCGCACATTCAGAACTGTCTACACAGATCATTGACTCAATTACTCCTCCAAGTGAATCATCGTTAACATTTTATCCTGTAGATTGTCACCCACTGACCATTCGTTATGCATTGGTCTATTCAAGCTATTGGCAACAAGAAGAGCAACAACAAGCTATTGTTGAATACTTAACTCAAATAATGTTTGAAGCAGATGCAAATGCACAACTTTATGTGGGTTTTTATAATGGTAAACCTGCAGCAACAGGTATGATTTATACTGATCTTAACGATGGCGAAAATATAGCTTTAATCAGCGATATACATGCATTACCACTCCCAAATCAAACTCAACTGATGCAGGATATGGAGCAGTATTTATTAGATCTTGCTCAGCAAACTTCCGCAACCGTTATTCTGCAAAAATAATATTAATTATCAAGATGTAATAAGATTGCATCTTGATATTTCATCATCTACCTCTCAAAAGCATAATGTTATTGATACTCCCTTTTGACGCCTGAATAAACTCTGCCATAATTACTACACAACGTCACTTTAGTGATTAGTTGCATAACAATTACATTTATGGACACTATTAGAGAATAAGGACTGATATGAAAGGGATCATTTTTACTGAATTTATTTCGATTGTAGAATCACAATTTGGTTTAGATGTCAGCCAACAAATGCTTGATCATGCAAAAGATTCTGGTATTTATACTGCAATTGGTAGCTATGATCACCGTCAGCTTATTAAACTAATAATGAGTTTAAGTCATATCACTAAAATTTCAGCAGCGCAACTTCAACAAACTTACGGACGGTTGGTTTTTCCTTCGTTATTACAAGCCATACCCATTCCTGATCTTGAAAGTGATAATACATTTAGTTTTATTAAAAAAGTCGAACAACACATTCATATAGAAGTGAAAAAACTCTATCCTGATGCAACACCACCAACATTCATTTTTAGCAATCAAACCCAATCGACAATGACAATGGATTATCATTCGGCACGTTGTATGGGGTATGTCTGCATGGGGCTATTAGAAGGATGCGCTGATTATTTTAATCAATCATTAACGATCAGCATGCAAGTTATCAATTCTTCGCAAAGCCATGTCAGATTTTCAATAATACTCGCAGGTGACTAACATGGATGCCAAACGTCAAATAATGTTATTAGAACGCAAACTAGAGCGGGAACATGCTTCTCGTATTATGGCTGAGAAATTATTAGAAATAAAAAGCCGTGAACTCTTTGAAACTAATAATATATTAGAAATATCATTGGAAAGACTACGATTACAGGCAGAATTAGATTCAGCCCAACTCGCCTATCAGACAAAAATTGAGAATTTACTCCTTACTTATGCACGACTATTTTTAAAACAAGCCCCCTCTTGTGACAATATTCAGCAATTAATTGAAAGTCTTATTGATGGTCATCATATTAGTGCTTGCTATATTTCAATCATGCCAATTGAAAATATTACGATCAGTGGTGATTATTGCAGTGGCCGAGAACAAATATGGCAACCACCAACAGAACTTAAAGATCAAATCTCTCTCTGGGATCCAACCTCTAACTTGTATTGGACAGTGCTAATTAATAACAATGATATTGTAGGGTATTTCGCAGCAAGAATATCAGCACCAATAAATAGAATAACCATTATTCAACAACATCTAGCACTTTTTTGTGAATTATTTCGTTCAGCTATTGGTCGTCAAATCACTCTTAGTAGAGCTATTCATGCGCGTCAACGTGCTGAAGATTCAGAACAATCAACCCGCGACTTTTTGGCAATGATTAACCATGAACTACGTACACCTCTTAATGGATTATTAGGCACTGCCGAGCTTTTACAAGATACGGATTTAAATTTAAACCAACGAAAATTACTAACAACATTAAATCACTCTGGTGAATTACTTCGCGCTATTATTAATGACTTACTTGATTACAGTAAAATAAATGCTGGTATGTTAGAACTAATAGAAAAGCCACTTGATAGCCATCTATTAGTCATAAAACTAAGGGATATTTTTTCTCATCGAGCATTAGAAAAACGGTTAGATTTTACTATCGATTATGATACTAACATTCCACGTTCAATTAATGCTGATGAAGATCGTCTTAAACAAATTTATGTTAACCTTATTGCGAATGCGATAAAATTCACCCATCAAGGGTTCGTACGAGCAAAATTTAGTTGGCAAAATAATTGCCTCATATTTACGGTAGAAGACAGTGGTTGTGGTATTGAAAAACAGCAACAACATAAGTTATTTAAACCGTTTAGTCAGATTGATATATCAAGCAAACGTAGTCATGAAGGTACAGGATTGGGATTGGCTATTTGTAAACAATTATGTGAACAAATGAACGGCAATATTACTTTATCTAGCGAAACCAATAAGGGCACTTCTTTTTCAGTTTCACTACCATTAACAATAAGCACTCTTGATGAGACATTATCAAATCATCCCCCTATTTCGCATGAAGCATTACAAAAATTGAACATTTTGGTTGTCGAAGATTTAAAAACAAACCAGATGATCATTCAATTAATGCTTCAAAAACATAAAATAGACGTCACTATTGTAGATAATGGTCAAGCGGCATTAGATATTATTGCCAATCAATCTTTTGACATTGTTCTCATGGATTGTCGAATGCCTATCATGGATGGTTATTGTGCAACTAAAATTTTACGCAAACAAAATTTCATTAAGCCTATTATTGCATTAACAGCAGGTACAACCACGGCTGAACGTGAAGCTTGTATTAATGCAGGCATGGATGACATTTTATGTAAGCCCTACATGGCATCTGAGCTGCTAACAATGCTCAATTCATGGTTCAATGCCACGCACCAACGTCATTATAAGCCGTGATTCAACAAGTGACATCACGGCTTAGCTATCACGATTCATTAGCGTCCATCATCATGCTTGCTTTTGGGGTAAATTCTTTAGCCCTGTCAGTGATGGTGATGGTTGTTGCACTAACTCATTCGCTTGAGGGGCCAATGTCGGTTTTAATAAGACATATTCCATAATATCTCGAGCTAATGGTGCGGCATGCCAGCCCCAACCACCATGTTCTAAGACTACCGTCACTAAAATAGAAGGATCATTAGCTGGTGCAAAGCCTGTAAATAAAGCATGATCCTTAAAATGCTCAGCAACCTCATTTGCATTATGTCGCTCAGTATCTTTTAGTGAGTATACTTGACTGGTACCGGTTTTACCTGCTACTTGAAACGGTATATTTTGAAACATTTTACTAGCCGTACCCTTTTCAATGACTAACTCCATACCCTTTTTAATGATCGCCCAGTCGGTTTTAGATACTGACGTTAACGGTTTAAAATCAGCAAACGTCACTGGCTGCTGAACTTTTCCATCAATGATATCTTTTAATAAATGAGGCCGATGTTCAATACCATCTTCTGCCACCACTGATGTTGCTTTCGCTATTTGTATCGGTGTTGCCGTCCAATACCCCTGACCAATCCCTAGTGGTACTGTATCACCCTGCATCCAATCACGGTGGAAGCGCGCCATTTTCCATGCACGAGTAGGCATTATACCCGTAGAATCCTCATCAATATCAATGCCTGAATGTTGGCCATAACCAAATTTTGTCATCCACATTGATAGTCTATCAATGCCTAAATCATAAGCAACTTGATAAAAATAAGTATTCACTGACTTTTCAATTGCTTTATAAATATCTACATTCATAAAACCTTGAGCTCGATCATCTCTAAACTTTCGACTTTTACTATTTGGAATACGCCACCAACCATGATTATTACGTACGGTATGTACAGTAATCACTCCAGTAGTTAATCCTGCTGCTGCAACCTCAGGTTTTACCGTTGAGCCTGGAGGGTATAAACCTAATGTCACACGATTAATGAGCGGTCGAGCAGGATCATTTAGCAGTGCTGTATAATCTTTTGACGATATACCATTAACAAATAAATTAGGGTTATAACTTGGACTTGAAACCATCGCTAAAATGGCTCCATTTTTAGGATTCATAGCAACAATAGCCCCTCGACGAACTTTGGTTAATATTAAACCTGTCGTAGGATCTTGCTGTTGTAATGTCAGTAATTTTTGCGCATAAAGCTGTAAGTTAATATCAATCGTTAATTTTAAATCTTTGCCTGCGACAGGTGGTACATAAGATAATGTTCGCACAACACGACCATGACTATTAACTTCAACAATTTCATATCCAGCCTTGCCATGTAACATGTCTTCATAAGAATGTTCAATACCTAACTTACCAATAGTACGAGTTGCTTTATAATTATCATATTTACCACTCTTTTTTAAAGTCGCAATATCATGATCGTTAATTTTTCCGACATAACCTAATAAATGAGTTAACGATGCACCATAAGGATAATAACGTTCCAAATGAGCATCAATATTAACGCCTGAATATTCAAATTTATTAACTGAGAATACAGCGACCTGTTTGTTATTCATCTGTGCAATTAGAGTCACAGGTTTAAATGCTTGTGTTTGGTGTTTCGCTTTGTTGAACGCAACAATATCTTGATCAGAAATACCTAATAATTTTTGAAGTTGCTTTAACACCTGTGGCAGATTTTTAACTTGATCTGGCGTTATCTCTAATGAACAGACCGGAATATTATCCGCTAAGATCACTCCATTACGATCATAAATACGCCCACGGTTAGGTGCAACAGAGATCCTTCGAATGCTATTATTATCTGCTCGAACTTTATATTCACTGTAATCTTGTATTTGCAAATGATAAATATTGCTCATTAAGATACAGGTTAAAATAAGAATACCAATAAATGCTTGAATAGCTCGACGAACAAACGAGGCGCTTTCTTGCTCGTGATCGCGAATCTGACGATGGCAGTGTTTTTTCATAGAACGATTAATAGACTCAGAATCAAAAGGAAATATTTGGTAGTGTTGAAGAATAACATGACATTTATTCTTTTATAGTATTAATTTCACCACAAAGGTTTAAATAATGATAGTTACGCATATATTAGCGGCTAATCTCACCATTAAAAGTGGTATAAAATTGACTGCCTGCAATTTACAACCGAACGGATAACGCTACAATACCGCTCTTCTTACAGCTAAAGATTTAAAAATGATAAGTTCTCGTTCTGCAAATAGCGTTATCGTGCTCGACTTTGAAACCACAGGCCTTTCACCAGCACAAGGTGATCGCGCAATAGAAATTGGTGCCGTAAGACTTGAAGATGGTCATGTTGTGGCACACTTTCAACAATTAATGAATCCTGGATTTCGAGTCAGTAGTTTTATCGAAAATTACACGGGCATCAGTAACAATATGCTTCGCACAGCCCCTTGTTGCGAAGATGTCATGGCAGAATTTGCAGATTTTATTGGCGATGCAAATCTTGTTGCACATAATGCTTCTTTTGATCAACGTTTTCTTACGGCTGAATTAGATATCATTGGCCGTCAATACCGAGAACAATTTGCATGCTCTATGCTTATTGCTCGGCGTTTATACCAACACGCGCCGAATCATAAACTTGGTACTTTAGTAGAATATAAGCATATTCATCATGATGGTGTTTTTCACCGAGCATTAGCCGATTCAGAAATGACGGCACGGCTATGGCTAACAATGATTAACGATATTAAACATCAATATGGCATTAACGAAGTCCCCTTTTCATTAATGCAAAAATTTGCGAAGACCCCTAAAGCCAATATCAGCAAAGTATTCAGTTAATAATAACGTATTTTCCTATACTTAAAGCATCGCTGTTATTAATATCTCACTCTGGTATGCTACATATCAATAATTTAACGTAATCATAAAGCCAAGTTATACACTTCGGCTATAATTATTGAGAGTGTAGTGTGCCTAACGTTAATCAGCCTTCTTATGAAGTGCCATTACCCACCGTTAAAATTGCCAGTTTTAACCTCTTAAATTATCTTGAGCCACCAATGGCTTATTATGATTTTCAAAATATTTATACCATTGAGCAATGGCATAAAAAGCAAACGTGGATAACGCGATTTCTTGATAAAAATCAACCTGATATTATTGGTTTTCAAGAAGTATTCAGTAGTGACAGTCTGCAATCTCTATTGAAAAATGCAGGTTATCCTTATTATGCCGTGATTGATTCACCCACAATAATTGACGATTTTATCTGCCGTAGCCCTGTCGTTGCAATAGCATCAAAATTCCCTATCACTGAAATAGCAACCGTTACAGCCGATCAACAAGCTGCAGCGTTATTAGGATTGGCAGATTTTCATTTTAGCCGTAAGCCCCTTAGAGCAACGATTGATATTCCTCATGTTGGCTTAACTGATTGCTATGTCACGCATTTTAAATCAAAACGATCACTGTTTGATGATCCACTTCCCAATACTATTGTTCCATCAGACACGGCATTATCACGTTTTGTCGGGCAACGATTAGGCAGTTGGGGATCGGCAATGCTACGTGGTACCGAAGCTAATTTATTATTCTTAGAGATACTTAAACAACGTCAATCCAGCACTCGCCCGATGTTATTAATGGGTGACTTTAATGATGAACTCTCTAGCTCATGCTTAGAACAACTAATAGCTGGCAACGTTTTTGGTATGTCTGATAGTGATATTGAACGCTTAATTGGCTATTACCGGCTTTATGATAGTTGGAATTTGTTTATCAAAAACACTGAGCAGCTCAATATGCCCCGCCCGCCAACTCACTATTTTGGCACTAAAACCTCAGTGCTTGATTATATTTTATTATCCCAAGAATTTAATGCTCAATACCCAGGTTCATTGTTTGAAGTCAGTGATTATCATACTGAAGATAAACACCTTGTTAATAGCAGCTTTGATGAAGATGGCTATAGCACGGATCATGGCATTCCATGTGTAACGTTGGCACTGCGATGTTAATAACCCACATTATAAATAAAAAAACCAGCGTTATGATTCATTGATCATTAACACTGGTTTTTTATTTAGCTGATTAACTCAAACAGTTAATTACACCACTAAGCCATTTTAGTTTGCAGTTGTTGCAGCAGGCTTACGGTTACGCTGAGGAGCACGACGAGCAGGCTTGCCATCTGTAGCTTTAGGCTTAGCATCTGTAGGACGCGGCTTACGACGTGCCGGTTTTCCCTCTGCACGAAGAGCATCATCACTACGTGGCGTTGGTTTACGACGCGTTGCAGGCTTACCATTTGAACGTGGACGCTTTTCACCATTTGCTGTAAATGATTGTGCTTTCTTGGGCTTTTTAGCTGCTAATGGACGAGTCTCCAAGCGTGATACGGGTAAATTAACGGATGGCTCAAAACCTTCAACAATTTCACGATCTAAAATTTGCTTTGTTAGACGTTCAATTGCACTCAAATCACCAAATTCATCAGCACAAACTAATGAAATTGCTTCACCAACACAACCCGCACGACCAGTACGACCAATACGGTGAACGTAGTCTTCAGCAACATGTGGTAATTCAAAGTTAACTACTTGTGGCAATTGTTCGATGTCTAAGCCACGAGCCGCAATATCAGTTGCAACAAGCACACGAACATCACCAGATTTAAAGTTTGCCAATGCTTTTGTACGTGCGCCTTGGCTCTTATTACCGTGAATAGCAGCAGATGAAATACCACGGCTTTCTAAGTGAGTCGCTAATCGGTTAGCACCATGTTTAGTTTTAGTAAACACCAGCACTTGTTTCCATTTACGCTCATTTAACAACTTAGTCAGTAAGTTTGCTTTTTTCTTTTGATCAACAGGGAAAATCCACTGCTTAACCGTCGGCGCCGTTTGGTTGCGAGGATTAACATCAATCTCAACCGGATTATTTACTAAACCTTTAGCTAGCGCACGAATATCATCAGAGAATGTTGCTGAAAACAGTAAGTTTTGGCGTTGTTTTGGTAATAACGCTAAAATTTTACGAATATCACGAATAAAGCCCATATCTAACATACGGTCAGCTTCATCTAATACTAAAATTTCAACATCACGGAATTTAACCGCATTCTGGCTGTGTAGATCCATTAAACGACCCGGTGTTGCCACTAAAACATCAGCACCTTGACGTAAACGATTAATTTGTTGATGAGCTTTTACACCACCAAATACAACCGCGGAATTAATTGGCAAGTTTTTACTGTATTTGGCAACATTATCACCAACTTGAGCCGCAAGCTCACGAGTGGGTGTTAAGATAAGTGCACGAATATGATTTGAACGAGCAGGTTGACCACCAGATAATTTTTCTAGTAGCGGCAATGTAAAACCTGCTGTTTTGCCTGTACCCGTTTGTGCCGCCGCCATGACATCCTTGCCTTCCAGTATCGCTGGAATTGCTTGCGCTTGAATTGGGGATGGTTTTTCGTAGCCTTGCTTAGCAACAGCTTCAAGAATTGGGGCGGATAGGCCTAAAGAGGCAAAACTCATAGCATCTCTCTTTGTATAAAATAAACGCACAGTAGCGTAGTAGCTTGTTCATCTAACGATCAACAAGCAATCACCCTATAAATAATAGGCATGATACGAAAAAACAGAAAAACGACCAAAATCATGTTTCTGTTTCAAATATAATATTACTATTTTTTAATTATTAATTAACTGCTGATTCAACGTCACTATCAATAATAGTCTCTGATGTTACATCTGCAGTTTCAGCAATCAGTGCGGCTTCATCATCAAGCTTGGCACGTTCTGCTTTAGAAATATAACGAGGCTTAGTGCTTTTATTAAGCTTAGCATTCGCCTTCTTCATTCTCTTTTTTAGCGTTTCGTTAATTTTTTTCTTTCTATTCATAATCGTGTCAGTTGATATTTTGAGCCATTTTTAAACAGGGGGCTGATTGTAATCATTCGCAGCTGAATAACAAGCATTATCCTCATAATGCAATTATAAATGCCAAATTATCATCTTCAACACAATAGATCATGATTAATTGGCTATTAATAATAGTCATAAATCATTTAATTTATTGCAAGGTATATACAATGCCAGATAAACAAACAGTAACCGTCTTACTTTTTGAACAATTTGAATTACTTGATACATTAGGTCCGCTACACATGTTTGGCTTATTACCCGAATATTATCAACTACAAATTATTACAGCGAATGGACAGCATGTTACCAGCACACAAGGCATCAATATGCAACCAACACTAAGCTTTAATGATGCAATATCAACAGGGATCTTAATTATTCCAGGCGGTGCAGGGATTCGATTTGCAGCTCATAACAAAGATATTTTAGCGTGGTTAAAAAAAGTGGCATCACAACAAAGTATTATATGTTCCACATCAACTGGAGCTGCATTACTTGCCAACGCAGGCTTACTCGATAATGGGAAAGCAACTACCACGCAAAAAAATCTTGATTGGGTATGCCAATTTGGTCACAACATTCAATGGCAAACCTCAGCCCGTTGGGTACGCTGTAATAATATATTTACCGCATCAGGCTGTTCTGCAAGTCTGGATATGTCATTAGCGGTTATCGGTTATCAATACGGAGATTCTATTGCTCGTCGCATTGCTGCTGACACTGAATATTTGTGGCTAAACGATCCTAATGATGACCCTTTTGCTCCACTCCATCTCGTTAAATAATTTAATTTTCCAACGGATTAATAGAAGCTACTTCCACATAACATAACTGTTAACTGCAATTGCCGTCTTTAATAACTCAATAAGTGGGATTGCACGAACAGCAATACTGATCTCTGGCTCAACTTCGTCTTCATCTTCGTCTTCATCCATATTAGCTATTAGCTGTGTTTTCTGAGTTAAAACGTGCTGTTTGTTTGCCAAGGCTATATTTTTTTCTAGATTAGCTAAAGCGATCTCAACATCATCTGCTGTTATTGCTCCAGGTATCTCTGCTGTAAACTCCATCATATTAATTAATGACTGTGCAATATCACCAAACATTATGACATTGTTATGTGATTTACTGCTAAATGTTACTAGCATCATTCTCTCCAAATTTTAATACTAACGTTATTGTTTATATATTTAACCATATAAACACTTTTACTACATTAAAATTACAAAAAAAGTTATTAATAGTTAGCAATCGTGATTAAGCATACGCTTGTATATGAAGTAGATATTGGTATAATTAATATTATTGATTAAAGACTATAAATACTTTGGAGACATGAACATCTTGCGTAATTTTATGTTGCTTATATTATGCTTAATTATAGGCTGTGATAAAAAGAGTCATATCGATTATTCTTCTTTTAATATCAAACCTGAAATTATTCCACACCAAAAGCAGCAAGGTTTCATTATTACAAAAAATTGTAGCCCATTTAAAATACCATCACAATTTAATAATCTCGAATATACAGCGAAAAAACTAATTAACTCCCATTGGTTATCTAATCCCAATTATCTTGAAGATATTAATCATTTAATCTATTTATTTAACCAAACACATATTCAAAAAGCAGATGTTTTCATTCAAGCACTTAATAATAGTGCATTAATCTATAAAAAAAATATGACTACGGTTAATATTACAAAAATAAAACTACAAGCTGATATTAATCAAAAGTTAAATTATTACCAACAAGAATTAATGGCTATAGACACCTATCTCGACATCATTAAAACAGATGAAAAACAATATATTGAAAATATTAGTTGTATAAAAAAAGAAATAAAAGAAAAACAACAATATTATACCAAACTGCGCCGTTCTTTAAAAAACGACCTACAGAATATGTCTCTTAATGACACTCTAATATTCGACATAATATCAGAAATAAAATTTAAATATAGAATAGATAAAACACTTCATTGCTCAAAATATTTAGATATTTATGAAAATATAAAGTTAATATCACCACATTCTTGTATTTATTATAATAAAGAAGAATTAATTAGCAAAATACCTAAAGAATATCAATATAACGCAACTATTACTTTTAATAAATACATTCCAGAATTATGGAAAACAATGGTACAACTCAATGGCTATTTTGAACCAAACTATAATAAACAAGTTTTTGATAAATATTTACAAAAAGATTTAATGATCGCTAATAATAATTTAAACATAAAACGTACAATTAAAAAAGAGCAGTCATCGCAATATTTAATAGAAAAACTAATAGATAAAAATAAACAGTTAAATAAACAAATGGCTGATGATATTAATAAAGAACTATTAGATGAGAATAATTTAATTGACATTTCAAGTTCAGCATTCTATGAAGAAATCACTCCATTATTGAATAAGAATATAAAAAATCCTATTATGAATTTTGCATTACTCTATAATAACAAATCGCTAATTAACAGTTTTACTCAAGAATACGCGACAAAAATACTTAATGAGTATCCAAAAGAGTTAACATTTAGTATTGCTGATAATGGTAGCTTTACTCTTCCAAAAATACGCGGGAATCACTATAAAATAGTTATTGATGTGAAAGAAAGTTACAGTGTCATTTATAATAGTTATAATATACTAACACCACCTACAGATCTTAGACAAAACTCACCCAATACAACATCAATGGAATATAATCTTAATCAAATTATCAGCCAAAAATTATTTAGGCTGTGGTATAACAGTTAATGCGTTGTGATATTTTAAAGAATTTCAGCTTTCTTTTGATGATATACAGCTAATTTCTCACATTATTTAAAATTTATTCGTCATAATTCTAATTCACTTATTAATTGATAGAAAATTTATTTTTTACTGTTGGTTATTACCCTATCCTATTAAAATTTAAACAAAAAAAAGCAAGAATCATAAAAAATAATAGCTAAAAAAATATCCCATCAATACAATAAGCCTGTTTTTGTACAATATAATAATAAGCAGTGTCCGATTTACCGTACATCTTTCATAAATTAATCTTCCAAAATTTAGTATCTTTAGTACACTTAATAGATAACCTTTATTTTTACATTGTTATTGCTTACAACAATTTGGAGTTATTATGAATAATAAAACGCTCATAGCTGACACTCATGATATTTTTGATGCTTTTATTGTGAATGGCCTACACCATAATTATTCAATATATTGCCAATTCCCTTTTAATGAAGATCTTGTCAATCAACATAGTTATGGTGAAAGTTTTGATATCGAATTTAATGATGGCCATAGGCATCATCAACAAGACCCCTACCTTTTATATAAATAGGGGCTTGTACTACAGACTTATTTATCATTAATTTTAATGACTATTTATGGCGACGAGCTCTGACATCAGCAGCAAGTTGACGTAAAACTTTATCAGTATCATTCCAGCCAATACAAGCATCCGTAATGCTTTGGCCATATGTTGGTGTTTCACCATCAACAATATCTTGCCGTCCTTCAACAAGATGACTTTCGATCATCACACCAAAAATAGCTTTATTACCATTGGCAATTTGCTGACCAACATCTTCAGATACAATCACTTGTCGTTGATATTGCTTAGCGCTGTTTGCATGACTAAAATCAATCATCAATTTATTACGTAAACCAGCATCAATAAGCTGCTGCATAATAACATTAACATCATCTGCACTGTAATTCGGTGCCTTACCACCACGCAATATAATATGACAATCTTCATTGCCTGCTGTGGTAACAATCGCTGAGTGTCCATATTTAGTAACGGATAAAAAATGATGGGGTGCACTTGCTGAACCAATAGCATCTGTGGCTATTTTAATATTGCCATCGGTGCCATTTTTAAAACCAACAGGACAAGAAAGCCCTGATGAAAGTTCACGATGGACTTGTGATTCAGTTGTTCGAGCACCAATCGCCCCCCAACTTATAAGATCACCCATATATTGTGGTGTGATCATATCTAAAAATTCACCAGCTGTAGGTAAACCTAAATCGGTTAAATCAGCTAACAATTTTCGTCCAATCCGTAAACCATCATTAAGCTGAAAGCTATTATCCATATACGGATCATTAATCAGCCCTTTCCAACCAACAGTTGTTCGTGGCTTTTCAAAATAAACTCGCATAATAATTTCAAGATCATCTTTAAGTTCATCTCGCAACTGCTTTAATTTATGACCATATTCTAATGCCGCAATAGGATCATGAATAGAACAAGGACCAACAATAACTAATAAACGATCATCTTCATCATTTAAAATATTATGGATTGATTTACGTGACTCATACACAGTTTTGGCTGCTGTAGTCGATGCTGGGAACTTCTCTAATACAGCAATGGGTGGCAAAAGTTCTTTGATTTCACTAATACGAATATCATCCGTTTTATGCATATTTCTACTTCCTATAATTCCTTTTAATACACGATAATTAGTCAACAAAGACAAATAACCATAAAATACTCATTCTGTTACCTTCGCTTAACTTATCGTTTAAAAACTAAGAGTGCAAACAGTAATTAGATCAAAATTGATATCAATTCTTTCATTTTACGATAACTTACGCACAAAATGACAATGTATGAACAGAAACATCTGAAATATGGAATATATCATTACACGAGAGAATAAAAAAACTGTAAAATATACTTATATAATAATAAACAACTTAATTTTTTATGTTTTAAAGAATATAAATATATACAATGTAGTATTAAAAATAACATTGTCCTATATTAATCTATAAATTAAATAACTATGTATTTTTTAACCATAAAAAGATGACTACAGATAATATAAATCGATGTCTATTAAATTTAAGGAGTGTTGCATTGTCTGAAAATAACATCATCACATTTAATAATGTTGACAAATGGTATGGCAATTATCATGCACTCAAGAATATTAATCTTTCTATTAATAAAGGCGAAAGATTAGTCATTTGTGGGCCATCAGGTTCTGGGAAATCAACATTAATTCGCTGTATAAATGGGTTGGAGCAATATAATAGCGGTGATATAACCGTCGCGGGACATTTACTCAATCATAAAGAACTTCATGCTATACGTGGGCAAGTTGGCATGGTATTTCAGCACTTCAATTTATTTCCACATATGACGGTTTTAGATAACCTGACATTAGCCCCTCGTCGTGCTTTAAAAATGTCAAAAAAAGATGCTGAAAACTTAGCCCGTAAATTTTTAGAACGGGTTCATATAGGCCATCAGGCAGATAAATTCCCTGGGCAACTTTCAGGAGGCCAACAACAACGAGTAGCGATTGCCCGATCGTTGTGTATGAAGCCAAACATTTTACTTTTTGATGAACCAACATCAGCCCTTGATCCTGAAATGATTCGTGAAGTTCTAGATGTAATGAAAGAACTTGCAGATGATGGCATTACAATGATTTGTGTTACACATGAAATGGGATTTGCGCGTCAAGTTGCAGATCGGGTTGTGTTTATGGATCAAGGTGAAATTATTGAAATAGCACCTCCTGCACAGCTATTTGATAGCCCTAAACATCAGCGTACACAACAATTTCTCGAAAATATTCTTAGCTATTGAGATCAAAAATAATGACTCAAGATACTCGATCTCATATTCCAAAACTTATTTCCATTACATTGCAAGTGATCTGCGTTGCTTCCATCATAATGTTGCTACTCAATAGTGGTGCAGAAGCTATGCATTATCACTGGCAATGGTACCGTATTCCTGAATATCTTTGGTTTAATGAAGATGGTCAATGGTATCCAGGTGATTTACTTGAAGGCTTAATGGTAACGCTGAAAATATCAAGTATCAGTTTAATCTGTACTGTGATTATCGGCTTTATTACAGCGCTATTACGAATGTCTGATTCTATCGTAGGCAGAGGTCTTGCTCGTGGCTATATTGAAGTCATTCGTAGTACACCTTTACTTGTACAAATTTATCTATTGTATTTTGTATTAGGTCCAGTATTAGGCATTGATCGTACAACGACAGCTATCTTAGCACTGTCTCTATTTCAGGGAGCTTATAGTGCTGAAATTTTTCGAGCTGGGCTTCAAGGGATCCCTCGAGGTCAACGAGAAGCCGCTGAAAGTTTAGGCTTATCACAAATTGATAGTTATCGATTTGTTGTTATTCCACAAATGGTTAGAAAAATTATCCCACCGCTCACAAATGAAGCAGTATCCTTAGTAAAAAATTCTTCCATTGTCAGTATTATGGCTATATTTGATTTGACAACAGAAGGAAGAAATATTGTCTCAGACACCGCAATGCCGTTTGAGGTTTGGTTCACCGTCGCGGCAATTTATCTTTGTATTACTTTAACGTTATCAGCATTAGCTGTTTGGCTTGAACGCCGTTTAAGTATTCCTAACCACTAAATTTATATACACATCAATGGAGAAAGCTATGAAACGCTTTATTGCGGTATTAATGACCGTTTTCACTTGCTTACTAGGGGCGAATAATGCCTTTGCAGCTGACAACAATAATGCGCTACAACAAATAAAAGAAAGCGGCACATTACGCGTCGGCTTATCAACATTCGTTCCTTGGGCTATGCGTGATAAACAAGGAGATTTAGTTGGTTTTGAAGTCGATGTCGCTAAGCGTTTAGCGGCTGATGCTGGTTTAAAAGTTGAGTTTGTACCCACCGCTTGGGATGGTATCATTCCGGCACTACTCGCGGGTAAGTTTGATGTTATTATTGGCGGTCTAACCATTACACCAAAACGCAACATGAGTGTTCTTTTTTCGCATCCTTATTCTTACTCAGCGGTTCAAATGGTGGCGAATAAAAAACTCGCAGCAAGCATGACCACAATTGCGGATTACAATAAACGCAGTGTCACAATAGCAGTTCGCAGTGGCGCTTATCCAGTCCAAACTGCACGCCAATTATTTCCTAAAGCTAAACTACGTCAATTTGATGACGAAACTCAAGCTTTTCAAGAAGTTCTAAATGGTAATGCGCAAGCAGCTTTAGCATCAACACCAACACCAGAGCAAATGGCCATAAAAAATCCAGATAGTTTGTTTATGCCGTTTAAGAAACCATTAACTCGTTATGCGACAGGTTTTGCTATTCGTCAGGGTAATTTTAACTTACTCAATTTCCTAAATAATTGGATTCAAGTTCGCACTGAAGACGGTTGGTTAAATGAACGTTATCAATACTGGTTTAAAACAACTAATTGGCAAAATCAGGTCAACGAGAATAAATAATAATGACTGCAGCGAAAACGTCATGTAACAACGATCCACAGTCGGGTTCTATCCCGTCTGCGGGACGTCACTTTACTTTAAAATTAAATAAACTCGATATTATTTTACTTATCATTATTAGTTGCTTTATTAGTTGGCTAGTTTATCGTTCATCAATTGGCATTCACTACAATTGGCATTGGCGTCAAGCATTTCAACTTATCTTTACTAGCAGTCGCGATGGTGGAATGCCTTATTTTATGCAAGGTATTATTAGTACTATCCGTGTTAGTATTTGGGGTATGATTTTTGCCGCCACATTTGGTTTATTACTTGCCCTTGCTAACCTTTCTTCATTTAAAATAATGCGGCTTATTTCAAATAGCTATATTCAGCTATTACGAAATATACCGCCACTTGTGTTTGTGTTTATTTTCTATTTCTTTATTTCAAATCAATTAGTTCCACTATTAGGTTTGAGCGGTATTTTTCGGCACTATAGCGGACAAGAAAACACATTACAGATTGTTTTATTTGGGCATAGTAACCTATGGGAAAATCTATTCTCAGGTGTTCTATGTGTAGGATTAATCGCAGCAGCTTATATTGCTGAAATTATTCGCTCAGGTATTAATACAATCAGTAAAGGTCAATGGGAAGCTGCTGACTCACTAGGATTATCAACATATAGTCGATTTCGATTTGTTATATTTCCACAAGCACTGGCAGCAATAGTACCCACACTAGCAGGACAGTTTATTTCTATCGTAAAAGATTCCTCTATTATTTCATTAATTTCAATACAAGAACTCACTTTTACAGGTTCTGAGATTGCTAACTCATCTGGGTTTATCTTTGAAATATGGCTAATTGTTGGTGCTGTTTATTTTATATTATGCTTTAGCTTATCATTACTGTTTAGAAAGTTAGAAAAATACAGTTCACGTCATTTACAACATCAATAATTTACAACATTCATAAATAGCATATAAAACCCAAGAATAGCGAATATTCTTGGGTTTTATTGTTTTTTAAGGTTTATTGAACACATCTTCTTTGATTAAATTTAGCAAATATATTTATATATGACGTTATAGATAACTCTATTATTTGTAAATGTTATATATCTTTTTACTACTTACAATCTTTATATAAGCATCTATTAACCTCTTAATTTTATCTTTCATATATCACCTCCCTGCTAACGAAAAATGTATATTCTTTAAGTATAGTTAATATTTATATAATGAGATGAGAATTATCCTAATTATATAGGTCACGATACAAATCACTGATACACTCACAACAAACATTTAATGGTGAGCACACGCATGCAAGGTACACTCAGTAAAATGAAATCATCACTTGGAGAAATAGTTGATTACTATCTTCCTGTGGGCGATCAACAACTTCATCTTAACCCTTATATTGGTAAGCAATTAATCCTTACTCATACAGGTAATATCTTCTGCTGTTCATGCGGGAAAAAGACCAAAAAGAGCTATTCTCAAGGTCATTGTTTTCCTTGTATGAAAAAACTTGCAAGTTGCGATATGTGTATCATGAAGCCAGAAACTTGCCACTATGCTGAAGGGACTTGCCGAGAGCCACAGTGGGGCGAAGCTAATTGCATGGTGCCGCACTATGTCTATCTTTCTAACACTTCGGCACTAAAAGTTGGAATTACTCGTCATACTCAGATCCCTACCCGTTGGATTGATCAAGGCGCAACTCAAGCACTTGCCATCTTAAAAGTAAAAACCCGTCAGATATCTGGACTGGTTGAAGTCGCTATTGCAGAAATGGTGGCAGATAAAACCAATTGGCGCACAATGCTAAAAGGTAATAATGTAGATATCGATCTCCAGCAACAAGCACAAGTATTATTACCAGAAGTAAAACAAAGACTCGCGGAAGTAACCGCTGAGTTTGGTGAAGATGCTATCGAATATTTAAATAATGATATTGTGGGTATTCATTATCCGGTTGATCAGTTTCCAACCAAAATAGCATCACACAATTTTGATAAAGAACCCGTTGTCAGTGGTATTCTTGAAGGTATTAAAGGTCAATATTTATTATTTGATACTGGTGTGATTAATATTCGTAAATTTAGCAGTTATGAAATTATTGTAGCTGAATAATCTTTACTCATAAAATTAAAAACGGTATTCCTATTTAATAAAGAGAATACCGTTGCTTATACCTTTATATTAATAATAAATAACGTTTATTTGGCTAGGGGCTGAATATACTTACGCTGACTATTCTGTACTGCAATATCACGCATAAATTTTTCACCTAAAACAACCCCATTCCCCCCATCAATCAATTGGTATTCAACTTCATCATTACGATCACCAAGCTTTGTTCGCAATAAAACTATTGGTAACCGTTTTTTATCCTTCGATTTTGCCCATGCTTTGACTGGGTATTTATATTCTTTAGCTTGAAACGTAAATTTTACCCAATTATTGCCATCTCGCTCAAATTCGACGAGATCTTTAACACCGATTCGAGATGTTGACGATTGAGGATCAATATAAGCAGAGATATGTTTTTTCCCTGATAATACAAGCACCCACTCATGGTGACCTAAGATTAACATACCATCTTTAGTTTCTATTTTTTTCTGATGTTGAACCGCAGCTAATTTCATGGATGCTGTAGAAGCGGTAATTTTATCTGTTGTAAGATCTGTCGAAACTGAGCCCTGCTTTTTTATCTCAATCGCTTTTTTTTCCGCAGCGACTGTTTGTGCTTGTGCCGCAGCTTTTATTTCAGCAGCCGTCACCATTGAAACAAATGTCAATGGTTTAGTTATTGGTTGTATAACTGAAGCTGTATCTTGTTGGTCATCAGTAATGGGTAATTGCTGAGCACAACCAAAAAGAAACAAAACAAATAAACCGACTGCCGTTTTCTTCATAAATCATATCTTCCTTTACATGTTCACAGGTCATAGTTAACCATAATACCTAGATTCATGTTATGCCAAATAATTCTATGCCATCAAATACATCACTATTATGCAACTGACTCATATTGTGAAAACTTATTGCTTAGCCACTGCTCATTGTACCAACCCATATTACGGCTATGCTTTGCATCGTCCCATAAACTAAAAAAATGACGACGAGTTTCAAAGCCATCATCTAAGTGGCTTTTTTCTAGATAACGTTCTGCTATATGCAGATCACTACGCACATCAAATAAATGGATAACATCCAATTCTCGATGCTTAAATCCACTATCACAAGGATCCAATAAACCTGCAACTTTAAAAGTCACCGGATCAAACAGTACATTTGCAATATGGCAATCATCATGTACAAATGATGATGATTCATGAGCAATTGGTGCTAAAATTTTGGTTCTACTTTCCCAAAGATCAGTAAATTTTTCTTTTAACCCAAGGCTAAACGGTGAACCCACACTCATTAAATAGTGATAAACACTGCCCATCCAATCATCAAATGCAGAACTCAAATTTTGGCTAAACTCACCATTTGAAAGTTCAAACCCTTGAGGATGCTGATGCTCATGAAGTGCTAATAGAATATCAGTATAATCTTCTCTAAATATTCTCACCGCTTTAGGATCTTCAGGTAATTGATGTGCAGAAACACCTTCTAACCAATCTAAAACGATATAATCATACCCAGACTCTCGTCCAAAAAGATAAATATCAGGAACTGGACACGACACAATTTTACGTAACTGCCCTAAGCTTGAAACTTCTTTAGCAATACGACCAACTTCACGCGAAAATTTAACGACAATTTTCGATTTTCCTGAGGCAAGAAAAACCACCCAACCATAAAAGGTTTCCTGAATATCACACACATCAGCTTTGCGGCGAAACATTGTAAAAAAAGCATTTTCAGCAATAATTTTAAGCTGTGGTTTATTCATGTTTGTCACCTTGATTATCATGGTCACACAATACAGATGATTTATACCTTTTTGGAATAAACCATTGGTTTTAAGTGACTTTTTGTTGTTTTGTATTTTAAGAATGCATCATAACAGCAAAGATAACCAGTATTGAAAGCTAGAAAAGATGAAAATAGTTTACTTTTACTTACAATTTCATTTTTAGTGATAATAATCTCTTTTTTTTAATGAAAATTTAGCGTTCTAAACTATTTAATTCGTTTATATAACTATAACCAATCGATAACATTTAAAAACAACCAAAAAAACAGTCAGATATAAAGCAAATAAATACTTATTAGACATATATCCATAGAAAACCAATCTAATACTCTTTTTAGTCAAAAAAAAAACATTTTGTATTGTAATAATCCTATTTCCACTTATTTTTTTATTTATATAGAATGTCTTGAGATTTCTATTGTTAATCATTTTAAAAGTTGATTGTTATTTGGCTATTTTTTGTGACCTAGATAAAGTTTTCATGCTAAAAGTCAGGGTTTAGTGTACTATCCAGCGACTAGAGCCAACCTCATTATGCGCTCTGTATTTAATAACGAACGATATCGGGGCGATATGCAATTACTCGAAGCCAAACTCCATAAAATTGACCGTCATAACTACCGCAGCTATTCAAGTATGCGCGGTGAATATCACTTTGTTGATTTCGACTTTTTTATCGATACCGTTCAGTCGGATCCCTTTGCGCCAGCTTCTCGCGTTCGTGCTCGTCGCGCTTGGTCATTAACTGACCTCGAATGGCTACGTGAAAAATCGACTGATTATCAACGTGCAGCTCGTGATTTTATTGCACGTTTCTTTGCTGATTTATCCCAGCAAGACAATGCTGTCTTAATTGACATGCCAGGACAGACTATTCTTGATCGCACTTCTGTTGTGTTTGATGAAGAAGGTATTGAATTACGTTTCCGCATTAATCTGCCTTCTGATGGCCGTACTATTATTGCGAAAAAGACCCTTAACTTATTGACTTTCTACTTACCAAAGATGATCCGTCGTGCCACTATCGCGCGTGAATTACCAATGGATGAGTTACAACGTCACTGTGAAGCGGTTGAAGATCAGGTTGCGCTACGTAGCCAACTTAAACAACACAAATTATTAGCCTTTGTTGCCGATGGTAGTTTATTACCTCGTCTTGCTGGTAATAGTGATTTACCACTAACAGATGCAGTGCCATTCCTAAGCCCTGATAATTTAGCGGTAGAATTAGAAGCGCCCCATAAAGGCAAAATTCGTGGTATGGGTATTCCGGAAGGTATTACGCTTATCGTTGGTGGTGGTTTCCACGGTAAATCAACGTTGCTTAGTGCTATTGAACGCTCAGTATATGATCATATTCCTGGCGATGGCCGTGAATATGTTGTTACCAATTATGCCGCAGCTAAAATTCGCGCTGAAGATGGTCGTTGTGTTCACAATGTAGATCTATCACCTTACATCAGCAACTTGCCTATGGGTAAAGACACAACAGCGTTTAGCAGCCAAAATGCATCAGGTTCAACCTCACAAGCATCATGGCTACAAGAATCAATTGAATCAGGCGCTGAAGCTTTATTGATTGATGAAGATACATCAGCATCTAACTTCATGATCCGTGATGAGCGTATGCAAGCACTGATCTGTAAAGAAGACGAGCCAATTACTCCATTAGTTGACCGTATCGCACTACTGCGCGATCAACACAACATCTCAGTAATGTTAGTAATGGGCGGTTCTGGTGACTATCTTGATGTCGCTGATACTGTCATTCAAATGCATAACTATGATGCCGTTGATGTGACAGAAAAAGCACGTGCAGTGGTGGCTTCTCACCCAACGCGTCGTAAGCAAGAAGGCACAGAGGTTATTGTTCATCCTCGCACACGTCAAATAAACCGCAGTGCACTACAAGCAATGTTGGAAGAAGGCAAATTTCGTATTCAAGTTAAAGACAAGACATCTCTTCGTTTTGGTCGTGAATACATTGATTTGCAAGCATTAGAGCAAATTGCTCACTCTAGCCAACTATTGGCTATTGGTTACTTATGGTTCCAACTTGCACAAACTAAAGGGTGGGAAAAAAATCCTACTCGCGCATTTGCCAATATGTTGCACGATAACTGGGCTGATATGATGCCTAAATATGGTGAAATGGCTAAACCTCGCGTTATTGAAGTCATGGCGGTATTAAACCGTATGCGTAAAGCTGAATTTAAGTAAGCTTTCTGCCGTCATCAGTGATGCTATCAACCCCGCGTAATGCGGGGTTTATATTAGCTCAGGATACGGTAGCGCAATAATCTACAATCAATTATAATATGCGGTCATTTTATTCGCGGATTACATTCATAAACTTACCACAATCATTAGTTTATGAATGTAATCGGCATAGGCCGACAGTTTAGGAACACAGCATGTCATTTTTATCTCAAGGTTTTTCTCCAGAGCTTGTTAAAGCATTAACCGATATTGGTTACGAGAAACTGACCCCAATTCAGCAAAAAGCAATTCCTCAAGCACGACGTGGTGCGGATATTTTAGCTTTAGCACAAACAGGCACAGGCAAAACAGCAGCCTTTGCATTACCTATTATTCAAAAGCTATTAGACAAACCAGCAACAAAAAGCCGTTTTAACGTTCGTGCATTAATTCTTGCACCAACACGTGAACTAGCAGAACAAATTTCAGTTAATATTAACGATTACGCTAAATATACTAATATCAATTGTACTGCTGTTTTTGGTGGCAAAAAAATGTCATCTCAAGAAAAACGCCTAGAACAAGGTGTTGATATTCTTGTTGCAACACCGGGTCGTTTAATTGAGCACATGGAACAAAATAACGTTTCATTAGCTAATCTAGAATGTTTAGTCTTTGATGAAGCTGACCGTATGCTTGATATGGGCTTTATCGGTGCTATTCGCGTAATTTTAGAAGATATTCGCACTAAGCCACAAACGATGCTGTTCTCTGCGACCTCTTCTGCACAAATGAACGCATTAGCGGCAGATATTCTACGTAAGCCACAACGTATTACGGTTACGCCTGAAAACAGTACTGCGTCAACAGTTGCTCACGTGGTGTACCCTGTTGATGAAGATCGCAAACGTGAAATGCTATCTGAATTAATTGGTAAGAAAAACTGGCCACAAGTGCTCGTTTTTGTGAACTACAAAGAAACAGCTAACCAACTAGTTAAAGAACTAAAACTTGATGGTATTAAAGCGGTTCTTTGTCACGGTGATAAAGCGCAAAGTGCGCGTCGTCGTGCATTAGAAGAGTTTAAAGAAGGTAAAGCACGCGTAATGGTGGCAACAGAAGTTGCGGCACGTGGTCTAGACATTCAGAACTTACCATATGTTGTAAACTACGACATGCCTTTCCTTGCTGAAGACTATGTACACCGTATTGGTCGTACTGGTCGTGCGGGACAAAAAGGTAATGCAATCTCATTTGTTAGCCGTGAAGAAGAACTTACTTTAGTTCAAATCGAGCGTTTGATTAATCAACGTATTCACCGCGTACAGTTAGAAGGCTACGAGCCAAAGAGCCGTGAAGCATTAGTTGAACGCATGAACACTAAAGCAGCTTACCGTGATCGTGCAGGTCGTCAAAATAATCCGACTCAAGATCAATCAGCTGCTGAACGTCGTGCTCGTTTACGTAAAGCTATTAGCAGTAAAGCAACTAAGATCACTCGTTTGAAGAAGTAATTTTCAAATGTGAGTCAATCATAAAGCTTCGATAGTTAATCTCTATCGAAGCTTTTTTTGTGATAACACTCAGTAATTTGTCATCATTTAATGCAACAAACGAGTATTACACCCATTCTTTATCTCACAGTATTTAATGATTTTCTCTGTTTTATTACTCATTTTACCAACAAACATCTCGAATAAAGTACGATGTGTTTCGTAAATTCAACTAACATTGTTGATCTAACAACACCATTTTACTCTATTTTACTCTCTATCCCTGTCATCAATAATGCATTTATCTAATTGCAGCACTATAAAATATGCCATTAAATACACTCACTAACTTATTCTATTTATTGATATTATTTAATATTGTTTGAGGTATATATGCGACTATCGTTGATCTTTATTGCCCTGCTATCCAGTATTTCTACTGCTGCATTAGCGAATGAACAAGCTGATGAAAAATCATACTTAACCATTATTCCTAATCACAACCCGCAGTTAATTCGAAATTTTAATCCATTTATAAATTCTCGCTTGCACACTGCTCGTGATTTTATTTATGAACCTTTGGTTATATTCAATGAGCTTAAAGGTAATATCCCTGTATTTCGTCTTGCCAAAAATTATACCGTTAGCGATGATTTATTATCGTTAACGTTTGATCTACGTAATGATGTTAAATGGTCTGATGGAGAGCAATTCACGGCTGATGATATTCTTTATACCTTTAATATGATAAAAGCAAACAGTGCATTAGATGATCGAGGGATCGCAAAACGTATTAGTAAAATAGAAAAAAATAATGATTATGTTATTACGTTTACCTTTAATGAAGTCAATACAAGCCTTGTTAACGATGTTGTTAGTATTCCCATTGTACCGCAACATATCTGGAGCAAAATAGATAAACCAGAAACCTTTACCAATGAAAATCCAGTCGGTACAGGACCATTTACAGAGATTGAACGCTTTACTTCTAGCCTCTTTACTCAATGCCGCAACCCTAATTATTGGGATAATGATAATTTAAAAGTAGACTGCCTACGTATTCCACAAAAGAACCATAATGATCAAGTATTAGCTGATTTAATCAATTCTGAAATTGACTGGGCTGGCTCATTTGTGCCTGATATTGATCGTGTCTTTGTCGATGCATCTAAAAACCATGGTTATTGGTATCCGCCAGCAGGCACGCAATCTTTTGTATTAAACTTCAATTCTAACGATCCTGCAAAAAAAGAAGCACTTGAAAATATTGACTTTCGACGTGCTTTTTCAATGAGTTTAAACCGCCAAGAAATCATTGATATTGCCATTTATGGCAACGGTAAAGTGAATGATTTTGCTTCTGGTCTTGGCTACGGTTTTGAATCGTGGTCAAATAAAAAAACACACGAAAAATATAAGCCTTATATGACACACAATGTGAAAGAGGCTAAAGCATTACTAAAAAAAGCCGGCTTTATTGATAAAGATGGTGATGGGTTTGTTGAGACGCCAAGCGGTAAAAAACTGACGTTAGAAATACAATCACCTAACGGCTGGACAGATTTCAATAATATTGTGTTACTTGCCTCGGAACAAATAAATGCGATAGGGATTAAAACCCAAGCACGTACTCCTGATTTCTCAGTTTATAACCAAGCGATGATCACTGCTGACTATGATATTGCCTATACCAACTATTTCCATGGCGCAAGCCCACATAAATACTGGGAATCGGCTTATCATTCTCGTTACCAAAATAAAGATGGCATGCCGCGCTTTGCCATGCACTTTTGGAAAAATGTAGAATTAGACACCTTGCTTGATAGCTTTTATCAAACCAATAAACACGATCAGCAAATGACAATTGCCCACAAGATTCAAGCATTATTAGCTGAGAATATGGTGACTATACCTGTTTTATCTGGACCTAATTTCTACCAATACAATACCAAACGTTTTACTGGATGGTGGAATGAAACGAACCCGAAAGGACGTCCTATGATATGGGAAGGAACACCTGAACGTGTATTACATGTACTTGATCTTAAACCCGTAGTCCCAACAAAAGCATAACGTCCACCTAATAAAAAGCCGAGTTAAGATCGTTATCTTACTCGGCTTTTTTAATACCGCTTCACTTGATATTTTAACTATATGGCACTGTGTTATATAGCTAAAATCTAACTATAATGGACGACGCTCCGCTTTAGTCGGAAAAATTCGACACCAATCATTTTTCATATCAACCACTTGCCACTGATGCTGTTTCGCCGCTTGCATTAATGCTGGGGTGAATTTACCTTCAAAAGAATCAGCACCATATTGCCACTCACGCTTGCTATCAGTGTGATGAATTAACATACCTAAACTTGCGCCTTTTTGAGAGGTTGTCCATGATAGCATGGCTTTATCACCTGTTGAGTTACCAACCGCAAGAATTGGACGCTTACCGATAATAGTCGCAATATTGATCGCTTTTTGTGGTCCGTCATTAATATAGACTAACTTATTGTTTTTAATCAAAGTGCCGTCTTTATAAGTATAACCAAACGCAGTACCAATCACATTTTCAGCGGGTATATGATAAATAGCCTCACTCCACGGCTTGATAAATGCACCACCAGCACCTGTCACAATAAACACATTAAATTTATGTGCATGCAAATAATCAATCAGCTCAATCATTGGTTGATAGACTAAATCAGTATATGGACGTTTAAAGCGGGGTGACTGCGCTGTTGATAACCAATTTAAGACATCTTTACTGTATTGCTCTGGCGTTAATCCTGCTTGTGATGTCGCAAGAATGGGCAGTAAGGCTCCCCAACCTTTTGCAAAAATAGCGTTAGTATTGTTATCAAGTACCCACTTATACGGTGTTTCTGTTTTCCACTCAGGATGTTGTGCACTTTCATGCTTTATTTGACTGAAAGCAAACAAAAACTGCGTATAAGTGGGTTTTTCAGGCCATAACGTTCCATCATTATCGATGACGGCAATACGAGCACTGGGCTTCACATAATCGGGATTACCAATTGTTGTCACTTCATGAACAAACTGAGTAATTGCGCTACGGCTAGCACTGTTATTCCATAATGGTAAAGTATTACCACTATTAGAGCATGTCGCGCTATAAGCAGAAGTGGAAACAGCCAATAAACTGACTACGCCAACCCATATCGCTGCCATTTTTTTTCTAGTCACAACCCTATGATCCTTGTTATTAATTTTCGTTATAATAAAAAGCAGGTCGTTAATGGCCTGCTTTCTCTTTCCTATTTACTTATTCTAGCTGTAATCTGCATAAGGATTAATACTGTTTAATGCAATTGCATGTTCGAACTCAGACAGTTTAATCGCTTCAGGTGTAATGGTAACTGAATGCTCATCCATTACTGCCTCACCAAACTGATACCGAATCGTTTCTTGTCCTTGGCATGCATTACTGTCATTACTAACTGTAACTGTTTTAATGGTCTGGTTACGCACTTGGTAAGCTGCTATTACATCATTACCGTATTTTGCGGTTAGCATAGCTATAGTTTGTTGAGGTGATAACACTAGTCCTGATGCATTATTACCACCAAAACCTTTCGCATTAAGAATAACGGCTTTGTAATCTTGTCCACATTCACCCGCAAAGGTATGCTTTGTCAATATATTAAGGTTTGAGCTATGAACATCATCAGCAATATGATCAATCGTATTAATCGCAGGTAGCCACCCGTATTGCCATACACCTAATGAGGCTACAAGCTGATCGCCTGCGGCAGCACTCATTGAATGACCCACATACGATTTAATTGCTGCAACCGGCCAGTTTTCAATACCAAACGTTTTAGCAACTTCGTTAAGAATATGGCTTTCTGTTACGCGATTTTGCGGTGTACCTGTGCCGTGTGCCTGTACAAATGTTTGCTTCACGCCCTCTTCACCAAGGATCGCTTTTGCCAATGCCGCCGCTTTTGCCACTGTGACATAGTTACCCACACCAGGTGCTGAAATCGACTTTTTATTGGCATCTGCATTCACAAACACATCAGCCACAGAGCCATAGATATTAGCCCCTAACTCAAGTGCTAATTCATCATCCATTAGCACTACAAATTGTGCAGATTCTGCCATGGTAAAACCTGCATTTGATGAAAATGGACGACAAGCACGACGATTATCAACACTATCAGTCCCATCCAATGCTTTTAATTGTTCATCCTCTGCTAATGCGCCCATCACTCGAAAGCCTTCCATAATTTCAGGAACGACGGGAGCTTCTGCATTACCGACAATCACAACTTTCGCTTTACCGTGTTGAATATCATGCATACCTTGACGCAGATTATATAAGAACGTCGCACACGCTCCCATATTTGTGCCCGTTGCACCAATACTGTTAATCACATAACCATTAATAAAGTCAGCCGGCATTTGTGCTAATGATAACGCCATCATTTTAGAACTTACACGACCGCCAGTAAGGTGTGCGGCAATCATACCACCTAGTGAGTTATCATCAATTTGCGCTAAACCACTACCAGCATATACTGAAACTTCATCGGGTTTAATATGACGTAAAACTTCATCCCATTCAAAACCTAATGAATTAAGCGCATCGGATGCACCGTATACAGTAAGAGACAAACCACGCGGATGGAAACGAGAATTATATAATTTACTAGGATCAAAACCCGTTGGAATATTACCGCCACTAGACACAGGAAAAGCAATTCGACCTTCAACAAGCGCATCAAAATTACCATTTACAGTAATAATGGCTTTTGTACCTTGAATATCAACCTGCCAATGACTGGGAATATGATTCGGTAATTTTGATTTACGTAACGTAAAGGTGATTTGATCATCTGCTGAATTAAGATTGGCTTTATATTGATATAGTAAATTATCAGGATCAAAAGACTCAATACGGCGTACACAAGTACCCGCTTTAATTGCAGTAATAATATCTTCAGTAATAGCACCATCATCACTCAATCCCATACGATGAGCGAGATCTTGCCATGTTGATTGCATTGCTTCTTCAGATAGCACATCAGCAACCATCAGTTTGTAGCTGTGAAAGCCTGAACTACGACCAGCAGCATTAATGCCACCTAGACCAACAATTAGCGGTAACTTTGCCATTTTAATATCCTGAGATCGATTTAATACATCGTTGAAATCAGAATATCAGGATTAAGCTGTGATTCATTCTATATTTATGCCAAAATCACTTACATTTCAGCCATAATAATAAAAACATTATAATAGTGCTTATTTTGTAAGCAACAACAGTTGAAGGTGGCATAATGAGAGTAGGTTTTATACTTTTCCACAGAGCATTGATTACCGGTATTTCATTAAGTGCTGAAATGTTAACCAGTGCCGCAAGCCTTCGTGATAGAAAAACCCAACAGCAATCCCCTTTTGAAATTAAACTCATTGCATCAACACTTAAGTCACCAACCTTAACGGCAGGCATTCGAATTCAACCCGATATTACTTTTGATGATCCGTCTAATTTTGACATTATTATTGTACCGCCTATGTGGGGAAACCCTATATCCTCACTATCAAGACATCCAGAAATTCCAGCTTGGTTGATCAAACAATATCACAATGGTGCACAAATCATTGCAACAGGCACAGGTGTCACTTGGCTTGCTGAAACTGGTTTATTAAACGATCAAACCGCCACCACCCACTGGTATTTTTATGATAAATTTTCACAACGTTACCCCCATATAAAACTTAATCGTCAAGCTTCTATTACCTCTGCAAATGGGCTTTATTGCACCGAAAGTATTAACTCGCAAACGGAAATGGTGCTATATCTTATCTCCAAATATTATGGTCAGAAAATTGCTAATACCATCGAAACCCATTATGGCCACGAAATAAGTAAGTCAGGTCATCAGCCTTTTTATGAAATTGGTGGTCAAGTGCAATTTGATGAATCTATCGCTCAAGCACAAGATTGGATGCAACGCTATATGTCACAACCATTAACCACTAAGCAAATAGCGCAACATTGTGCGCTACCATTGCGTAGTTTTAATCGTAAATTTAAAGATCAGGTAGGCCAAGCTCCTCATCAATATTTACGAAAAATCAGAATGGAAACAGCGAAAGAATTATTGCGGGATTTTGGTATGTCGTTATCTGATGTATCAGAACAAGTGGGATATAAAGACGCTTATCATTTTTCAACCCGATTTCAAAAAGAATTTGATATTACCCCTTCTCAATACCGTAATATGGTAAAAGCAAAAGCTTACAACGTTCAATGAACATCAATCATTAATCATCAAAAAATACATATAAAAACGCCCAGCATTTAATGCTAGGCGTTTTTATTTTTATCGGTATGACATCGATTAAAATTTTCGACTCGTCACATCTTCATATTCACCATCAATCACGTTTGCTGTCGTTTGACGTTGCTGACGAAATACACTGTTCATGGTTTCATCTTGTCCAGCAAAACCTTCGGTGAAATTATTTTCTTCAAATTGCATGCCTTCAGCAGCAAGTTTACGTTTAATAAATGGCTTCGCAATCATTGCTGCAAGGCCAAGAAACAATGCCATAATGGTAGCAAAAGAAACGGCAAATAAACCGATTACAACAGCAAAAAAACCAGTAACTAAATTTCTCATGGACACGCCTCTCTAAATCATATTAATCAGGCTATTAGGTTATCCTAATGTTTATTTCGTACCTGATAAGTCTGCTTGTTTTAACATCAATTCAATCTTTTTATTATCTGTATTGATAATAGCTTTTGATAAATGAACAGATCATGAACACAAGCATTAATTCGTTATGTACAGTATGTTTTATTATACTTTACAGTGAAAGGAAAGATAATTTTTATTCATAGCCAAAACGTTACTATTAGTTTGCTGTAATAATAGCTTAAACGGCTAACGTCATTTCACTATAAATATCACACTGAATACGACTAATTTTATCATTAGCTAATAAGAAGTAGGCATCTTGGGGTAAATCTTGAGAAAATACCTCATTATAAGTCATGCCTGCATATACTCCACGAAATACAGCACCCGTTAAACCATGAGAGATGATAATGATATTTTCAGGTACTGAAACATCAGCTAAAAAATCTTCAATACGATCTTTTACGCCGTAATATGATTCGGCATTTGGTGCCATTAAATACCAATCACGTTGCTCAAAAAGTCGTGGTTGCTGAGCTTTAAGATCAGGAATATATGCTTTTTCCCAATCACCTAAACAAAACTCTTGTAGACGTATATCTTGCACAATCTTTTCTGGCTCGATACCTATTTGTTGAGCAACAATCGTCGCTGTTTGCATAGCTCGACCTAATGGACTTGAATAAATTGTCCACTGCCGTTTGTTTGCTAATTTGTTTTTTAACGATGAACCAATAGTCGCTGCTTGTTGTTGTCCTAAATCCGTTAAACTAGAATTACAATGTCCTTGTAAGCGTTGTTGTGCATTAAAAACTGTTTGACCATGACGTAATAAAAATATGCTTTTTGACATTGTGCCCCCTTGCGTAAGCTTTAGATTATACTATCACGGTATCTCCAACAATAAAAAAACCAAAAACAAACAATAACGTCTATTTTTTATTCTTACATTCAATCTTTCAATGAAAAATAAATTAAAGATTAAAACAGAACGACGCAAACGATTACATTAATTAACCTTATGATTTTAAATAAATAAAATAAATAATTGTAGACAACAGCTCTCTTTATACCCATAAAGCATCATGCTATGATGCCATCCCTATTTAGCCAACGAACATATAATAGACACTTTTATACGTCTAACTTCTGCTTTGTTATAAGCAATTCGCATCTTTGGCTTATACGGATATAGCCTTTAAGTAATTCATAAAATAATTAAAAATCACTGAGACGCACTAATAATATCAAGACAGATTCGCGCTCAGTCGATAAAAAGAATAGAGACTATTAATGGTAAATATCATTATTGACGGTAACACATTCAAGGTAAATAAAAGTCTAACCTTGCTCAAAGCTGCAGAAAAATGTGGCATTACTATTCCATCACTGTGTGGTATTGACGGTTTTCATCATAATTGTGACTTATGTGACGTTGAAATTGAACACCACGGCACAGTGAAGGCTTGCAACATACATCCTGCAGAAGGCATGAACATTACAACAATGTCATCAGCGTTGATCCAACGTCGTAAGCATGTTTTAGAACAGATTTTATCCGCACCTAATATCAGTTGCAGTGTTCCACCTTGTCAAGTTGCTTGCCCAGCAGATGTTGATATTCAATCTTATCTCTATTTCATTGCTACTAATCAGCCTCAAAAAGCCATTGAAGTCATCAAAAAAACACTACCAATGCCACTGTCTATTGGCCGAGTATGTCCCGCCTTTTGTGAAGCAAAATGCCAACGTAAATTGGTAGATGGCTCAATTGCAATTCGACAAATCAAACGCTATGCCGCTGATATTGATTTAGCATCATTACATGCTTATACCCCAGAGAAAAAACCGACCAAACCACAACATATTGCCATTGTTGGTGCAGGTCCTGGAGGCTTAAGTTGTGGCTATTTTCTAAGCAATGAAGGTTACAACGTCACAGTATTTGAATCTATGCCGCAAGCTGGCGGTTGGTTGCGTTATGGCATTCCAGAATACCGCCTGCCTAAAGATGTATTAGATCAAGAAATTGACATCATGTGTCGCAATGGTATGACAGTTGAAACTAACAAAAAACTAGGCACTGATTTTACTCTATCATCATTACAACACGACTATGATGCCGTTTGTTTAGCGATAGGCGCTTCACTTGCAAGTGAAATGCATTATCAAGGTACCGATCTTAATGGCCATTATCTTGGAGTCGATTTTTTAAAAGATCAAATGCTTGATAAACAATACACTATCGGTAAAAAAGTAGCCGTTATTGGTGGCGGTAATACAGCGATTGACTGCGCACGAACAGCATTACGTTTAGGTGCAGACACTACCCTTATCTATCGTCGAACCCGTGATGAAATGCCGGCTGAATTATACGAAATAGAAGAAGCTGAACACGAAGGGGTTAAATTCCTATTTTTGACTAACCCTGTCGAAAATATTGCCGATGACAATGGTCATATTTGCCAAGTAAAATTAGAAACAATGGCGCTAGGTGAACCGGATGCTTCTGGACGTTGTTCTCCTAAAGCTACCGGTGAATATATCTTTGCGGAATTTGATACGGTGATTGCGGCGGTATCACAAAAAACCAATACTGATTTTTTAGCTAACGATACCACTGAGTTACCAATGAGTCGTTGGAATACGCTCAATACTGATGAACAAACCATGTATTCTGGCGTCGATAATATCTTTGGTATTGGCGATTTTCGTCGCGGACCAGCCACTGCAATCGAAGCCATTGCTGACGGACGTAAAGCGGCACAAGCTATTGATGCTCAGTTTGGTGGTAACATGGAAAAACTCTACACTGAGTCATTTCGTGAGCGTAATGTCGCTCGTGGGCATTTAATTCGCCCCGATCATGTCAATAAACTCAAAAATATTATGCGTACGTTACTTGCAGATAACGATTCAGCCGATATTGATACCGAGCTTGAACATGTATTAACACATCTTATGCGCAATAAAATGTCTGAACTACACGTACATGCGCGCCATTTAAGTTTTAACGAAGTGGAAAAAGGCTATAGCCATCAAGCAGCAATAAATGAAGCAAAACGTTGTTTAAGCTGTGGTTGTCATGATGGTAATGACTGTAAATTACGCCATTATGCAACAGATTATCATGTTGATAAGCGATTAATTATCAGCGGATTACGCCCAATAACGGCGTAACAACACAATCAAAAAAGCCACACTCGATTATATAACCAATAAACGAGAGTGGCTTTTTATAGCTGTTTTATTATAAAACCTGAAATCATCCAACCAAATTCATTGGACGTAAGTTCACATATTCAAATAATTTGTATTCTTCCGCAGCTGTTAAAAAATTCAAAAAATGTGCACTTGCTAAATGATCATCAAGATGTGCTTGAGAAAGCCACACTTCTTGCATTACAAATAAACCCTCTACATTTTGATCCGCAAACAACTGGTAGCTCTCACAACCTTTCTCTAAATGCGTCGGTGCAATCAACGATTCTAATAATGCTTGTGCTTTTTCAATACAATTAGGATTTGCTTTAATTTCTGCTAATAGGTAAATCATTCTTTAACACTCCGTAAAAATTTGTTCATCATGCCAACGTGATTTAGGCACGTTCACATTAAAATCATCAATACTATGGTAGCCAACAGGCACTACCACTAAGCTCGTAAAACCTTGCTCATTAAGATTAAATTCTTCATCTAAAACATCACGATCGAAGCCTTCAATAGGCACAGCATCAATACCCATGGCAGCAACGCCTAATAATAATGAACCAATGTTTAGATACACTTGCTTTTGCATCCAATGATCAACATCACCCAACGTTTTTCGATGTAAATCAACAAAAAATCTACGCCCATCGACCATACGTTGCTTTGATTGTTCATTTGAAAAACGCCCATCTTGTTGTTCACACATGAGTAAATCATCAAGATAGTCATCATCAATCGCTGTCTTTGAGCAAAAGACAAAAACATGTGAGGCATTCAGTATTTTAGGCTGATTAAACACATAAGGCCCTTCAGTCGCTTTTGCTACACGCTGCTTAGCATTATCGGTTGCTGCAACGATAACATGCCAAGGCTGCGAGTTTACGCTAGAAGCACTTAACCGAATTAACGCTTTAATTTGTTGTAATTGATCATCGGTTAACTTACGAGAAGGATCAAAAACCTTGGTTGAATAACGTTTTTTAGCAGTATCAACAATGCTCATATTATTTACCTAACACCCGCTATTTCTTAAGCTCCTACCATACTCTTTCATGGTAAAAAGGAAAACCCATGTAATAACACTGATTTTCCAAACTCATTTTTAATGATCGTCAATAAAGGTATCGCTCAACGCCTATTTTAAACGATCATTAATAATTGCCGTAAACCCAGCCTGACGCCCAAGCTCATAACCCGCATTCAATTTATTTACATCACGCGTTAATCGTTTAATCAAAAAATCTTTATTTGGAACAATTGCAGTAATACGACAATCAGCAGGAGGATTTCGAATAAAATATAGTGCTTTATTATATCGAGATTCCTTGGTCAAAAATTCTTGACCAAATACCGGTGTAGTTTTAAAAATCTTACGGGTTAACCAAGGAACCTGATGACTATGAACAAAATTTGCCTGCGCATGAGATAAAACCACTGTAATATCACGAGCGCCACGACGATAAGCTTCAATTACAGGAATAGGATCAGCAATGCCACCATCACTCATGGCAATACCATCAACTTTAGGGAAATTACGATAAACAATAGGCAAAGCACATGTTGCTGTCATCAAACTTTGTAAATTATCCCGTTTAACCTCAATATAGTCAGCATCACCCGTTACAATATTTGTTGTGGTTGCAAATAGCGGGATCCCTTGGCTTTCATATTTATCAATTTCTAATGGCAAATTATTAATACTTTCAGACCATAGCCAATCAATATCTATAAGATTGCCACCTTTAGCAAAACGCAAATAATTAATAAATGACTTACTGCGTGCATACTCAGTGATCACATGATAATTACGCTTATAGTTTTTACATAAGTATCCCATTAACACCATTGATCCAGCCGAAACACCAATCGTAAAATCGAACGGGTTATAATCTTTTTCAAGAAAAGCATCCAGAACACCCGTAGCAAAAATACCACGCATAGCTCCACCTTCAACCACTAAAGCACGCTTAGGTGTATCATTCATAAATATTGATCCTTATAAGTCATGAACTAAGTAATATTCAATTATGTATAAAATTAGAATATTAATATATAGTGAATATTACTGCATGCAACTATAGAAAAAATATACTTTTATTGCATATTTAATTTTCATGACTAAACACACTGTAACAATGATACGAGTATATTTAATAAATACTGATCACCGTCAGTATATAATGGAGTGGATTAAACATTCAGGCCTAAAAAATCAAAAAAAACGCCATACAATCCCTATAAAGAAAATGTATGACGTTTTTATTTAACCTTCAGAATTATTTTTGACGACCAAAAACTTTCACTCCAGCGCGTGTTCCATCAGAATTACCAAAGACTTCTAGCTTTGTCACACAACGTTTGTATGCGAATTTACGCCAGCTCGTTTCCTGATTTTTTTTCAGATCACGATAGAAAGATACATTACGTGTTTCACCATTTCTAAAGGTCACTTTAATACGTTCAAGACGTAAGTTTCGCTCTGCTTTTACCTTAATGGCATCCGTATTACGACACACTATTAATGGAATTTTTGCGCCATGGTTACCAATTTCAAGTAAAATAGTACGGCCTAATGTTATTTGGTCATAGGCTTGAGCCATTGGTATACTACTAAAAAAACTTAGGCCAACAAATAAGTAAGGTAGTGCTTTTTTTATATTCATGATCTATTAAATAAGTGGACGATAAACTGCCGCTATCGTAACGTACATTCATAAAAAAACGAGCAAATACTTACCCATCAAATAAGTAAGTAGTCACAATTTCATTCTATAAATATTAGAAAATGCGTCAATATTAGCAACTAAAACCAGATGTAACTAATTGTCAACATTAAAAACCCGAAGTTAAAACAAGTTACCTCGTTATTTAACCGTAAAAATACGCTATTACTATTTATATTAATACGTAAGCGTTATAAGTTATTTTTCTAATATCCTGTTACATCATTCTTTTATGATCTAAATATGATTTAACCGACCGAAAACCAGCCGCAAAAGTCAATCCCATCGTAATAACAGGAAATACAAACATTAATGGTCTTAATGTCGTCATTATCGCAATTGCTGAATCTGTCGTTGGCTGATAAAGAGGGACATAATAAATAATGATATAGCTTAGGCATAACGTTATGACAAAGAAAACGGTAGCAACAACCACACCAAAGATCCATGATTCATCAGTTAATTGGGCGAACATTCTTCCATAACGTTCAGCACCTGATTTACTTATACCTACCAAATCAATTATCCTTTATCATCATTTCACTAATTACGGTATAACGTTACAATATTTCGAGGTAAAAACTCGACCATATCGCCATTAACTAATGTAACCAGCACTGTATTAAAGTTAATATCAACAATTTCACCCTTCATCATTTCAGACTGGCAATCACTAATTTTCACTTTAACTTCATCCCTATTTATACGTAATTTTACAATTTCTCCTATCTCTATAGGCTTATAAATATCTACAGGCGCTTTGCCAAAGAAAGATCTCGGACCATTTACATCATCCCACTGCATAGTCATTTCCTTATGATAAATATTTACATACAACTTATGTTCAATTTAAGTCTGATTACCGCCAATATCTTATATTTTTACCGCATCGATAATCACAAAAAAGTATATAAACTTGATGGCATATTATTATATGCTAATTGACAATTAGTATATTAAACAAAGATTGATCTGTGATTTATTCCACAAAATCATGCATAGATTAATAATTACCAAACGAAATCAGCAATACGTTCATCAGCAATGTAATAAACAATATCACCCGTTTTAAGTATCGTTGCTAAACTTGGGTTAATTTCACAAGCTTTATCATGTTGATGTACCGCAATAATGATCGCTTCATGCCGTTTCTTAAACGTATAATAAATTGATTCCAATGTCATATTATCAACATTTTCAGGTACTTTAATCGAATATTGTGTTTGCCCTTTATGTGCACTCACCAACTCTGAATGAATAAAACTTGATCCCTTATCGATAACGGATTTAGCCACTAACTCTGTTGACAATGATGAAATACATTCTGAATTAGGACAGTATTTATGTAACAAATCACGCTTAATTGAATCATCAAAATGAGCAACCAAATGTGCATCACTATTTTGCTCTGCAATAAATAAGCTTACCGTTAATGTTGCATCATCTAAATCGGTATCAACGATCACAGCACTTGCCATTGAAAGACTCGCCCGTTCCATTTCTATCGCATCAGTAAATGAGTTAACTCGAACAAAATGAATATCGGTATCAAATGGTGATTCTTCATACTCACACGACACCACTACAATTTCACGTCGTCCTTGCTCTTCTCTTCTTAACATCTCTAACAAATGCGGCGTACGACGACTATTAATACCAATAACAATAATATGATTTTTTAAATTCAAATGTTGTTTCCCTCTTCGATTCGCACGCCAAAAATCAGTAAAAAATACCGCAATTTTACCAATCGATAATGCAAATAAACCCACACCACATGGAATAATAAATAAAGCACTAAAGAGCTGTCCGTGTGTTGTTATTGGGCTTAAATCACCATAACCAACAGTACTGCTCGTCGTTACTATATAGTAAATAAAACTTACAACGTTATCGGTTAGATGAGGCTCATTGGCAAGAACCAGACCTACCCAACTTGATATCACATATCCGCCTATCAGTAATATCAACGTATACCTATTAATTGCCATAAAATGCTTATTAATGACTTGTTTTATGACTTTTAATAGTGCATGCATATACTTTCCTTTTGATTTACATTATATCAACAGTTTAACCAATCCTCACAATCTTGTATGTATTATCAGCAAAATAATGCTAACTGAATCTAAAAATATTTTTTGATTAAATTTAGATTTCCGTGTGTCATTTTTAATATATAAGTAACTTACCTCGATATTATGAATTAATTTCTAAGTTATTATCATTTTTAATTAATAAACAATACTCTTTGATATAACCATAATAAAAAAGAGCAGTGGAATTATAATAACTCATATGATATCTTTATTTTAAACACAATCATAAATATTAATCATGTACTTTATAGTTAAAAATTTAAATAATACATCAGATATTGAAATTAAATTTATAGTTAATAATGATAACTTTATCGGTTTATCTGCGATTGAACGTTATAATTGTATTCGTTTAATATTGGCTATTTTTGAATCTGCTACAGAGGTGATAAATGATATTATATTTGATGAGGTTTCATTATTTATAAATAAAGATAATACTATATATCAGATAACATATACAAAGAAGAAAAATAAATTGCATTATCATACTAGCAATAGTACGGAATACCCCTCTTTATATAAGTTTATAAGATAAAAAAGCATGCCGATAATCATGATTAATTATCGGTATGCTTTTATTTTTAACTATCTAAAATGCTATTCATATACCTTGATCTTTTCAGGGTAATAATATTCTCTATTTTTATCATAACCCTGACAATCAGAGCAAATAGATATCGTTCTAAAAGATAATTTATTACAGATAACACACTGTATTATCTGGTTTTTACAATTCCAATACACATCATCATCAGCCGTTGTTGTACCAAACTGCTCAACGGACGATAATATGTGGCGATCCGTTGTTTTCAAGCACTCATTACACATTATTTGATGCTTGTTTTTATTACACATTATAACATTAGTATCATATATTATATTCATCTTTATATACTCTTGATACTTGCTTGTTTTATTGCTTTATGACTCACATAAATAGGTATTTTTACATTTTATTGCTTATCTAACCATCTTAGAATGGTTGAATGTGCAATTTTTATATTTACATTCGTACTTAGCCATCGCTGCAATTCAGCTACATCAATGTCTAGCATATTTCTAAGCTGAATATTTACCTTTACAATATCATCTATCACATGATCAATACTTTCAATAATCGCTTTAATGTTATTAAGACATTGCTTTGTTTGTGCTTGTATATAACCATTAACGTTTTAGGATCTAATGGTAATTGCCCTGAAATATGATTGTAATGAGAAAATGCAACACTTTGCGTTGAGACTAAATTATTCGGTGCATTTTTTGTGTTTCGTGAATTTTTTATAATATTATTTACCATATTATATTTATCCTAAAATAGTTTATGTATTATTATTTATTTTCAATTATTTTATAAGATAAATAGGAAAAGTAGAGTATATAAAGTCAATATTTCCATTGCTCACTTTTATTTAAAATAACATGTAGTTTTGAGCTAATGGTAATTCATGCATTGGTTCACATTCTAAGAGTTCATCATTTACCCATACACTAAATGTTTTAGGATCCACTTTAATTTCAGGCGTGCAATGGTTATGGATCATATCTTGTTTTGATATATTTCGAGTATTCTTAATACCACTAATCATTTTTTGTAACTGTAACTTTTCAGGAAGACCCGCATCAATCGCAGCTTGAGACATAAAAGTAATTGATGTCTTCATTTTTGCTTTTCCGTAAGCGGCATCCATTGGACGATAATGAACCGGTTGTGGTGTAGGTAACGCACCATTAGGATCTCCTATTTCAGCCATTACCACCATACTGAGGTGGACAAATAAAGTGAACATGCGTATCAACTGAAGTGGTCAAGTAAAATTGGCCACTTCAAGGTATTATTCATGGTTCATTACCAAAAAATGGTAAATATCTTCACCAATATGAAGCTGCATTTTATTGGGTCGATACCATGATTGGTAACGTTAAAAATTCGATAAAAGGGACATATCACGCAATTAGAGAAAAGCATATTCCTCGTTATCTTGGTGAATTCTATTTTCGATTTAATTATCGATTTCGAGTTGAAGATATATTCAATACGCTAATTAAATGTGGTGCAAAATCACCACCGATGCCAGAGAAATTATTAACGTTGGCTGAGTCTCGGTGGTAATCAGGTTGTGATATATCATATTCTTCCTCCGTTTTTATCTCGTCTTATTATTTATTACAACTTAGAGCAACCCAAGTCAACCGCAGCCCCAGCCATTACCAAAACCAATTGCAGTACCAAGTGCAGCACACCTACATCTTGTCTTGTCTTGTCTTGTAATATTGACCACTAGACTGCCAATCGTTTCCTTGACCACTTCATATCCTCAAATATCAATGTCGTGAATAAATAATTGGGAGAATTTAAATACGTTTTTCAGATATCCAAGGGTATCAGAAAAGCAATTTATACAACGAACGCTATAAGTCACTGAATCGTGTTATTCATAAAGCGATTAAAAACAGAAAAGTATCTCCAAAGTCAAATTCACTATTGGATCAATAAACGCTTAATTATACAAGGATTCCCCACTGCTACACAGTCATCAGGAATATCTTTACTTACTACACTACCTGCACCAATTACAGCTCTTTTACCTATAGAAACACCTGGTAATACTATAACGCCATAACCTAACCATGCATCATCCCCAATATAAACAGGTGATATTTTTAATCGTTCCCATTCATCAGAATTCCCCCGTCGTTCAATTGCATGTCCACTACAATCCATAATAACTACATTAGGACCAAAGATAACTCTGTCACCAATATCGACTAAATTATATGAACAAATAGATGTTCCTTGGAGAACGCAATTTTTCCCTATTCTAATTCGACCAAACGTTTCATCTCTTAATGCAACACATGTCAATTTAGTTGGACCAGAAGGAAAAGCTGGAAGCTCTGTTGATTCAATATAACAACCAGAATCAATATCTATTGTATTAGTTTTGATATCTAAATTTGATATCACACCAGAGCCATTTACTTGTGTCATCGTAATAGATGGACAACCTGAAAAACTAACCCAAAAGTTAGCGTTAAAATATTGAGTATATCGTTCCATCACTTGTATATCTGTTAATTTTGAATCGTTTTTTGAACACAGTATTCTCTTTGAGATATACATAAAATCACTCCACTCTAAATGTATTTGGTACTTCCTTTATTAAACCATCATGTAATAAAAATACTCTATCAGCAGATGCAATAGTTTCGGGTCGGTGAGCAATCATAATAATAGGGATCCCTATATCCCTGAAAGTCTGACAAACAAGTGATTCTGTATAAATATCTAAACTACTTGTTGCTTCATCTAATATCAATAATTCTGGTTTTTTATATAATGCTCGGGCAATGAGTATTCTTTGTTTTTGACCTCCAGATAAACTCGCCCCCATTTCGCCAATTAAAGTATGATATCCCATATTCAATCGTTCAATATCATCATGTACACCTGCTTTTCGAGCGCATTCAACTAACCATTCCTCATCTAATTCCGAACCAAAAAAAGTAATATTTTCAATTATTGAACCGCTAAATAATTGATCATCTTGAAGTACAGCACCAATACGCCCTCGGATCTCTTTTATTGATAAATTGGAATTTCCAAAAAAACGGATACAACCTTTTGTCGGTTTATAAATACCAAGTAATAATTTAGATATTGTCGATTTTCCACATCCAGAGGAGCCAATCAAAGCAACGATCTCCCCACGCTTTACGTTAAATGAAGCGTTATTCAATAAAAGTGGTTCATTTATGCCATAAGAAAATGAAACGTCACAAAAATCAATCAAATTAATATCATTACCGTCTGGTTTATATTGAGTTGATGCAATTATATAATCATTGTTTACTTCTTTCTGATTAAAAACGATATCTGCCAGTCTCTCGTTATAAACAGAAAGCATTTTATATTCAAAATATTTATCTATTAATGAACTAATACTTCCTGAAAAACGTCCTTGATATGATAGAAAAGCAACAAGCATCCCAATTGTAAATTGTCCGCTTAGAACCAAATTTGCACCAAACCAAAGCACTGCTGCTGAAACTAAACTAATAATAGTGATATTTATCGTGTTATATATCATCCCTAACTTTAATTCATATAACTGTGCATTTCGTCTATTAATATTTAAATTTTTCCATGCTGATTCTCGCCATGGTAATGTTCCATTAACTCGAAGACTTAATACTCCACGTACTGTTTCTATAAAGTAACTTTCTTCTTTAGTATTGGCTTCCCACGTATTTTCTTCTGCTCTTTTAAATGTACCAAACCATGCAAAACGTAATATCACATAAATACCAGCAGCAATAATCGCTATCACCGAAAGTAATGGACTATATAAAAACATCACTGTTAATGTGCCTACAACCAAAACAACATCAAGCAATGCTTGAATGAGACTGGTTGTTAACGTATGTTGAATAACATTCACAGCTGAAAATTTTGCACTAATACTACCAATATCACGTTTTTCAAACCAATCTATCGGTAAACGAAATAGATGATGAAAAACATTCGCTGTCCATTGCATATTAAAATTAACTGACAGTGTTATCGCTGCCCACTCCTTCGCTAAACTTATTAATGTTTGAGTTGCTGTAATAAGAAGTATAGCGAGTATAATCAATACCAATAAATTTTCATCGTAACCGACTAAGACCTCATCAATGACGATTTGATTTAGCATTGGAAGTAATAGAGAAAGAACTTCTAACACTAAAGCAAATCCAAAAATCTTTATTAATGAAGATTTTAAACCTACTGTTTTACCAATAAGCTCGAATAGTTTTATTTTTTCTTTTTCATCTATTTTTTTAAACTCATGTGTAGGTGTTAACTCAAGAGCAATACCAGTAAAATGCTTGTTCACATCAGCAAGCGTTAAATTAACAACACCATTTGCAGGATCATGAATAACAACTTTATTTCCTTTTACGGATTTAAGAACAACAAAATGATTTAAATTCCAGTGCAAAATACAAGGTGTACTCAACTGACACAATTCATCTAAATCAAGTCTCACCGCTCTACCTGAAAGTTTTAAAAGCTCAGCACACTCAATAAGACGAGTAAATGACATTCCATGCTGTGTAATACCAAACTTTGATCTCAAATGCCTTAAACTTATTTTATGACCATGCCAATCAGCGATCATTGCTAGACAAGCAACACCACATTCTGCACTTTCAGTTTGGCGCACTAAAGAAAGTTTATCTCCCCATCCCCAATCCAATTCATTTCTTATTTCCATGAACTAAACTTTCCCTTTGATTGTATATAATGGTTCAAGCATCCATTCGTATATTTTACGAGTATCAAGTTCAACATCAGCGATAACTGTCATACCGGAAACAAAACGTTCTTCACGCCCATAAACCGTTATTGTTGGCTTCAATAGCTCAACCCTTACTTGATATAATCCTCCAACTTCAGTGTTATTTACCAAACCGTAATTTGAAATCATATCGGCTGCAATTGCTGATTTAGATATACTAGTAATAATCCCTGCCTGTACTCCAAATTTTTCATAAGGAAATGCATCAAATCTCAATCTAACTTTCTGTCCGACCTTTATAAAGCCAATACTTCGACTTGGGGCATACAGTTCGACAAATGCTTTTTCACTGTCAGGCGAAATAACTAATAAAGTCTGACTATTACTCACAGAATGTCCCTCAACTGCAAGTATTGAGGCTATTACGCCTTTAATAGGAGAAAGAACTTGACTATCACTCTGATATATAAATTCCACTTTATTTTGTGTAATAACCTCAAGTTGCTTATCAATATCTTTCAATATAATACTCAAGTTAATATCAGTACTTTTAAGCGTAAATAGGAGCTTTTCTTTTTCTCTTATTAATTTTTGAAGATTTAATTTATGAATTTGTACTTGGGACTCTTTAGAAAACAATTCAAGTTGTTTTTTTTGATGCTCAACTTCTGATATAAATTTATTATTAAATAATGGCTTTTGTTTATTAAATAACGACCGAGTAAGCTCCAGTTCACTATTTGAAAGTTTTAATACATTGTGTAAAATATTAGCTTCATCATCTAATCTATTAATATCGTCAGTCAACGCTTCTCGCTCAAAATCTGCCTTTTGTATTTCTTGTTTCTTACGTTCAAATAAAATTCTATATTGATTTTCAATAGATACTAATATGCGTTTTTTGACACCAACACCAGTATCATCAAAGCGCTCTGTTTTTATTTCATAAAGAGGTGTCATACTTTCAACACGTTCCCCTTCTTTGACAAATAATTGTTCTACAAAGCCGGAATCATTAGCTTGAACTTTAACCATGCCACCTAGAGGACTAACAATACCGATTAACGTTTCTCGCCTTGCATATTCGGCAAAAGAAATAAAAATAACGACAGCTATCAATACCAATATTGATAGCACAAGATAAATATTTTGATTAAAAGAAGTATTAAGTAATATACGTCCTTCATTACTTATTTTTTGTGCTTCAAAATATTCTGGTCGATAAAGATTTTTTCCTCGTGCAACCATACCCATTATCTCTTAAATAATTTGAATCACATCAATAGTATTACCTAATGGTTCAACTAATCGCTTATTAATTTTAGTTGAAGAAAGATCAGCGCCACATTGACAAATTTTTGTATGACAACGAATAGGTTTAGTAGGTAAAGTAATATTTTCATTATAAATAGAACCTATTGCACCATCCTGCATACACCATGCACGGTATATCTCACCAGCAAAGGTTATTACTATACTTTCAACACCGGCGTAACAATCCCAACCAATAAAATTTACTTGGTCATTAATGAGCAAATCAAAAGTTGATTGCGTCTCTTTTGAGCCATCTAGATATTTAATTTCGAGAAAAGATCTCGGCTCTGGAAGATTCTTTTCGTCTGGCCAGCCTTTGAAGCTTTGCATCAATGACTCTTGCTTATCAGTATAATTGTATTTTTTTGTAATACCACCGTGACCAAAACCTTCAAATAGAGGTTGTAGTGCAATTGAACATTTAACCTGTTCTTTTAAACTTTCAGCAAACAAATAACAATCATTAAACTTTTGAGGATCCATCATCACATTGACATGCAATCGAGTATTTTTCGATTTTTCTAATATTTTGGCCACTTTCAAAAAATGAACCTCATCTTTGATGTCATTAACATGGTAACTAAGGCTTACGCCATTTAGATATTCAGCATTCTCTCGCCACCATAACAAAGACTTTGAACCATTTGAAACAATACAAACTACACCATTTTTTTCATTAATAAACTTAATAAGATCACTGAAGTATCTAAGAATAGTTACCTCTCCACCTCCAAATTCAAAATAAGGAATTAAACTAAGTTTTTTAGAATGAGACATTATATTTTCAACAAAATTAACCACGACATCATACGATGGCGCTTTAATTGACCCACTATTTAAGTCTGGATGACAATAGCTGCATTTATAGTTACAATTATTAATTAAAGCCCAATTCACAGAGAAATAGTTACACTTATTTTTTAGACTAAAAATTCTCATGTGTACACCATTATATAACTAAAATAAAAACACCATAAAAGACATACACACTAATATGATGATTATAGTATTATTACACATTTTACAATATTCATTATTAATATCCTATCCCCTTACCTTTATAGGTAAGGGGAAATAAATTTACATGCAACTACCAAGGTCACCAATAGCACTAATAACACCACCGACAACGACCCCACCTAATAATATGAGCAACAACGTTTCAAAAAAAGGAACCAAAATAATGGTACCAAAGAAATCAACATATCCATTACCCCGTTCTAAGCTTACCTCACCAATAATGGAATAAAAAATAATACTTTATAAAACCAATTAAAAATGCAGTTAAAAGACACAAAAATATTGATTTAATTATATAAACCATGATTTTAGAGTTAAAATTTAAGATAAATATAAAATAACCCTTATATGTTTTTAATTTTAAAAACTACGGCCAGCCCCCATCATCTGACCACCAACAGAAAGGCCATTTCCTCCATAAGTTTGACTTGTTCCTGTTCCTACACCTGCGTTACTATAAGAACTATTAGTATTCATTCCAGCAGCGATCCCACCAACGACAATAACACCTATAGGTCCAAAGGCTGCCCCTGCATAATATCCTGCACCAGCAGCAATCCCACCATAAATAGCATTTTGAATAAAACCACCATCACCGCCGCCATCCACTATCGATATTTCATCTACACTTAAATTATACATAATCTCTTCCTTATATATTTAAACAGTAAAAATTACTGCGCTCATTTAAAATCATCTTATTTTCCATGTTAAATATCATACACATGGATTGTTACATTAACGATTAACATTTTTATAGCAATAAGTTTTTGAAATTAATATTGGTATAAAGGCTATAATTAATATTAATATTGCTTTAATTAAAATAGGATAATTAGAAATAGCAATAAATATTATACAAATAGATGATATTGCCATATAAACATAATAACTATTCTTAAATTTTATTTCAGAATAGCATTCCGAACATATTAATTTTTTCTTAACGGATAATTTATATAAATCATAAATAGTTATCGTTTTATTATAACAGTTTGGACATCTTTTCATTCTAACCTCTTTTTACATTACACTTATTAATAAGTAACCATACTACCTTATTATGAATAACATCTATACTATGTGATAATTGTTTATATTTTCACAAAATCATTGTGTCTATTAAAGAACAAAGAGAATTTCACCTTGTTAGCCATATTTTATTTTTTCCTAATATTTCATCCATATATCCTAAAAGGTTTGGCAACCAAGTAATCGACTCTAATACTAATGAAAACAAAGGCGCCTTTAATATTTTACTCGTCGTTAATTCCTGTTGTAAATCATTATCTTTGATATATAAATGAACAAGTATTAAATAAAATATCATATTTATTCCACCTAAAAGAAAAGGGATCCAAATATGAAATATCACCATTACCCCTAATAAAATCATACTCGATGGAAAAGTATATTGTAACGCTGTAATAACAAACCAAGGAGTTGAACAAAAACCTGCAAACCAATGAGTTTTCCACGCGACAACATACGCTTCTACTCGCCCTCTTGCCCATCTTCGTCTTTGATTAAATAAACTTTTTAAATCAGTTGGACATTGTGTTGAAGCTTTTGCTTTTGGTGCATATCCTGTCTTATATCCATTCGATATTGCTTTCCAACACCAAGCAATATCCTCAACCAACCATTCACTCCAACCGCCAAGATCTTTAACTACTGATGCGCGATGAGCAACAAAGGCACCAGCTAAAACAGGGACGCAACCCAATTTATCCTGTGCGGCTCTTATCGCACCATAAAAACTGATATGCTCATAATGCTGTAATAATCCAATAAAACTGTCTTTATAATTGCTCGGAGTAATATATCCACATACCGCTGCATATCTATCATCAGACCATAACTTACTAACTAACGCTCTAATGCCATTTGGTTCAATAAACGTATCACTATCAACAATGACATAAGCATCTCCTGTTGCAATCTCTAAGCTGAGAGCACAATCCAACGCAAAACCTTTACGCCCATTATTTTTATGTTTGTTTATTAATAAGTACTTTTGTCGCCTTGGAACATTTAACCATTGCTCAACAGCTTTTTTACTATCATTCGTTGACCCATCATCTATTATTAAAACTTCAAGCAGTAATGGATATTCTTGATTATCTAAATAAGATAATGTTTTTAATAAAATATCAGAATCTTCATTATAATAAGGAACAAAAACAGACACTGACGGTAATTTATTAACATTTACTTGTTCTTTTCCATACTTATAAAATACCAATAATACAACCGTTGTAAATAATATTATTGATGATATTGAAATTAAAATTAGCTCAAGAAAATCAAACATTATTCGACACCTTAACAATAATTAGCAATTAATCTGTTGATTGATTCAATTGAATATTTTTTCTTACTTAAGTCTTCATCATTAAAAATAGTAAATGATGAATACTTTAAATCTCGAAGTTCAAACTTAACATTACCAATTTTCAACCTCTTTTCTTTTGCTAAATTAACAATCTTACTTTTAAAATCTTCAGCGCAAAAATTACCGATATTTATTCTGTGTCGAGAGATCAAATTTCTTTTTATATCACCTGCTAATATTAAGTTATCTCTACTTTTATTCTTAACATCAAGTTCTTCTAAAATTGCATAATTTTCTTGATTATTTAATTCATTGATAAAATTATCAATTAACGTGTTAATATCATTCCGTGATAAATTATCATCCAAACATGAATACTTTTCTATGTTAAAAAATAAATTTTTCAACCACTGTGTAATTAATAAATGATCATCCCAAACAGCACCGACACCATCAGCAATAACATAGTTACCAAAATCAGGAACAGCAGTAATTGTTCCAAAATCAAGAAAGCGACCATCAATACCTATATTTGAACTAGTCAAAGAGCCATGTGGTATTCCCTTTACTCTAGAATATGCAATTTGTTTTGCTATACGAAGTACAAGCTTTTTTAAACAATAAAATAACTCTTTTTTTGACGATAATATTGAATTACTCAGGCCTAATGATCTCGGTAAATAATTAATACACTCTTTCACCCGATCTGTATCATCATTTCTTAAAGAAATATATTCAGGAAAGGGCCAAAAAAATGTTGCTCTTTCAAAGTGTGCAGGACGAATAGAAAACTCCCTTATCGCTAAAGCGCATGGTTTCTTAGGACAATTATCTGAATATGAAAACCCTTCTTGAACATTTGTTTTAATAATAGCTAAAGTCCTAATTGATCCAAAAGGTAAATGCTGATGACAAATTTCTCCCCAAATAGCTTCAGAAATTGCTTCATCTAAAAATAGTTTTCCATGAGAATGTGATTTACTCATATTTTGTGCCACTAATGGTGTCACACCAATCCCCTTAACTTGAAAAGTACCATCAAACCCACAACGAGCACTCCCCCCATTACAAACTTCATGTCTAGACCCATAGCGATCAGCCCAAAACGTTTTACATTCATTGAATATTAAGCGATTAGAATCCGCATAATTAGGTAACACATAAGAATATTCATTTAATAAAAATGTCTCTATTTCTTCTTTTGATCCATTAATATTATATTTTTTTAATAAATCATTATTAAACCAAACGAGTTCGACGCCTTTTAATCGGAAAGTATCAAATGAAGAAAAAGATATATCAGGTAAACTTTTTTTAAAAAATTTAGTTTTATCTATAGAAAAGGTTTTAATACTCACGATCTATTTCCTATTGTTTTTGATTACTAAACCTGATTTATCTCTAACACATATATTGATATCTTTGTATGATATCAACGCTTTATTTCTAGCACTTCTATATAATGATTTAATTAACGATAAAACATACGTTTTTTCTGTGCACATGAAGTCAACAATAATCAAATTATCACCATCATTCCAACACATTGGGTGAAGAATAAACTTATCATCATATAAATATTCAGTAAGTGTATTATTATCAACCCAAGCCCAAAAAACATAACCTATTGGATTAATATCACCTTTTCCTTTAATTAATATATACTGGTCGTGTAATATACCAGGCTTCACCCAATATAAAAATGAATTAATATTTACATTTTTATGAATATCATCTTTAACTGTTACTTCTAATAACAATCCAATCTCTTGTAATATATTACTCTTCGTTTTACCTGATTGTTCCCTCTCCATAAATAAAGAGTTTTTAGTGCTAATCGAGAAATTCGACTTATCTAAAATCATTATAAAAGCGTCCATGAGTAAATTTAAAAACAACTCTATTAATTAATATTATTAACTACTTAAATTATATAATTCAACATAAGTGAGTAATGATTTTTTAACATTCACACTCACACTATAATATTAAGATATTTTAAAAGTGTGATTATATTCTCATTTATTTTTTATAATTTACAATTTAACCATATTATTACAATAAATTTAACTTGCTAAAAATATGACTTACTTTGCCATATTACAATGGTTAATACTTAGATTTATAACAGATCAAACCATAACTTAACAAAATACACATATAACTCTCTACTATTTTATTTTTTACATATGATTAAGCTCAATATTTTATTTATACCTATAAACACAATGTAATTATTCTTTTAAAAAATAAGGCTATTTTTTATATAAACCTCCGATGCAAAAAACATAGTTAATTTAGCTAGCTCGTTAGAAATGATATCATCACATTATAATTTAATGGTTGACACGATGACTAAAAAAATGTGTCCTAATTTTACACCCGAATTTCGATTAGAATCTGCGCAACTCATTATAGACCAAGGCTACTCCGTAAAAGAAGCTGCTGAAGCGATGAGTGTCGGTAAATCAACAATGGATAAGTGGGTTCGACAGCTTAAAGATGAACGTGATGGGATTACACCTAAAGCACACCAATGACACCTGACCATACGGCACCCACTTTAGATCAACACACAAGCCATGAAGTAAATAGTCGAGGCAACCCTATATGCAAACGTAGTGGTTTAGCCTGTGATTTTATCGTCGAGGAATTTGAGAAAATATGGGCGTTATTGCAAAATATATCGTGCAGCACTTACCCTTTGACCGCATTTACTTCTATGGCAATAATAAACCACTTCATGTCAGCATTGATCCAGACAATAGCCAATTTATACAATACATGTTGCCATCACCAAAAACAGGCTTACGTTATCCAGGAAAAAGATATAATAAAGATAACTACTTAACAGCAGAATTTAAGGATGAAATATGAATGCAACACTATTTTAAAATCTCAAATACGCATAAATACGTTATATCTGAAAAATATCGAAATAACTAGCCATTAGGGTTCAGTTCACTATCCGCGAGCATCTTTTAACCGCTGTTGGTAAGCAGCTGCAGTTATATTTTCTCGACACGAATCATCAGCGCCACGCCTAAAACGATTGCATCCATAAAATGTCTCGCGATTAGGATCATTCTCGCAACGAGCGACCATAGTACCAATGCCACAACGCAAACAGCCGATTTCTATCTCGCCGCAGCCACGGCAACGTCTAAAACCTTTAACATTAACTTCTAATGGTGAATTACAATGCTTACAGCTATTTACTAACATATCGCAAGCTGGCGCAAAAGAACATTTATAGAGCGTTTTATTGTATTTAGTCGTAAACGGACGAAGCTCCCCTTTCTTGCATTGATTACAACGCCATTTTGCTAATTGAGGGGCTAACTTGTTATCAACATACTGCAAGCCAAACTTCGTTATTTCAGATAAAAATGGACTACTTTTATCGTTATCAAATATCACATAAACAAAGTGTTTTGCTCGGGTTAACGCAACATAAAATAAGCGACGTTCTTCACCATAAATAAAATTATCTTTGTTTGGTAAAACCAAATCTATTAACTCATCATTTTCTCTAGTAGAGGGAAACACGCCAGTATCAACGCCAAATAAAATAACATAATCAGCTTCTAAACCTTTACTCGCATGGGCGGTAACATAACTAATATTTAAGTGGGTATAAGAGAGTTTTGATATATCAAAACCTTTCAATTGTGCTGTATTTTCTTGACGGAATCGCCCAATAATTAACACAGATGCGACTTTACCTTTCTGATCGGCAGATCGATTTAGCGTTGATAAAGCACGCTGTAAGACGTTTATATATGCTTGATTTTTCTTATCCTTCATATTGGTAATTGAAGTTAAAGTTTCTATCTCTTTCTTAATATCAACTAACCTAACCGCTGGCGCATTTAATTGCTCATGCGTTGTAATATTTTTTTTAATTTGAGCCGGATTATTCATAACAAATCGGCTACTCACTTCATGTATCTTATCATTGAAACGAAATGTTTTATCTAACGGAACGGTTGTTGCGGGTGTAAATGCTGCTGGAAATTCCGTAAATAATGATAAATCAGCACCATTAAAATGATAAATAGACTGCCAATCATCACCAACAGCAAATAAGCGCATATTAGGTTTTGACGCCAATAACGCCTTAAGTAGTTTGGCTCGTCCTTCTGATATATCTTGAAACTCATCGACTAAAATATGCGTATAAGAATGCTGAAAATCACCTTTTTCAATAATAGATGTCGCTTCCGCAATCATGTCACTAAAATCAATACATTCAGTGCTGGCTAGATGCTCTTGATACGCGATTAAAACTGGTTCAAAAATACCTAAAAACGCTTGCGTTCTTTCAACATCATATCCCCCTTTCATTAGCTTACTTCTAACTAAATCTATATCAAACTGCCCTTCCTTATATAAACCAAGAAAACGCTTTAATAAATCGACAAAACCTTGCCACTGGCTGCTATTAGCCTCTTTTAACTGTTGAAATAATGTATCAATTTCTATAGGGCTTCTAATAACATCATGCTCATCCAATGCTGCAGCTAACAACAACTGTAATTGTCCTCTTTTTAATTGATAAGTATATAATTCCAACATAGTTGTCTTGTTAGATGTATGTAATTGACGCTTCCATTCAAGGCTTGCTAAATACTCATCTTTATCAATATAAGGAGCAGTATTGTTATGTTCATCTAATCCAAGATACTCAATATAGATATCTACATCGGGCAAGTAAAAATCAGGTTGATACTGTCTACGTTCAACACTTCTTGTATCAATTTTATATGGTGTTTCATATTGGTATTTAATGCCATTCAACGCTAAATAATTAGCAATTCGTAGCTCACCAACACTTTTCACCCACTCATTATTTAAAGTAACTAAACGGCATCCGGATAAGAATTCGTTATATTCTTCGATAGATTCAAAGTCGAGGTCTGATTTTCCTGGCGTACTTAAACTAGAAAAATAATGAACAAGAGTAGATTTAAATTGAAAACTTTGTTCAGCTAGAGAGCTTAACGTTGAGTCAATAAATTTCGTGAATTGAGCAGGCTGCTCAGTAAACGATGTTATTGAGCGTTTAACGCCATAATGGTTAGCTAGAATTTGATTTCCTAATGCATGGAACGTACTCGCTTTTAATAGTCCAGCGCTCACAGATAGACGATCTGCGATACGTTCATTCATCTCCAATGCCGCTTTGTTGCCGAAAGCAAGCATAAGGATATTCTCAGCCTTAGCAATATTAGCCGTTATAAGGTAACCCGCTTTTCCGACTAAGGTTGCTGTTTTTCCTGTTCCTGCACCAGCAATCACGAGAGTATGATCATCATTAACAACACAAGCCACTCGCTGCTTATCCGTTAATGGATTTTTCTCGACCTCATCAAAGAATTTTTTATATTTATTAACTAATAAAGGTGTTACTAGCTTATTATGAAGATCACGCCCTAACTCACTAATGGTTTCTTTAAGCAGTAATTTTGCTTCTTCAAACACCTGTTTTTGCAGCGGGCTTACCAATTGTTCTGATGAGATACCTAAGTTCTGTAACTTAGATACCAATTGATAAACCAAAGCAATTGGTTGCCATTCATAAGAAGATAAATAAATATTTTTGGCGTCCAATTTATCTAATGATTGTTGATAAAGTTGCCACTTATTACTATTTGATATTATTTCTAAAAGCGCAGTGACAATACATTGATTAAAAGTCAGTAAATCAGATTGGCGATAACCTTTTAGAACAACATGTTGATCTTCAGCTTCAATTACCAATGAATGAAATAACCATCCCTTTTTAATTGATAAGTTAACTAGTGAATCGAGTGAAATTTCAATTACATTTTTTGATTGCTGAACATTTAAACTAGAAGATGATAGAAATACAAATTGCTTTCGATTCCAGATCTGATTCCATAACTTTTTTATTGGATGTAGATTTAATTGCATGAGACTACTTCATTAAAAGTGCATATTTTCTTATCTTATTATTAAAGAAAATATACGTTATTGGGCTGTAATGGTTTCACTAAATAGCTCTTAGCAAAATAACGTTAAACGACTAACTCCCCAGTCTTGTTCGCTATTTTTTCAAAGTTTTTACTTAATTCATTTTCTTTATGGTAAGTTACAAGTAAATGTTTCATCGCTCGTGTGAACCCAACGTATAATAAACGAACAATTGAAGGTACATCTTCAGCATCCTGATACTGATGACTACTATCGATGATTACTATCGATGATTACAACCGTATCAAACTCAAGACCTTTACTACTATGAATAGGTAAAATAGCTAACTGGTTCTTTTTAGGATCATACTTTTTCTTATAGTCTGATTTAGCGAGCCAAATACAATCTATTCCTGCTTTTTTTAATGCATCAAATGCTTTTTTACCCATATAACTACTTGGATATAAAATGGCTATATTTTGTAATAATTGTCCATCTGCGAGCCATTTATTAATGCATCTTACTAAGAAGTGAACTTCTGATTCAGCATCTGAAAACTGCCGAACAATTGGCTTATCGCCTGAAATCCCTGCTGCTTCAGGTTTAATCACTGGTATATCATCATGATCTGCTTGTTCAAAATACGTTTGAGCAAACTGATATGAGAATTTCAGTATATCTTGAGTATTACGATAGTTTAATTTTAAGATCGTTGTACGACCTTGTGCTTGAATACCAACACTAGACAATAAAAAATTAAGCCCATTTTTATGCTTATAAATAGACTGAGCATCGTCATATAGTAATAATAATGAGTTTGTATCAGGATCAACCATCTGGGTAATTAACTTTAGCCAATCCGCTTCAAAATCATGCCCTTCATCAATTAAAACTGCACCATACTGCGCTCTAGGTATATCGCCGTTATCAACTCCTGCAATAACACTATCAACTTGTCTTTCCCAAACAGCATTATCACCATCAACTAACTTAATATGATAAGTACGCAATTGTTGTCCACACCAATCATGGAAATGATAAACCTGTACTTTATGCTCTATTTCTTTATCTCGTATAAAACTACGCAATTTTGATGCCAGTGTAATATTAAAGCACAATACTAATATTGGTTTGTGTAGTAAGGCTGCCAAATGAAGACAACGATAACCTAAAATAAGTGTTTTCCCTGATCCTGCAACACCATGAATAACACGATGCCCTTCCCCTAAGCTTCTGGCTAACTGTTCTTGCTGGATATCCATTATCTTGATGATATCTGGCATATTTCCTGAAAAATTTTCATGCTCAAATTCGAAATCATCCTCATCAAATAACAATACTTGATCTGATGACTGAATACGTATTTCAGGATAAAGATGCCACCTAATACGATCTATTTGAGGAAGCGTTAATTTATTCGGAAATGTATAGTTAAACATTCCCCATAATTGACTCTGGAATACTTCTATATCAACACTCTCAGTCATTTCATCTTTACAAATAACTAAATGTGGTTGTAAGACAGTATCTTGCGCATCAAGGGGGATGGCATCATCTAATTGTTTGCGAGTAATATTTGTTAATACCACGCCATAACCATAAGGAAATACTAATGAACCTTTATATTTCCCTTCATGATTAATTAATTGAAGATCATATTTTAGTTTATTTAATACCGTGTAGGTGCACTGTCTAACCAGCTCTAAAGGGTTTGCTTTTCGCTCTAATCCTTTATCTGTATGTAATGTAACTTGAGTGCTAGTAAGATCAGAAATTGATGATAACTTCCAATCTTTGACTTCAAGGAAAAGTAAACCACGATCAGGGTGTAATATAATAAAATCAGGATAACGACGCTTTTTTCCCACTGGTATATCAAACCAGCACAAATAATCATCTTCTAAGTGACTTTCAAGCCGACGAGCAAAGCGCTTCTCTCCCAGTGTCATCTTTTTTAGACATGTGGTTAACGCAGGGATCAAAATAGCCATACTCGTACTCAATTATACATTCAATATTAACTAGCAAAAAATACCGTATAAGTGTCAGTATTAATATGATATAAAACACAAATCCGTTATTTTATAGTTTTTTATTATGCTGCAAGCACTTATCAAAAAATTAAGCATATGATTAGCCCATAACTGAATTGACACCTATCAGGATTTTCTATGTCGATTGATTTCTACGATACCCATGCTGATGATTTTTACCAATCTACTGTTAACGTTGATGTAAGCCCATTACTAAATCGATTTATTCCTTATCTTCATGCATCAGCACATATACTCGATGCAGGGTGCGGTTCTGGTCGTGATAGCAAAGCCTTTATCAAAAAGGGGTTTCAAGTAACGGCTATCGATGCCAGTAAAGCGTTAGGGGAAAAGGCTGAACAATTAATTAAGCAACCTGTAGAGATCACTACATTTCAAAAATTTGAAGCTACAGATAAATTTGATGCTATTTGGGCGTGTGCGTCACTATTACATGTTTCATCACATGAGCTAAATGACGTTTTTAAAAAGCTCTCAAGCTATTTGGTTAATAATGGTATTTTCTATTGTTCATTTAAATACGGTAATGATGACGTCGAAAGAAATGGCCGTTCATTTACTAACTGTGATGAAAAACGGTTAAACAAATTTATCGCCAACGCATCGCTTTCAATCAAAGAGACATGGATAACTGGTGACTTACGCCCTGGACGTGAAGATGAAAAATGGCTAAATGTTATTTTGGAGAAAAATCATGACCGATAGCATTTCGCTGTATACGGGGCATAACCTAACAGTCGGATCTTATCAGGATCCACTTTTAGACAAACTGGTTATTGCAATTAATCATGCATCGATTATTGAGATCTCTGTCTCTTTCATTATGAAGTCAGGTCTTGATTTACTTTTTAATGCTTTATTGGATGCTCTTAATCGCGGAGCTGAATTACGCTTATTAACCTCCGATTATTTATCTGTAACACAACCCGTTGCCCTTCGTGAACTCATGCTATTAGTTGGTAAAGGGGCAAATATCCGTGTATTTCAGTGTGAAGGCAATATCAGCTTTCACCTAAAGTCCTACATATTAATTAAATCTCATCATAACCAAATTGACCAAGGCTGTGCATGGGTTGGCTCTAATTACATGAGTAAAATGGCCTTAACTCAAGGTCATGAATGGGCATTACGTTTTGATTATGAAAAACCTAATAATTCAAAGGCTGCACTTGAATTTCATCATATTCGTCAACAGTTTGAACATCTATTCACTCACCCTCTAACACATTCATTATCACATGAATGGATCGATACTTATAACACACGCTATAAGAAACAAAACCCGCACTTTATACGCTTAATAACAACAGAAACAGAGTTAGAATTAGACGGTTTTGTACCTAACAATATTCAAACTGAAGCGCTCCTAGCCTTAGAACAAACTCGACTAAATGGATATCAACGAGGATTAGTGGTATTAGCCACTGGCATGGGTAAGACTTGGCTATCAGCTTTTGACACCAAACAAATGAACGCCAAAAGAGTATTATTTGTTGCTCACCGAGAAGAGATTTTATTACAAGCTGAACGCACTTTTCTTCAGCTTAATGAGAACATAAGAACGGGACGCTACAATGGCACATCCAAAGACACTGAGGCCGACTACCTTTTTGCATCAATTCAAACTATCGGGCGCCGAGAGCATCTTACATTATTTGATAAAAAGCATTTTGATTATGTGATCGTGGATGAATTTCATCATGCTAGTTCATCGACCTATCAAGCACTTTTAGCCTATTTTGAACCTGTTTTTTTATTAGGGTTAACCGCAACACCTGAACGTTCAGATCAAGCTGATATTCTCTCATTATGCGATAACAATTTAGTATTTGAACGAAATCTTGTTCACGGTATTGATAATAAAATATTAGTACCGTTTGATTATTACGGCATTTACGATCAATTCGTTAATTACCAAGAAATACCGTGGCGAAATGGTAAATTCGATCCCACTGCATTAGACACAGCGTTTGCGACTCAACAACGTGCACAGCACATTCTTAAGTACTGGGAGGCAAAGAAACTGACACGAACTCTTGCCTTTTGTATTTCAAAAAAACATGCTGACTATATGGCGAAGTTTTTCTGCAATAAAGGATATAACGCTGCTGCCGTATACAGTGATTCTACAATGCCCCGTAATGAAGCCTTAACAGCATTACAAAATGGTGTTATCGATATTATCTTTTCAGTTGATCTATTTAATGAAGGAACAGATATTCCATCAATAGACACAATATTGATGATCAGACCAACAGAATCCAAAATTCTCTTCTTACAACAGTTAGGACGCGGTTTACGACAATCAAAAGATACCCAAAAGGATAAGTTATTAGTGTTGGATTTTATTGGTAATCACCAATCATTTTTAACCAAACCTTCAGCGCTACTTGATATATCAAGCACACGAGAAATCGCTAAGCGGTCAGCAAAACCAATTACGCTTACCGATGACTGTTTTATCAATTTCGAACCAGAATTAACACAATTCTGGCAAGAGCTTGCTAGTCGTTATAAAACAAGCAGTATTGATGAGTACCGAGAACTAAAAAATATTTTAGATCATCGTCCTACCGCTACTGAATTTATGCAAGCTAATTACCGATTAGATAAAGTTAAACAACAACATGGAAGTTGGTTCTCATTAGTCGCCACAGGAGAAAAAACACTCGAGTTGACCCATTTGGTTAATAACTACGGTAAATTTCTACATCATGGTATAGCCCAAACGGCCATGACAAAATGCTTTAAGGCTATTTTACTTGAGGCATTTTTACATTTAGATGGCTTCACAACACCACCAACAACAGAAAGATTAGCAGAACAAAGCTTAATCGTACTTAATCGTTATCCTGAGTTAAAAGCAAAAGATGTTGCTAAAGCAGAGCTACAATGCAAATCAACTGATTCTCGATGGCATCAATATTGGCTAAAAAATCCAATCAAAGCGTACACAACAACAAATAAAAATGGAGAGCAGTGGTTCTCTATTTCTGACGGCAGATTTACTGCTAATTTCAATGTTGAACAAGAAGATAAACAGCAATTACATGAAGCTGTAAGAGAATTGGTTGATTTACGATTAGCTCAGTACGTACAAAGAAATACCGAGAATCAGATTTAACCCTTTTTTTAATAACATTTATATAATATTTTCAAAGATATTCTGAACAATAACTAACCATGCTTACCGCGCTGTAACGTCTAAATACATTAACGGGCAAGCATCCCCTAACAGTTATGGTAAACTCAGTGATAAGTATTTGTATGTAAGCGATAGCAGCATTACCAATGTGGATAGAAAATGATGTCCACTGCTATCTTTTACAATAAATTTTAGTACCTCTGGTTGTACACCATAGGTTAACTAGAAAAATAAAGAGTATAAAAATCAAATGAGTAGTCAAACAATTCAGTGGTTCCCGGGCCATATGCACAAAGCCCGTAAAGAAATTGAAGAGGCGATGCCGAAAGTCGATGTGATCATCGAAGTGTTAGATGCCCGTATTCCTTTTAGTAGTGAAAACCCGCTGATCAAATCATTCCGTGAAACTAATGATGGTAAACCAGTTGTTAAAGTACTTAACAAGCGTGATTTAGCTGATCCGGAAATGACCCAATTATGGATTAATCACCTTGAAAAAGAACAAGGTGTAAAAGCAATTGCGATCACGACTGAGAACTTAAACGAAGTTAACCAGATTATGGATCTCTGCCGTAAGCTTGCGCCACAGCGTGAAGAAGCAGGTAAGAAGATTCGTACTATGATCATGGGTATTCCTAACGTTGGTAAATCAACCATCATTAATGCTCTTGCTGGTCGTACGGTTGCGATCACGGGTAACCAACCTGCCGTTACTCGTCAGCAACAACGTATTAATTTAGATAATGGTATTTTGCTTTCTGACACTCCTGGAATTTTGTGGCCAAAAGTAGAAAACCCGCACAGTGGTTTCCGTTTAGCCGCAACGGGTGCAATTAAAGATACCGCAATGGATTATATCGACGTTGCTTTCTTTACGATTGAATATCTGATCAAAGCTTACCCTGAAATGATCAAGGCCCGTTATAACCTTGATGATGACCTTCCTGAATCTGAAATTGAATTAATGGAAGAGATTGGTCGTAAGCGTGGATGTCTAAAAGGTGGTGGTCGTGTAGATTTACACAAAGCCTCTGTTATTTTAATTAATGAATTACGCAATGGTACTTTGGGCAATATCACGCTTGAACATCCTGAGATGATCACTGAAGAATTGATCAATGTTGCGATTGCTTCAGAGCGTAAAACAGAAGAAAAAATCAAGAAAAAAGAAGAGCGTCGCAAGCGTTACCTGAAAAATAAACGCTAAGTAATAAAACAATATTTTTTTACATAAGTTTTAATAGTCACTTCTATCTGTTTATTAATTTATACTTGATAGAGTGACTTTTTTTATATCTTCGATAAATCACAAACCTAAGAAAAAATTTTATTGGTTATCATTAATTTTTTTCGTATTACAGATAAAAAATAACCACCATAAACTCAATTACAACACTAATGATTTTGTTGTTATCGAGTACTTATTTAATACATATAATGATGGTAACTATTTAAATAATATGAATTTATAAAACCATGGTATTTGATTGAAGCCATTCGATTAAACATAACTCTAATCATTTTTTCCATATCGATTAGATTATAAATAAAAACACGATTTCGGATTAGTTTTTCTCATTTTACTCACGTAGTTATTATGTGAATAATCGCTCGGATTTCAGTCGAAAGTAAACTTAAACAGCACTGTCTCTTATTACCTCACCTCTCTTTCTGATTGGCGAGGCTTGACGACTCTTTTAGAGTTACTCCTTTATTAATAAAAGAGACAGATTATCTAAACCGAATTTTAATGTGGAGAGTACGGTAGTGCAACAAACCGCTACTTGTCATAAAAGCAACGGCATGTTTGTGCCTGTTGCAGGACTAACTGTATTTGCAATTGCTTCAGGCTACTTAATGAGCTTGATCCCACTATCATTAGCTAATTTTAATATTGATAGTAGTTATGCGAGTTGGTTAGCTAGTATCTATTATATTGGTTTATTAATAGGATCATTAATGATCGAACCTATTATTGCCAAAATAGGTCACCGTATTGCCTTTATTGGCTTTCTTGCATTATTAGCTTCAACGGTTGCTGTTTTACCTTTCTTTCCATATAAAGAATTATGGTTATCTGCACGTTTAGTTGCGGGTATTGCTGTTGCCGGTATTTTTGTTGTTGTTGAATCATGGCTTTTGATTGGTGACAGTGCAAAAGAGCGTGCTAAGCGTTTAGGTTTTTACATGACCTCGCTTTACGGTGGTACAACTGTTGGTCAGCTGGCTGTGGGTTATTTTGGCGTACAAGGTTTTATACCTTTTGCGGTGATCTTAGTCTTATTATTGGTTGCTATTTTGCCACCATTATTTGTAAAACAAGGTCAGCCTGATAGTCATGGTCACCAAGTACTTTCACTTAAGCAAATTACACGTTTAAGCAAGCCTGCAATTATTGGTTGTATGACGTCTGGTGTGGTGATGGGAAGTATTTATGGTTTAATGCCATTAGCACTTAAAGCTAGCTCACTTTCAACCAATCAAGTTGGTGTGTTGATGGCCGCGATTATTCTTGGTGGTATGGTTATTCAGCCAATTATTAGTAAGCTTTCTATTGTAATGAGCAAGACATTATTACTTGCGTTAATGTCATTACTGGGCGTTTTTGCTATGGGGCTAACCTACTTATCATCAGATTACATTGTGTTAATCAGTGCATTAGCGTTATTAGGTATGTCAGCATTTGCACTTTATCCAATTGCGATTACGTTAGCGTGTGATAATTTAGATTCATCTTACATTGTAGCTGCAACCCAAGTAATGCTATTTAGCTACAGCATTGGTTCTGCACTTGGTCCTATTGGTGCAAATAGCTTTATGGCTGAACAAAATGGTTTGATGGACTTCTTCTTTATCGTGTTACTCGCAACGGCAATTTACATGCTAATTGCAAGTCTACAACGGAAGCCTCAAGTATTGGCAAGCTAGTCGTTACAATCAATGATTAACAAAGGCGTGATAGTTAATAGCTATCGCGCCTTTTTGTTATGCCAAATATATGTCTATTTAACTAAGGCAGCGGCACCAAATACACCTGCACTATCACCTAAATCAGGTTTTACAATCTGAGTATTTAATTCACCATTAAACAAATGCGGCAATATCGCTTGCTGGGCTTGTTGATATAAAGCATCAATATTACCGACACCGCCACCAATAACAATCACGTCAGGATCAAGCACATTGATAATTTGTGCCGCCGCAATACCAAAGTAGTGCGACATTCTTGCTATTGTTGCTTGAGCATGACGATCATTATCAGCCGCTCGTGCCACTATTTCGGGTAATGATAAAGCAACACCCGATTGTTCACAGTAGAATCGCTCTAAACCTTTACCTGAAATAACGGTTTCGAGACATCCTGATTGGCCGCAATAACAAGGAGCACCATTAGGCTCGATAACATTATGCCCCCACTCGCCAGCAATGCCATGACAGCCGTATAAGCCTTTGCCATTAACCACAATACCAGAACCGACGCCAGTACCCATGATGATCCCAAAGACAACTTCTGCATGTGGTTTTACGCGTTTAGCTGCACCAAAATGCGCTTCAGCTAATGCAAAACAATTAGCATCATTTGCTAATACAACCTTTGCGTTTAATAACAGGGAAAGATCTTTATCAAGAGGTTTGTTATTTAGTGCGGTCGAATTGCAGTTTTTCATTACGCCATGCTGAGGATCTAACGTACCAGGTGTGCCAAAACCAATCGCAAGAGGTCGTTGACCCAATTGCTCAGCACACCTATCGATCAATAATTTAATCTGATTTAAAATATGAGCATAACCTTGATCGCTTTCTGTTGCTATGCGCTCTCTTACTACACATTTATCCGTACTACGTTCAATGACAGCACACTCAATTTTAGTGCCGCCTAAGTCTACACCCCAGTAATAACGATCCATTTTCACTCCCTTGTTATTTTATTCCATTTAATTAGTATACTTGATGCATAATATTAAATACTGTGATTTTATCGAAACTTTATTCGATAATGTCTCTGGTTAAGACGATTTAAGTGAATAATTTATTCATTTATTCGATTAATGCAACAGAAATACATTTTCTTGCAAAATATCTCTTGTAGCGATGCGATAATATTTTAAAGTAGCAGTACTTATTATCGATGCGCGATCTCGCGTGGTTTACAGTAGTACTTAATGAATAAATACCGCCCTTATCTTGATCTACCACTTTGTATATCAATTCTTCTTTTAATCACGTTTAGTTCATTAACGGTATGGAGTGCAAGTAGCTTTAGCATACCCATTATTGAGCGGCATCTTATTCGTGGTATGTTGGCTATTGGTGTTTTGATTGTGATGTCGGCAATTCCTCCAGCAGCCTACCAACGCTATGCGCCTTATTTATTTGTGATCACGGTGATTTTTTTACTTGGCGTGTTTGTCAGTGGCGATAGTACCAATGGTTCTCGACGTTGGTTAGCACTCGGTCCAATTCGTTTTCAGCCATCTGAACTGGTTAAAGTCGCTGTGCCATTAATGATAGCGTGGGTATTAATCGCAGAGGCTGGACGCCCAACACTCAAGAAAGTTCTGATTTGCTTGATGATCACCGCCATTCCTGCGGGACTTATTTTCATTCAGCCAGATCTCGATGGTGCCATTTTTACCATTTTGTACGCCTTGTTTGTACTTTATTATGCGGGTATGAGCTGGAAGTTAATTTCAACTGTTTTAGGTATTATTGCCGTAACAGTGCCGCTCGCTTGGTATTTTGTAATGGAAACCTATCAGAAAAAGCGGGTATTACAATTTCTTGATCCTGAATCAGACCCACTCGGGTCTGGCTATCAGATCATTCAGTCAAAAATTGCTATAGGCTCTGGCGGTATTCGCGGTAAAGGCTGGACAGATGCAACCCAAGGTAATTTAGGCTTTATACCAGAAAGCCATACTGACTTTATCTTCTCAACGTTTGCAGAAGAATGGGGGTATTGGGGTAGCGTATTACTATTAGGGATCTATGCCTTTATGACTTTTAGAGTGATTTGGTTGGCTAATCAATCAGAATCCCCTTTTGCGCGTTTAGTCAGTGCCGCTTTTGCATTAAGTTTCTTTCTTTATAGTTTTATTAATATCGGTATGGTGAGTGGCGTATTGCCAGTAATGGGAAGTCCACTGCCATTTTTTAGTTATGGTGGCTCAGCCATTATTACGCAAGGGGCTATATTTGGCATGATCATGTCACTCTGCCTGCGTAAAAAATCCATTTGTGCGCCGTGTAAATAAAGTCATTAACACTCAAATTACCGCATAAAAAAGACCAGCCGTATTTCAAAATATGGCTGGTCTTTTTATGACTGCGCTTTAATTAAATGATAGGACATTTAATCACAAACAGATTAACGCTCAGAAGCGGCTTCTGTAGCGATTTTTAACGCTGGTGACGTAATTTCTACGCGGCGGTTTTGTGCACGACCTTCAGCTGTTGCATTGGTTGCGATTGGATGTTGCTCACCCATACCTTGTGCCGTAACCTGTGCTGGATTTGTTACATACTTTGTTAACTCAGTAGCCACTGCATGAGCACGTTTTTCAGACAGTGTTTGGTTATAAGCCGCTGGACCTGTATTTGAGGTATAGCCTGTCACAACAATCGTAGCACTTGGGTAACGCGTTAAGCGTTTAGCCATTGGCTGGAGTGCTCTTTCATTTGCAGCGGTTAATTTATACTGATTAACACCGTAGTCTAATGCTAATGTTGATGGCTCAATAGTCACTGTTTGTGCCATTGCTGGCGCGATCGTATCAACCACTACAGGTGCGGCTCCCCAGTTATAAACAAGGCTTAAACCGTAGAAATTAGTATCAAACTTATAATCTAAATCAGTACCACGAGGTTTTGACGATAGATCATGATAATACTGATACTCAAGGCGAGTTGAGAGATGATCGGTTAATTGATATTCAACACCTGCACCGACAGTACCAACAAGATGATCGTCTGTATCACTCACGCCATTACCATGGTAAGCCGTCAGCATATAACTGCCACCCGCTTTAGCGAATAAGCCCCAGCTATCATTAACATGCCATGTCGCTTTACCTGTTAAATCAAAAGCATGTTGCTTAATATTCTGATGATTAACTTGTGCATCACCTAACCAAGTATAGCCAGTCTCAACCGCAAACCATGGGGTAATGTTATAACCCGCAAAGATACCTGCACCCAGATCGTTTTGTTTCAGACCAAGGTTAGAGGCATGACCATTCTGCTCAAAATGAGAATAGTTAGCATCGCCTAAACGCACACCAACATAATAAGGATTAGCCGGTGCTGCTTGAGCAACACCAGAAATAAGGATAGCAAGCGGTAACAGTGCAAAATATTTATTAGACATACTATTTACTTTATAGTGATTAAAATTAGATAAGTTTTTGAATGTAATTATCTGCAGAATCATAATAATGCCAAAATAGCATTTCTTTGTCATAGCTAAATAAAAATAAAATCACTCGCTTACAAGCAGTATCAAGATCTGCTTATAAAATATAGCCAAACATTCACACCTAACACTTAGCGTCATTAATAGTGTGTAATTGCAATACCGATCTCAGTAGCTAATTGCTGCAATTGCTCATCTGTATCTAATTTAACCGTCCAATTTAAACCACTGCCCACAGCGGTGATCACATTTGCGCCGCCAATTAATGTCAGTTCGTCGACTTGTGCTTGCATCATAATTCGGCAATTACCATCAATACGAATCACAACTTCATGTTGTGTCGCTATAATTTTGCCTTGAGAGAAAGTAATGATCATTATATTTACTGCTTTTTATGTTTTAAAACGGCCATCGTCAAACGGCTGGTACAAACGAGGCGCTGACGTTCATCACGAATTTCAATCTGCCATACCTGTGTTGTCGCCCCAATATGTAACGGGGTCGCTTTTCCTGTCACAAGACCACTGCGAACGGCACGAATGTGATTAGCATTAATATCTAACCCCACACAATAATAATCACTAGTAACAGCAAAATTTGCAGCCAATGATCCTAACGTTTCAGCTAAGACGACAGAAGCGCCACCATGCAACATCCCTAATGGTTGATGGGTACGCGAATCGACAGGCATCGTTGCAGATAATGACGAATCATCAACAGCCACATATTCAATCCCTAAATGTTCAACTAATGTATTTTTAGAGGTTTGATTAAAAAGTGCTAACGTAAATGGTCGTTGCCAAATTGCCATCATATTCTCCCGTCATGAGTGTGTTATGCCATTTATGAATCAACAATGATAACACTGTTTCTCTTTATCTTATTACAACGTAAAATAGCTAAATTCACGCATTTAAGGTATTTGTTACAGATACATTTCTTTAATAAACGTCTTTTTTGTTTTTAGCTGATTTACGTGTTCAAGTATGATGAATTTAATTAAAAGTAAAACAACATCGCTGCCACACACTGATTTACCACTATCTGTAGGTATTATTGGTGGTGGTATCGCAGGATCAACTATTGCCCTTCGATTAGCCGAACAAGGTATTAATGTTCAGCTCTTTGAGGAAGGTAAAAGCTTAGTTAATGGCCCTCCAATTTGTCACTTACATGCTGGCGGGAATCTGTATCGTGAGATTTCAGATCAACAATGCATAACCTTACTCAAGCAATCTATTGATACATTACGTGTTTATCGCCATACCTCAAATATTAGACCAACGGTTATTGCGATACCTTGCAGTGATGCAGGTGATCCCAATGATTTATTACCGCGTCTAACGTTATTGCAACAAACTTATCAAACACTTGTTGAACAAGATCCTAAAAACCGTGTGCTTGGTGAGCCAAAAGATTACTTTACACTATACCAACGTAGTGATTTGGAATATCTCGCCTCACAAGATAATCCTCAGCAACCGTTAACGCCTGATCAATGGATGATCCCAGTAGCCAAATCCATCAATTTAGATCAATTCAAATACCCATTAGTCATGGTGCAAGAATATGGTTTAAGTGTGTTTAGAATTGCAGCGACCTTAACACTTGCATTAAACAAATTAACTCAATGTCATGTTCATACGAGTGCTAAAGTAACCTCTTTAGTCGAATCTGTGCAAGGTACTGGCTGGCAAGTTAATTATCAAGATGCAAGCAACCAATACCATCAAATCAATGTGGACTACCTCGTAAATGCAGGGGGTTATCAAACAGGAACAATTGATGACCTAGCGCATATTCCACGTCAACGAATGGTTGAATTTAAAGCCGCTTATATTACTCATTGGGCACAATGTGATGCACAATGGCCTGAAGTGATCTTCCATGGTGAACGCGGTACACCAAATGGTATGGCACAATTAACGCCTTATCCTAATGGTTTTTTCCAACTCCATGGTATGACACAAGACATTACACTGTTTAAAAATGGCTTAGTTGCATCAAATGCGACCAGTGCGCAACCACAGTTAAATGCGGCTTTTAAAGAAAAGTTACAACAACACTGGTCACAACAAGAAATTGAGCAACGTACACAGCGTGCTATTAACCATATGGCACAATTTGTAGGGAAGTTTGAACAAGCAACTGTTGGCGGTAAACCTTTATTTGGTGCTCAACAAATACCGGGAAATGATCCAACATTACGTGCCGCTGATGTCTCTTATTCTCACCAACGTTATGCGCGTTCTGAAATTGTCAAAGCATCCTCTGCGTTATCAGTTGCTGATGCGATAATGGATCAACTCGCAGCATTGCATTTAATTCAAACACCAGTATCCCAAACTCGTGAAGATGCGTTTCCTATTGCCCAACAATTAAGTCTCAACGATATTGTCAGTTATGCTGAACAATTAGCCGCAGAGCGTGGTTTTCCAATCTCACTCGCTAGCCCTATTGGTCATAATACAAAATAGTCATTAAATAACAACAAAGTAGCTGAAATCACAGCTACTTTGTTCAACACAATATCGTTAATACTAATCTAAATAAAAAACGCTTTATTGCTTGCCTATTTCAGCATTAATAACGGCTAACGCTTGCTGCTGCGACACTAATAACGCTTGTTTATTTTTTAGTAGCCCTAATTGTTGATCATACTTATCGCAATCTTTTTGTGATACCCAATTCCAGCTATTGCCAGATTTAAATTCATCACATGCTTTTTTGAAGTCTTTTGCCGCTTGCTTTATTTGAATCACATCCGCTTGGGTTGCCGTCACATTGGCTTGCATTTCAGCTTGACGTTTAAAATATTGCTGCGATTTATCAATCACGACTTGCTGCTTATTGGTTGTTGTTTGTAACTTAACAACCTCAGTATTTAATTTCTTTTTTGTTACTTCTAATTGTTGTTGATTTGCCGCTAACTGCTGCCTTTTCTGTGTTAATAAGGCTAATTGCGCTGAGAAATCCGCTTTTTGTTTCTCAACCAATTGCGTCATCATTGTTAACTCTTTGGTTGTTTGTTCTAATTGTCGACTTTGTTTTTCATTACTTGCCACTAATACTTGATATTGTGCCGAGTTACGATCAAGTTGCTCAGTTTGAGACTGCACAAGTTGTTGGCAACGAACAAGAGTAGGAGCGTTAGTCTTTTTTTCTACTTTCATTCCGACACCATAGCCAATGACGCCACCTGCAATAAGTGCTAAAAGAGAGAATAACAAAGGGGTTTTACTTGTCGTTATAGTAGACATAATCACTTTCTCCATTTTATTTTTCGGACTAGGAACAACTAATACATTTACCTGTTGATGAGGTTAACACTTTGGTAGTGATCGATTGTTAACACCGTATCAAATAATGTTATGCCTTTAGAAAAAAACGTTAATAATGAATAAATTCGGCTAAATTATCGCTCAATTCTCAATTTTAATAATGTGTTTCAACCATAATATCTAGTGAGATTAATCAATAAATTCGGTGCAAGCAAACTAGAATTAATTTAATCGATTTCAATTCACACTATAACTAATGGTACTTTTATGATCACACCACTGTTTTTTTTAACTGTATCGGCATTTTCAATCCCTTTGCTTGAAAACTCAACCTACAGCCAAACTGATACCCATTGCACTCTCACAGTAAAAGAAGAACGTCTACAAGATAATATTGTGTTAACAATGTCAACGAACCGAAATAATCACTATGATGTTAAAATCTATCATTTACATGATCTTCAAGCACCTTCTCGTGGCGAGTTAACCCAACATTCAATTGATAATACCAAACAACATCAGCAACTTAATTACGTCGTTGATCACAACCTATTTAAACGTATCGATGATGAAACCGTTATTTATACTACCACTATTGCAAATGACAGTAACAATATCAGCCCACAACAATTTACTCAGGCTTTCAAAGCGCATAGCTACCGTACAAAATTACATATTGAAGGGCTTAACCCTCTCGCATTTATTGCTAGTCAACGCCAAGCCGACGCTTTTTTTCGCTGTGCTGAACAGCAACAAATAACAACATTGGCTAAGCGTTAATAATTGATATTATTGATAATAACAAGTAAAAAATAATAACCGCTATTAGCTTAATTTCAGGACTAAATCACTGTCTTGAATCCACCCCTGACGGCGCATGATATACGCAACAGCAATAGTGATCAGTGCAGGTAAAATAAAGTGCATTAACACAATTAACCCATAGATATAGCCACTGCTTATACCCGGTTGCTCCATTGCGATCAGCGTTTGAATTTGCCCTACTAATCCTGATGTTCCCATTCCTGCCCCCAAAGGAGTATTTTGCATATGAAATACCACCGTTGCTATAGGGCCAAGTATTGCAGATGCCACAATCGGTGGAATCCAAATTTTATAATTTTTAACAATATTTGGCATTTGTAACATTGAAGTACCGAGTCCTTGAGCAAAAATACCTGCCCAGCCATTAACTCGATAACTCATAACGGCAAAGCCCACCATTTGCGCCGCACACCCGACTGTTGCAGCCCCCGCCGCTAACCCATTTAAACTCAGCATAATAGCAATCGCAGCACTGCTAATCGGTAGTGTTAGTGCCATTCCCATCAATACTGCCACTACTGCTCCCATCAATAATGGTTGTAATTGCGTCGTCGACATAATCAATTGTCCAAACTGGGTCATTAATGCGCCGACCAGCGGTCCAATCCAACTACCAACCATGACACCAACTAAGACAGTAACAGCCGGCGTCACTAAAATATCAACCTTGGTTTCACCCGCAACCAATTTACCGCATTCAGCAGCACAAATACTGGCGACATAAGCACCAACAGGCCCTCCCATTGCCGCCCCCGCAGCACCAGCAATGGTCGATGAAAATAAAACTAATGGTGGCGCTTTTAATGCATAAGCAATCGCGACACCAATTGCAGGTCCGGTCATTTGCTTTGCTAGTGGCCACAAAACATCACTCAAGAGTGGTATTGAAAATTTAATGCCAATTGTATTTAAAATCGAACCAATCAGTAATGACGAAAATAAGCCTAACGCCATAAAACTCATTGCATGTATAAAATAGCAATGACAAGAGATAATGATATTTTTAGAAACGAGAAAACGATTAACACGGGCAAGAAAACGCGACCAAGGAAGCTGCATTACAACAAAAACCACATAAAAGAGCTGAATAATGGCAGAATTTTACCTTAGACTGTCTATAAATACAGTCATTAAGTTACTTTTTTTATCATTTAGACTATATTAATACTCAACATAATTAATCCCTATGCAGCACCTTTAACACATTAATTATGTAACCGTAACCTGATTCACATTGGGTAACCCTAACATCAACACAAACATAACTAAAAATAGAGCATAATAATTTACCCACCCGTGGTGTTTATTTACTGTTATGGCTCATGTGCTTACTAGGAATAAACATCATGTCATTAATACATTACCAGCCACTATCATATTTCAATGATAGTTTTAAAAATCAAAATGTTAGTAAACAATTAACGCCGATTGCCGCGTTAATTAGCCTCGCTTTGAGCTTTCCTCTTGCGGCTGCACAACCACCATTAATGCTTGCCAAAAGTTTACCTAGCGATCAATTAAATGCTGCACATTATAGTGATGATAATCAAATTCACGATATTTTTACGGTAACTGATTATTTGGTAAGTGAGAAATTAGACGGTATTCGCGCCTATTGGAATGGGCAACAGTTGCTAACCAAAACCGGCAATATTATTCATGCACCAACATGGTTTTATGCTAATTTTCCAAACACACCTTTAGATGGCGAACTGTGGATTGAGCGCGGTCAATTTCAAGCATTAACACGTATTGTGCTGGATAATAAACCTGATCATCAGGCATGGAAAAATGTTAATTATATGGTGTTTGATCTTCCTCATAACAGCGCACCATTTAGCGACCGTTACCTTCAATTGCAAGCATTAATTGAGCAACAACGGGATCAAAACAATCAACCACTAAAACACTTACAGTGGGTTGAGCACAAGTCACTTGATAACTTGGCTATTTTAGTCCAGTGGTTAGATATTATTAGTAGTCATGATGGTGAAGGCCTAATGCTGCACCACAAATCCAATAACTATACTTCTGGCAGAACGGAACATTTATTAAAACTAAAAAATCATCACGATGCAGAAGCTATTATTATTGGCTATGAAGAAGGCAATGGTAAATATCAAGGCATGATGGGATCCGTTTGGGTAAAAACAGCTACCAATAATACGTTTAAAATAGGATCAGGCTTTAATGATCAACAACGAAAATCTCCCCCTGCGATAGGCAGCACCATTCAATATCGCTATAACGGCTATACCAACAATGGAATCCCCCGTTTTGCTCGTTTTATTCGAGTACGTAATAATCCTGACAGTTAATATCAAAATCACAACAAATGTCATTGGCACATGACATTTATTGTTACACTCTTTTAAGACAAATATAGATTAAGTCGTTGATTAGTTTTGGTATAACTTTACTATAATCGCCACATTCTTTTAACATAACGACTAATAATGACCAACTTATTTAATCGCTCTTATCCCCTAACAGCCGCAATACTGCTTACTGTGACCATGAGCAGTAATGTTTATGCTATGCCTCAAGGTGACGCAAGCAAAGGGGAAATAAAAACCCCCAGTTGCCGTTTTTGTCATGGCGATAATGGTATTGCACCACAACCAAGCTATCCCAACCTTGCAGGTCAACAACAGCAATACCTGTATGATGCGATGCTAGCTTACACCAATGATATGCGTCTTGGACCAATGGCAACGATGATGAAAGGTCAGTTACAAAATTTAAGCCCACAAGACCTTGCCGATATTGCGGCTTATTATTCTAAAATGAAATAGTCGTGACAGCTTCCCCCTAAAGGGCATCATTCTTAATCGTTTCAAATTGACATAGTGATTCAGAAAGATCTGCAACCTGACGAGCCAATTCTCGATTAAGCCACAAATAGCCGTAATAACTAATGTCAGTTCGGCTATCGGCACATGGCGCTAATTTTGGGTATAGCGCCAAAATATCAAGTTGGTTTTTATTAAGTATCATTAATGGCTTTTGTGGCGCTAATAAGTCCTGCCCCAATAATTCACACATCAGTGATAGCTGTTCTTTTGCTTGTGACAACGCCCGTATTTCTTGTACTTTTTCTTTACTGTATTGATGACGCCACTGGGTTTGAATAATATTTTCTAATAAATTAAACATTCTCACCTGACAAGCAATTGCCTTTTTAACAGGTACTTTCATTTTAGGTGATTCATGACCAATACTTGATTCTAATGCCGTAAGTTTATTAAGCGTTTGTCGTAATTGAGATAGCTGAATTTCACGGTAAGCATCATCACTATTAACGAGCGCATTATGCTCAGAATAGTTTTGATGAAATAGACGCAAAAAATCACCACAGGCTAATTTGAAATGATCAGTCGCTTTGGCTGGAAATAGGTATTGGCTTGCAATAATCGCGACTAATCCGCCCCATAACACATTCGTTGTACGCCATAACGCGATATGTAAATCCCCAGGACCACTACCCGCAACAAGCACTAATGTCACTGAGGTTAAAATGGCACTGTATGAATATTTACCAAATGTAAAATACAATGATACACAAAGCATTACGACTAATAAGCCATAGTGCCAATAAACACTATCAACGGGGAAAAAATACAAGGACAGTCCTAAGATGGCCCCGATTGTCGTGCCTAATATCCGCTGACTGGCTTTATCTGACACTTCACCTGAATACTTAGCTGACATCACCACAATAATGGTAATTGGTGCCCATGTACCGTATGGCAGTTTAAATATAATATCGACTGAAAATGCAATAATACAGGCGATAATAATGCGCAGCACATGAAATAAGCGCATATGCTTAATAATCTGTTGGTGGATGGCTTTCATTTAGTGTTGTAACCACAAAAATTTAATCTTAACAGAAGATACAAATAACACACGCTCTTGATTAAATCCGCAACGAACGCAACATTCGTCCGTTGTTATGAATAAGGTTCAAGCTACCTTGTTAAATTTTTAAGAAGTATTCCTCTCGCACCGTTGATGTCACGGTCAACGGTGAAACCATCGCCTTTAATAATTTTTGATGAACCTAGCTTTTCATCAATCGAACCATCCCAAGAACGCGTCTTTGAGGTGTATGCCTCATTACAATCAACAACGATTTTTCCATGCTTACGCGCGTACCACTTTAGGCGCAACTTAAAACCATAGTGATTTAAATCAAGCATCTGACGGCAAGTGTTACGTCTAATTGTACGCACTTTACCTTTTCTTCGTACCATTTGTTTTGTCTCAAACGTTGGAAGAAAAATGACATCGTAATGAGTGACTAATTCATTCGCTAACCGATTGTGTAAATCTAAAATCACATCGTCTTTTTTACACTTTAAGCGATTAATTTCTTTATTAAAATACACAATACGATCTCTAGCCCACTGAGACATCTCTTTGAATTTAATGCCTTGTTGTGTGTTTAAGACTCGTTGCTTTTGACTGATGAGTTTATCTACACGTTTCATGAGTGGAAACAGTTTTTCTTTAGCGAAATTATCACCAACAATCAGGGCATCATCTTTGCTAAAACAGGTTGCAAACGTTCGTACGCCTTGATCAACACCCACACATTTAACGTCACCTTGGATCTCGGTTTGAATGTCAATGTGTTGTTGAACTTGAATGAACCAACGCCCTTTGTCATAAGTAATAATACAACTTTTACCAATGGCTTCGTTTGGTATGCTTTCCGTTACCTGATTACCACCGAGACTCAGCCAGCGTTAATAATTTCTCTGGCATCGGTGGTGATTTTGCACCACATTTAATTAGCGTATTGAATATATCTTCAACTCGAAACCGATAATTAAATCGAAAACAGAATTCACCAAGATAACGAGGAATATGCTTTTCTCTAATTGCGTGATATGTCCCTTTTATCGAATTTTTAACGTTACCAATCATGGTATCGACCCAATAAAATGCAGCTTCATATTGGTGAAGTTCTTTACCATTTTTTGGTAATGAACCATGAATAATATCTGCTGCTAACAGACCATTAAAACAGGGTAAACCATCTGATATGACTAACGTTTTTTCTTGTAAATGCTTTTTAGCCCAATCTGTAATTTCTTGTTTTTTAAAACAAGAAACAACACTTAGCCGCATATAAATAGGATGACCTTCTTCATTCAAAGAGATCGCTGATACAAAAGGTGTTTTACCTTTGGCACCACGTCCTCGCTTTCCTTTTTGTTTACCTCCAATATATGCATCATCCAATTGCACGATATTGCCTAACTTTCGATTATCATCATGCTCTTTCATCACTTGCATGAGCTTATGTTTTATTCGCCATGCTGCGTTATAAGAAACCCCTAATTTACGCTTTAGCTCTAATGCTGAAATACTGTTTTTATCTTGTGTGATGAGATAAATAGCTAAAAACCAAGTAGTTAACGGTAATTTTGAATGGGAAAATAAAGTACCTGCCGTCAATGATGTCTGATGGTGACACTTATTACATTGATATAATGACCGCGATTTAAGTTCACAATAACTTTTAGAAGCACAGGTAGGGCAAACGTAACCATTTTTCCATCGAATATTAAATAAACGCTCTCTACATTGAATTTCTGTCCCATACATTTGCATAAATTCGGGTATAGAAAAGCCTTTCTGAAATTGGATTGAATTCTTAGGCATAACGTCACTCCTATACTTCAATATCTTAAAGTATAGGAGATAATTTAACAGTGGCTGTTAAATAGTGGTAATCAGGAAAAAATTAACATAACAAACCATATTAATTTATAAATAATATAGCTTGTTATTTGATCTTTATTCTATTTAGTCTAATTTCGAGGTGGCATTGTTGCTCGCTCAATACTGCACTCATACGAGCCCATTTCAAACTCACGGCAAATCCACGGTCGATTTTCATAAATAGTACAGAGTAAAGTATCGCGATCAACTGCTGCACACCAGCCATCATCAAGGCGTAGCATTACTTCACCGCCCCACTCATCAATATCAATGTATTCTTCAGGTACACCCGTATCAGTAATAATCATTACTTCTAAACGGCAACAACATGCTTGGCAAGTACTGCAAGTCATGGTTGGATCAGGTTCTGTGCTTATATTGGTTATATCAATGGTCATATTTATCATCGCCATGTTTTCTTGCGCGCATAGTAACGCAAACCTCTATTAAAAACACGGACATCATTACAACGACTTATCTCGCGATTAATCCAACCGATATTTTAAAAATAAATACGATCCTTAGTTTATGAATTACTTTTTATATTGTTCACTTCCTATATAGATTTACGTTCATATCCTAAAAATTCATGCTATTGTAATAAAATAAATAACAAAAATTTAACCAAAAGGATGGTTATGCACGATATTACAACAATGACAGTCACTGTATTTATGGGCTTCTTTGCGATGATGAACCCTATTGCTAATACCGCTGTTTTTGTCGGAATGACAGGAAGTCAGACTCCCGAACAACGTAAAAAAACCGCTTACAAAGCCCTTACCGCCGCTTTTTTTATCATCGCTACCTTCTGTCTTTTAGGTAAAGGGATTTTTGAATTATTCAGTATTACGCTGCCTGCACTACGATTATCAGGTGGTATTCTCGTCTTTTTAGTTGGCTATCATATGTTACAAGGTGATAGTTCAAAAATGCATTCAGAGTCTAAAGCAGATAACGTTGGCGATGAAAAAGACATTTCTATTTCACCGTTAGCATTACCGATTCTGGCTGGCCCTGGTACGATAGCTACGGCAATGAACTACTCAGCATCCGGCTCATTTCTACATACAATTATTACAATTATTGCTTTTGCTACCTTATGTTTAATCACCCTTGTGTGTTTTCTGTATGGTCCTAAACTCGTCGATAAAGTCGGTGAAGCAGGGATCACAATTACGACACGCCTAATGGGATTAATTTTAACCGTTATCGGTATGCAAATGTTAATTCAAGGCGTACATGATGCTTTCTTGTTATTTGATACGGCTAACTTAGCAAAATAATCCCCTCAAATTCCCCCATCGCCCTCTGATAACAGCCTTAGTCTTTCTTTTTACAAGGCTGTTATCTTACATTGGTTACATTTTCGCCTCGACATTTACAAACAAACTTCTGTATAATGCGCCCCCTTTACATCATCTCTGTTTTCGTGCATCTTCTTTTGGCTGTTACTGCCAAAAAATCATCGAATAAAACTGCTAGGAATACCTCTTGATATCTACCGCAAACATTACAATGCAATTTGGTGCTGAGCCATTATTTGAAAACATTTCAGCTAAATTTGGTAACGGTAACCGCTATGGCCTTATCGGTGCTAATGGTTGCGGCAAATCAACCTTTATGAAAATTCTTAGCGGCGCACTTACACCAAGTTCGGGTAACGTGTCGATCTCTCAAGGACAACGTTTAGGTACCCTAAGCCAAGACCAGTTTGCCTTTGAACAATACACCGTTGTTGATGCTGTGATCATGGGTGATGCTGCATTATGGAAAGTAAAACAAGAACGTGACCGTATTTATTCTCTGCCAGAAATGACAGAAGAAGATGGAATGGCTGTTGCTGAACTTGAAAGCGAATTTGCTGAAATGGATGGCTACAGTGCAGAAAGTCGTGCTGGACAGTTACTTATTGATGCTGGTATTGATGAAGAATTGCATTACGGTTTAATGTCACAAGTGGCACCAGGTTGGAAATTGCGTGTGTTACTAGCGCAAGCACTGTTCTCTAACCCTGATATTCTGTTGCTAGACGAACCAACCAACAACTTGGACATTCACACAATCAACTGGCTTGCTGGTGAGTTGAACTTGCGTAAATGTACCATGATCATTATTTCTCATGACCGTCACTTCCTAAACTCTGTATGTACTCACATGGCAGATATCGACTACGGTGAGCTACGTATTTACCCAGGTAACTACGAGAAATTTATTGAAGCATCAACGCTAATTCAAGAGCAACTATTGTCTGAAAATGCGAAGAAAAGTGCTGAAATTAATGAACTACAAGATTTCGTAAACCGTTTCGGTGCCAATGCATCTAAAGCAAAACAAGCAAGTTCTCGTGCTAAAAAAATGGATAAAATCAAGCTTGATGAAGTGAAATCTTCAAGCCGTTTAAAGCCATCATTACAGTTCAAGCCGGGTAAAGCACTTTACCGTCAAGCATTGATTCTAGAAGAGCTGGCTCATGGCTTTGATGGTGAAACCTTATTTGAAGGTGGCGATTTAATCCTAGATGCAGGCTCTAAACTAGCGATCATCGGTGAAAATGGTGTTGGTAAAACAACCATGTTACGTTGTCTAGTTAATGAACTAAAACACAACCATGGCGTGATCAAGTGGTCTGAAAATGCATCGATTGGTTACTGTCCTCAAGATAGTTCTGCCGATTTTGATAACGATTTAGGTATCTTTGACTGGATTTCACAATGGCGAACTAAAGATCATGATGATCTAGCCGTACGTAGTATCCTAGGTCGCTTACTGTTTACTGCTGATGATATCAACAAAAAAGTAAGAAACTGTTCTGGTGGTGAGAAAAACCGTTTGTTATTTGGTAAGTTGATGATGCTAAATATTAACGTATTGGTCATGGACGAACCAACAAACCACATGGATATGGAAGCGATCGAAGCGCTTAATAATGCCTTAAAAGTGTATGAAGGTACGTTAATTTTTGTTAGTCATGACCGTGAATTCGTATCATCGCTAGCAACACGTATTATTGATATCCGTGATAAAAAAGTCGTTAACTTCCACGGTACATTTGACGAATACATGTCAAACCTTGCCCTTGAAGGTAAGGTCGCTTAATCACGCAAATCAGCAAGTTATACTATTGTGTATAACTTGCTGCATCTTCTGCAATTCATACCTCACCAAACAATGAATCATCATCATGACAACCATTACTTTTATCACCAATGTCGGCAATATTGATATCTGCCTTAATAAACAAAAAGCGCCTGTCACGGTACGTAACTTTATTCAATATTGTCGTGATGGCTTTTATGACGATACGATTTTTCACCGTGTGATTAACGGTTTTATGATTCAAGGTGGTGGTCACACTGAAGATTTAGCCGAAAAGCCGACGCGTGATCCTATTGTTAATGAAGCCAACCGTGGTCTTAAAAATATACAGGGAACAATTGCGATGGCACGTACAGACGCGCCACATTCAGCAACTGCACAATTTTTTATTAATCTTGCTGATAATGATTTTCTTGATTACACAGCCACAACCAACAATGGTTGGGGATATACTGTTTTTGGCAATGTAACAGCAGGAATAGACGTCGTTAATCATATCGCTCAGGTAAAAACTGCAACGATACAAGGTTATGAGAATGTTCCATGTGAAGCTATCGTTATTAATCAAGTGATTATTAACGAATAGTCAGTGACTTTTTGTCTAATTGACGGCTTATATTAAATAGATAGAGAGCGAGTGAATGATTATCATCGCTCCATCTACACTCTAATTAATTGTTTTTATAATGCTTTGTTTTAATAATAATTTCTGCATGTTCTGCCGATATTGGCATTACTTTTAAAGCATGTACATTACTGCCACCAGTATTCCCTATAGGTACTCCGTCAATGGCTGTTAATAATGCAGCCCCAATAATACGCATAATCTGACCATTAATTTCTTTAATATCACCCTGTTTTAACGCCCATCGCAACATAAAAAAATGCACCTTAACATGCCAATATGTCGATTCTTGCCCAAGCACGTGTGCATTTTCCAAAAATCGAAACGCCATTACGGAATCACCTTTTTTTTGTGCTTTATATGATCGCAACAGTTCTCTTTTAATATAGGGCGCTATTTTATGACTAAAATTACTCATTCTCCATCGAGTCATTATTCATCCTTAAATAATTAACTTACAATCGTTCTTCTATTGTTGTAATAGCTGTTGTGACGGCAATAAGGTAACTGCAGTACCAAATGCTAATAACTCACATGAACCATCCATAATTGCACTGGTCGTAAAACGAATACCAACAACAGCATCAGCACCCAAGTCTAAAGCATCAGCTTCTAACCTTGCCATCGCTTGACTACGAGCCTCATTAAACATTTCGGTATACCCTTTTAGCTCTCCGCCAACAATTCCTTTTAGACTTGCCATAATATCACGGCCAATATGTTTAGATTGCACAACATTGCCAGTGACTACACCAAGTATAGCGATAATATCATGCCCCGGAACGGTTTCTGTTGTTGAAAAAATCATTTTGTGAAACTCCTCTTAAAATAATAGACTAAATACTCATTAATAAATAACATCTTAATATTAAGAGCGTCTTATTCTCATAACGATTATATTATTTTTTGTTAAAAATACTTTTATAGCCCGTCATGATAAGATTAACCAATGCTGTAATAACATTAGAATTATTATATTCTTCCATTACATAAATAAAGTTTGACTTAAAATGTTCAACGGCTTCAGCGCTATTTTCAGCAAAAATAACATCATCCTCAATCTCAAAACCAGCATCCAATAATTGCTTTTTCTGCTCTATAAATTGCAAATCTTCCATGTTCAAGTAAGTGAATTTTTTACGATTCGAACCCGGCAAGCAAAAAAATTGATATTTAGCCATAATATATATTCACGATTATTATTAATTATTCATTAATAGCATATTTTTATGACTTATAACGTATTTCTACTTGCACTATTTTGATTTATATCACAAAAAATATTTATCTATAAATTAAGCCATCCACTCGGCATTTTTATAAATCACTACAACTGCACGTCACTGCCGGAAGATAAGTCAGTTTATTCTCTCGAAATAACAACATTGCTGTATTAATTATCGCTAAAATTTGATTCTCATTGTAAGTGAATGGCTGCTCATAAACCCAACCACTACAGCCATATCCGACGAGAGGTAAACTATGACGGTCTATCGTCTGATCTTCAGCGATTTCTATAATAATAGTGGTTGATGTTGATGATAAACACCACGCATACCCTTGTACTTCCCCATATCCTATTACTTTAGAGTCAATATCAATTACACCACAATAGTTTTCATTATTTATTTTAATCATTATATTGACCTTCTTTTCTTATTAAAAATATCATTAACGCGAATATCTCTTTTTATAATAAAAGACTTTACATATAAATATTGTAAAAACATTCAATTTATAAGTATGCAAAAATGATTATAAATTTCAGATAACACTTAACCTAATAACAATTAACTAAATAAAACTCGACCTAATATTGCTTACATTAAATTTCCTGATTACCACCGAGACTCAGCCAGCGTTAATAATTTCTCTGGCATCGGTGGTGATTTTGCACCACATTTAATTAGCGTATTGAATATATCTTCAACTCGAAACCGATAATTAAATCGAAAACAGAATTCACCAAGATAACGAGGAATATGCTTTTCTCTAATTGCGTGATATGTCCCTTTTATCGAATTTTTAACGTTACCAATCATGGTATCGACCCAATAAAATGCAGCTTCATATTGGTGAAGTTCTTTACCATTTTTTGGTAATGAACCATGAATAATATCTGCTGCTAACAGACCATTAAAACAGGGTAAACCATCTGATATGACTAACGTTTTTTCTTGTAAATGCTTTTTAGCCCAATCTATAATTTCTTGTTTTTTAAAACAAGAAACAACACTTAGCCGCATATAAATAGGATGACCTTCTTCATTCAAAGAGATCGCTGATACAAAAGGTGTTTTACCTTTGGCACCACGTCCTCGCTTTCCTTTTTGTTTACCTCCAATATATGCATCATCCAATTGCACGATATTGCCTAACTTTCGATTATCATCATGCTCTTTCATCACTTGCATGAGCTTATGTTTTATTCGCCATGCTGCGTTATAAGAAACCCCTAATTTACGCTTTAGCTCTAATGCTGAAATACTGTTTTTATCTTGTGTGATGAGATAAATAGCTAAAAACCAAGTAGTTAACGGTAATTTTGAATGGGAAAATAAAGTACCTGCCGTCAATGATGTCTGATGGTGACACTTATTACATTGATATAATGACCGCGATTTAAGTTCACAATAACTTTTAGAAGCACAGGTAGGGCAAACGTAACCATTTTTCCATCGAATATTAAATAAACGCTCTCTACATTGAATTTCTGTCCCATACATTTGCATAAATTCGGGTATAGAAAAGCCTTTCTGAAATTGGATTGAATTCTTAGGCATAACGTCACTCCTATACTTCAATATCTTAAAGTATAGGAGATAATTTAACAGTGGCTGTTAAATAGTGGTAATCAGGTTAAATTTTACAAAATAAAAATGAGCACTATAGTTTATATAGTATTTAATAAGCATAAAATATAATAACTAAATTGAAATCTTTATTTAAAAATTAAAGATAACATATATAAAACACAATCTCACATGTTGCTTAAAAAGCATATTTCATAAAAAGTATCGCTATGACGACAAATAAACAACAAATCGAACTACAAAAAGAGATGGGACCTAATTGGTTTGCATCTGTCATGGGAACGGGTATTATCGCCAATGCCGCTGTGGGTTTACCTTTTATAGGCAAAGACTTAGTCGGATTTTCAACCGTCGTTTGGTTAATTGCCTTTGCGATGCTGATCTTTATGACCATCGTAAAAACTTACCAAACAATCACTAAACCCCATATTATTAAACGCCAATTTAATGATCCTGTTATGTCCCAATTTTTTGGTGCGCCACCGATGGCATTTCTAACCGTTGCAGGCGGTACACTCCTATTAGGCCCTCACCTTTTTGGATACCCTCTTGCATTAAATATTGCTTGGCCACTTTTTTGGATTGGAACAATCAGCGGCATTATCACTGCCATTATTATTCCGTACCGTTTATTTACCCATAATGAAGTGCATGATGATGCTGCTTTTGGCGGTTGGTTAATGCCTGTAGTGCCACCGATGGTATCGGCAACTATCGGCTCTATGTTCCTCTCTCATATGCCTCACACCACGGGTCAACAAACGCTACTTTATGGCATGTACGCCTGTTTTGGTATGAGCTTAATGGCATCCATTATTATTATTACATTAATTTGGAGTCGTTTAGCCCATGCAGGTACATCAGGCAGTGCTCGTGTTCCAACGCTATGGATTGTATTAGGTCCTTTAGGGCAATCAATTACAGCCGTGGGAGGTTTAGGTACTGCCGCGCTATTTACCGTTAATGAGCCTATTGCCAGTGCGATGAATGTTATGGCGATTTTATATGGTGTACCTATTTGGGGCTTTGCGATGTTATGGTTCTGTGTAGCCGCATTATTAACCTTACGTGCCATACGTCGTAAAATGCCTTTTGCGTTAACCTGGTGGGCATTTACCTTCCCCGTTGGCACATGTGTGACAGGAACAACACAATTGGCACTCCACACCGGTTTACCTGTTTTTCAGTGGGCGTCAATTATACTGTTCGCTTGCCTGATTTTGGCGTGGATCACCGCGACATTAGGCACATTTAAAGGCTTAAAACACGGGAAGATTTTTAATAATCCAACCGCTGTTGTTCATATAAAATCAAAAAAAGGTAATAACTAATATAAATAAGCCCTATAACACTGCTTAATGCAATATTATGGGGCTTTTGAATCACTCTAACCTAACCTGTTGTCAGCTTATTAGCACGTAGACTGCCAATAACGTTCACTAATGCGCCAAGTACTATCATTGATCCTCCAGCTAATGTCCATGCAGATGGTACTTCGCTGAAAACTAACCAACCTAGAATAATAGAAAATACCACTTGAATGTAAGAGTATGCGGTTGCTTTACTTGCCACTTCGACTTTCATTGCCTTGGTTAAACCCACTTGACCAAACTGAGTGAAAATACCCACAAAAAGCAGTAAGAACAGCGCTTCTTTGGTTGGCATAACAAAACCATCACCCAGTAATAACACCGACAATGGCAACGCAATTAATGGAAAATAAAAAATAATGACCGAACTATCTTCAGTGCTACTCAACCGCTTAACAATAATATAAGACACGCCACTACCAAATGCGCCGAGCAGTGCGATACCAATACTAAATAATGGTAATTGCTGAACGTGATCAAATGAGAGCCCCGGTCCCACCATTAGCAATAACCCCAAAATTGAGCACACAATACAAATAATGGTGCTTATATGGACTTTTTCTTTGAGGAAAAGGATCGCTAACACTGCCGTAAAAACAGGATTAAGGTACTGTAAAATAGTCGCTTCGGCTAAAGGTAAGGTTGAGACGGCATAATAAACACAAATTAATGAAAATGACCCCGTAATACCACGAGTTAATAATAGCTTACGGTTATTACCCCAGATCTCAATCCGTTTACGTTTAACATCAGCATAGCTAATAATCAACGATACAATTGCGCGCGCAGCAACAATTTCAAAAACAGGAATGCCATAAGTATGTACTAATTTCACACAACTCGACATTAATGCAAACGCAAGTGCTGACATCAGCATATATCTGACGCCAATAGGTATTTTATTCAAAGAAAAATTGGACATAGGAGGCGATTCATTAACATAAACAACTATTTTATGAAAAAAAACCTCAACCTCGCAAGTGTTATATTACTCTGCTAGTTTTATGATTTATATTATCATCTTCGCTATTCCACCTGAAAAATACTTCCAGCATTCATGTCGCTGACGTTAACAAAAACAAATACTATCCCTCAAAATGGTTTACGTTATAATCGCCATTCAGCTCAACAATAAATAGAATAATATGTACCAATTGACGTTTTCATTTGAAGAATTTCTTGCCGAGTTTTGGCAAAAGAAACCCACTATTATCAAAGGCGGTTTTAAAAACTTTGTCGATCCCATTTCAGCAGATGAACTCGCTGGATTGGCAATGGAAGAAGAAGTTGATTCGCGTTATATCGCTAAATTAGCTGATACTTGGGATGTCCGTCATGGACCACTGACTTTTGATGATACACCCACAGATAATTGGTCATTCATCGTTCAAGCCGCTAACCATTGGCATGAAGGCGCAGCACAACTGATCACACCATTTCGTCAGTTACCCGGTTGGTTACTGGACGATCTAATGATCAGCTACTCGACCCCTGGCGGCGGTGTTGGCCCTCATATCGATCAGTATGATGTATTTATTACTCAAGGTTCAGGTAAACGTCATTGGCGCGTAGGCCCTAAAAAAGATGATTACGAAGAAGAGTGTCGTCATCCTGCCTTACGTCAAATCAAAGGCTTTGAGCCCATTATTGACGATATTTTAGAACCCGGTGATATTTTATATATTCCACCAGGTTTCCCGCATGATGGCTACGCGATTGAGACCTCAATGAGTTTTTCAGTCGGTTTCCGCTCACCAAAGAAACAAGAATTATTGAGCAGCTATGCCGACTTTGTGATTGCGAATGATATTGGTGATGTGCATTATCATAATCCAGCGTTGCCTGCCCGTGCTAACAACGGTGCTATCTTAGCTGAAGAAGCAAAAGATCTTGAAAATATGATGCGCAGCTTGCTTGATCACCCACAACTATTAAAGCAATGGTTGGGTGAACATTTAACCCAAAACCGTCATGAGCTGGATATAATGCCTTCTGAGCCACCATGGCAAAATAATGAGACTTATCAGTTTTTAGAAGACGGTGAAGCGTTTAAACGTATTGGTGGTTTACGTGCGTTTTATCATCCAGATCAAGCTCATATCGTTTATATTAATGGTGAGCAATATCAATTACCGCCAGAATGTGCTGATGCGGCTAAATTATTGTGTGATGAAGAACAAATCACCCATGCACAATTAGCTAAACAGCTTGATCACCCTGCATTTTTAGCAATGTTAACGCAGCTAATTAATCTTGGTTATTGGTACCCTGTTGAATAACTGAATAAAAAAAAGAGCTAACACAAAGGTTAGCTCTTTCTCGTTATTCAAATGACGTTATTATTTATAAACGGGCTAATTCTGCTTTGCGGGTTTTATTTGTCACACAGAAGTTACCACGGCGGGTACGACACTTTGAACAACGTTCACATTCAACGTCAGCTTTATAGCCATCTAACCAACGTTTAATTAGCTTTGGCTCAGACAACAATGGACGTGATAATGCAAAAAATTCAATACCAGTATTATTCGCCATCGCTTCAATTGCATCAAACTCACTCAAGCCACCAACAGTAATGACAGGCACATCAACGTCTTGGCTGATCACATCACCGTATTGATGAAAATAACCTTCAGCTTCAATAGTATAACCATCATAAGATTCACCCACCATGGTGTCTGCTTTACCATGTACATTACCAGAGATGATAATCGCATCCACGCCCACTGCTGCGAGCTTTTTACAAATAAGGCGCGTATCAGCAAATGTTAATCCACCATCAAAAAACTCAGAAGCGGTTAATTTCACTAAAATAGGGAAATCATCACCGACTAGCGTTCTAATTTTCGCGTAAATCTCTAATAAAAATCGCATACGGTTATCAAGGCTACCGCCATACTGATCATCACGCTGATTATAATACGGGCTTAAAAACTGGTTAATTAAATACGTATGTGCCGCATGAATTTCAACGCCATCAAAACCCGCATCTTGAGCACGTTTAGTCGCTAACGCAAAAGCTTCAACAATATAATCGATGTCAGCTTGCGTCATTACTTGACCCAATGTTTGAGTACCTTTCTCGCACACAGCACTCGGAGCAAAGATCACTCGTTCGCCAACATTGTAGGTTGTTTTAGTGCCACCATAAGCCAATTGCATCACGATTTTAGAATCATATTGATGAACAAGATCCGTCAATTTTTGATATTCTGCGATAAACGAATCGTTATACATTCCCATCATGCCAGCATTGGGTTTTTCTTCTTCGACAATATTTGCATAACCCGTTACGATCAGCCCCACTTCCCCTTGCGCAAGTTCTTCATAAATAGCATAAAGTTTATCGGTCATATGGCCATCTTCTGTCGCCATATTTTCCCATGTTGCACTACGAACAAAGCGGTTTTTTAATGCCATGTTGCCAATACGGGCTTCTGTAAATAAAGTACTCAAATCACATCCTCTTAAATATCATGTCGTCTTATCTTCACCAACGCCATAAAAACAAAAAGAACAGCATTATTGCGCTGTTCTTTTTTATGTATTTTTATCATAAACGCTAAGTTGAGGTGAATAATACCGTGACTGCATTTATAAATCTTTAATCTGGATTAAGATAATGCCAGTTGTATCAACTATACCGCCATGAAATGGTACTTTTATAGCTACAGCTTAATACTAAATAACCGTTACACCTTCTGTTTCAAGTACACTGTTTGCACCTGCGCGATCGATAATTTTAACGATAACAGATTGGATCGTCTCATCTTCTCGTACATCATTTTCACTCACAAACTTTTGCTCTTGCGGCTCAGCACCTTCTGCAAGCGTAAAAGTAACCACCACTTCCGTTGCAATATTCGATGTTTTACCAAAATAGGCCAAAGAAAGCTGAGGGTAACCTTTAAAGCCTTTTTTAACTTGCTTTGCGATACGTTTTTTAGCTTTATCTACATTCATCATTAACCCTTGCTTATTATCGAATAAAATCAAAATGGTACAAAAACATAATACGTTGATTATAACGACGATAATACTTAAATTATGCACTAAACAGCGTAAAACCACTCTGGAGGGGATCGTTTAGTCCATTTAGCAAAGGCCGCCTTATCACCTCGATAAAAATTACGATAAGCCTCAATTGCATCAGCCTCCACTTTATAATCATTAGGCATTGCCTGAGCAAATGGCGTTAATCCTATAGCATCATAAGAATGACGTTCAATCTCAGCCAATACAGTAATGGATTTATGATCAGTGGTTTTGTTGTACCTAAATTTATATTCTTTATTTAGTGCTATCGTTAATGCTTTTAACCAAAGAAAATTATCATAAGATTGCTCAACCCAGAGTACACAGGGATGATTCATATGGGTTGATTTATACGGCGTCGTAAAGCCTTTTTTATTAAGCGCGGTACATAAAAGTTGGACACTTTCTAAAATCATTTTAACCACATGTTGATCACAATGATATTGAGCACATTTTTCAATATCGTGATCTAAAATAAAAATATTCATCACATCATCCCTTATTGAACATACTAATAGCTTAGCTCAATATAAAATCCTGCTCTTCAATTTATATCTCTATTTCAGTGTATTGACGTTGATAATGCGCTAAAAGCTGGTGTATTCCAGTCATCGGAATCTCTAATGTTGCAGTATTGGTAAAGGGATGACACTGTATAGCAGAATAATTAAATATACTTTTATCAATAATTAACTCAACAGCCGCCTGTGTATCTTTAATAATATCTAAAAGCGAAACAGAACCCGTACTCGTTCCTAAATACTTATCTAAGCGATGACTAGAAGCAAAACTTAAACCTGAAACATTCAATCTTTGACTTAATCGTTTAAAATCAATAGTTTTATCATCCATCATGATAATTAAAAAATGACGATCACCTTTCTTATTTTTAATAAACAGGTTTTTAGTTGCAACCCCATCAATATCTAACGCTAATAAGTGCGCTTGTTCACAATTAAATACTGCAGGATGTAGAAATTTTTTATAATCAATATCAAGATCATCAAGTATCTTATAGATATCCATGCTTAACTTCCTTTTAGCGAATATTTAAATAGCTGATTACTTTTTCTTTTAATACTTTATAAGTAAATACCAATAATAACCAATAATAAATATCGAACGAATAGCGATAAGTCAGCAACAGTATGGCTTTGTATAATGCGGGGATTTAAAATTACCTGATTACCACTATTTAACAGCCACTGTTAAATTATCTCCTATACTTTAAGATATTGAAGTATAGGAGTGACGTTATGCCTAAGAATTCAATCCAATTTCAGAAAGGCTTTTCTATACCCGAATTTATGCAAATGTATGGGACAGAAATTCAATGTAGAGAGCGTTTATTTAATATTCGATGGAAAAATGGTTACGTTTGCCCTACCTGTGCTTCTAAAAGTTATTGTGAACTTAAATCGCGGTCATTATATCAATGTAATAAGTGTCACCATCAGACATCATTGACGGCAGGTACTTTATTTTCCCATTCAAAATTACCGTTAACTACTTGGTTTTTAGCTATTTATCTCATCACACAAGATAAAAACAGTATTTCAGCATTAGAGCTAAAGCGTAAATTAGGGGTTTCTTATAACGCAGCATGGCGAATAAAACATAAGCTCATGCAAGTGATGAAAGAGCATGATGATAATCGAAAGTTAGGCAATATCGTGCAATTGGATGATGCATATATTGGAGGTAAACAAAAAGGAAAGCGAGGACGTGGTGCCAAAGGTAAAACACCTTTTGTATCAGCGATCTCTTTGAATGAAGAAGGTCATCCTATTTATATGCGGCTAAGTGTTGTTTCTTGTTTTAAAAAACAAGAAATTACAGATTGGGCTAAAAAGCATTTACAAGAAAAAACGTTAGTCATATCAGATGGTTTACCCTGTTTTAATGGTCTGTTAGCAGCAGATATTATTCATGGTTCATTACCAAAAAATGGTAAAGAACTTCACCAATATGAAGCTGCATTTTATTGGGTCGATACCATGATTGGTAACGTTAAAAATTCGATAAAAGGGACATATCACGCAATTAGAGAAAAGCATATTCCTCGTTATCTTGGTGAATTCTGTTTTCGATTTAATTATCGGTTTCGAGTTGAAGATATATTCAATACGCTAATTAAATGTGGTGCAAAATCACCACCGATGCCAGAGAAATTATTAACGCTGGCTGAGTCTCGGTGGTAATCAGGTAAAATTAAACAGGAATATAGACACTGGATTGTTAATCAAATAGGGCCTAATCATTATTAGACCCTAAGATCATCATATCAATTGCTACCTAAGCGATAAACAATGATAGTAATGCAGTTAACGGTTAACCATTAACTCAATAACGCATCTTACTTATAAAAAGCTTCAACAGTGCCTTTTAGAGTAATAAGCATTGGGTTACCGCGACGATCTAATGCTTTAGGTGACGGTACTTTTACCCAACCTTCACTGATGCAGTATTCTTCAACATCAAAACGCTCTTTACCATTTAGTCGAATACCAATTTCGAATTCAAAAGCAGCTTCTAGGAAGAATGGGCTACGAGGATTACCAGCAAGGTGATCAGGTAAAGTTGGTCGTGATGTAGTATCGGTCATGATGGTGCCTGTTGAAAATAAAAAGTGCGCTATTGTAGACAATCTCGGACTAACGCTCAAGAGCTGTATGAATAGAAGTAAAAACTAAGTGCTCAATGCCTGTAATATCATTGCTAATGCTCAACAAATACACCTATATTGCACTGACTTTGGTTGCAAGTGTTTTCGTTACTCGACAAGGATTACCAACAGCTACGCTATTAATAGGAATATCACGCGTTACCACACTACCCGCCCCTATCACGCAATTATCGCCAATAGCCACCCCAGGCAATATCGATACATTACCACCGATCCAAACATTGTTACCAATACTGACATTCGCACCATATTCCTGATGTTGACGCTCGATGGGATCTAAAGGATGCGTCGCCGTTGAAATCATTACATGTGGGCCAATCAGCACATTATCGCCAATCGTTACTTTGCAAACATCAAGAATGGTCAAATTATGATTGGAATAAAAGTTACTGCCAACGTCAATGTTATACCCATAATCACAGAAGAAATTCGGCTCAATGTGGGCTCGGTCTTTGATGATAAGTAACCCTTTTAATATCGCCATTTGTGCTTCAAGCTGCGTTGGATCAGCCATATTAAAGCGATGACAAACAGATTTAGCATGCATACGCTCAGCAAAAAGCTGTTCATCACTCGCGTTATAAACAAGACCTGCTAACATTTTGTCTTTTTCGTTCATTGTGATTTCCAGAGTAAAATAAAGCCACTATTAAAGTGCATTTCTCTATCGCAGTATGTGTGCTATTACTCAATTATGAAAAATCATCTACTGACCATGATTAGTCCAAGCCTCAATATCTATATCGTCAAGCTGTTGATAAACACTGATCGCCTGCTTCGCTTCTTTTTTGGGTGTTTTCTGAGTCGATTTTAAAAAGGCATGAATAATAACAACATCATTCTCTTTGGTTTTAATGAACAATACCCTTGCAGACTCCTTACCATTATCGACCCTGAGTTTGTATATTAAGCCTTTATATTTCCATATCTTGGGATTTAACAGCTTTAAGCTTTTACAATGATAAATATCATTATGGGTCTGATAAGACTTAAATTTATTCTCAATATTAAGCTGCAACTTTTCTGAAATTTCATCAAAAAATCATAAAGGGCTGTTGTTCTATTTTCTTTTTTTACGCTATAAATATTCATTTTTAATCAATAACTTAATCTAACACGGATAACATTAGGCTCCTCAAACAATGAAAAGCCAAATATTGCTGTTATTACTCAGGCAGTACCCAATCAGGACGAGGAAAATGGCAGGTATAACCATTAGGTTGATGTAATAAATAATCTTGATGTTCAGACTCTGCATGCCAAAAATCACCCGCTGGCACAACTTCCGTCACGATTAGTCCCGGCCACACACGAGAAGCATCCATCCGTTTAATCAGATCTTCAGCAATGGCTTTTTGCTCATTTGAGGTATAAAAAATAGCTGAGCGATAAGATGTACCAAGGTCATTACCTTGACGATTTATGGTCGATGGATCATGTATTTGAAAAAAGTAAGCGAGGATTTTAGTAAAACTGGTTTGTGTGGTATCAAAGAGGATTTCAATCGCTTCGGCATGAGTTCCATGATTGCGGTAGGTCGCATTTTCAACATCACCGCCCGTATAACCGACCTGCGTTGCGATCACGCCCTGTTGACGACGAATTAGATCTTGCATACCCCAAAAACACCCACCAGCCAGTATTGCTTTTTCGATACTCATATCACTACTCCTATTGCCACATTGCGTGAACTTATGAGTTTTCATACAACCATAAGTTGATATTTATCGCAATTAGAACGTGAAAATACCGTTTACCAATTGGTGTGATAGCGGCGATAAATATCATCAATGAGCTAGCTATATAGCTAACTCATTTTTGGACAAAAGTGTGTTACGCACTTTGCTCTATTTTGGCTGGTAAGTAGGATCACGGCGCGTTAAGTGGTGAGCAACGCAGACCACAGGGCTTAAAGTATTGTGCTGTAAACACAAAAGCCGACGCAAACTAAAAATGCCGAGCATTGGGAATCCATCTTAAACGCTTTGTTAAATTTATTTTGCATAGAATACTTCACTCAATTTACCTTGCTCATGTAAATCAATACAGATATCTAGTGCAATGTTCATTCTTGTCTCAAATTCCTCTTGAATATGCTCAAATAATAAAGCGCATACTTGTATTGTCGTAACGACTAAGTTGCTCAGTCTTTCATCTGATTTAGGTGATATGCCCATAACCACCTCTTTTGTATCATGATTTGGAGTTGAGTATGCCCCGAGAACGCCTTGATAATTTGGATGGGCAGACTCAGAGAGTATGTTGTAGATATTTCTAAATTCAGGATCGAGCGTTTTTGAAACCTTATCAATGCACGTTAATACATTGATCATTTCAGGAAACTCTTCATCTCCTTTCCAACCAATACTCAATCGGTGCATTGTATTGAGCAACTCTGCTAAATCGTGATCTTTTTCAAAAGCTTCTAACTTAAAGCTCAAATATGCTATAACCGCGAATGATTCTTGTGCTGCTCTAGCGGATACAACAGCAGCAACATGGTTGCCGCTTTTTAAAAGCGTTAGAGCACCTTCACACAGGTCTATAAATCGGTGAAGAACTGCCTCACGATAACAGTCGATATTAAAAATCGGACGAAAAGCTAAGTGAACCTTCAAAGGAACTACCTTATCTCTTTTGATAACTTTAATTAACTCAACAACTTTTTCTGTTTTTTTCATATCGCACATAGTCCGAATAATAAACTTAACATTATATTAATAAGCATTCTTACTTTCACGCAAAAGAATGCCCCTAAAATCCCACAATCATAATCAATTTAATTCATAAACTCGATTGCATTATTTTGTTTCAAAGTGTTTGTAGGAAATGTAGTGTAGAACGTAAGAAATGTATTTAATCAGTCTTTTTAAAAACGGAACTCAAGCGATAAATCACCATTTTTATTTTTACTGGTTATATACAGCAAATAAAACTCATCCAAATCACGTTAACGTAATATGAACGAGTAAAAGCACTAAGTAGGAATGGAGCAATTATGCGTTAATTGACTGACTAGCTCAGACAAGATCGTAATATGTCATTTCTCATTTTAAGAATTAACTTTATTACAATATAATTATACCTCTCATTTATCTTGCTCCATTTTCAGTATAATTAGCCATTATTTAAATTATTTACATAGGCTCTTATTTTGACTACTCCAGCTTTACATCGTGGTTTTATTTTTGATGTAGATGCCACTCTCGTCGATACAATTTCTATTATCAATGAAATATGGAAAACATGGGCAGAGATCAAAAATATTAATTTTTCTGATGTATATCCACATGTTCATGGCAGAAAAATCAATGAAACACTGGTCGCAGTAGATCCTAAATTTAACAATGACGATGATATCGCCGAAATAAAAGCCATTGCTTTTGAAAAAATGAAATCTGCAACTGCTATTGAGGGGGCGATTAAGTTTGTCGAACAAATACCACCGAATATGTGGAGTATTGCTACTAGTGGTCCTTATAATATAGCCAAAACAAGTTTAACGGCGTCGGGTTTTACGCTGCCGAAAGTGATGATTTGTGGGGAAGATGTCACTCAAGGAAAACCGCATCCAGAACCTTTTCTTGCTGCAGCCAAAGCACTCGGAATACCGCCAGAGCAGTGTATTGCATTTGAGGATTCTCCCGTGGGAATTCAATCAGCAAAAGCTGCTGGGTGTTACACTATCGCTTTACGAACAAGTCATTTAGACCATGAACTACTCGCGGCGGACACTATCATTGATAATTTCAATGATATTAGTTTTAAAATCGAAAACGATAATATCCACATTATCTTGTTATAGAAAACGCGGCTAATTCGTTAAAAATATAAAGGCTATCTAATCAGTAGCCATTATATTTTCAAATATCATCAATGATTGATATTGGAGTTTTACAATAACAGGGAATAACAATGGATAGCCATATATTTACTTAAATAGAGCCCCAAAAAACAAACTATTCCACTAGTATATTGTTTAATTTTATTTACTATCCAACCACGATAACGATACTATTTTTTCCCGTTATACGGATCATCACTGCATAAATATGCCCGCTGTACACATCAATTAATCACATGATCAAAAGGGGTTATTTGAGGCTTTATCAATTTTCGTCTTGAGATTGTCCTTTATTATTTTTATTGTTTTTCTAGAGGAGGCTATGCCTTGTGGTCAGAAAAAAACTGTTGAATGATTGTAAAACAGATAAAAATAATAAAAGCTAAAAAAACGACTGAGTAAGAACATCTAGACCAGAAAAAGGAATAACTATCTGATTTTAAATTATAAGAAAGAAAATTAAACGGAAATCCAATGATTCTCTCTGGAGTAAAGTATGCACTAAACTGTAAAATAATAGCGACAGCGCATACACTTACTTTAGCAATAATGCGCTTTATCTTTTGAGTAAAAACCATTCTATAAAATCCTATCTCATTGAAAGACAATTTATTCAAATTTGAATCATACCGCTAATTGTGTCAACTCATTAAGTTACCGCCCCCTAAGATCGATGACCTCTATCTCACAAACAGTTAGCGTACCGCTAAGGATGCCTTATATTAAGCCTGCCTATAGATTACAACTTAACCATTCAGTGAAAAGCACGACTTAATAGCCTTATTATTTTAAATTTTTGCGAGCTAGGCTACAAAACCCCATATCTAATCGTTGTCTAATCTCACCCTATAAAATTATTTTAATAATCATACGATTGATAGCTAGCGAAGATAGATATGAACAATACAATGGCAGCACCATCACAAGCCACAATAGCATTAACAGCGCCTTTACTTATTGCTCAAGTAAATGCTGAACTAACGTTACATCCCCTTGATTTGATAAAAATAAAAGGTTCATATTCGCAGTTTTTTGCTTATTTTCATGCCAAATTAGCACCATCTATTGAAGGTTGGGTTGATATGGTTAATCGTGATCACGTTACTTTGGCAAATCTGGAGGGTGACTATAGCTATTTTGCTTTTGCGCATTATCTTGCACGTCAATACGATCCTACACGCTGGTCAGAAGAAGTGATGGTGATGACAAAAGGATTTATGAATATCACCAATAAAAAACTCTCTTTTAATCCTATCAGTATTCATTATATCTACGATGATCTGATGACTGAATTATTGGATATTAACGATTTAAAACACCAGCTACGCCATTTATTAATTACTGATAATATTAACTATTTATACCGCAATACTCCGCCTTGTTTTCACAGATATGCTATAGATGATTCAAAAAATATCACTAAACGTATTCAACAGAATATCTCTTTCTTATTCATGCTATATATCAAAACAATCGCGACCACGACCCAAGCAATGATTAACGGTAAATAAGCCAAATAGGCACTGATATCAATCACCACATCATTCATTATTTTAAATATTTATGAATGATGTGGTAATAGAAATATGTCTGAGTATCACAACGTTTAAATGACAATATTAAAGAAGCTGTCTGAGTTTATGCTCAACTAATGGATCGTTAGGCACCAATTGCTGCGCCATCTCTAGCAGTTGAATCGCATCTTGCGGGTAATCGTCTTGATGTTTGATCGCAATATCAATCAGTGGCTGTACATCAATTTGAGCTTGATGCTCTTGTACATGCGCTTCTTTTTCATCAATCAGAATATTATGTGCTTTACTCAATAGTCCTAAACGGTGCTCTGAATACGCATTAGCCTTACTTAAATTCTGATAATAATCTTCTTTAAAACGTAATGTTTTTGTTTGCTGACGAAATTGAGCAATATCAAGTTGCTGATAACGAATAAAATCGACAGCAACCTGTTTATAAAAACCAAATTTATTAAGATAAGTGGCATGCGTGCCATGCCCCATACCAAATACTCGCAAATGGGTCAGTTCAGGATAACGTTTGGCATGTAGGCGATCGATATTATTGGTGGGATCGTAAATGATATAGCCTTTGGCTTTGCCTAAATCAAGATCATGATAATCCCCTTCCCAATCAAATTGCTGCGCCAGTTCAGTGCTAGAGCGATTATCCCACGGAGCAATGGTTTTATTTTTAGTACTCACTGGATGGAATAACAAAACTTGATCAAGTTGTAATAAATTAGCAAAAGCACCCACGGCAAAACCACCACGACTGAGACCATAACCTAAACGATAGCTAAACGGTTCAAGCAACGTAGTAAGTTGTTCAAGAAAGAAAATTAAGTTACGACTACGAAACCAATTACTCTTACCTAAGTGTTGAAAAGAGATAACATTCACACTCTGTTTTTTGGCTAAGTGAAATCCCCAAGGGGCAAAATTTTCATCAATATCTTGCTGTTGTACGTTAGTTCCCGCAGGTGAAAATGTAAACAGTAGTGGCTTGTTCACATCAACAAACTCATACTTAACAAACACATCGTCAAGTAAGTCACCTCCTGACATGGGTAGTTGTGCTTGCTGCTGCGAACGAGTGTGTGTTAGCCACTCATCTAACCAATACAATAATTTCATTTTACTCACCTTTAAAAACAACGGCGGGATTGTAGCAAAGATATGCATTAAACAAAAATTTTAGTTAGAACACTAATTATTTAAGTTAACTAGCTTAATTTTAAATATAAAAATTTTTCTATACTCTTTTTTAGTTTTTAATCAAAAAATACCAAATAATCTTGACCTGTCTATAGCTTTACACTTCATACTAGCCACATAGTAGCAATACACATACACACATCGGATTCATCATGTATTTGATTTCAGAGTTAGCGACCAAAGTCGGAATATCACGTACCACGCTACTTTATTATGAGAAGCAAGGACTGATTAAAGGACATCGATTGGATAATGGGTATCGTTATTACAGTGATACTGATCTACAACGGTTATTGTTAATTAAACAACTTCAAAGTGCAGGCTTAACATTGAAAGAGTGTCAAAGTTGCTTAGAGGCTAAATTGGATAAAAGTATTTTGTCCGAGCGGTTAACTCAACTGACAGAAGAAATTCAAACAAAGACCCAAGCCCGTGAACTGCTATTAGGATTACTTGGCGAGCGTTCACAACGAGAACTGCATGATTATTTAAGTAAAAGCGCACCAAACGTTCACCTGCACTGGCTCAATACACAAGGTTATGACGAAAAAGAAGCACTCAGACTGAAATGGTTATCAAAAGATATGAATGATCATGATACGTACATGAAAGATTTTATGACCATCTTTACACCATTAGAACGATGGGGTCCCGGCAGTAAACAAGATACTTTACGTGCAATCTCTCTACTGCCAACCCAGCAACTGCACCGTATTTTAGAAATCGGCCCAGGGAAAGGTGGATCAACGGTATTACTGGCTAACCATACTCAGGCACATATTACAGCGGTAGATAATGAACCAGTTGCAATAGAACAACTTTATCAAAAAATCAAAGACTCACAACTGAGCGATCGTATCTCACCCGTGTGTGCATCAATGACAGCTTTACCTTTTGAAGCTAAAAGTTTTGATGCTATTTGGGCTGAAGGGTGTGTTTATATCATGGGAATGGAAAATGCTCTTACACAATGGAAGTCATTACTCAAAGATAACGGCATATTGGTTGTCAGTGATTTGGTTTGGCTTACAGATACTCCAAATGACGAAGTTAAACAATTTTGGCTAGCCGAGTATCCTGATATTCAATCTATTCCCGTAAGACTTCAGCAATTAAAAACACATGGTTATGAAGTTATTGACCATTTTTCATTAGGTATGAAAGCGTGGAAAAACTACTGGTTGCCACTTAAAAATAGAGCCAACGACTTACAATCAACAATGCCACACTCTCAAGCATTATTGGACGTACAAAAAGAAATTGATATTTATAAAAAAAGCGTTACTCAAGACTTTACCTATCAGTATTTTATTTTAAAACTAAACAAATAGAGATTATGCAATGAATTATTCATTATATAAAACAGACCAAAAAGAAGCTTTTATTACATTGTTTAATAACACTTTTTCTGATTCAGAAGGTAAAGACGAAGGTGCGATGATCGCTAAATTAGTCACCGACTTTCTAAACCAACCCACAACAGATGATGTATATACTTTTGTTTCTACTAATAATAACGCACAGGTTATTGGCGGTATTATTCTATCGCGTTTGACGTTTCCAAATAACGACAATGTCTTTTTACTCTCTCCGGTTGCGGTCGCAACAGAATATCAGGGCAAAGGAATTGGACAAAAATTAATCCGTTTTGGTCTTGAAACACTCAAAGAAAAAGGCGTCACAATTGCCGTTACATATGGTGATATTAATTTTTATTCTAAAGTAGGATTTACACCGATTAATGAAGCACTTATTCAAGCTCCATTAACGTTGTTATACCCAGAAGGTTGGATCGCTCAATCATTAATAGGTGAAGAAATTCCAGCCATTGATGGTAAACCAACCTGCGCAGATGCACTCAATAATCCAATATACTGGTAAGAGTAGCGATTCATCATGAGTTGATTGAGGTTTTCATTTATTTTGCCAACAGCATTGTCGCTGCTGATAATGAAGATCTCACTAATGAACGTTGATTTAGAATAATACAATCATCTTGACCTTCCCTATGGTGGAAGCTTTACGCTGGCATTCTAATAACAACCATTATATCGAGCTCATCATGAAAAAATTATCTTTAGCTATTATTTTATCGGCACTACTTTCTAGTACAGCATTTGCAAGTGAAAATATTATTGATCACAGTCATGCGATACCAACCAAAACCATCACAAGTCTGCAAGCCTCACAAACGATGATGAAAGACTCTATGGCGGCAATGTCAGGTATGCATACCTTAAAATTAACGGGTGATCCTGATTTGGATTTTGTAGCCGGTATGCTGCCTCACCATGAAGGGGCAATTGTGATGAGTGAATCAATTTTACCTACACTGACAAATCCTGCTGTGCATAAATTAGCGCTTAATATTATTAAATCACAAAAAGAAGAAGTGATTTATATGAAGCACTGGTTAGCTACACATAAAGAACTGCCGCTTGCGCAACGTGATATTGCTAATTCACAAAAAATGATGATGAAATCAATGAAAGTGATGCACAATATGATGGAAGTTAAGTTAACAGGTCATCCAAATGTTGATTTTGTTGCGGGTATGATCCCTCACCATGAAGCAGCTGTAGAAATGGCAGAAGTCATCATGCCTTACTTAAAAGATCAATCAACTAAGACTTTTGCACAAAATATTATCAAAGCGCAATTAGAGCAAATTAGCTTTATGAAAACGTGGTTAAAAGATAATGCACCAGTAGCTGTAGCGACCAAAGCTATTACATCAAGTCACGCACATCATTAATGTATCTTGACTATTAATATAAACCCGACGTTTTTTACGTCGGATTTATTTGATCTCTTCACTCAATAGAACATGCGTTATATTAACCACGTTCCATTACAATTAGTGCGTAGTGCGACAATGCCAATAGGCTTATAGTTACGCCTATCATTCTAAAATAAGTGACGAATAATAACGCGATTAACGCTTAAATTTATCAGCCCATTGCGGCCATAGCACAGCGAGATCCATATGCGCTTCAATAGTATCTGCTATACGATCAATGCCTTGCTGACGAATTTCATCAAAATCAGGGGTTTGAGTTGCTTCTAAACCTGCCCAACGTAAAATTGCATCACACGCTGCTTGCTGTTCAAAAATACCATGCAAATAGGTTCCAAACACGTGATCATCACAGCCTAATTGACCATCAGGACCATCAGGACCATCAGGACCATCGGTTAACTGCAATGGTGCATGGGCAGTCACACCTTGCGTGACACCCGCATGGATCTCATAACCTTTGACAATCACCGGCGCTTGATCAGGCAGGGTTAGCGTACCTTCCGTTTGTTGCAAACATTTGTTTTTCTCAATGGTGGTAGCAATAGATAAATAACCCAAGCCTTGACTAACACCCGCCTCACCTTCAATCGCATGGGGATCGGCAATGGTTTCACCTAACATCTGATAACCACCACAAATACCCATCACTTTGCCGCCTAGACGTAGATGACGCTGAATCTGTTTATCCCAACCTTGCTCACGTAAAAATGCCAAATCACTACGAACACTTTTCGTGCCGGGAATGATGATCAAATCTGCGGCGGGAAAAGGCTGACCTTTGCCGACAAACTGTAAGTTAACTTGAGGGTGCATTCGTAGAGGATCAAAATCAGTATGGTTACTCACTCGAGTTAAAACAGGCACGACGACCTTTAATTGGTGATCTGCAGCATCAACTTGCTGACAGTTAATGGCATCTTCCGCTTCAAGCATTAAACCATGTAAATAAGGCAATACTCCCAATACGGGCTTGCCTGTTTTTTGCTCTAACCATTCTAAACCTGATTCCAGTAGCTTAATATCACCACGGAAACGATTGATGACAAAGCCTTTGACACGCGCTTGTTCTGACTCAGACAATAACGCTAGCGTGCCATAAATATGCGCAAATACTCCACCACGATCAATATCGGCAATAATAATCACCGGCACATCTGCTTTTTCAGCAAAGCCCATATTTGCCACATCATTTTCACGTAGATTAATTTCAGCAGGGCTGCCCGCACCTTCAATAATAATGGTTTGGTACTGTTGTTGTAGTAGCGTGAAAGATTCCATAATCGGCGTCATCACCACTTTTTTGTAGTTATGATAACCCACGGCATTCATATCGGCTAAAGCGTGACCTTGTACTATCACCTGAGCGCCAACATCCGTATTAGGTTTAAGCAGTACCGGGTTCATATGCACACTAGGCTCAATACCGCAGGCTTGGGCTTGAACTGCTTGTGCTCGCCCTATCTCACCACCATCTTTGGTTACTGCGCTATTTAATGCCATATTTTGTGATTTAAACGGTGCAACACGAATACCTTGCCGTGCCAACACGCGACATAATCCTGCCACCAGCACACTTTTACCTGCATCAGAGGTAGTACCTTGTACCATTAATGCACGCGTTGTCGATTGTAATGTATCCGTCATTTCCTAATTCCATGTTGATATAATAAAAGAAAGTCACCACAAATTATTGTTATCTATAAGTCACTTATCATCTTGATTATTGCTTGTCTTAGTAATAAATCATAAAAAATTAGTTTGAATAAGCATCGATTTACTATATACGATAACGATTATCATTTTTTATCTATTCTTTTTTATGAATTATCTTATGCTACCTGCAATGTTAGTATGGCTATTGTTAGCGATCAGCATTGGTTGTGTCTTAACAAAAACAACTGCTTGGCGTATACCACTATTACTGACATTGATTGCAGCCGTTACGTTTAATGTCTTAACCGTTATTGGTGCAGCCATTATGATCAGTGGTATCGCTATTGCCAGTTTTACTGCTCGCCAACAGGCGAAACCGCTGCTTTATGCAGGGCATATCATTGTTGTATTGTGGATCATCGGGCTAATTTTACATTTATATCCTGGTATCAATAACTTATTAGTACTTGATCATGTTAATAGCGGCCCACTTAGCCGACCTTTTACACTTTACTTTAACATCGATAAACCCATGCTTATTTTTGCACTGCTATTACTCGTGCCTAATATAGTAAGCAATAACGAATATAACTGGCATCATCTTTCACTCTCGCTGCGACAAAAAACTATTATTGGTGGCGGATTAATCAGCTTACCGTTACTTGCATGGGCATTACAGCTGGTACAGCCTGAACTCACATTACCATCTTGGTGGTGGATATTTGCGATTAATAATCTTATTTTTACCTGTGTTGCTGAAGAAGTGCTTTTTCGTGGTTATATTCAAGGGCTGTTATGCAAAAAGTTAGCTCCTACGATAGCCATAACTATTGCGAGTATTTTATTTGGATTGGCACACTTTGCGGGTGGGCCATTATTTATCATAATTGCGACACTGGCTGGCATAGTTTATGGTTTAAGCTATTATTGGACTAAGAAGATAACGGTCGCTATTGTGGTTCATTTTGCATTTAACGTGCTGCATTTATTCTTTTTTACTTACCCATTGCCACTCTAATTAATGCAAAATAAAAAGAAGTATTATCCGTTCGTTACGCGCTACACCACATATCTTCACCGCATAAACAGGGATAAGGAATAAGATGGAATGTCAAAATTATTGCTGATAGATGTACTCAATAATCCAACGTTATTATTGAATGCTGATCACAAATGTAGTTATCAGATCATTACCGAGGCACGCCACTTATCATTATTAGGTCAATTAAAAGCGTGTTGTGATCGCGCAAATATCGAACACGATCTTCCTCTGCACACTCAGCAACAATTAATGTCTGGATTTCACAGCTACCAAAAGCAACAGCAACAATTATTAATTGAGCATCAACATCTCACACAACACTTACAAGGCATTAGTTCGTGGCGTTACTTACGTGGTAGCGCACTGCAGTTACTTGATAACGCTATGTTTGCAGGAAGAATTAAACATAACATTGATATTTATGTACCGCAGCAGCATGTTGCCAGTGTAGAAAAAGTACTGTTAAACAATGGCTGGCGTTATAAAAATATCGCAGATTATGAAGAAACCTTTTATCGTCGTTGGGCGCAACAAACCACGCCATTGATCCACAAACAACGGCGAACTGAACTTGCCATTCACTTTCAATTATTACCTAAGACATTAATCAATAAACTCGACCCAGCCCCCTTATTACACCACCACTTATCACCGCCATTGTGCGAGCCTGCAACACTATTATCGCCCGATGCCATGGTGCTTCATCAGGCGATTATGTTATTTCATCAAATTGATTATCATTATGGCTTACGTGATATTTACAACTTATATTTACAGTTTGTCTATTTTAGTAAAGCCGCTACTTTTTGGCATAATTTGATGCAACTCCATCAACAAGTCGGTAATGATAGTAGCCTTTACCTCGCGATCAGTTTATGTCATCGATTATTTGATTTACCCGTACCAGATAATGTCTGGGCATATTTTAAACAGCATAAGTTAAACCGATTATCCTACTGGCTCTATCAACAACAGTTTATGAATGCTTTCCTGTACCAATTTCCTTTACACCGCAACATTGGCTATCGTGATGCAGTAAAATCACTACGTTTTCGAGGTCGCTTAAAACAGATGCCTATATACTGTATTGTGCCGCATATTATTAAACGCTTAATCATTAATAGTATTCCCCATGATGATGAAGAAGTTATCAACTAAACACAACCCATCTCTCATATTGCCACTGCTTTATACGTATAGACAGACACCCGTAAGAATTCTCATGTTACTATGATAAGTCATTCTCAAGGAAGGAAGAATAACTTGAATAACATGCTGTTTTACAAAACATACCCGCATAAACAAAGTAAAGAGTGGGTCGTGTTTGTCCATGGTGCAGGAGGAAGCTCTGCAATCTGGTTTAAACAAATAAAAGCCTATAAACAGCATTTTAATTTATTGCTCTTAGATTTACGTGGCCACGGTAAATCTAACACTATGTTTCAAGATGTGATGGATAATCGCTATACTTTTAAAATGGTGACCAAAGATATTATCGATGTCCTTAATCATCTTAAAATTGAATCAGCGCATTTTGTTGGAATCTCACTAGGAACAATCATTATTCGCCATCTGGCTGAACTGGCACCAGAACGCGTGCAAACAATGACATTAGGTGGCGCAGTCACTCGCTTAAATACGCGCTCTCAGGTGCTAATTAGCTTGGGCAATCTTAGTAAGCATATTCTGCCGTATATGTGGCTATACCGTTTATTTGCTTATGTTGTAATGCCACAAAAAAATCAACGTCAATCACGCCATTTATTTATTCGTGAAGCTAAAAAGCTCTGCCAACAAGAATTTAAACGGTGGTTCAAATTAGCAACAGATGTAAATCCAATTATGAAATATTTTAAGGAGAAAGAACTCGCCATTCCGACTCTATATTTAATGGGTGAACATGATTATATGTTTATTAAATCCGTTAAAGAGATGATTAAACGCCATAAAAATAGCATGTTAACGCAACTATCTAATTGTGGTCATGTGTGTAATGTTGAGCAACCAGAAGCCTTTAATTATCATTCGATTGAATTTATTCAATTGCACTGCCAACCATTACCAGCACACTAAAATAATAAAGCCCAGTGAGAATTACATCACACTGGGCTTAACTTATACTGTATTGACACACGCTTTAGTTAAATAAACCGAGCTTACATCACCACCACTTTCGTTAAAAAACGCTGTAATTGATCGGTCACAAATTGTGGCTGCTCAAGGTTACTAATGTGTCCTGCTTCAGGAATTAACACATATTCACTGCCATCAATCGCATCATGCATTAATTGTGCTTCAAGTGGCGGACGCGGATTATCTTCTAAGCCTGACATAATTAATGTCGGAACAGTAAGCTGCTCGATATCGTCAAACGTATCACGACGTCCAAATACCATTCGCCCCATCTCAGACACCGCCACTGCGCGTTCTCCTTGTAGCTGTGCCAGATAATCACGGAATTCACTCACTAATTGTGGATTATGCAGATGACCATCACGACGGAAAAATAGTGGTGCAATCATATCGATCAATGGTGCTGGAACATGTTGCTGGTCGCGTAAAGTATCTAGCATTGCAAAATATCTCGCATGTAACACTTCAGGTTCATAGCCTAAGAATGTATCCATTAGCACTAATGCCGTCACACGATCAGGGACTTTAAGGGCTAATTCTGCTCCCCACATACCGCCAACAGATAGTCCAATAATCGCAAATTTATCAATTTCTAAGTGATCCAGTAATGCCAACACATTATCAGCATAATCACGTAAGGTTCGTGTAGCTAAAGGTGCACTATCCGATCCACCATGCGCCCAAAAGTCTGGCACAATACAACGATAATGTTGGCTCAATACCGCGATCTGCGGTGCCCACATTGCACTATCCCATAAATAACTATGACCAAAAACCAGCACCGGACCTGTACCTTGATCACGATAAGTCATTTGTTGACCATCAATAGCGAATGTTTGCATTACGAGTATCCTTTCTTGGTTAACATATTTTAGTTAATATTTACGGATTAACGTGAGTTCGTTATTTTAGTATTAAGCCGAGATTCTATATCTGGGTTATCACATCCATTATCATAAACAACTATGCCATTGATGTAACTTGATACTTATTTCGAATATTGACTAACCCTTGGCGATAAAGTACCCATGCACAAAGCCCTGCCGCAATATTACCCACCATAGCTCCAGTGAATAATCCTGATAGACCGGCGACATGCGCACCCAACCATAATACGGGTAAATAACACACAAAGAGTCGTAATGCAGAAATTAGCAGCGCCCGCATCGGTAATCCCATCGCATTACAAACCGATACCATCAACATACAAATACCTAATGCTCCCAGACTAATAGGCACACGCGTTAAGTGGATCATCAATATTTGTTGTACCGAACTATCACTGCTTAATAACTGTGTTAACGGCTGCGCACTTAAAAAGAGCACGATAGCGATAGCCACTTGCCATATCAATACAAACCGTACAGCTAGCATGATTAATTTTTCAATACTGGCAATATCTTTATGGCCAAGTAAACGTCCCACCATCGGCGGCATCGACATGGTCAATGCTAAAACGATAACCAATGAAAAGAACTCCAGTCGTGATCCTAACGCCCAAGCTGCAACGGTTGCCGCACCAAAACCTGCAACTAATTTTGTCGCTAAAATAGCCGAAACCGGAGGCAATAGTTGGCTTAACATTGCAGGAGCCATGATATGAACTAATTCTTTAATGGCTTTATAAACTGCAAAATCACGCCAATCAAAACTCAACCATTGACGTTTAAATAATAATGGGTACACCACTAGCATACCGATACTAAACGAGACAACGGTCGCCCATGCCGCACCATTAATACCCATATTAAAAGTAAACATAAACAGAGGGTCTAAACCGATATTAAATACACTAGTGATCACCATCATAATACCGGGTAGTAACGTATTACCGTTAGCGCGACAAATACTATAGGCAAAGTACACCATTGAGCCACACCACGCACTGGTTAGCCATACAGGCCAATAGCTATCGATAACACTAAAAACATTATCAGGCGCACCAAGTAGCCATAATAACTGATGACGCCCAAACCATATTGCCGCACACAATGCCATGATTCCAATATCACCAAGGATCACCACGACCCCACCTAATTGCCGCGCTCGATGATAATCATGATTACCTAATACCCGTGAAATTAAGGCAGTAGTAGCAATACCTAAACCGACTTGTAAACCAATGACTAACATTTGCATTGGTAAAGTAAAGCCTTGAGCTGCCAATGGCAACATACCCAGTTGACCAATAAATGCACTGTCAACTAATTGAAAACTCATTAACGATAACACCCCAAATAACATTGGCCATGTCATGGTAAACAACTGGTAAGCTAAATGGCGAGAGTCAGAAGGAGTGGTTGTTTTTATATTCATAATAAGAACTTAAATAAACAGAAAATAGTGCGTGTTAAGCCACAACCTTGTACTTAACACCAATAAAAAATCCCCGCCGTAGCGAGGATTAAAAAATATCTTTATTCGTTAAATTAACGTATGACTAATTTAACAAGATCTGCCGGACGATAATAAACAGATTTTAAAACTTTACCAGTACGAATCAGCTTGCCATTAACTTCAACATCTTGCGCACATTTTGCAATAATATAATCACCTTTAGTACTTGCCATCAGTGCAACACCTTGCTGTGCATAAAAAGCTTCAGTTTCATCATATTGCTGTTGATTGCAGCACACTTTACTCATGTTGCTTGAATGTACTTCATTCCAACAATCAATAAATGTAAACCCTAAACGCTCAGACATTTGCAATAAAATATCAATCAGGTAACTGATACCAATATTATCCGTTATCTTTTTATTACCCAAATGAACCAAACGTCCCATAAGAACGTAAACAGAATCAACAATAGCATCTGCTTGTTCTACCAATGAATCCGCTTCAGCAAGCTCTGTCATTTTTTCAACAGCTAAAGAGGTATGTAACGCATCAGCTTGAGCATCTAAACTGGCTGGAGTTTCAATATCTAAATCGAAGGTGGAACGAAACTCTCGAATATCGCTGTAAAGATGATCAAAAAGGGGTTGGTCTAGCGTAGAAAGTTTCATCGAATATCCTTGTTTCAGGGTTAAGGGGAAACGTTATTTTATCATCCACCAACGAACGGTTATTCTCAATAATAATCACGTAACGGGCAAAGATACTAATCCAATCCAGTATCAGATACAAAACCAATTATCTAAAAACAGTTAGCTTGGTGACAAAATAGACTTCACCATTGTTGGGCTATGCTAAAACACAACAATTGAGATATCATTATTCGCATTTAATCACTTGCGAATTAAAGCAAAGCCAATAAAATTTCACGATAACGTTCTATATTAAGATAATAATATGCATGTTGGAGAAGTGATGATTGCAGGTCACCGTGGCGCGCGCGCAGTCGCCCCAGAAAATACATTAATATCCATGAAAGCAGCCGCTGATGCTGGTGCTACATGGATTGAAACAGATACTCAACTTTGCGATGATTTAATCCCTGTTATTATTCATGATAAAAGTGTCCGCCGTTGTACTAATGGTTCAGGAAGCGTACGTCATAAATCACTCAGTGAATTAAAACAATTAGATGCAGGAAGCTGGTTTGCAACTGAATTTGCAGATGCAACTATTCCAACATTGGTGGAATTACTGCAAGCTTGTGATGAGTATGGATTAAGCCTCAATCTTGAAATCAAAGTCCATTATGAAGAAGAAGTTGAACTTCAAGTACTTAAAACTATTGAAACAATTAAAGATTATGGTTTTGATACGAATAAACTGATTCTTTCAAGTTTTTCTTATAATGCGGTTAAACACTGCTTAAAACTATGGCCTGAAGTGCGCCGTGGATTAATCATTGAAGACTGGGTGCCAGATATCGAGCGTTTAGATGCCAAACTTAACCTCTACAGTATCCATTTAGATCATCACCTACTCAATGAGAAGTTAGCAAAAGAAATTACTGATGCGGGCAAAGTGCTTCAGATATGGACCATGAATGATCCTCAACAAGTAGCAAAATTTACCCGTTGGGGTGTTAGTACGATTATTAGTGATAATCCTGGTTTATTAATATCAGCAGCAAAAAAATAATATTCATTCATTTAACTGCTTGGTTTACGAGTTAATTGCTTATCTTATATTGACTCGTAAAACTGTCATTACATGCCTTTTTTGATTATATTTGTAGACACTTCACACTATATTTCCCTCCATTAATTGATGCATTTATAAACACTAAAAACGGATTTTAATATTTCAAAACAATATAAATAATTTATGTTTGATATTATCAAAATATAGAAATATATTTATAGAGAATATAATTTATTATTTGTTTATTTATAACTCTCTTTTATTACACATAACATAACATCAAATAATGATGCCAACGATAGTCACTCAACAACTTATTTGATATCTAGTGGAGCACTGTATTCATGTCAGCTTATGACACCGTCTGTATAATGGCAGCTATTGCTGTTTTTATTTCAATGATTAATCATCGTATTGGTAAATTCCAACCGACCATAGCCATCACTGGTTGGTCAATAGTCATCTCTTTGGTTTTATTAGTTTTAAGTAAGCTTGGCTATCTTCCTAGTAATGAAGAACATGAAGTAATTCAGATGATACAAGGTGTCAACTTTGATGACTTTTTACTCAAAGGTGTTTTAGGTTTTCTCCTTTTCGCTGGTGCGTTAAACATTAAACTTCCCCACCTTAAAGATCAAAAATTTGAAATTACCTTTTTAGCACTAATCGGTACTCTATTTTCAACCTTCTTTATTGGGATTGTATTATGGGCACTATTCAAAATTTGTACTATTGATGTAGATTTTATTTATTGCTGTTTATTTGGTGCCTTAATTTCACCAACCGATCCAATTGCAGTATTAGCTATTGTTAAAAAACTCAATGCACCACAACGTATTTCAACCCAAATAGAAGGCGAATCACTGTTTAATGATGGTGTTGGCTTGGTCATTTTTGTTACCCTATTTGAAATTGCATTTAGCAAAACAGCACCGACAGTCTCAGGAACAATACTCTTATTTGTACGTGAAGCATTAGGCGGTATCGCATTTGGTGCGATCATTGGCGTAGTGTTCCACTTCTTAATTAAAAGCTCTCATGACAATATGTTCCGCTTAATTTTAACCATCTTAATACCAACATTTGGTTATGTGGTAAGTGAACATATTGAAGTTTCAGCACCATTAGCAATGGTTGTTGCGGGTATTATTATTGGTAATTGGACTCGTAATTCAATTTCAACCGAAGCCTCTCATCAAATATCACATTTATGGGAACTTGCTGATGAGATTTTAAATGCGATTTTATTCTTATTAATCGGCTTAATGATGGTGACTTTCACTTTTCATGCAATTGATATTGTTGCAGTTGTAATTGCTATACCACTGGTATTACTAAGCCGCTACTTGAGCGTGAAATATGCTTACAAACTCTTCAATCGTTACCGTCGTTATAACCCATTATCAATTAAAATATTAACGTGGGGTGGATTACGCGGCGGATTAGCGCTTGCAATGGCAATGGCAATCCCGAGTGGACTTCCAATTGGTTTTAGCCCTGATATTGATGTGAAAGAAATTATTGTCTTAATGACTTATGCTGTCGTTATTTTCTCAATAATCGTTCAAGGCTCAACCATTACTCCGATGATTCATGAAGCTAAGGCAGAACAAGAAAAAATGGATCAAGCAACAATTGATCCAGTGTCAAAAACAGATACTCACCAATAATTAATGAGCTGCCGAACATTTCGCTAAGCGATCCCTTTTAATAGCTGCCACTTATCACGGTAGCTATTTTTTTATCTTATTATTGATAATCAACAAATATGTAACAAAAGTATTGACCGTTACTAAATTAATCATATGATGAATTACCTATTGATAAATAGTAGATGCTTATGAGCAAGGATTGCACACTCATTGAATGGGCGACAAATCGTATCTGGTATTGTGATATGCCATACCGAGTGGCAGGTGCGCCTATGGGTCACCGAATGACGATTATTCGATTAGATAACAATAAACTCTTCATCCATTCCCCCATTGAAATAACAGCCCCTTTGCAACAACAAATTAGCCAACTGGGTGAGATTAGCTATGTGGTAACACCCAACAAAAGTCATAATATTTATCTTTCTGATTGGTGGTTAGCCTATCCTCAAGCATATTTTTATGCTCCGCCAGGGCTAATCCATAAACGAAGTGATCTTACTTTTGATGGTGCGCTTGGCAATCAAACCCCTCCTCACTGGCGAGGACAATTACTACAAACAGTGATTAGAGGAAGCGATAGTATGGAAGAAATTGCATTTTGTGATCCGCTATCAAAGACACTGATTGTCGGTGATGCATTGGCTTGGATGATAGACAGCCACCACCCTCTTACTTTTGCCCTTGCTGTTATTAATGGTTGTTATTTTAAACCCGCCATGCCTTGGTATTGGCGAATGACTTTTAGCCATCATGCTCAACTACGACAATCGATTCAAGAGATCCTCACATGGCCTTTTGAACGTATAATTTTGTCTCATGGAAAAGTCATAGATAATAATGCTAAGGCTTATTTTTCCGCTGCATTTCAATGGGTAATGCCAAATAAACTAAAAATAACAACCGTCAAATAAGCAATAGCAAACACATTTAACAATGATTTAAATATATAAGTATTATTTTATGTGCAAGATCAATATTGCTTCTATTTTGAAGGCGCATAGTAATAAAAGAACTGTAGAAACACGCCTTTATTTACTCTTTGAGCAATAACAAACCGTCGAGGTTAGGAGTTAATTAATGAACCTTTTTAAACTTTATTCTCGAGATATTCTTGGTCTTGGTGTCGTTGGATTTTTTATATTAAGTATTCTCGGTGTTATTTTTGGTGTCATTGCACTGTTTAATTATACCAGTGGTAATACGGTATTGGCGGCATCCAATGTACACCTTGCTGTATCGCATATTATCTTTGTCATTCCCGCATTAATTATTGGTCATTATATCAACCGTCCAAGTTGGATAGCAGAGGTTGATAAAATTAAATTTGCACGTGAAATACAGTGATCACTAAAAGATAATGATCACGAAAAGACATGATCATTAAAAGACAATGACACGAATAATATTAAACATACTCATCATTCTATTTATTGTTGGTCTGCAAATCGCTCTCGTAATAACGTTACCATTGCGCGCGTTTTTTTAGGTAAGAAACGCCGCGATGGGTACACAACAGTCATCATAATATCGGAATAATTAGCATCTGTTAACACTTGTACTAACTTACCTTGCTGCAAAGATTCTTGCATTAAAATGTTAGGGAGTAACGCTATTCCTTGTCCTAAAATAGCCATTTGTTGAATGATATTAATATCTTCAGACACTAATCGTAATCGTGTTCCCTCTTGTAGCAGTGTGGAATTATAACGACTTGCTAATAACCAATGTTGCGGCAATTCAGCGGTTGATTGAGGTTCCGCATGCTGTTTTAAATACTCAGGTGAAGCAAATAAACCATTACTGGAAGTCAAAAATGTTTGCTGCACATAATCTGAATTAATAATTTCAGCCATATTAGGTAATAACTGTAAATCAATATTTTCTCTTTCTAAATCAACACTTTTTTGTAAGTACAATAATTCTATTCGAACCAATGGAAACTGATTAGCATAATTATCTAACACTTCTGCAAATATCGATGATGCAATAAACGATGCGGTTGCAGCTAACCGTAAAACACCTTGAAAACTATTTTGCTGGCTTTCAAGTAAGTTAACTGCGTGGTTTACTTCCGTTAATGGCTGATTAATATGTTGATATAATAAACGTCCATTTTCAGTTAATTCTATATGTCGTGTTGTACGAATCAATAACTGACAATGAAGTGCTTTTTCTAACTCTTGTAAACGACGACTAATTTTTGAACGTTGCAATCCATGTGCTGTTGCTGCGGCACTTATTCCACCATGACGTACTGTTAGCATAAATAAATACAAATCATCCATTGATGCTTTCATTAAGCTCTTCCTCATTGTTCTATATTTAACGCATAAGTGTGACATTTGTCGCAGTATTCAATCAAGCCAATTATTTTTATACTCGTCAACTTGATTATGATCACTGGAATATTTCATGCCTAATTCTCACACTACTTTTCAACGTTGGATGCGATGCCTAATTGTTATTTTTATTTTACTCATGGCCTATATCGTTATTGCTGACAGGTATGTACCACTAACCAGTGAAAGTCGAGTACAAGGGTACGTCGTACAAATTGCACCTGAAGTATCAGGAACAATCACACACGTTGATATTAAAAATAATCAGTCTGTCGTTAAAGGTGAATTACTGTTTAGTATTGATGACCAAAAATACCGTCTCGCGGTAGATAAAGCGCAAGTCGCTTTAGAACAAGCACATCAACAAGAACAAGCTCTGTATGCTCAAGCCAGTGTCGCTCAAGCTAATATTGCCACCAGCCAAGCTAATTATAATAATGCACATAATGACTTTAACCGAATAAGTAAATTAGCTAAAAAGAAACTGGTTTCAGTATCAATGCGTGATAATGCCTATACTAAAAATCAAACAACTCAAGCTAATTTAGCCGCAGCTAAGCAACAGGCAATTGTTATCCAAACCCAATTAGGGGCTAAATACGGTCAAAGCACTATCGTCCTCGCCGCTAAAAATGCCCTTGCACAAGCCAAGCTTAATCTAGCGCATACCAAGGTCATTGCCCCCTCTAATGGCGTGATCACCAACCTACAAGTTGATGTCGGTACAATGGCAAACACTAATCAACCAATATTGACCTTTATTCCAACCGATTCTATGTGGGTCGCAGCCGATTTCAGAGAAAAATCAATCGCAAACTTTCATTCTAAGTCAAAGGCTTATGTTGCTTATGATGCTTTACCCGGTCAAGTATTCCCATTAACTATTAATAATCGTGATTTTGGTGTTGCTGCTGCACAACAAGTAGCAAATGGGCATCTAACAACCATTGAAACCAGTAACCGTTGGGTGCGAGATGCACAGCGAGTGCGCGTCAATTTCATCAGCCAACAGCTCTTACCTCCGCAATTATTTGTGGGTTCACGCGCAACCGTTGTTGTCTATCCACAAAACAGTTCGCTATGGCAATTATTAGCAAAAATAGAAATCCATTTAGCCAGCGTGCTGCATTATATTTACTAATGTCAACAATAAGTTAAAGCGATTAATTATTAATATTCGGAGTTATAACTTATGAAAACTATGCGCCTTTGGTTTGGTTGTGTCGTAGGCTTAGCTGTCAGTATGATCTTTGGGTGGTCGTATGGTTTTTTTATTGCCTTATTACCCATTAATATCATGATGAATTCAGATCGTTGGCACTGGAATAGCTATGTCCAATTAGTGGTTGGAGTGGTATGGGTTACACTTGAAGTCAGTTTTATTCATGGTTTTTTTCAGTCATCACCCTTGCTGTTAACCATTATAGTCGGCATATTCTTCCTTGAAAAATGTGTTGCGATGAGCCACAAAAGTAGTTATTTGTTTGGCTTTATCGGGCTACTTGTTGGCTCGATTGCGCTTAACTTTGCCAGTTACAGTAATTTTGATTTAGAAGACTTTTCAATAACGTTATGGTGTAGTGCGATTGTGACAGTGCCTATCTGTGCGCTAGCTTATTATTTATTCCCTGAACCGAATACTGAGCCAAGTGCTGACGCGATCAGTGATACCACCAACAATGTGCAACGTTACGATCATATTGGCATGATAAGACAAACCGCACTAGGTTGGATCATCGCGATGCTTGCGTTTTTGGTGTTTCAATTTGGCGATCTAAATGATTCATTATCGGCGCAAGCATCCATATTAATCGTACTTTCACCAATGACATTAATTGGATCACTCGCTGCATCAAAGATACGTATTATAGGAACATTTCTAGGGTGTTTAGCGGGGTTATTTATTCAAATAGGACTCTATTCATGGGCTGATAATGGAGTGCTATTTATTCTGGCTTATGCGATTGCTGCAGGATTTTTTTGCTCTTGGCTTGCTCTTGGTACTATCAAATCTAGCATTGCTTTTTCGGCAATGTCAGCATTAACGGTTCCTCTAACAACATCCCTTATTCCCGATCAAAAAGATGCGGTATTCGCTATTTTTTATCGCTTTAGTTCGATTCTTATTGCTGTCATTTTAACGTCAATGATGATTTGGATTATTCATCACTTTCTAGTGCGGGTAATCAAATCACCCAATGAACATTTTAGTCACGGCTAAGATTTGTTGAAACAACCATAACTTGATATTGGCTCTTTTTATATCTGCAGTGGATAAATTTGAGCTAGCCATTCGAGCTAGCTCAATGTTGGACAGGAATCATTTAGAGTATTAGCCGCATTCCTGCTGGTAGTTATTAGCAAAAGTAATGGGATACTTCAGCATCGCCACCCAACGTTCCATCAATATTTGCTTATATTAGGTGGTTTAGATTTGTCCAGCATTTCAGATAAGTGTCGGCTACACGACACTTATTCTTCTCTGTGTTATGCCACTATTCTAATATCAGTTGATATGCATCAACACACAAAAATTGGAATGCTATACCATTTTTAGCTTCATAAAACGCTATTTCAAAAGGTATGAATCATGAGCCACAACATTGAAGGAAATTGGAAAGCTGGTTGGGCATTAGATTTACACACAACAAGTAGTATCAGGCTTGATGATGGCTCATTTCAAAATACATATTCTAATGTTGGTAAGGCACTCAATCGCCTAAAGTACTCAGGGGAAGAAGAAAATATCGAGTATCTTGTAGCTGAGCTTGTTGCTTTTTTGAGAACTCGTCTAGTAACTCCTTATATTGAAGTCATTGTTCCAGCTCCAGCCTCCAAACAACGAGACTTGCAACCTGTTTATGCAATTGCGCAAGCAGTTGCTGAAACTTTAGGTATCAAGTACGACCAAAACTATATCGAAAAAGTAAAAAATACCGCTGAGTTAAAATCCATTGAAGATGCGAATGAAAGACAGCAAATATTGAATGGTGCATTTAAAGTAGACTTGCGTTACGCATCAGATAAGGTACTGATTATTGATGACTTATTTCGTTCAGGTTCTACTCTTAATGAATTGACCAAAACAATGTACAATCAAGGGAATGTAGACAACGTATATGTTGTGACTTTGACTAAAACAAGAGTACATAGATAATGGATAATGTTTTCTTTTCTGGGTCAATCAGTATCAATACTTTGCCTGAGCGAATAAAGCAAAGCCTTGATGCAATAAAAAGCGAAGGGAAATATCGAATTTTGGTCGGTGATGCAAATGGATTCGACTCTCTTTTACAAAAGTATTGCGCAAAAATCGGTTTAACCGATGTTACTGTATATACAATTAGCGAAGTACCACGAAACCATGAAGCAGCCTTTGATGTAAAACATGTCAAAGTTCCAGATGGCATTCGAGGAGGAAGACAACGCCAAACATTCAAAGATGAAAAAATGACTCTTGACTCAAACATTAGCTATGTAGTTTGGGATGAGAAAAGCAAAGGTTCTTACTCAAATATAATTAGAGCTTTTAATAAGGATAAGAAAGTAAGAGTCTTTTCTGCTAAAAACGACGCTCCGATAAATAATATTGATATCGATAGCATTAATAAGATCTACTTCAATTCAAATGGACTTGTGGCGAAAGATCTATTAGATGAGTTGTTTAAGAAGGGAGTTAAAGAGTTTGATAACGTAAGACAACTATACTCTTACCTCTTGAACAATAACTATATCGAAAAGCTAGATTTGTCATCTAACGTATATAGAACTCTAAACACAGAATATGCACTTGATAACTTCTATCGAGGAAGACATAGCGGAGTGAAGTTTAAATATGAGCTAGTACAGGCTCTCGTGAACAAGTTTCAGGATAAAAGTAAAGTTGGCACCTATGGTGGAATACGAGGGTAATTGTGGCATAACAGAATATTAATAAACATTCTTGTTTTATGTGTAAAAATACACTCATAAGATACCTTTGTCATAATCGGTACCATCTTTATATATTATGAGCTTGGTGGCGATTTTTACACCCAATGCTTTTTGAGAGGATGTAGAAAGTAATATATGTATTTAATCAATCTTAAATACATATAGAAAATTAAAATCACCTATTTTTCATTATAACTGTTTATATATACAGTTAATAAAACTAATCCAAAATCACGTCAATACAATATGAATGAGTATTTGCTCTGAATGATAAAGGGGCAATTATGAGTTAGCTTAATAGCTAACTCACTTATGATCACCAAGCGATTCTGTCGTACCTTAACTACCAAGCGACTTTAAATCCCAAAATTGATCAAACCTTTTTGTATCTGGATCATTTTTATTGTGATCGATCAATCTATATTGTCAGGTGACAGCTAACCGAGAATATTGAGATAGTGGCAAGAGTCAGCACGGTGATTAAAGGCCAGATAAAACAAAACCGCCATGCTCGGCGGTTTTATTAGCGATAGCACGGCGGTTATTAATCAATGAAGGTTTCAAAAGGTAAATTGAAATACTCACTGAAGCCTTTTGCTTGAGCTAAATTAATAGCTCTTTTTCCATTTAAAATATCGCTGATCACGCTTTGAGGCGCGATATGTTTTAAATCAGATTGTTTAAGCTCCTTAATATCCATCAAGCCCTTTAGCATTTCTACAGCGGGAACTTTAGGCATAATTAAATGGTTCGTTTCAAATTCTTCGATGCGGTCTGAAATTGCATGGACATAAACCATACAAACATCAGTTTCAGAGGTCGCCATATCCATTAGCTCATCCATTAATTCAGCGCGTTCTAGCACTTCCGCTTCAGTTTCAATTGGTTTCGTTGAATAGTTAAATAAAATTAGGGCATTCTGTGCGTAGTCACTTAGGACATCTGACATTGCCTCAAACATGCCGCTTAGATTTGCGGTGTTCAATCCAACATTTTCATGGTGTTTAATCATAACTGCTCCAAAATATACGGAGGTGATTACTTAATATGACTTTTAATCCATTTGTCATAATCTGCATGAGATAAAATCTCACGAATAAAAATCTTACTGCGAGTACTATCAATACGAGCCAAAATGCGACAGTCGTTCTTATGAACGTCAAAAATGTAAAGGTCGTAATTGTTACCGTTAAAAGCCGTTTCACCTACTTTACGTGCAGGGACACGATCAACATTCCAGCCACTTTGTGTACGCCAAAGCGCTTTAATTTGAGCAAAAGATTCAAACTTTAAGCCTGTTCGATTGAATGTCTGTTGCCAGAGAGTCAACCCAACCCGCCACTGTGGGTACATCAACATTGCCTGTTTAATTCGAGTTGTAGTGATGATCCGCACGCATATTAACCCTTTGCTATGAATTTTAGGTCAGATTATCGCAAAGTGCGATATATAGCAATATGCGATATGGTTTATTTTCAGAAGTGAGATGCAACAGGAAAGAAAAAAGCAGCTATCAGCTAAGATAAATCGAATACTAATGCTATTGCTCCGTTAAATTAAATGTAATGATTTAATTTATGTGGTAACTACTGCACATAAATATAACAATAAAAAACATGTAAGTAACTTTCTTACACTCAGTCTTAATGCATAGTGATGAACCTACAAAATTATCAACTTATATAGTTGTATCAATAAAGATTACAAATAAACTCTTTAAACGCAAAAAGCCTCCACTGCGGGAGGCTTGGTATTATATAAATAATCGTTAACATATTCTTTTAAGGCATAATTGTAACGAAAACTCATTTCCATACACCTTATGCTTACTTTTTACTCAAAATAATATAATAACATTATAAATCATAAGCTTATTTATAATATTTTAAGCTAAATCATCTTTAGTGACACTCACACCTTTGATTTGAGCAAAGACCTGATCACCGACTTTAAGTGCTAATTCATCTGCCGCCCATGCAGTAATATTAGCCCATAAATGGGTTTCGCCAATACGCAGTTTTACTTCCACACGCTCTTTGTCAGCATAATGAATTTTATCTATCCTAGCTGCAAGTATATTACGAATACTGCTTGTTTGAGGATAATGACGCGCAATTGATACATCATTAGAAAAAATACGCACACGGATCCATTCCCCTCGCTGATGAGGCAGCTGTGTTACCCACAATGACGCATCATGACTCAACATCACTTGCGTTAATGCATAACGAGGATGATTAATATTCACGCGCGCACTTAATAACGAACTCTGCTCTTTTACTGGCAACCACGGTCGCATTTCAGGAGAACTCCAAACAGAATTCACATGTCCAGAAATCAACACCTTGCCTTGGTTTAGCATCACCATTGAATCCGCTAAGCGTAAGATTTCATCTAAACTGTGGGTCACATAAATAATCGGCGTATTAACTTCTTTGGCCAGTTTTTCCAAATAAGGCATCAATTCTTGTTTACGTGGCATATCTAACGACGCTAAAGGCTCATCCATTAGTAACATATCTGGCTTAGTCAATAATGCTCGCCCTATTGCTACTCGTTGCTTTTCACCGCCAGATAACGAAGCGGGATAGCGTTGTAATAATGGCTCAATACCTAATAGATTAACCACATCATCAAAATGTTGTTGGTCAGTCTTCTTAACACCATAATTTAAATTGCCTTTAACGGTATAATGCGGAAACAAGCGTGCATCTTGAAAAACATAACCAATATTACGTTTATCAGCACTTAATGCGACACCTTGTTGGCTATTAAATAAAACGCGCTCACCAAGCTGGATATAACCATCATCAGGGTGACTTAACCCACTAAGTACATTCACTAATGAAGTTTTTCCTGCACCAGAACGACCAAAAATAGCGGTAATTCCCTGCATAGGCACATCAAGATCAATCGCTAAAGCGAGATCACCTAATTGTTGAGTAAAGCACATTTTCAATCGTTTTTGCGCAGCTTTAGTGCTCATTATGCTGCCCCCAATCGTTTTCTCGCCACACGGGTTAACCATTCAGAAGCAAATAATGATAATAATGCGATCACAATAGCGACAATACACAATCGTGCCGCTTCACTTTCAGCGCCAGGCGTTTCAATAAAAGAGTACATAGCCAATGGAATGGTTTGAGTTTGACCCGGAATGTTAGACACAAACGTAATAGTCGCACCAAATTCACCCAGCGCACGAGCAAAAGCGAGAATAGTACCAGTAAGAATACCGGGGATCATTAACGGTAAAGTAATGGTAATAAATACTCGAACTGATGATGCACCTAAAGTACGCGCAGCCTGTTCAAGTTTTTTATCTACGCCTTCCAACGCTAATCGAATTGACCGCACCATTAATGGAAATGACACCACAGCGACAGCTAAGGCTGCTCCACGCCAACTAAAACTAAAGGTAAAACCAAACCATTCATATAACCACTTTCCAACTAAACCTTGGCGTCCCATCGTTATTAACAATAAATACCCAATAACCACGGGAGGAAGCACTAACGGTAAATGAATCAATCCATCTAATAATGATTTACCCCAAAATTGACGTCGAGCCAATAACCACGCACACCCAATTCCCAATGGTAAACTGAAGATCACTGCCACACTGGCAATTTTCAAACTTAAAAATAACGCTTCTAATTCATATTCAGTTAGCACTAACAACAATCCTGTAAAACTTTTACTCGTTATAGCAACAGCATAGATAATCATTCACTGGTCGTCAGCAACGATTTAACCGCTATGCTTTTATTCGCTGTTTTTAACCATAATACCGAATAAAACATAAAAGGTACTAAGCTTTCACTCAGTACCTTCGGCTTAATCTATTTATTGATTATTTATATACGGTGTATTTAACAAACTACGACTTTGTTACCGAATCAAAACCATAAGATTTAAAAATCGCAGCTGCTTGAGGTTGTTGTAAATACTGATAAAAGCCTTGTGCGGCAGGAGTAACATTACCTTTCACTAGTGCCATTGGGTACACGATAGGTTTATGTGAATCCGCTGGGAATTGGTAGACTGTTTTAACTTTTTTAGAAATTTCAGCATCCGTTTTATAAACAATACCTAACTGAGCTTCACCACGCTCAACGAGCACTAATGCTGAACGAACATTATTTGCGCTAGCTAATAGCGGTTGTGCTTGTTTCCATAACCCTAAAAATTCTAATGCTTGTTTCGCATAAATACCAGCAGGCACATAATTAGGATCACCTACCGCTAAACGAGTGCCATCTAATGCTTTGGCTAAGTTCCAACTCGCGTTTACTTCAATTTTATTTTGTGGATAAGCCAAAGGAGCAACCATCACTAAGCTATTCTTAACGATGTCTTTACGAGTATTAGCCGCTATTGCTCCCTGCTTTTCAGCATAATCCATCCATTTTTCATTTGCTGATAAATAAATATTAGCGGGTGCACCTTGGCTTACCTGACGCGCTAACGCTGATGACGATGCAAATGATAATGTTGTTTCCACGCCTGTTTTTTGTTGATACTTAGCAGCAATAGCATTGAGTGCATTCGTAAGTGACGATGCTGCAAATACCGTCACTTTTTCAGCTGCTAAAGCGGGTTGCGCAAACAAAGATAATACAGCAGCAGTGATAACAGCAGATTTTAAAGACATAACAGACTCCATAATATTTCGATATATAGTAATGTATATATCGAGAATTACCAAGAATAAATTTAACCTAATTATAAAAGTTCATCATACAGCCATGAGATAACCACTTTGTAGAATTTCACAAAATAAGTTTCTTAATATTAGATAAATATATCGATAGATAAGAGGAATATAATGACGCTATTGTCCACTTTCTACATATTATAAAAAGGTATTCTATGAAAATTCTTATTCATGTTAACCAAGCTGAACGTTGGGAAATTGCATTAAATAACGTTAAAAATATTATCGCAATGGATAATACAGCAATAGTTGAACTCGCATTAAATGGTGAGGCACCAGCCCTCGTTACCAACGTAAAACTAGCTCAAAATAAACAGACTGAAATTATTGAACGTTTGATTCAAAGCGACGTTATTATTACCGTTTGTCAACACTCACTAGATAGCCTTGCAATTCATGCAGATCAACTGGCTACTGGTGTTAAAATCGTTGCCGCAGGCGCTTATGAAATCGCACTCCGCCAACAGCAAGGATTTGGCTATCTTAAACCTTAGCATCTAGTATCATAGTAAAAAGCAAGTAATGTGAAATGTGACTAGATCAATCCACATCAAAGCAATCGATTTCTATTTTAAAAATTGAGCAATTTTATGCCATTTATGGCGTAAATCTACAGCCTCAACAAGATCTTGATCACAAATGGAGGTAATCTATAAAATAGTTATTTTCATTCATTTATTGCACTGTATTATCGGCGAAAATCCATCGTTTCGGTAATACACCATGTTTAAAAAAACGTTACTTGCTGTTTCTCTAGCTGCAACTTCGCTTATTAGCACATCAGCTTATGCAATTGAAAATGTTGATTTATTGATAAAAAATGCGACAGTGCTTACCATGGATCAAGACAAAACTGTGTTTGATAATGGTTTAATCGCAGTAAAAGGTAATAAAATTTATGCCGTTACTGATGGTACGAATCTAAGTGAATACAAAGCAATTAAAACCATTGATGCTGATGGTGATATTGTTATGCCAGGTCTTATTAATTCTCATACTCACGCATCAATGACTGTTTTTCGCTCTATGGCTGATGATGTGCCAGATCGATTACACCGTTATATTTTCCCGCTAGAAAAAAAACTGGTTTCGCGTGACATGGTGCGTATCGGTGCACAGCTTGGCAACGTAGAAATGCTTAAAGGTGGTGTAACAACTTATGCTGATATGTATTACTTTGAAGATGAAGTAGCTAAAACTGTTGATCAGATTGGTATGCGCGCTATTTTGGGAGAAACCATCATTCAGTTTCCTGTAGCGAGCGCTAAAACACCAGAAGATGGTATTAAATACACACTTAATTTTATTGAACAATATAAAGACCACCCACGCATTACCCCTGCATTTGCACCTCATGGTCCTTACACAAACTCAACTGAAACGCTACAAACTATCGCTAAGCTATCATTAAAACATGACGTGCCAGTAATGATGCACCTTGCTGAATCTGATCGTGAGCGTGAAGTAATTGCTAAACGTTCTGGCGGTCTATCTCCAATTAAATACATGGAATCAATTGGTGCACTAAATTCTAACTTCTTAGCTGCCCACGTTATTGATGCAAATGACGAAGATATCGCTATTTTGAAAAAGCATGATGTTGGTGTTGCTCATAACATGAGTGCTAATATCAAATCAGCTAAAGGTGTCGCACCTGCATTAAAAATGTTTAATGACGGATTGCGCATTGGTCTTGGTACTGATGGTCCTATGTCGGGTAATACATTAAGTACCATTGATGAATTTAACCAAGTAGCGAAAGTACACAAATTAGTCAATAAAGATCGCGCAGCAATGCCTCCAATCAATGTGATTGAAATGGCAACCATTGGCGCGGCACGTGCGTTACACATGGAAGATAAAATTGGTTCTTTAGAAGTTGGTAAACTGGCGGATATTATTGTGATTGATACGAAAGCACCCAATATGATTCCAGTTTATAACCCATACTCTGCATTAGTATATTCAGCGTATGCAACCAATGTTAAGCACTCTGTGGTTGACGGTAAATTGCTAATGGAAGATCGTAACATTCTCACGGTTAATGAAAAAACAGTACGCGATGAAGCACTAAAGTTTGCTGATGTCGTTCGTAAAACCGTGGTCGAAAGCGGCGAAATCGTACAATAGCTCTGATATAGATCTGTTATTTAAGAAAAGAGTGCCCAGCACTCTTTTCTATCTTCACTAACACCACCACAGTCACATCACTCACTCTGATGCAATTCTAGCAACACCTCTAATTGTTGGCTGCACAACGGCGATCATTTTACGCATATTTTCATATTTAATATCTTCAATCACAAATCCAGCATCAATGATCAATTGTTCAGTATTTCTATTTAGATGACAATTATCAGCAATTCGACGCCAAATAAAATTCAGCCGCTGCTGCCAATGATAACAACTAGAATCAGGATCGGCGGCAACATGTTCTAAAAAAATAAATCGCCCTGTCGGCTTAAGTACCCGTTTAATTTCTTGTAATGACGCGGCAACATCTTTCACTGAACAGCAAACTAATGACACGAAGACATAATCAAAAAAATCATCATCACTATCAATCTTCTCTGTTGAGCAAGATAAAACGGTCACTTTACTATTAGCTTTACTATTCGCTTGTGACTGTAATTTCTGCTCTAACTGCATTCGCATATGCTGATCTGGTTCTGATAAATAAAGCGCTAACGATGATTTTTGAGGATAAAGACCAAGACTTGCACCTGTTCCCGCCCCAATTTCCAATACATTGCCCTCTACATTTTCAAGCAACGTGCGTCGCCATTCAACCAAACAAGCTTCTTCAGTGTATTTCATTACATTGTCGTAAAATAAAGCGGTAAAAAAAGACATTTAAACGCTCCAAAATAATAAGTCGTCACCATAACATTTTCAAAGTAACAATCAGAGTTTTTAACGAATCTTTATGGTTAACAATAAAATAAAAGTACTAAAACGTAATAACTTGCTAATGATTAGCCACACAGATAATATTAACAATAGTCATCCGCAGTCATGTGAAATTAAATGAGTATTAAGCAAAGAATAACCAGCGCTTACCGTTATATTGAACCGAATTTATTTTTTATCGGGCTGTTTGGTAGTATAGGTTTTCCTGCTTATTATTTGATCTGGGCTTATGTATTCCCTCAGCCCTATGAGAATTTACCCTTACGCTTAATATGCGCATTACTCTTTGTACCTTTTGCTCTTAAATCTTACATGCCGAGCTTCTTTTCTCGTTATAAAGAGAAACATTTCGTATTTAGTATCTGTTTTTGTTTACCTTTTTTCTTCTGTTATATGATGATACGTAATGAATGGTCAGTTGAGTGGATAATGTCTTTTATGGCTGCCATTTTTTTATCCATCATTATTATCTATGACTGGCTAGTTATTCTTATCTTTACCACAATAGCCGCGAGCAGTGCCGCCCTACTCGGTTATATAACAATGGGAAATATTGGAATTGGTTTTCATTCTTCATATCTTATTGTATTCAGTTTTTCTTATTTTACGGGGATTTGCTTTAATTACCGCAACCGTATAGAAATTGAAAGTAAGCAATTGTTTTCACGATCATTTAGTGGCGGTATCGCTCATGAAATGCGTAATCCTCTTAGTGCGTTATATGCTGCTCAAGAAGTATTATTAGAACTGCTTCCTGAAAATGTAACCGCAGATCCTCAACAACATCGCCTGATCTCTAATGCGGAAATACATAAATTACGAACGATTATTAAAGATAATATTTCAATCATCAACAATGGTCATAGCACAATAAATCTCTTATTAAGTTCAATTGATAGTCAAAAAATATCACCACAATCGTTCTATAATCTTTCTGTTTTTGATGTAATTCGCAACGCACTTAATGTCTATGGCTATCAACAAAAAAGTGATAAAGCGTTAGTGTTTTTTCAAATAAATAAAGATAATACTTTTTTTGGTAATGAAATTTTACTACGTTATGTTTTCTTTAATTTATTAAAAAATTCTTTTTACTACAAAGAAAAAACAAATTTTAAAATTATTATTTCTGTTTATAGTAAAAAAAATGAAACTGTGATAAGCATAAAAGATTACGGTAAAGGTATACCATCATCATCACTTAAAAACATTTTTACTGAATATTATACTTCAGGAAAAGAAAACAATACGGGGCTAGGCTTATCTTTCTGTAAAAAGGTAATTAATGCTTTTTCTGGAACAATTGAATGCTATTCAACTGAAAATATATCAACAACGTTTATTATTCGATTACCTATTATCACATCATCGATAGTCGAAAAAATGCAATATGATCTTATGAGTACTAAAAAAATATTACTCTTAGGTAATAATCGTAAAATTATAACTGATATAAATCATCTCGCCTTTTTTTATAATTTTACATTTAACAATCAAAAAATATCTTCTTATAATCTTATAAATAATGACAAAAACAATTATGATTATATCATCCTTGATATTAGTGATATCGACAGTGAATTATTAGTTAAAATATATAATCATATCGCTACTACGGCTATAAAAATCCTCTTTATTCAACGCCAACAAAATGATCAAAAGATCACACTATCAAAAATACATAAACCATACTTATTAAATTACCAATCTATAGACACATTACAAAAAAAATTAATAGCCCAAATTTTTACGCCAAGAGTATCAGCTAATTCTTTACTACAAACCGTTTATTCAAATAAAGCTAAAATCATGATTGTTGATGATAATATTTCATTACGATTATATTCTGGTATATTATTAAAAAACGCAGGTTATGATGTTATCGAAGCTGATAATGGACAAACAGCTCTCGATTATTTACAAGAAACAGCCGTTGATCTTATTTTAATGGATTCACAAATGCCAATCATGTCAGGCATAGATGCAACTAAAGAAATAAGAACTAACAATAAATATAAAGCACATCAGTACATACCTATTATTTGTTATTCTGGTTCATTAGATGACGCTCATAAAAAACAATTAATGAGCGTTGGTGTTAATGATTTTCTTTTAAAACCTTCATCTAAATCAACATTGTTAGATATTGTCAATAAATGGTTGGAATAATGCCTTCTAATAAAGAGTAGGCAATATATACCTACTCTTTAACTATTACTTAATGATAATATTTATAAAAAAGTTACTTCATATTTATTACAGAACACGCATGTAAAATAATATCAATTTCTTGATCTGTTATTTCACTATTAACAGAAAAACGAATAAGATTTTTATTTTTGGGTGTTGCTGGCGCACAAAAAACAGAACCAAAAACATTCATATCCTCTAAATGATCCCGTATTATTTCTGTATTTGTGGCATTGCCTGTTTCAAGAGCAATTATTTGTGATCGACTTTGAATCTTAAATCCAAGTTGAATTAATCCATCACGTAATTTATCAGTTTGCGCTACCAGTCGTGAACGGCGCTCATCACTATCTTTAATCACATTTAATGTTGCCTCTAATACTGCAATTTCATGAGGTAATAGCGCAGAACTAAAGATAGCAGGACGTGCGACAAACGGTAATGCTTGCCCAATTTTATTACTACACAATATTGCCCCTGCACGATAAGCAAATGCTTTAGCCAAACTCACGGTTATAAAATCAACATCATCTGTTAAACCTAATTGAGCAACCAGCCCTGCACCTTGCGGTCCATGAGTACCTAAAGAATGAGATTCATCAACTAAAATAGCACAGCCATAATGTTTAGCGAGCGCAACAATATCAGTCAATGGTGCCACTGTTCCTAATGTACTATAAACAGAATCAACTAAAATAAGCCCAGGGCCATTACGTTTTATTAGTTTTTCCAAATGCCGAATATTATTATGCAAAAAACTATGAATCTGAGCTTCTGCAACTCGAGCACCTTCCCATAAAGACATATGAGCAAAAAAATCAATATAAACAGGCGTATTAACAGGCAAAATTGTTTGGATTAAGCCCACATTCGCCGCCCAACCTGATTGTGATAATATACAATGCTCAAAGCCGAGATAATCAGCAAGTTGATGTTCAAATGAATGATCGTCTTCTTTATGTAAAAATATTGCAGACATGACAATATCTTTTTTATTATTACTCAAAGCCTCTATGTGTATATTTCGAATATATTCATGATTTGATATAGCAAGATAATCATTACTCTGTAATAAAACTCCATTTACCGTTGGTTTTTTTCCTAAAACTAAATGTTGTTGATTTTTCCTTGGATAAATTAATTCTTCTAGATGAAATTCAATTTTTTTTTATAAACTCAGGTAATGGTTTAGATAAATCAGGCTTATTCATGGATATTTCCCTTTTAATTAAAGATCGTATTATTTATAAAATTATAAATAACGATGATATCTTATTATCAAATAAAAAATACACAACCTATAATTCTGCTCGCATTTATAACTGAGTAATATATCTAATTGCTCTATTCTAAAAATTAATATTATGAGAGACTGTATTACAAAATAATTATACTGAGAATATGATGAAATATAATGCCGCAATATTTGATATGGATGGATTATTACTTGATACCGAACAAGTGTGCATGACCGCATTTAAACAGACATGTACTGAAATGAATATTCCCTTCAAACAAGATATCTATCTCTCGATCATTGGGTGTAATCAAGCGGGTATTAAGCCGATTATTGAACAAGGCTATGGTGAATTATTAGATTATAGTGTATTTCATCCACAGTGGATGCAGCACTACCTTGCAGTGGTTGAGCACCAAGCAATTCCTGTTAAGCCTGGCGTTATCGCATTATTGGAGTGGTTACAGTCAAAAAATATTACGATGGTTGTGGCAACCTCTACTCACAAAGCACTCGCACAAAAAAAACTTCATCTCGCAGGGCTGTCGACATACTTCTCACATATCACCGGTGGTGATGAAGTTACTCATGGTAAGCCAAATCCAGAAATATACCTTCTCGCAGCACAACGTCTAAATATCAGCCCCACTCATTGTATTGCTTTTGAAGATTCTAATAATGGTGTAAAAGCTGCGGTATCTGCCAACATAACCACACTACAGATCATCGATTTAGTTGAACCAGACGCTGATACTCGCGCTTTAGGGCATTCTATCTTTAATACTATGGATGAAGCGTTAACGTTTTTAAACACTCAGCAATAAACTATAGCGGTATTGAATCTCACATCAAAACCGTTATCGTTTGGCATAGCGTTATAATAATCAATAAAAAAGCCCACAAGCGATTAACTTGTGGGCTTTTTTTTAGGTGGATTATTTTACTTCACTGCATTCGCTATTTGGGTTGTTAGCTCACCAACAGCTGTTGATAACGCTTCAACTTGAGCGTTATAACCGTCTTTAACTAATGGCACAGTAAATTCAAACGGATGCACAGTTTGCAAATTACCATTTCCGCCAATGATCATCCACTCACCAGCAACCTTAGCAACCCCCGTATAGACCCCATTAAATTGGTTAATACGTACCTGCAAACTAGGAATTCCGGTTGTTGATAGCGTTGGTGTTAATTGTGTTGCCCATAACTGATGTTGCTTTTGACGTAAATCATGAGTGATCCTACGAGTTAGCTGTTTAGCTAATGCCTCACCCCATAAGTTTTGTTGGGCTTCCACTATTTCTGTGGCTGACGTTTGATAAACTAAGCCAGTACCTGATAAATGAGCAGCAACTTCAACCGGACGCACAATCAATAATGGCTGATTATTGACATGTGACACCATTAACGTCTTACCTGCGGGTAGCAAGAAGGTATTGATTCCTTCAGGCGCACTACTACAACCCGTTACGGCTAAAGTAGCTGCCGCGATAATTAACCATTTTTTCATTATTAACGACCTCCAACAGGTACAGGATCTTTTGTTTGCTCATCGCCAAACACAAGAGAATTTGGTTTTTCATTTATTTGACGTAGCACTGGTTGAAGTTCAGTCATCACGGCTTCAAAACGTGTTAATGCACCTTCAAGATTCTGATATGGCACAGCATTCGGACCGAAACCACTAAGCGTTGTTTGAATCTGTTTTAGACTCGCACGTATATCACCAGGCAATGCTTGTGTATCTTTTTGCTTTAATAAGCGATCCAAATCATTGATCGTCGTTTGCATCGTTGCCATTGTTTTTTCAGATGCTTTTAACGTTGCTGTCATTGAGTTTAAAGTATCTTCAACCGGCAGTTTATTAAATTTCGTTAATAAGTTTGTTACCTGCTTCTGTACTTCAGCTAAATCACCCGCTTTCGTTGGGAAAATATCATAACCATCATATTCCAATGCTTTAATTGGCTTTTCACCTTTATAAACATCGGTACCAACATACAACGCACCAGTAAGTAAATTACCTGTTTTCAATGTTGCGCGTAGGCCTCTTTTAAATTCTTTTTCAAGATTGGCATGTAATGACGCTAAAGTACCTTCATCGGTATGATCATACACACGACCAAGATCAATTCTTACTAATACTGGAATCTGCTTGCTGGTAAAACCTTCTTGACTCGTCGGTAAGCGTAGTGGCACTTTTTGTACCGTACCGATTTGAATACCGCGATATTCAATGGGAGCCCCAGCGGTTAAACCACGAATAGATTCACTAAATAGCATTACAAAATCAAGATGCTGTTCAAACATCTTTTCATGAACTTCAGTCATATTATCATACAGACGATAATATGATTTTTGCTTTAATTGCAATGAACCTTGATCATCAGTCGGCGTAGAAAATGCTACTCCACCTGTAATTAATGATTCTAACGAGCCAATTTTAACATCAAAACCTTCAGTACCCACTTTAACTTGGACGCCAGATGTTAAGATAAAATTACTGCTGGTACGTACTAAGCGGTCATAAGGTTCAAAAATAAACAATTGATAATTAGCACGTTTACTATTGATATCAAAACTTACTTTTTCAACACGTCCAACAGTAAAACCATCATAAAGCACCGGATCGCCTACGCCTAATTTACCAGCTTGACGACTGGTTAAAATAATCCGCAATCCTTTTGCATCAGCAGGTGCAACAGGCGGTACATCTAATGCAACGAAATGATGCTTATCTTTTTTACCTTCGCCAGGCTGCATTTCAATGTATGAACCAGAAAGTAGTGTATCTAAGCCTGACACGCCACCTTTACCAATACGTGGCTTAACGACCCAAAATAGTGTGTCGTTTTTAATCATACGTGCAGTATCACTATCCATTTGAGCTGTCACTGTAATGTAACTATAGTCTTCACTTAATTGGACTTTTGTTACCACACCGACTTTCACGTTTAACGATTTAATCGCGGTTTTACCCACTTCAATACCTGACGCATTGGGCAATCGAATGGTAATAATAGGCCCTTGGCTATTTAAATATTGAATTAACATCCAAATACCAATACCTAACGCAACCAATGGCACAATCCATATTGGTGATACTTGTTTCAAACGCTGTACTTTAGCCTCTGTCGGCTGGTTATCACTCATAATCTGCTTTCTCATTTATGTACACTAGGCACTACTGAATTAGATTCAGTAGCATCTAACTCTGAATCTTGTTGATACGACTTGTCTTTAGATATCCAAAATACCCGTGGATCAAAACTCATCGCTGATAACATCGTAAATATCACCACTGTTGCAAAGCATAATGCCGCAGGGCCTGGTGAAATTGCCATTACATTTTGTAACTGAACTAAAGCCACCAAAATAGCAACAACGAAAATATCAACCATAGACCAACGACCAATAAATTCGGCTAAACGATATAATTTCAAACGCTTAATTGCTATATGAGTAGAACTACTTGCTTGTTTTCTAGCACTAAAATATAGCCCTGCTAAGGTAAACATTTTAGCCATCGGAATAAAGATACTAGCAATGAAAATAACTAACGCTATTGGCCATGATCCCATCTTCCAAAGTAAAATGGCACCGCCTAAAATCGTAGATCCTTCTGTTTGACCTAAACTCACGGTATACATCATTGGATATAAGTTAGCGGGAATATATAAAACGATAGAAGCAAATAAATAAGCCCAAGCATATTGTAATGAATGATTAACATTAAAAATATGTAATCGACTATCACAACGTAAACAACGTGCATGATGGGTTGTTGGCATTGGGTTTATTTGATTACAAACATGACACCCAACATGGTTATTATCCATATGCGTGTCACCATCATGAACCCCTGCAACAGGTACCATGGCAAAAAACTGATCCCACAACCACGTTCTGTCAACTAATGAAACACATTTAACAACTAATACACTGTAAATACAAAATGCCCAAAACGAATTCCCTAAGCCAATGTGTGCTAGTGCAGATATTTTAACAAGGCTCACTAATACGCCAATTAAAAACACATCAACCATTAACCATGGCTGGATTTTAAACAATACTCGACATAAAAATTTAAGCCAACTACGTGCATGAATCACATGTCCAATATTCTTTACTTTATGGGCACAATAATAAAGATAAAGCACTAATACTATATATGCTGCTGGAAACACAATAACGGTTGTCATTAATAAAACCGCTAAGACACTATTTTCAAAATGCTGTAATGTTTCAACCGCATTTAATAGTGTAATTTGATGACCCATCCCATTGACAGTAAAAGATAAAAATGGAAATGAAAGACTTAGTGTTAGCATAATCAAACACGCTATACCATAAGCAACAGGACGTTGAAAAGGTAAACTAACAGCTTTTATTAAAGTATGACCACAACGAGGACAAGTCGCTTTCTCACCTTCATTTAAATTTGGGATATCAACGACTAACCCACATTCTTCACACGCAATCATCATCGATTGTTGCACGTCAACCGCCTTTGGTGTGAGTTTACTTTGTTTACTCAACGTACATTACCTATGATAAATAAATCTGATAGTATAGTTTACTAACATGTTAAAAATCATTTTCAAAAAATAGACAAACGGTAGCAATCTCCATCGCTAACCACCCTAAGTAACGTTATTAAAAACACTAATAATATATTAAATATCAAAACGTTAAGAAATTTATTTATATAATTATTCCTAAGCAACATTTGATATACCTCAATAGTCATTATGACTAAGGATTATCTCTTATATTATTTGATTTTGAACAGTATACATTATAACAGTATTCTTGTTGAATTCGGTATTACATTTAACAACAGTGCATTTAATTTTGCTCTTCGACAAACAGTAGAATCAAGATACTTAAATACAGAATAACCAACAAATAAAACGTCATTTTTTACACAAAAACACCTCATCATGCCTAAATCTTCTATTTTTAATTACAAAAATAATTAATTGTTACAAATAAAGGATATTCTTCAGTATTTCAAAAACAGTAAAATAGTCTTCATTATGCATAATCGCATGTTTTTAATAGAAAGACGCCACAGTATGAACATTAGCTATAGTATTAGAAAAAAAATAACCCAGTACATTTTGCTATGTCTAAGCTTATTAATCATATTCAATATCGTATATTGGTCCTACGACCAATATAGAAGCATTAATAACCTGCTTGCAAGGAATAGAGTTGTAACCGAAAATAATATTGCAACTATTATCAGTAAAAATACAAACTTACTCACTGCGATTTCTAATGATGATATCGTTAAAAATTCTTCATTATTACTATCACAACGAATTGAGTTTATTCGCCCTTACCAAGAAGCTTTTAATATCGAAATATTGGGTATTAGCGATATTAATGGTAATGCTGCCACAACATACAGCAATAATATAGAAAATATAAACTATCGTAGTTATTTCAAACAAGCCATACAACAACAAAAATTGATTATAAGTAACTTAATCCACTCTCCTATTTCTAATAGTTATATTTATATCCTATGTAAACCATTTACTAACTCAGTCAATGATGGAATCATTTTTGCATCCGTATCATACGCTGAAATAAAAAATGCACTCGGTTACCAAGAAAATACGAGTATTAAAAATAATATTTTAAATGATTGCATTACTGACAAAAACAATTGTAGAAATATAAACACACTTAATAGTAATAAACTTTATTATTCATTAGATAATGATCAAATATCGCTTAATATCATAAATAAAAAAACATTCAGCTATCATACTATTAATAATAACAATCAACTCGAACTCTTAACACTACGTCCTTTAAAAAATACACCATGGTATTTAGTATCAACGTTTAATTATAACCAATATCTAAATGAACGATTTATCTTTGTTATTATTAATATTTTAATATCAATAATGACGTCAGTGGCTATTGGTTATTATTTAATGAAAAAAATCGCTGTGATCACATCACCCATCGACACCTTTATTCGAGAAAGTGCATTTATTGTACCGATGCAATCTGAATCAAAAAATGACAACATCAATATAAATCATCACTTTAAAAATATTATTGATACAACTAAAGACGGTGTCTATTGCTCTCGAACAGATTTACTTAACCGTAAATATTTCATTCAACATGCAAATATTATGATTCAAAACTCTCATAAAAATTTGGCTCTCCTTTTTATTGATCTTGATAACCTTAAAACTATCAATGATACTTTAGGTCACTTTTATGGTGATGATGTTATAAGTATGTTTGCTCAACATGTGAAATCATTTTTTAACCAACCGGCTGATTTAATTGGTCGATTCGGAGGTGATGAGTTCATTGTACTAACAAACAATTTTTATAATAAAAAAGATCTCATTAATCAATTAGAAAAACTAGTTAAACAATTAAATGGTTCTGTCAGTAATGGCGATATAACAATTCTATTTTCAGCCTCTATTGGTGTTGCTATCACTAATAATCAAACACAAAATATCGAACAATTAATCAATAATGCAGATCAAGCTGTTTATGACAGTAAGAAAAAAGGCAAAAATTGCTATAGCTTTTATGTTGCCCATTAATATTATAATCAATAAAAAAGCCCTTAATACTCTTTCAACTAGAGTATTAGGGGCTTTTATCAAACTATTCTGCTTTAATCTTGTTGTACTTCAGGAATTGGAAATAAGCGATCATAAGCAATGTTATAAACATATGCGTAAATAAGATAAAAAAGCACCATACCAATATCAAGTACAAAAGCTTCCCACAATGAAACTTTTAGCGCCCAAGATAAAATAGGAATAGTAACTACAAGAAGTCCTGCTTCAAATCCAATACTATGAATAATGCGGATAATAGCCGTTTTCGTAGCGGTTTTATAACGACGATAAAGCATTCGATCAAACCATATATTATAAACATAGTTCCAACCGGTCGCTAAAACTGAAAAAGCAATTCCAACAACACCAACATGACTACCATCAAATCCGAACTGACTTAATACACCCACCAATAAAATTAAGCCAATAATTTCAAAACAAATCGCATGGCGAATACGATCCAACCGCGTTCTCATTAAAAATTTCCTCAGTACATTTATTTTTATAATAAATAGCTCTTATGCACATACTATAAATGTTTTTTTGCTATTAACAAGCTAGAACCCATCCGAAAAACGGATAGAATAGCTATTTGTCTAACAACTCAGAAGCTTTATAGCATCGGTGAGCCGTAGCAATTGTTGAGGCCAACATCTTTGAGTCCATTGATTGTTGTAACGCTTTTTTATCTGCTTTTAATTGCATAACTTGCTGACGTAATTGATCTATAACCAATTGAGAATCATGCTGTTTTTTTACTTTATCTTCTAATTTTTGAAATAAATCTTCGACATCAACAGTATTACTTTCTGTATTTTTATTTGATCCTGTCAATGCTTGTTGTCGTTGTGTTGCCTCTGCAGCAAGCTGTTTTACAAATGATCCCATTTCATCAGCAGATCCAACCAAGCGATTAAAGATCAGTAAAAATGAACAAATTTCTGCATCTGTAGAAAAATTAGGATAACGTATTTTATGATCGATCTCTGTCCACGCTTCTTCAAAAATAGTTCTTACCTGTACTTCCGTAAAAATACACCGCTGTTGTAACTCAGAACCAAAGACATAATGTAGCGATCGATATCCTGCAGGGTGGATTTTTACTTTAATGTCTTCAGGCAATTCAGCAGAAACTTCATCATCTCCATTTCTTACATAATAAACAGGTGGCTCTTCATACTGCCACTTACCCATTAGATAGTCATGAATAGCTAATCCATCATCTTTAAATAAATGTAATGCCCGTACACCAATAAGATCAGTAACAATAGCATCATAATTATATTGATTAATACCAAGATATTTAGCTTTAAATGTCACCGTATTAGGCTGTGTTTTTCTAACAATTTTTTCCATCAAATGCTGCGGTTTTTTCACTCGCCAGCGCACAGAATGTACATGAGAGCACTGCTGAATAATACGTGCATATGATTCTGCAGTGGCATTTAATGCTTCTGTACGTTGTTCATGACACAAACCAATTGCTTTTAATGTCGCCCACGTAATCTGGCTAGCTTGCCACTGTTGTTGACTAATTCGATTTTGGCGTAGAAATTCATCTTCAGTCAAAAAAGCAATACTCATTTTAGCTCTCTTATTAATAAATAATATTTACATCTAAATATTAACGATCAATTAAATATTACATCGCTTATTATTTTAATATCGAACATAAATTATGCTTTTTACATATGTATTTCAACCTAATACAATTTTTAAAATGGTAACAAAGTTACCACTAATAATATTAATGCTTTAATGAATAACTGGATCGAATAACCTGCTGGTAATACTCGTCAATTGAGGTTGCTAATGAGAAATGATAAAAAGCATATAACGATACATTCGCATAAACTTCATACTCATCACGCTGACTAAAATCAATATATAAACAGTCATTAGTTACATCATGACCTATTTTTTTTATTAAATCGGAACTCACTATCACCCAATCAATCATTCATATTCACCGACTATTCATTGAATAATTAATCATGCCAAAAACGCTACAACATACCTACCTTTTTTTGCTTTTCATTATTTTTGCAGTCAAAAACGGCACTTAACTAACGCTTCGTCTAGTTATACTAGTCACTTTAGTGCTGCTCACGTAAACTGACGGTACTATTTTTTGACATTCAATCGTTTAGGAATTTGGTAACAACATGAAACGTATTCCAACAAATATTATTACTGGTTTCTTAGGCGCAGGTAAGACGACGTCAATTCTCTCGCTACTCGCACGCAAACCTGAACATGAAAAATGGGCTATTTTAATCAATGAATTCGGTAATATTGGGGTTGATGGCGCTCTATTAGAACAGCAAGGAGCCATCATCAAAGAAGTTCCTGGTGGCTGTATGTGCTGTGTTGCGGGCTTGCCAATGTCCGTAGGTATTAATGCTTTATTAGCACAAAAACCTGACCGCTTATTGCTTGAACCAACAGGTTTAGGGCATCCAAAAGAAGTGATACATAAATTAACATCAGAAAGCTACCGTAACTATGTTGATCTACGCGCAACAATTACGGTCGTCGATCCACGCCACTTTGCAGATAGCGTTTATACCGATAACGTTAATTTTCAAGATCAACTCGCATTAGCCGATATAGTCGTTGCCAATAAAATAGATCAATGTGATGACTTTGATTTATACACATTTCAAACTGCGATGGAAAAATCCGAGCCTAAAAAAGCCCTTATCGCGGAAGTTGAACATGGTCGACTTGAACTTGAATGGCTTGATATTGAACGTAGCGACCGTCAAGCACAACATAGCCACCACCACCATCATCACGATCAAGCAGAACCACTACCTGAATTAGAACTCGCCCCTGGACAACAATTCATTCGTAAAGAAAATCATGGTCAAGGCTATCACAGTTGTGGCTGGTTCTTTGCAGCAGATCAACTCTTTGAATTTTCAAAACTATTTAGCCTATTTTCTAATCTAAGTGCCAACCGTATTAAAGCGGTAGTGAATACTGAAAATGGCTGTTTTGCTTTTAATGTGGTTAATCAAGTTGTCTCAGTAAATGAACTCTCACTTGATGGGTTTGAATCACGCATTGAAGTTATTGATAGTGAAATTTTACCATGGGATGAACTTGAAAATATTCTCTGTTCAATCACTAAAAATACGGTAGCTAAATAGCTCGATTAATCCATCGTTATCGACTCATTGCTCATACCGATTGCAGTAATAGTGAGAAATTTTATTACTTTACTGCTAGGTTATAAAATAGAGCTCATAAAAAGAAGGGAGCACAGATGCTAAACCCTAATACTGCTAAGACAGTGATTGATCACGCCCTATTTCTTGGTGCTGATTTTGCTGAGTTATTTGTTGAACACCATCAATCCAGTTCTGTTCAGCTTATTTCAGCTGATATTGATAAAGTTAATTCCGGCATTGATTTTGGTATTGGTATTCGTCTGTTTTTTGGACATAAAGTCCTCTACGGTTACACCAATAGCACTGATGAAGAAGAACTAAAACGGGTTACTACTTTATTGGCAGCCAAAGATAAACGCGATCAAATATTAACCGCAGGCTCTTTAAATTTAAGCCGTTATAGCAATAAACATAGCTGTCAATTACCGCTAAGCCAAGATACTAATATGGCAGCTAAAATTGCCTTTTTACGCCAAGCTGATCAAGCAGCTCGCGCTGAAAACGAGAAAATCGCCCAGTTTATTGGTAGCGTTGCACAACGTGAACAACAAATTGAGATCTTCAATTCCGATGGTCTCCATATTGGCGATACCCGTCACTATACCCGTATTTCAGCGAATGCTGTCGCACAAAATGGTACCGAACAATCAACAGGTTATGAAGCGCCAGGGGCGTTTACTGGCTGGGAATTTAATACCCATCTTGACGCTCAAAAACTGGGGCATGATGTTGCACAACAAGCCATGGTTAAACTGTTTGCTGATGCCTGTCCATCCGGTGAAATGCCCGTCATTATTGGTAACGGCTTTGGTGGAGTGATCTTCCACGAAGCCTGTGGTCACTTACTTGAAACCACTTCTGTTGCTAAAAAAGCCTCAGTTTTTTACGATAAAATGGGCGAAATGATTGCCAATTCTGTCGTAAATGCAGTGGATGATGGCACCATGATCAATCAATGGGGATCGATTAACATTGATGATGAAGGCATGGAAACCCAACGCACTCAATTAATTAAAGACGGTAAGCTGACTAGTTTTATGGTCGATCGTATGGGGGGCTTAAAAACAGGATTTGCACGTACGGGATCAGGTCGTCGTGAATCTTATAAGTTCGCCCCGACTTCGCGTATGCGTAATACCTTTATTGAACCTGGCACAAGCACTCTTGATGATATGCTAGCCGGCGTTGAACGAGGTATTTATGCTAAAAAAATGGGCGGTGGCTCAGTTCAACCGGGAACCGGAGAATTTAATTTTGCCGTCCAAGAAGCCTATTTAGTTGAAAATGGTAAAATTACTAAACCACTAAAATCAGCCACATTAATCAGTACAGGGCCAAAAGTGCTAAAAGAAATTAGTATGGTAGGTAATGATTTCGCCCTTGCCGCTGGCATGTGTGGCTCCGTCAGTGGTTCTGTGCCAACAACTGTCGGTCAAGCGGCATTAAAAGTGGATAATATCCTTGTGGGAGGTGGCAACTAATGACAGATCAAAACACACTACAACAAGCTATCGATTACGTACTTGATCGCGTTAAAGCACAAGATGCTGCCGCCGATGTCATTGCAAACCGCAGCAATAATTTTTCATTAAAAGCCAACCAAGGTGAGCTTGACGAATACAAAGTAACATCAGGTCAAGTCATTGGTGTACGTATCATTAAAGATCAACGTACCGCTACCAGTTATTCCGAATCTCTTGATGTCGCAAGTCTTGATTTAATGATTAATAATGCGTTAATCAATGCTCAATATTCTCAACAAGATCCTCATCAGAGCATCAGTTGTCTCGATAGTCGATTGGCAACAATTGAACCTGAAGTCTACCAAATAGAAACAGCAACAGTTGATGACAAAATCGCACTAGCATTATCCTTAGAGCAAGGTGTTGTTAATAAACCCCACGCAACCAGCGCACCTTATAATGGTTTTGCAGAATCTGACAATCATGTCATTTTAGCAAATACCGAAGGGACATTATGTACTCATAACGAACGTTCAACTTATTGCTATGCTTATACTCTGTATGAAAAAGACGGAAAACAAGCCATGCATGGTGGTATGTCATCAGGGCGCTTATTTAACCAATTAGATTCGACTTATTGTATTAACCATGGTTACGACATGGCACAAGCTTTATTAGATGGAGCACCAATTGCGAGTAAACATTACTCAGTAATATTTACCCTGAGTGCTTTAAGTAATCTATTTTCAGCTTATGGTATGTGTCTCTCAGGACAGGCAGCAATGAAAGGGATTAACCCTTGGCGTGACGCACTTTTCACGCCAGTCGCAAGCCCATTACTGACCATCACTGATACTGCCTATGTTAATGGTGGTTTTGCAATTAAAGCATTTGATAGTGAAGGATTTTCCACCTGTGACACGTTATTAATTGGCGAAGGTAAATTACAAAGTTTATTGCATAACAGCCATACCGCTAGCTACTTTGGCATTGAAAATACAGCCAATGCCTCACGCTCAGCAAAAGGTGGGTTAGGTGTCGGCGGATCTCATACCGTAATTCAGACAGGAAGTAGTTCAAACGCTGAAATTACTGCTGGCGAATACCTTGAACTCGTCGAACTACAAGGCGTCCATTCTGGTGCGGATGCCGTTAGTGGTGACTTCTCATTTGGTGCTAGTGGTTTTCTGTGTCGTGATGGAAAACGCCTACAAGCTGTACGTGGTATTACTGTTGCTGGTAATTTTTACCAAATGATCAAAGAAATTGAGGCTGTCGGTAATCAACTTGAAAATGATTATAGCCGTAGCTTCTATGCCCCTAAAATCCGCTTTACTCGATTGAATATTGCAGGGAAATAATACAAGTATTAATAATAAACCTTACTGATATTTATATTCAGTAAGGTTTTTTTGCGCTAACTCAAATACTTGTCCATTTTCATCTACGCAACTAACAATCTCTGTTATTAGATTTAAAATATTTTACAAAATGCGCTAACATAGGAAAAAACCTAATAAGAATAAGACCATGAATCTTACAGCCATTGCAACGCTACAAATGAATAATAAGATGTTTGCCAACCCGCGTCGAATTGCACTATTAAAAGCGATTGATACAACAGGGTCGATTAGTCAAGGCGCTAAATTAGCAGGTATTAGCTATAAAGCAGCATTTGATGCAATTAAAGATATGAACACCAATAACGAACAGCCATTAGTTAACTGCGAAAAAGGCGGTAAAGGCGGCGGTGGAGCAACGCTGACACGTTTTGGTCAACGTTTAATACAAATGTATGATCTTCTAAATAAAATCCAAGATATGGGCTTACAAGCACTTAATGATGATAATGCACCACTTGATAGCCTACTCGGTGTCATGAGTCGTTTTTCATTACAAACCAGTGCGCGTAATCAATTGTTTGGCCATATTAGTGCCATTGAAACCCATGATCTGCATGATATCGTAACGATTGCAATTACAGACCAACACCATATTAAAGCGACCATCACCCACGGTAGTACCTTGCGCTTACATCTAAAACAAAATAAAGATGTAGTAACCTTAATCAAAGGGCCTGCGATTACAGTTTGTAGTGAAGCAAACTTAATTCATGGCAAACGTGATCGATTTGACAACCAATTACTTGGTACGCTTACTGCAATGAAACAAGATCACCAATCAACTGAGATTACCATTAGTTTAACGGATGAGATTAGTATTTGTGCTTTTGTTGATAATCAAGATTTAATGGATGAAACCTTGCGTTTAGGGATGCCAATTTACGGTCTATTTCATTCAACCCACGTTATTATTGCGAGCATGTGCTAGATCATGAATTAATACTCAACAATAACCTAATGCTCAAAGGAATGAGCGAATAAGATTAATGCTTTATTTTTATAAATCTAAGCCACATTCTTCTGAAAAAGCATTGTAATTAAATCCTTGTCTTATGCAATTAGTAAAATGCGTGTAGTCTTCATATTGCTGAATAATAATTAAGCCACAGCCAATAAAGACAAAAAGCAGCGTTAATATATTCAACCAAATTTTTTTCTGCTTGAGTGAACATAAAAAAAGCGTAACGGATAATGGCACACAAGCAATGCTCACAAACCAAAGTGTCGTTGATGAAAATATCATTCTTTATATAACCATTAAAATACAATTATCACTACTAGCATTTTAACGCTTTTTTGTTCAATTATTCGTTTTAATTTTAAAAAATATACTTATTTGACAAGAAAATAACACAAATAAAGATATATTTAAAAATATCGATGCTTATATGAACGTTTCTCTCATTGAATATACATCATTGTGCTTATTAATAATTAACAACCAATAAGCACAATGATTATAAAATAGTTCAATCACCATTAAGTACTAAATAACAAGTCCACCATCTACTTTTAATACTTGTCCAGTGATGAAACTTGATTGGGAACTTGCTAAAAACAGTGCACTATTGGCAATATCTTGCGCTTTACCCATTCTTTTTAATGGTGTTTTTGATGTCATATGATTAATAACTTTTTCAGGCAAATCAACAGTCATCGGTGTTTCTACAAATCCAGGTGCAATACAATTTGCACGAACTTGTGCACCTTTACGTGCAAACTCTTTTGCCCATGACTTTGTCATTGCAATAACACCCGCTTTGGTGGCAGCATAATTTGTTTGCCCAATATTACCGTCAGTTCCCACTACTGATGACATAGTAATAATTGAACCAATCCCCGCTTGCATCATTACAGGAGCAATCGCTTGAGTCATATTAAAGACGCCTTTTAAATTAACGTCCATGACCAGATCCCAGTCAGCCTCTGTCATTTTATCGATTAAGTTATCACGGGTGATACCAGCATTATTAACTAAAACATCAATATGCCCATATTGCTCTGTCAGTTGTCTCACCGCTTCTGCTACTCCTTGGCGGTCACAAACATTAAGCTCAAGTGCGGTAACATTTGGAAACTGCTGCTCTAAATCAGCCATCATTCCCATATTCATATCACAAGCTATAACACGTGTCGCATTTTGACGAGCAAATGTTTCAACAATACAACGACCAATTCCTTGGGCTCCACCCGTCACAAGACAAACCTTACCTGTTAGCATATTTTTCCCCTTAATATTATCGTCCTACAATCAAATTAAAACTTAGCGCTCAACATTCAGTTTAGATAACTCTCACCTAAACACTCACCTCAATATCACAAGACACAATTGCAAAAATGAGACAATATGTTCAAAACAAGTCACAAACAAGTGCAACACTACGCATAATAAGTATACTCTAATTGTCATTCATGCATACAAATCAACCAATTGTTACAGAGAAAATGATGTTAGATAAAATTATTTTTTTTCTTCATGTTGTTCGATGTCAATCAGTAACAGAAGCTGCAAAGCAGTATGGTATTTCAACATCCGCAGGTAGTCGCTGGATCACTGAGCTTGAAGAAATAATGGGAATAAGCCTTGTAAAGCGTACAACTCGTAAAATTTCAGTCACACAAGCAGGACAACATTTATTTCAACAATTCACACAAATAAATAATCAAATTACTGATGTCTTAAATGAAATTCAAAATCTAAGTCAAGAAGATAGTGGCACCATTAAAATTGCAAGCACGCCACTTTTCGCTAAATATTATTTAAGTGACATTATTGGTGAGTATGTCAGTGATAATCCAAACATTAATTTCGTGGTCATTGAAACCGCTTTTGAAGTGGATAATGTTCATGAGGTTGATTTTGCGATACGCGCTAATGCAACGTATCGAGGTTTTCAAGACAAAAATAGCTTATTAGTTAAACGGACATTATTACGTGAACCACTAAAGGCATGTTGCTCTCCCGCTTATATTGCGCGTTACGGACAACCCGTTATACCTAACGATTTAAAAAAGCACTTATGCTTATTCGCAACGACACTAGTGGGAGGAAACCGGTGGATTTTCGAGCAAGATGGTGAATACAACTCAGTACAGATTTCACGTACTGTTGAAGTTGATGATAGTGAGATTTTAAAGAGAATTGCACTCGCTGGCGGGGGTATAGCCTATTTACCCTATAGTTTAATTCAAGATGAGTTACAACAGCATAAATTAGTATCGGTGCTTAACAACTATATTAGTAGCGAATTTGAGCTAAGCCTATATTACAAACCAAGAAAACATATGCCTGCCCGCTGTGCTAATTTTAAAGAATATTTATTAAAACGCGTAACAGAGATAAACCTGCACCGTAACTGTAATGTTATTTAGTGTTAGCAAAAAAAAGGCACAAAAAAGCCAGACTTTCGTCTGGCTTTTTTATCACACTAGCGCAAATTATGCATCAGTACGTGGTTTGCGGTCACTCGCAGGACGTGCTGCAGCACCATCACGGTTACCACGGTAACCACCACGGCTATCATTGCCACGGTTGCGATCGAAACGACGCTCGCCACCGCGCTCACCGCCACGGTTGCCATCACGGCTACCACGATGACCAGTACGCTCACCACCGTTACGATTGTCACGGTTGCCTGTACGTGGACGATGTTCACGTAACACTTCACCTTCAACAACTACTGCTTTAACGTCATTCTGGCGAATACGTAATTTCTTCAGTTGCTCAGAAACTTCTGCTGTCATCTTCTTAGGAAGTTGAACAAAAGTATGTGAAGGAGCAAGTTTAATTGCACCGATGAACTCTTTGCTTAAGCCAAGTTCGTTTGCGATTGCGCCAACGATATCTTTAACTTGAACACCTTGCTCACGACCAACTTGTAACTGGTAAGTATCCCAATCAGCGTTATTGAAAGTGCGACGTTCGCCACGCTCTCCACCACGCTCACCGCGACGGTCGCCACGATCAGGACGGTCACCACGACGGTCGCCACGATCATCACGGTCACCACGACGCTCACGACGTTGTGATTCACGCTCGATAGCTGCGATCATTGGATCTGGACCTTTATAGAATAAAGGACGGTTACCTTGTTGGCGCTGAAGAAGCATTGCAGCTAGTGTTGCTGCATCAACATCGATTGACTCTTGTAGTTTCGCTACTAGTTCAACGAATGCATCAACATTTGTTTGTTCTTTCTGTGCAGCTAGTTCTTCACCTAAACGGTTTAGACGAGATGCAGCAACTAGATCACGTAGCGGAAGTTGGATTTCTTCCATACGAGACTTAGTAACACGCTCAATAGTACGTAGCATGCGGATTTGGTTAGTACGAACCAATAGGATCGCTTTACCTTCACGTCCAGCACGACCAGTACGACCGATACGGTGAATGTATGATTCAACATCAAATGGGATATCGTAGTTGAATACGTGTGTAATACGTGCAACGTCTAGGCCACGTGCTACAACGTCAGTTGCAACTAGAATATCAATCACACCACGTTTGATATGGTCAACAGTACGCTCACGTAGCGACTGAGGAATATCACCGTGAAGTGCCGCAGCTTTAAAGCCACGAGAAGATAACCAATCAGCTAGACGCTCAGTATCTTGACGAGTACGAACGAATACGATTGATGCATCTGTGTTTTCAGTTTCAAGAAGACGGCTCATTGCTTCGTCTTTCTCTACGCCTTTAACAACCCAAAATTGTTGAGACACTTGAGATACAGTACGGTTTTCACCTGCAACGTCAATGCGTGCTGGTTCACGTAGGAAGCGATCAACGATTTCTTTAACGATTGGAGGCATAGTTGCAGAGAAAAGTACACGTTGTGCAGTTTCTGGTGCTTGTTCCATGATCCAAGTAACGTCGTCAACGAAACCCATTTTTAGCATTTCATCAGCTTCATCAAGAACGAAAGTAGATACTTCGTCTAGGTGAAGTTGCTTACGTGAAATAAGGTCTTTAACACGACCCGGAGTACCAACAACAATGTGAGCACCATTTTTTAGTGCACGCATTTGATCAACGATAGAAGCACCGCCGTAAATCTCAAGAACCTTAAGGCCTTTGATATTTTGACCAAGTACTTTAATTTCTGCAGCAACCTGAATTGCAAGCTCACGTGTTGGAGCCATAACAATAGCTTGTGGCTTATGCTGAGAAAGATTTACTTTGTTCAATACAGGCAACGAGAACGCTGCTGTTTTACCAGTACCAGTCTGTGCTTTACCAAGCGCATCCGTACCAGTTAGAAGTAGAGGTATTGACGCCGCCTGGATAGGTGTAGGCGAAACGAAACCCATAGAGTCTAGTGCGGATAATAGTGTGTCGGCCAAATCTAGTTGGCGAAATTCTGTAACAGTTTCTTGCATTGGGATCCCAATATATGATCAACTTAAAAACGGGGCCCCTTTGCTACAGAGGGTTCTGCAACAGCAACCACTAGCACGGGCCTCGACTAATAGGGGGCGTATTGTGGGCTAATACTTGATAAAAAGCCAGAAAAAATTGAACAACGTCACAAAATAACTCACAAACACCCATTTATTGAACAAATAGTACAGCTGATAAACATCCCATGATTTTGTATAGATTATCAATTGACTATGTTGTTGAAAATACGAGCAATCCAACAATGTAAATCTCGTCTTCTCATCTTAAACCTACTTTTGTAATTAGATTAGGGTAATCATTTGTTAGCACTTTTATATTGATCGTTATCTTTCCTACTCTTTATATAAGTTAATTTCCCATATTAACCTTCTTATTTATCTTCTCTTCTAAAAAAATATTATTACTTATTGTTTTTAAATGGTTTTTAATGGTTAGTTACTCACTTTATGCTGTTCTTTTCGTTGACCGATAAACCCAAAAAATAAAATACAGCACTTTTGCTTACTCTTTTATTCAGAATTAACATTTTCACTGTTATTTATATTAATCATCATATCTTGTCATAATTTATTTACTTCATATCATAAAATACAGAAATTTAAACATAACTAATTGATTTTATAAAAAATACCAATGTAATATGAAAATTAAAACAGTCAAATCTTGGTTTTATATGACCAAAAACGTATAGTGTCTATGTCGATAATCTGAGACCAGACATAATGTTTCAAGATAACCCGCTGTTAGCACAGCTAAAAAAGCAAATACAAGAAACACTTCCTAAGAAGGAAGGTTATATCAAAGCAACAGATCGTGGCTTTGGCTTTCTAGAAACTGATAACAAAGAAAGCATCTTCATTCCACCGGTATATATGAAAAACGTTATGCACGGTGATCGTGTTATCGCCGTTCTTCGTACCGAAAAAGAACGTGAAGTTGCTGAACCACAAGAACTTGTTGAACAATCAATTACACGCTTTATTGGTCGTGTAAAACTGATTCGTAATCGCTTGCATGTCATTCCAGATCACCCTCAATTAAAAGAAGCGATTAAGGCACAAGCAATAAAAGGCCTTAATCCAGAAACATTAAAAGAAGGTGATTGGGTTGTTGCTGAGCTTACTCGTCACCCTCTAGCAGGTAGCAATCAGCCATTTTTCTGCGAAGTAACTAAAAAAATCACTGATAGCAATGACAAAATTGCACCATGGTGGGTTACGCTTGCTCGCCACCAGCTACCTAATGCAGAGCCTGCTCCGCAAGAAAGCTGGACAATGTTAGATGAAGGCATTGAACGCCAAGACTTAACGGATTTACCATTCATTACTATTGATGGTGAATCAACTAAAGACATGGATGATGCTTTATATACTGCCGCTAAAGATGACGGTAGTTATGAAATCACCATCGCGATTGCGGATCCTACCTCTTACATTGCTGTTGGCGATAAGATGGATGATGAAGCGCGTGAACGTGGATTTACTATTTACCTTCCGGGCCGTAATATTCCAATGCTGCCGCGTGAACTAAGTGACGAATTATGCTCACTTATCGAAAATGAAAAACGTCCAGTTTTATGCTGCCGAGTTTCTATTGATAATACGGGTGTTATTCAAGACGACATTACGTTCTTTGGCGCATGGATCAAATCTCAAGGTCGTTTATCTTACAATAATGTGTCTGATTTCCTTGAAAATGGCCATTGCGACGATTGGACACCAAGCCCAATCATAGAACAACAAATCGTTGCTCTACAGGGTTTTGCAACCTTACGTTCAGATTGGCGTATGGCAAATGCAGTGGTATTCCCTGATCGTCCAGATTACCGTTTTGAATTAAGTGAAGATAACGACGTTGTCGCTATTCATACAGACTTACGTCGTATTGCTAATCGCATGATCGAAGAAGCAATGATCACCGCCAACATTTGTGCGGGTCGTGCTTTACAAGCGAAATTTGCAACGGGTGTATTTAACGTTCATAGCGGTTTCCATCAAGAAAAAATTGATACTGCCATGGAGTTTATTACCAACGCAGAAGCGCCGTTTACTAAAGAAGAAATTGTTACTTTAGAAGGCTTCAGTGCATTGCGTCGTTGGTTAAACACGCTAGATAGTACCTATCTTGATAACCGTTTGCGTAAATTCCAAGCTTATAGTGAAGTGGCTAATACGCCGGCACCACACTATGCAATGGGACTGGATGTTTACGCAACATGGACATCACCAATTCGTAAGTACGGCGATATGATCAATCACCGTTTACTGAAAGCGTTAATCACCGGTAATGAACCGACACAAACGCCTGATGACAATGTTGGTGATGAAATTGCTAACCACCGTCGTCATCACCGCATGGCGGAACGTGATGTGTCTGATTGGCTATATGTGCGTTTACTTAAAGATGCAGTAAAAAAAGAAACTGTTTTTAAAGCTGAGATCTTTGATATTAATCGTGCAGGTATGCGTGTACGTCTACTTGAGAATGGCGCAGCAGCCTTTATTCCAGGTTCGCTAATTGTTGATAACAAAGAGCGTATTGTATGCAGTGGTGAGCTTGGCATTATTAGTATTGATGGTGTTAAAGAATACCAACTTGGCGATACCTTTGATGTGAAATTAGCAGAGGTTCGTACTGCAACACGTCAATTAGTCGCAAGACCTGTACAGCAATACCCTGCTCCAGGGGTAGCTCCTACCGCAGAGAAAGCAACAGACGATCAAGAAAAAGCATAACGATATTTATCTGCTTTACCGCTATACAAGGCCAGTATTTACTGGCCTTTTTTACATCTTTCATCCTATTATGCCATTATAAATAATTCATAGAAGTCAGCTCTCAATGTCAAATCATATTCCAGAAAGCGATAACAAAAACAACAACACGCCAGAACAAATCCAACTTATCGAGCACCAAGTAAAACAGTGGCTTGAAGATGTTGTCATCGGTCTTAATTTATGCCCTTTTGCTGCCAAGCCTAACCGTAATAAACAAATCAGAATATTTGTCAGCGAAGACAATAATGAAAATGATCTGCTTGAAACTATTTACATGCAGTTCAAAGAATTAGATGAAACACCAGCAGAAACACTGGAAACCATTTTAGTTGTCGCGCCCTACTTATTTAAAGAATTTGATGATTACAATCAATTTCTCGATCTTGTTGAAGGGCTTGTGGTGCAATTAGGTAAAAGTGGTACTTATCAAATTGCCAGTTTCCATCCTGACTACTGTTTCTATGGTGCAGAGCCTGATGATGCAGAAAACCTCACCAACCGTTCACCGTATCCTATTTTTCATCTTATTCGTGAAGAAAGTATGGCAAAAGTGATCAAACACTACCCTAATCCGGAAGCGATCCCTGATCGTAATATCGAATGTGTTGAAAGTTTAACCCCAGAACAAATGCGTCAGTTATTTCCCTACTTAATCAAATAACTCTATATTTTCTTCTCATTATAACTTCGTGAAGCAATAACCCTAAAATGACGGCAATATCGAATTATTGTCGTTATTTCTTTGTTATATTAATGACCTACTCTATGTTTAATTTAGGGCTTCTTGTTAAATGTTGTTATTGTCACGTTTGCACTCACCAAATACCCGCTTTGTTCTGCCCTTTGTTATTTCTGTACTAATGATTATAGGCTATCCGTTATTCACTCCTTTAATAACGACCTATTCTCAACTCTGGATCAACCTGCCATTTATATTATTAAGTGCTGTTGTCATCTTAAATTACAAGCTGCCTCAAGCTCAAAGTGGAATCATTGCGATTGTTATGCTGATCGCTTATAGCATTATTATCTATTGGTTACAGATCTCATTAGCCAACACTGATACCAAATTAATTTTTTGTCTGTTAGCTACATTCTTACCCATTAACCTTTTATTGTTACGGTTTATTCATCTACCTAAGCTGCTATCATTAACGACCGTAATACTACTGTTAGGGCTTAGCATCCAATGTATTATTGGTGCTGTGATTAGTAACATCTATCAAGAAGATTTTTTATCTTGGCAGCACATTCATCTCTTTACTTACCACAATATTTCCTCACTACCACTGATCTTAATTATATTTAATCTTGCTATCAGTTGCGGTGCTGGTGCATTAGCCGTGAGATACCACCATCGTATTGATCGTCATATTTTTATATGCTGTTTATTAACAACTGTCACTTTTATTTTTTTTCATTACCCTTTTATATCAAGCAGTGCCTTCATCCTCTGTGCGCTCTTTCTATTAAGCGATCTTGGCTATTGTCGCTACCAACAAAATTTCCACGACCCACTCACTCAACTGGCGGATCATCGCGCGCTCGCACAAAAACTGCCACTTCTACACCACGATTGTATAATTGCAGTCTTAGATATTGATAATCCAACCAATATCATTGATAAACATCAACCATCAGCAATTAATGATATACAACGTTCTATTGCTGTCATATTAGAGAAACAGATTCAACGTTCACAATATCTCTATTTTGCATCACAGCAATTTATTGTGATTTTCGAGCATAAAAAAATAGCGGAATGTCAGCAAATAATAGAACAACTCCAACAAGCCATTGGCTCAGAAAAACACACGATAGAACCACCGATCATCAAACCACTGCCAGAACAATCACCAGTAAAAATTAAAAAAACACGGAAAAAATCCATAAAAGTTAGTGTCAGTGCCGGAATATGCAATGTCAATATCGACCAAAGCGCAACGACAGTATTACAGCTAGCTATTGATGTATTACACACGGCACGCCAAAAAAATAAGAAAAAGCATCAAATTTATGTTGCGGAGAATAATCCAGAGATATTACTTTAACGATAATCAATTACTCAATAATAAATAAGCAATTAATTACACTAATCGATTATTTGAAATTTTGGTATAAAATAATATGAGGCACTAATTAATAATCAGTAACTGGATGGGAGAATTAAAATGAACAATCAAGATAGAATTGAAGATATGGAACAAAAAATATCCATTGCCTATCAAGAGGGTCATTTTGAGCAAGCTAAAGCCCTTGAGAAAACACTCAAGCGTATTCGTGGACACCATAATTTATACGATGAAAACGAACCATACTCCCTTGAAGGACGCATTTTTACTGATGATGAATAGCATATCAATGGATAAGTAAGGGTCAGTATCCTTACTTATCCATTACAGACTTCATAATGAATAAATAACAATAATATAAACAACTAGCCATTACTATTGTGTCTCCGTACCATGTGTTTTTTCATGTAAAATAACCCCCGTATATAAATCCATTTCTAACTCAACAGCCTCGCCCCCTTTATTGCGTGCTTTTACCGCAATTTCATTGTGCTTACGTTCGATTTTTATCATTCTAAAATCATAATAACCATCAGATTCCAATTGTTGCATTGCACTAGGTACGCTTAGCATATTAACGGCACTAGTATCGACAGGATCAGCATGAGCAATATAACTTTGTAATAAGCAACACATGCTACTACTAATAAATAACACCTTAACATTTCTGATCACTTGTCCTCCTTAATAGCACACTGACTAGAGCTAGCATAAACCATTTAGATATTATCTCTTCACTATATAAAGCAAGAATCACACCAATAATTGATATAAAACAGCCCGATTTTATCTTAATTAAGCCATAAAAATACAAGTGATACCGTATTTGAACGCAATGATATCAATAAAAAACCATATCAGCAGTAACCTATAATAACTTATCGCATTATGGCAATTGCTCGCAAAAATACTATCATTATGCATAGTGCTATTAATATTGCAGAACAATAGGCTCATTTACGCCGAACTGAGTTTACATCATTATTCGATCTTAAAAAGCTAACCCAAAGTGACGCTACAAAATAATTATTGTGCGCCCCACTTTAATATAAAACATCGTTCAATATTTAAGCATTAACACTTTGAATGTGAATATTAGGCAATAAATCACGGTCATTACTTGTTCAATAGTAAAACTGGATGTAACGTATAATATAAATAAACGTCAGTTCAACATTTTGAACTGGGTATCTCTTACAAGCAAAGAGCATTATTAATGAAAAAATTTGTTTTAGCCGCAGCTATCGCATCAACACTTTTCTTAGCAGGCTGTAGTGATAAAGTTGACGAGTCCACAATTACTAATGTTGTTCAAACAAGCCAATATGAACAACCTAATCTAGGTATTACTGCAAAAACAACACCTTTTGAAGTAAAAAACCTCAAGATCACTAAAGTATTACTTGATACTAAAACAGATTACAAAGCAGACGTAAGCTATGATTTAGTTGCTAATAAAAGCTTAGATGAGTTTAAAAGCTCAATGAAAGCCCTAGCAGCAAAACCAAAAACACCTGCGACAGATACGACTGCGGACACAACAACAGACGATATGTCATCAGCATTACATACTCTAAAAAACAATCTAGCAGCAGAAGTAATGGTTGTTGCATTTAGTGCGAAATATGGTGACTTTAAAGCAGGACAAACTGTTGATACTGTTAATGAAACCGTATCATTGAAAAAAGTAAACGATCAATGGGTTAAAGATTAGTTCTTCCCCATCAACATAAAAACCGTCATTAATGACGGTTTTTTTATAGCTGCATTATAAATAGAGCTATTTTTACTTTATCACTCTATTAAAAGGTGACTATCTCACTTAAAAGTAGAGCAAATCACCAAACTCAGTTAAAGTTATTTATAGATAGATTGGTATTATAAGGAAGAATATACGATGAATCTTACTCAAGCTGTAGTGACAGTACCTTCACATATGGTACCTGGTGGTATGCCTCATCCAAATCTTAAGCAATTGGGGTTCCATGATTTTGAGCGTTGTTCGATCGTCGATACAACCAAACTAACCCAATTTAAGTTTTCAACACCAGCCCTAAATGCAACTGAAGCCCAATTTGACGCAGCTATTGAGCAATTTATTTGGCTTTTTGCCAAAGGTACACCTTATGTTATTGATAAGGCCTTTGTCGATAAAACACCTGATAGCCACCACCGTTACTATTACACCAATAATAAGCGCATTTGCGAAGTGATCCGTTGATATACACTTAATGGCCAATCTATCGTATTCATTCTAGATTGGCCACTAAAGACAATCTTTCTCTTATCACACTACAATTGCGCCAAAATACCATTATCAGATTGCATTCGTAGCCAATCTCCATCTGCTTTTAATAATAATAAAGTACCATCAATATTGACTGATTTTTCAGTTAAGTGATTTAACTGATGGGTATTATTTCTAAACACACGCTTTAAATTTGTTCCTAATAGCGTGTTCATATAATGTTGTAAAGCGGCATCTTTTTGAAACACCACAATGGTGCTATCTGCTGATTGAATGTGTATTTGTTCAATATCCATCACAACAACCTGCTGCTTTGCTAATTCAGCAGCAAGGTCAAGGTCGTTGATACAATTTGTTGTAATAGTCACTACCGTGTTACTCATCGCCATTTCCTATTGAATAGATATCTATCGTAACGATAAATTACACCTTCAATTATAGAAATAACATAAGATCATTTTTATATTGCATAACCCTGCCGTATTCAGCAAATACTCACCATCAATGGATCACGTCATCGAATGTAGTAAAAACAACACTAGAACATCATAAAAATGTCATCGTTATTTCCTACTCTGATAACTCATTACATACTGACGATAAATAGATCAATAAAGAAAGAAGGGATCACACTTGCCATTTACAACTCAAACAATAACCAATAGCAATATAACGATGCCATCTTATCTTGCTATTTTTGATTTAGATGAAACGCTCATTGCCGCAGACACCACCCACCTATGGCATCATTTCCTTGTTGAAAAAGGGCTTGCTCCACCGTCATTACTTACACATGAAAACACCATGATGGCTGCTGATGCTAAAAGCTCACTGAATATGAGCAGTTACATCACCACAACACTTGAACCACTAACAGGAAAAAGCCTTCACACAATAAGACACCTTGTTGATGATTTTATTCGTGAGGTAATTACGCCAGCAATATATCTACAAGCACTTGAGCGTATAGAATGGCACCGAAAGCGTGGTGATCATCTTTTGATTATATCGGCGACAGGCGAACATCTGGTTAAGCCAATAGCAACGTTCCTTGGCATTGACGATGTTATTGCGATTGAAATTGAACAAAATCACGGTGTCTATACCGGAAAAACAACAGGTATATTAAGTTTTAAAGAAGGAAAAGTTGAGCGCTTAAAGCGATGGTTACAACAACAAAACCACCGTTACAAAGGCTGTTATGGCTACAGTGACTCCATTAATGACTTACCCCTGCTTAACTTTGTCAATAAACCATTTGCTGTTAATCCTGATCCCGCTCTTGCTATGCATGCTCAAATGCAAGAATGGACGATAATGGATTGGCGTCATGATAATAATATTCTTCGCTAATGCTTTGTTGGTCATTATTACTATAGATTCATCTTAATTACGCAACTAACTTAGTATAATTCACGCTTTACAATGAGAATATGTTAACAGACGATAAATATATTCTTTATCTCTACTTGATAATACATTTTCAGTACCCATTTACAGATAGTAACAAACTAAATTAAATTTCTTGTAGCAAACTATAGATGTAGTACAGCGAACGTAATACAGTATTCGCGCATTCTATTTCGATTTACAAATGATAATTATGTATTCATCATCTGTTCAATGTTGCTATGAGAATACTATAATTTATAAGCAATCTTATTTAGCAAGGCTGATGTTAGGAAACAACCATCAACCAAGTAACGGTACACCCTACCACTGACAGGGTATTGAGAAGGTAATAATCATGACTCCACAAGAAAAAGAACTTATTCAAAGCGTTGCTGCTAAGCTTCAAAAAAGCCCTGAAAGCAAGAAAGATGCGGAAGCAGAGCAATTTATTAATACTGAAATTGGCGCACAGCCAGATGCAATTTACAAACTAACACAAGCAGTACTTGTGCAAGAAATGGCATTAAAGCAATTAAAAGAAAAGAACGATTACTTAGAGAAAAACGCTGAGTATTACAAAGAAGAATCAAACCGTGGCACAATGAGCCGTATGTTTGGTGGTTCTCGTCAAGCGCCACCACAACCGCCACAACCACCTGTTCGCCAGCCAAGTGCTTTTGGTGGTTTCATGCAAACGGCTGCAGGTGTAGCTGCAGGTATGGTTGCAGGTAGTGTGATCAGCAATATGTTGTTTGATGATAAGCCAGCAGAAACCGCTGCGGCTGAACCTGCGCCAGCAGCAGATGCGGCAACGGATACAACAGCAACAGATACTGCACAGGCAGATACCGCGGCAGATGCAACAACCGATCCACAGGCTGATGATTCAAGCTTCTTAAATAATGATGATTCAAATAGCTTTGCATCTGATTACACTGGCGGGTTTGGTAACTCAGGCTTCGGCGATGACAATAGTGGCTTTGGCGGCGACGACAGTGGCTTTGGTAATTCAGGCTTCGGTGGTGATGACAGCGGCTTTGGCAACGATGATACATTCGCTAATAATAGTGGCTTTGGTGATACCGATGGCGGCTTTGGTGGCGATTTCGGTGGCGACGACGACGACTTCTAATTTTGTTGTCACTCACTACACAAAAAGAGCGTTTATACGCTCTTTTTTTATGGGTTTTATTACCTGACGTGATCATTCACTTCTTGGTGCTATTATGTAGCGATATCCGTTTACAAAATTTACCGTCTTTATTTTAGAATTTCCATGGTGACATTTAATACACCAGTACGCGTGTTACCAATTGTTTTAAATGCTGAACGTGATAAATCAATTATCCGCCCACGAATAAAAGGGCCACGATCATTAATCGTAACAATCACACTTTTATGGTTACTGATATTGGTTACTTTTACTTTGGTACCAAAAGGCAATGTTCGATGCGCTGCGGTGAGCTTTCCTTGATCAAAAATTTGTCCATTTGCAGTCTTTCGTCCTTGGAACATATTGGCATAATAGGACGCTTTACCATAAATAATCTTTGAAGACGACGGTACTGATACAGGTTTAACGTCTTTCTTATACTCAACAGGCTTTACAATTAACACTGGACGTTGAGTATCAATTTTTACGGTTTCTTCTGGAACATCAGGACTAGCACAGCCTGACGCTACAACAAAAAGAACAACACTCACCCCCCAATAACGCCTCATAGATCCATTCATACCCATAACCTACAGTAACTTATCTTATACGACAGTCAGTTATAAAATAACGTATAACAATTAACCATATGTTAAATATTACCACTAAATGTAACGTGCAATACTAAAATTACTCATTTACGCTTTTAAAAATAAAAAAAACCGACATCATTAATAATGTCGGCTACAAAAAGGAATAATAAAACATACTGTTATCTAACCATCCTTTATTTCTACTTCCATTGTAAAAATAAGCAATGACAATATACATACAGCAAGTTACATACCACTATTTTATATTCCATATAATTTTGCTTAAACCTGTATAGATGCTGCTTTTAAACATGAAATTAACCACTAAAGCGTATTATTTAACACTGTCGTATCGCAATATCATTAGCAAAATGCATCACATCATTATTTAGCCACTAACAGTCTCAAAGCATGCACTCCATACTGTCCAAGGGGAGTAAATACCAGCATAAAAATACTAATATTGGTTAAAATGGTTAACCACAAGATCGCCTTAAATGGCTGTTTCTGAGATTTATGCCGTAATATTTTCTGTGCCCACAAAGCACCGGGCCAACCACCAGCCAAGGATAACAAATGTAAACTTGCTTCTTTAGTGCGCCATGCATCTTTGCTCGCGGCTCTTTTATCATGCGCATACACGGCAAAAGTTACAATGCTCAAACAGACATAACCAATTAACACCCAATATGGACATCGAGCTAGCCATACCCATCCCGCAACTAATGCTAGAAATAACACACTAAAACCTTGAGCTTTACTCATTGGCGCAGTGTATTTATCTAGCCCTGAATGAGCCTTAACAAACATGACAGATTTTGCTGATTTTTTACCTTTATGATCAGTACTAAGCTCATAATAAACATGTTCATTCATTCGTGGTCGACTTTGACGATCACTCAACGCACTAATATGAAAAAACACATTATCACCACCATGCTGGGGTTGAATAAAACCAAAGCCTTTTTGATGGTTCCATTGCACAACAGTACCTTTATATTTCATGCTTTACCTATTACTTTACACTGTAAACAGAACGGAGATTAATTAACGACAAATAACAAGTAACATCATGAATTATCGATGTTTTATTATAATAATTACCAATAAACATGTAACTTAATGGTGGGTATAACGATATACACAGCTGTAAACCTTTTTTTGCTATCAAGTTAATACTTTCGTTATTAAAAATATCACAATTGTTGAGTACGGTTAAAGTAATGCATACAATAACTACACACCCTCTTCCATTATTGTTACTAAAATAATCGTCGTTAACCACGGCTTAATACTCATCTATACATCTCGTTAATTTGCTTATTGCGCCTTTCATCAATTAGGTGAACCATGCTTAAACGCTTTTTAAAACACTTTGAAAATTTCACAGAAGCATTTCCAAAACAAGATCCAGAGCAACCGCCACAAGGTATTATTGCTTTTTGTCGATACTATAGCCGTGGATTTGAAAAACCATTGCTTATAATGGCATTGCTAAGTGCGACAATTGCTATTTTAGAAGTGGTGCTGTTCGGCTTCATGGGAAAATTGGTCGATTGGCTCACCGACAGTGATCCTCATACCTTTCTTGCTCAAAATGGCAGCAGTTTATTCTGGTTGGGATTAGTGATTTTGGTCGTCATGCCAACTCTGGTTTTGATTTCATCATTAATCACCCACCAATCGTTACTGGGCAACTACCCAATGTCGATCCGTTGGCTTGCACACCGTTATTTACTCAAACAAAGCGTATCGTTTTATCAAGATGATTTCGCGGGTCGTATTGCAACCAAAGTCATGCAAACCTCGCTGGCAGTACGTGAAGCGGTAATGAAAACAGCGGATGTGTTTGTTTATGTCGCTGTCTACTTTACATCATCACTGGTTATTTTAGCGCAAGCTGATTGGCTGTTAATGCTCCCAATGTTGTTTTGGCTAGCAGCTTATGTGTGTATCCAACTTTATTTTGTACCCAAACTTAAACACATTGCAGCACAACAAGCAGATGCGCGCTCAACCATGACTGGCTCAATTGTTGATAGCTATACCAATATTTCAACGGTCAAATTATTTTCTCATGATCAGCGAGAAACAGAGTATGCCGAAAAAGGCATGAAAGGCTTTTTAAGTACTGTTCATCAGCAAATGCGGTTAGTAACGGGGTTTAACTTTTGCGTTCAACTCACCAACTATACCCTACTGTTTACTATTTCTGCGATCTCGATTTATTTATGGATGCACAGTGCAATTCAAGTCGGTGCGATTGCGATTGCTATCAGCCTCGCACTGCGTATTAATGGTATGTCAATGTGGATCATGTGGGAAGTTGGCGCGTTATTTGAAAACATCGGAACAGTGGTTGATGGTATGAAAACCTTATCAAAACCGATTGCTATTGAAGATGCTGCTGATGCTAAACCATTGGCAGTCACTCAAGGCGGCATTGAATTTGACGATGTTAGCTTTCATTATGGCGAAAATAAAGGTGTGATCAGTCATCTTAATCTCAACATTAAACCCGGTGAGAAAGTCGGTTTAGTCGGTCGTTCTGGCGCAGGTAAATCAACCTTAGTTAACTTGCTATTACGCTTCCATGATGTTGAAGGTGGTCATATCCGTATTGACGGTCAAGACATTACCGCAGTGACTCAAAACTCATTGCGCAGTAATATTGGCATGGTGACTCAAGATACTTCCCTATTACATCGCTCTATTCGTGAAAATATTCTCTATGGCGCACCTGATGCGGGTGAAGATCGGTTATTAGCAGCAACCCGTCAAGCACATGCGCATGAGTTTATTGAAACGCTCACCGATTCTTTTGGTAACGTTGGCTATGATGCTCAAGTGGGTGAACGTGGCGTTAAACTTTCTGGTGGTCAACGTCAGCGTATTGCTATTTCACGAGTCTTACTTAAAAACGCGCCAATATTGATTCTCGATGAAGCCACATCAGCGTTAGACTCTGAAGTAGAAGCGGCGATTCAAGACAGTCTTAATGAGTTAATGCAAGGCAAAACAGTGATTGCAATTGCGCACCGTTTATCGACTATTGCCGCGATGGATCGTTTGATTATCCTTGATAAAGGTCAAATTATTGAGCAAGGCTCCCATGCTGAGTTATTGCAGCAAAAGGGGATTTATGCGCAGTTATGGGCGCATCAGACCGGTGGGTTTATTGGTGAGCAGGATGTTTCAGTGACGGCTAATGATTTGAATCAGAATATATAGCTGTATTTGATCCCCTTTAACACTAAGCCGCTGATTTAGAGGCTTTTTTTGAATTATCTTTGACAATGCTCAACTTCTTTTTAGCATTAACTGCCATGATATTTTCAATATTTACTTATGTAAGTTCGCTTAAGCTTGTCCAACACTTCAAATAGGTGTTAGCTGTGCGACACATATCCTTATTTGTTATACAGGTACTCCACCTTGCACATTTTTAAAAATAATCCTTAAATACAAGCTACGTCCCTCGGTTGTTAAAGCCCATATTTCTCCATTTTTACCTATAGATTTTTTTACATAGCCATGAACAACAAGCCACTCAAGCGCAACTTTTACTTCAGTACGGTCGATTTTAGTTGACCTACAAATACCTAATACATAACGCCATGTGTAGTTTGGGTCATGCAATGAAACCAAAACTTTTTGAGCATTCTCAGGTACTAAATTCAAGTTAGGAACCTCAATGTCAGGAGACTCGACCTCTTCGGAATAGTCAGATTCAATTTCTTTTTCTAAGACGGCTTTAATTTGCTCTGCTCGTAGCTTTGCTTCAACACCACCTGCTTTGAAACTTTCAAATTTATCCAAACTAGAAAAAACCAAACCGATAAACCCCGCAGCAATCGCCAGCCCCATCTCCGTGGCTTTACCTACATAACCAAAATAGATTGAAACAAACAGCAAAGTTATAGCAGATAGTACACTGAGTATTAGTTCAAATATCTTATCTTTTAAATTCAAATAATTTATCTCCTAGCTACCAGCTGAAATAACACCATGTTAGGCATAATGCTCGACATTGCCACTATCCTTTTCTATACGATGAACAAAATAAGACTTATTATCTTTGTTGTAACAAAGAACAATACGAGATATAGGATCTGATGTGGAAAAAGTGGCATCAAGCTCGTGCTTTACCATGCTAATAGCATTTCTCATAATATTTAATGAATAGCACTCCTTTTCTCTCCCCCATTCGCCTATAAAACGAATTTCAATTTCACACCCACGATAGTCAACAATTTGAGCATGATGTAGCCCTACGCCTTTTTTCGCTAGTTTCGGAAGCTCTTCTGATACAAATTTTTTTATTTTTGGCGCAATAACTGTTTTATAAAAATCATCCCACACCGGAGTTAAAGCGAAGGCAACAGCTGCTGTAAAAATAGCCCAAGATTCAGGTGTATTGTTTTTCTTAATCCATTTGCCCAAATTGATTTTGTTAGATTCGGATAATGACTCTAATAACTCCGCATCATTATAATAGGGGAAAGGAATATAGAGTAAAAAATCAGGGTTATTTTCAGACTTAATTTCTTCAACACCAGAAATGCTAAAACCACCGACAGCTATTTCTAAATTGTCTCGATCAACAAATAAGTCTCCAATAAGACTCCACTCTTTATCGCTGTTTCCGAACTTTTCTAACCTTAAGTTCTCTGCATAACCAATTGTCTTTAGACCTAAATCATGTTGTTGATTTAGAGGCATACGTTTCCCTTTGAAAGTGTTACAGAAATCATTTAGAAACTCGTAGGTTAGTTTTTCACCTTGCCGATCTATTGACGTTCCACCCAGTATTTGATTTTGAATAAATTCCAATTTTACTCCTTATGCCTAGAAACATAGAATAGTCAGATCTTTACTTTAAAAAATCAGCATGCGTAAGTTAATTCCTATCGTCCTCACTATCATTCTTTATTAGGAATGACAGCATCTAGACAAAAAATTATTGATACCCATTATTTTTTCGATAATAGTTTATTTAAACTATAAGTATCATGACATTGGTTGTATTTTTGAAAATGAAGAAGTGATGGCTATCCGTGATTTATTTAGCCCGTATTGGAACATTAATAGAAATCAACGAAAACAATAACTCTACAACGCGCGAATTGTAGATTCCCTATCGCCCTCGCGGGCATTCGCTGTAGGGAATGACGGAATTTTGGCACAGGCATTGTTATATCCAAATAAAAGCCAATACCTTATTCACTTTCGACTAAAAGTATTGGCTTTATTCGTATGATAGCTGTTGCGATTGTTTTAACGTTTACAGACCGTAAGATGCTAGCAAGTTATGGAAATACAGTGAGATACTTGCCCAAGTTCGTGTAAACCAGCCGCCTTGTTGAACACTGTTGAGCGCGATAAGTGGCTCAGTTTGAATAACTTTACCATTATAGGTCACGGTAATTTTGCCTAATTTTTCACCCTTATCAACCGGTGCTTTGATATCACGATCAATTTGCAGCTTACTTAGCAGATTTTTCTCATCAACACTGGAAGGAATAACCAAGGTTAGTGGCTTCTCTATGCCTAAAGAGACAGTATCTTGTTTTCCTCCCCAAACGTTTTGTTCAGAAAGTTTGCTGTTTGCTGCATATAAAGTATCTTGCTTGAAGAAGCGAAAGCCGTAATTGAATAGTGCCTTACTTTGAGCGGCAACCTCATTCAGTGATTTTGTACCAAGAACAACGCCAACTAACTTCATTGGGTTATCTGGTATCTTAGCTGAACTTACCAGCGAGTAGCCCGCCGCTTCTGTACTGCCTGTTTTCATGCCCGTCGCATATTGATAAGTGAACAATAAGCGATTGAAATTTGGTTGGCGGATATGATTGTATTCAAAATACTTTTGACTGAAAAAATGAAAGTATTGAGGGTAGTCGTTCATGATGTGCTGTCCGAGCAGCCCTAGATCATAAGCGGTTGAGAAATGTGCTGGCGCTGGCAAGCCCATGACAGTGGTAAAGTGGGTATTATGCATGCCTAACTTAACGGCAGTTGCGTTCATCATTGCAACGAATGAAGATTGAGAACCCGCGATATATTTTGCCAGTGTTACAGCGGCATCATTACCCGATTCAACAATGACGCCTGAGATAAGATCTTTTACAGAAACATAAGAGCCGGGCTTTAAGAACATTCTTGAGCCACCAGTGCGCCATGCGACTTCTGGTACTTGTACTTTTGAGTCTAGTGAGATCACACCATCGGCCAGTTTTTGCTCAACAATGTACATTAACATTAACTTGGTGGTGCTGGCTGGTGCCATGCGCATGTTGGCATCATTGGCGGCAATAATCTGTCCCGTATTGGCATCCATTAAAATGAAAGCGCGTGCTTCAACTTGAGGTAGGAATATTCCTGCCTGAGTCCATTTTTGCACCAGTGTTTCTGGGATCCCATTATTGCCACCAGCTTCTACGGGTGCAGAAGGCACTTGTATATTTTCTGGAATATTGGTTTTTACATCGATAGCACCAAAGCTATTAAGTGGCGCTTGAGCGGCTTTGTATTGCGTTGCCGCGAAGTAATCACTATTAGGCATAGTGTTCGTTGCGTCATTACTAGGTGTGGCAAATACTGTACTGGAGGTCAATAATGCTGCGATGGTTGCTGCTAAGGAAAGCTGTTTGATTATTGTCATAAGAATATTTAATTTACAGTTACTTACTAAAGGCGCGATATAAAAAAGCGACTAGATAGGATACTGACTCCGCTGAGTAATTAATGCCCTGCGGAATCTATTCATCACTCCCACAAAAATGGTGAGTGCTTTTTCGTTCTTGATCAGCGTTGCAATGACTTAGATTATAGGTCGTATTTCTATAATGATGTTCCGATCATTATCCGCATATAGCCTTAATCTCGTTGATAGCTATAACCAAATGATGGTGCTAAGTCGTCCTACTTTCTCAGCGGATCATTTGAACCTCATGCTGGTTATAGCTTCTCGTATATTGTCTGCTTCCATCTTACCAGCAGATCCTTTATAGGAACCTGAACGATAATGATGTTTATGCTGCAACAAATTCGGCAAGTCATTCTTTTAGGCTATAGCTTAGGTTTGGATGACATAAGAATGTGTTGTAAAGCATGGCGAAGTTTCAAAATTGGTATTTATAATAAAAATAACGTCGTTAGAATAATATTCTACCTTAAATAACAATAACTCTACTTAGTCCCACATTTAATCACGCAAAATAACAATATCTCATTATAATTAGTTAAACAGAGAGTTAATAAACCTTAATCGTGCATGAATGGGTCTTTGGCTTAACACACCGAGAAGAAAATCTAATGTTGCAATAGCATAACTTGAACCTTCTTCCTGTCAGACGTAACATGCGCACACCATTATTTAGAGAGGACACCGCTTTGAACACACCCAGTCGGTACTGGAATGAGATTTTTCTCCGTTAATCTGCCCTCTTCTGCTTTTATGCGTGAGTTGGCAATGTTTAACTGCCAGCATGCACACTTCTTTATGTTCATTGCTTCTGCTTAAATCTTATTATTCCAGTTTTGTATTGGTAGATCCTGTATTTATCAGTTTCAAATCGTGTTTTAAAGTGTTCTTTATATCATCGCCATTAGTGGAGATATGAGACATGCTGAACGCATACACATTAAACGACCTACGTTTACAACGCTTAGATTTAGACGCCCAAGATCCTATTTCATCAGCATTATGGGTTGATCTTATCGAACCCAATGAAGCAGAACGAGAGCGCGTTCAACAGCAACTGGGTCAAGGTCTTGCTACACGTCCTGAATTAGAAGACATTGAGGCTAGTGCGCGTTTTTTTGAAGATGAAGATGGCTTACATATTCACTCATTTTTTTATTTTGAAGATCTAGAAGACTATGTAAGCAATGCAACCGTCGCTTTTACCATTCGTGATGGTCGTTTATTTACTTTACGCGAACGTGAATTACCCGCTTTTCGTCTTTATCGCATGCGAGCGCGTACACAGCGGTTACAGCAAGGTAATGCTTATGAATTATTGCTTGATCTATTTGAAACAAAAATAGAGCAACTTGCTGATGTAATTGAAGATATTTACAGCGAACTAGAATCAATTGGTAAAACTATTTTAGGTGGCAATAAGCCCGGAGCTAATTTTGATCAAGCTTTATCGCACCTAGCAAAACAAGAAGATGCGGGCTGGAAAATACGTCTATGTCTAATGGATACTCAGCGAGCATTAAGCTTTTTAGTACGCAAAGCGCGTTTACCTGAAATTGAATTAGAACAAGCTCGTGAAGTGTTACGCGATATTGATTCTTTATTACCTCACAATGAATCTTTGTTCCAAAAAGTTAACTTTTTAATGGATGCGGCAATGGGCTTTATTAATATTGAGCAAAACCGCATTATTAAAATCTTCTCAGTAGTATCGGTTGTATTTTTACCGCCGACACTGGTTGCCTCTAGCTATGGTATGAACTTTAAGTTTATGCCTGAACTTCATTGGGAACTGGGCTATCCCTATGCGTTGGGGTTGATGGTACTTGCGGGGTTTGCACCTTACTTATTCTTTAAACGTAAGGGTTGGCTATAAGCCACTATTAATCTTTGTTACCCAACTGATTATTTATAAAAAAAGAACCCTACTTTCAAGCAGGGTTCTTTATTATTTGTCGCCAATTTTTACTGACTGATAGTCTAAAATAACGGTTATTTAGTAACGATTATAATTGCGGATTAAGACCTAACTTTTCTAACACTAGCTTAAAGTTAGCTTGACGCTCTTTCGCATTATGTACTTCGCCAGTTGAACAAACAGAATCTGGACAACCACGGTTCACAATACCTGAAACATCATCAATAAAATCAGTTCCTTTTAGTCCGCTATCAACGTACTTTTTCAGTTCGTTATAATAGTTCCAATCTGCATATTGACCACCTTCATCAGAATATGCTTGCACTGATGTTACCCAGTAGAATAAACCTGCGATCCATTTGATCTCTTTGTTCTCTTCTGAGCTACAAATCAAGCCTGGGTTCGAACAGAAATCAAGATCAGCATACAGTGGATTTGCCGGTGGCGCTTCAACGGTTACACCATCAATTGTTTGACCAATTGTTGCAGGATCAACATGTGAGCGACCTAGGTAATGGTTCAGCGTACCAAAGTTCTGACGACCTGTAGTTTGAATAACACCACGTCCCCACCAGCCACAACCTTCAACACTTTCTTGGCTGCTACCATCCCAAATAAATGTACCTGCCTTTTGACCAACGTACGTTTTACACGTATCGCGTTCCCACACTTGCTTTGAGGTATCAACTGTCTCTGGTTCATCATTACAGTGACCGCTGTTCGTCCAACGACCAACATGACCATTCACCAGTAAACCACGCTCTTCTAATACGGCATTCGGTGCTGCAAACACTGGTGCTGGCGCGCCATACCATTTAGCATGCGTTAACGCACTGACTTCCATCTTGTTATCACGAGGACAAGAGTAAGCATAATCTAGACCAGAATTAGGGTTTACGCCGTAGTCTGCGTATTTCTGTCCTAACTGACCACAACTTGCTGACATCGGATAATCCGCTGGTGCACCGTATTTAATTTCAGACCAGTTATTCTCATCACACGCATTGTAACGAATAGTTTCTTGCATGCTTTGAGCTAAGAATGCAGCAATTGCAACTTTCGCATAAGTGATGTTAGTTGCATCATCTGCTTCATCATTTAAAAGCCAGAATTTATTCCCCGCAACGCCAATGTTATGCATGGCATTTAGACCATCAAGGAAGTCATTCCATTTATAAACCGTCGATGGCACCCACTGTGATTGTGGTGTTTCATACAGAAATGCCTCGTTATCCATCACATTCGCGGCACTGGTTAACTCACGGTTAAGTGCTTCAATACGGGTTAGTGAGCCTTTTTCTAGCTCTTTACCAACATAGTACAGTGGCAGTTTAGCAGCTTGATAAGATTCAATTTGCGCGGTTAAATTAGCGCTGTTTTTATCAAACAAAAGTGCAAAAACATTGCTGTAAGCTGCTTTACGCAGTTGAGCTTTATGCGTTGTATCTCCCATAAAATAGCTCGCTGCTTGATCTGTTGACATATTTGCCAGCATCGCAGGTGTTTTTACAAAATCAGTTACTTGCTTAACGTATTCTAGCGCGTTGTGCCATTGATCACTTGATAATGGCGCGGTTACACTTGATTTAGTGAACGCCACAAAATCAGCTTTAGTTGCACTATCGGCTTTATAAAGCGCTAATTTATCCAGTAAATCAGCGGTGTAATTAGACGCCGCATTCCATACTGACTGACGACCTGAATGGGTATTAAATGCAAAATCACCAATCGATAGCGACCAACCAAATGAAGATTGTGGTGCAACAGTTGATACGATCAAGTTATGTGCTTGCGCCCAGCCTTGTAGATCGTTGCTCAGGGCATTGATTGCATCAATATCAATGTTACTACCAGTACTATCAACAGCTTTGATTAATGCTTCTTTAACCGCAATAGTTTGTGACGATAAAGCCTTGTCTTGCGTTGCCTTATCAAGCACATCACTCGTGATAATAATTGCTGCGGAATCCGCTTGAGTTGCCATTTCAATCATTGATACAAACGATGCTGTTAGCTTATCAACATTGGCTAAATCTGCGCTCTTACTTGTCTCAATAGTTAATGTAGCAGGCGCAGTTGATGATGGACTTGCAACCACAAAAGTATTTGGCCAACCTGCAACTTCCAGACGGACAGGATCCATCGGGTTTGGTAGCGAAAGCAGTGGCGCAGTGCCCGGCTCTGAACCATCACAATTTAGATGCAGCGCCCATGAGCTATCACTACCAGGGGTTGTTTGAGTCCAATAAACAGCTGAGTAAGCAATATTATTATGCACCATAATGTCACCACCCGTTGCATGATCGCCACGCGTCCAGTCGGGGTAAACATTAAACTCTTCACACAATCCGCCTGGCGGTGTTACTGGTGGCTCGATGGTTTCTTCTTTAACGGTAATAGTTAAACGGGTGCTAGAAGAAAGATCTTGTGCATCCGTTGCGATAGCACTGAGTGTTACGCTACCAGATTGAGTCGGCTGCCAATCACAACTAAATGTAGTTGCTACAGCGGCATCAAAGCTACAAATTTGTTGATTATTAGCATTAATAACCACTGTCGTTAAGTCTTTATCTGCATCTGATGCGTTAACAGCAATAGAGACGGTATCTGTTTTATTTACCGTTGCGCCATTCGCTGGAGAAATAAAGCTCACCACTGGCGCGGTAAAATCTTCATTACCTTCAGCTTCGATTTTCACAGCAACTGATTGTTGTTCGATTTTTTGATTATTTTTATCAAATACAAACACATTAATGACGGCACTGCCCGCTTCACTTGGCGTCCAAGTTTGAGCGTAAAGCATCGTATTTTGAGTAATCACTTTTTCCGCTAATTTAGTGTTATTAACCCAAAACTCTACTTTTGATGCTAATTCACCCTCAATGTTCGCTTTTATTACAATGGCTTCATTAATTTTAACTAACTGACCAGCCACTGGCGATAAAATTGACAATTCGGTCACATCTGGCTCAGGCGACGGCTCATCAGAACATTCTGTTAACTTCCAGAACCATGAGCTGGCACTTGGTGCTTCCCATATACCTGGATTATTTTGAGCAATAAAGCACTGACCGTCATAGGATACAACATCACCATTTTTGACTTGTGTTGTGCCAGGAATGAAAGGAATAACTCCATCAAGATCAGGGTTGGGTTCAGGATCGGGCGTTGGGTTTGGATTAGGATTAGGATTAGGCTCACCTGAACATTCTGCTGAATCCCAAAACCATGAATCGGCACTTGGTGATTCCCATACTCCAGGGTTATTTTTAGCAACAAAACATGTGCCATTATAAGCAACCACATCACCATTCTGAACAATTGTTTCTCCAGGAACAAAAGAAACAATACGAGTGTCAGCAGCGTAAACATTACCACTAAGAATAGCGCTAACAATAGCTGCTGTTATTTTATTTATTTTTTTCACTTAACTTCCTAAGTATGCTCACTCGTTTTAACAAACCTAAAGCACTTATCCTTATATAAGTATCATTGTTGTATTCCGTACAACTTACTTATTTTTAGTATTTTGTTTTTACTAATGAGGCGTTACTGACCATATAATTGCACATATAATACAATTTAATATTATAGCTATCACTAGATTAACTAATACTTTATGTAACAAGGCGTTAAAATATTGCAGTAGGTGTAACAAACACAAAAATACATACTTTGCAGTAATTACCACTATTAAACAAAGGCTCATGTGGAATATAAATAGCGTTTTATGAATAAAAATTTAGTCCCTAATGACTTTTATTTTTAATTGAAATGTGGTTTTTTTAATGTCCGTTATTTAATAATGGCATATAACATTAATAGCCACTCCTTAATATCATTTAATAATGAATACCGTATTATTAAAGATTAAGGCTTTCTGTCACACTAAAATAAGGTAACATAGCGCCAGTACTGCTAACGTATTAGATAGCAATTTTTTCAAATGAGATTAAGGTAAAATCAATGGATTACCAACATTACTATGAAGCTATGATCGAAATATTAGTTGATAATTTTGATACGGATATTGGAGAATACAATGGTAAAATTGAGCTATCTGTTGATGAATATAATGACAGTTGTGCTATCGCCAAAGAATTCAATGTCGTTTATAACCCAGAACATACAGTATTAGAAGTATTACAACTATCAACCCCTGAAGTTGCTGAAATAACATCTTATATTGTTTCAGCTCCAGCTTTAGGTTGCATTATTGATTACTTAGAAGATGAATTACTTGTTGAGTTTGAAGATTAGTCTTCTTTGCTAACATCTTCCATAGACTTAAAGCTAACAGTTATCACTGTTAGCTTTTTTATTAAAAAGACCTAATATGTGTTTTCAATAAAAAAATATTCTAATTAACGATAATATTTAAGTAATTATTTGGGCTAAAGGTATTATTTATGGTAAATATCAATTGAAGATTACTTAATGTTCGATACCATAAGACAACTGATTACTCATCATTGCGATTGCATGAGGCAAAGGATGCAACCTAAAATATATATCAAACTAAAAGAAACTATTTGGAAAATCACTATTAATGGACAATGGCTACCGATAGATGAAGCAGAAACTATTGATGTTAAAATCCCTTTCATTGATGAATATACACATTTTAACGACATTATCAGCCTTCATTTTAATGAAAGTGAAATTTTAACCAATTTAGGATAACGCTATATCCTATATTATTATCTAATATCATACTCACTGTTATTTCAGCGAGTATGGTAGACACATCCTCTTTTCCTCTTTATTTTTATAACTATTCTTAGCATAAAATGTAATTCTTATTTTAAAGTTACTTTTTTGAGATAAAACGCTCAATTTACATATTGTCATATAACAATACGACAATGCATAAGCATATAATTGCAACTGTTTTTATCTTTACCAACTTTAGTCATAAGATCCTAATCTCGATATAACTAGATAGCACTAATAACGAAAAAGGAAATTACATATGCGTATACCACAAAAAATAGCCATAGGACTAAGCTCAGGGTTATTGATCGGCTCAGTTGCTTCTGTCTTACCCACCGTTCAATTTTGGTGTTTCGTCATTGGCTTAACCTTACTCAATTATGTCATTATTACTCAAAAAACTAACGCTTAGTATTCGCTGCTAATTTACATTTATATTGGCATAATAATATAACGGGCATGACAATAATGGTGGTGCTAATAATGTCAGTTAGCGTATGGTATTTTTGGTGTATCATCAACAACGCGTATCCCACGATTGAAAGTATCATTAATAGTCTTATCTTAGGTGTATACACAATAAAATAACCAATAAAGACTAATGCAATCGCAGTATGAGTGCTGTAATCCAAATTAAATGCAGGCCAAATACCTAGCGTATTATCGAGAAACATAACTGCATAAATAAAAATGGTCGATAGCAACACGCCACTAAACGCTAATAAGCCACTTCTCATCCCCTGTCGACGCTCTAATAACACTAAACAAATAACGCACATAAAAACAATAATTGGAGTATAAATATCAGCAATAAAAGCCCATTGCTCAAAAGTCATTATCAACGTCTTCCATAAAAAATAAGACCTATATTCACATACATAATAGGGTATTTCATCTATTTTAGGTGCAAGATATGAAAATTCAAACCAACGATATAATTATATCGCCAGTCAAAATAATTATATTTTTAGACGAAAAAAGCCAACATCTACATGCTGGCTTTCTAATAATTTAGTGATACTGGTTTGAGTATTAGAGGATTTGAACCTCCTTTTACTTAAACAAAAAAAGCCAACACCGAAGTGTTGGCTTTTTCTAAATAAATATGGCGGAGAGATAGGGATTTGAACCCTAGATACGCTATAAACGTATGCTGGTTTTCAAGACCAGTGCTTTCAACCGCTCAGCCATCTCTCCATGGCGCGTATAATACAATTCACATTAGCAGCTGTAAACTCAAAAACAACCAACTGATTAATTTTAAAACATTTTTCGCCAAATTTTATCAAATAAACACAGTAAGGTAACTAAACCCACTCATTTGTGGTCATTAAATAAACGCTTTCTATATTCTCTTATCGCGGCATTATCTTTATTTTCGTTATCTCAGCAATGATCCGTTATAATAGAAACAGTTACCTTACTATTAGACTGAAAAACACATGCCGAATAAATCAGACTTTACGGATGAAGAATATCAAGCTTTTGCTCAATTGATGGATTCTTACAATCGAACCTTTGCAATTTCACTTACTACCCTTATTTTATCTATCCTTGGTTTTATTGTTGCTGAAACTCAAATAGGCTATGCCATCACTGACACTATTCGGTGGATATTTGGCTTATTGGTTGTATTACCGTTAACGATTACTGTTATTGGCTCAAAGCGAGATTTTAATAGTTTGGCATTTAGCATGCCAAAAACGATTCTCTATTCAGTACTTAATGCAGTAAGTCTTATTACTATTGTCGTACTGGTTTTTAATCTTAATTAATACTTCATCTTCGTCTCCTTCTCGTCTCACATCATTTTCTTGCGATCATGAACCGCCAGCACTTTGACGGTTCAACAATAAATATACCAACTAATCCACTGATAATATTAAATAAATTATAACATGTATTTTAAATGACTCTTTTTATATTGACACAATAGCACCCAAGGAATAACATGCATTCAAAATACAACTTAAAGCGTTAAAGGAATTTAAAAATGGCTGTTCATGTTAAAAACAATATTACTTGGGTTGGACAACGTGATTGGGAAGTACGTGACTTTCATGGCACTGAATATAAAACAACCCGTGGTACAAGCTATAACAGTTATTTAATTCGTGAAGGCAAAAATGTACTCATCGATACCGTTGATCATAAATTTACATTAGCTTTCTTACAAAATTTAGAACAAGAAATTGATCTAAACGATATTGATTTCATTGTAATTAACCATGCAGAAGAAGATCATGCTGGTGCACTAAGTGAATTAATGAGCCGCATTCCGAATACACCTATCTATTGTACTGAAAATGCTATTGATTCAATCGTTGGTCACCACCACCACCCTGAATGGAACTTTAATACTGTAAAAACGGGTGATACGCTCGATATTGGTAATGGTAAAGCATTAGTGTTTGTTGAAACACCAATGCTGCACTGGCCGGATAGCATGATGACTTACATGACAGAAGATGCTGTTCTATTTAGTAATGATGCTTTTGGTCAACATTACTGTGATGAGCGCCTATTTAATGACGAAGTTGACCAAAACGAGTTACTTGATCAATGCTTACGTTATTACTCTAATATTCTGACACCATTTAGCCCATTAGTTACCAATAAAATTAAAGAAGTTCTAGGCTTTAATCTTCCTGTTGATATGGTTGCAACATCACACGGTGTAATCTGGCGTGATAACCCAACTCAAATTATTGAAAAATACCTTGAGTGGGCTAATCAATATCAAGAAAATCGCATTACTATTTTCTATGATTCTATGTCAAATAATACTCGTATGATGGCAGATGCTATCGCACAAGGGATCACTGAAGAAGATGATCAAGTTATTGTGCGGATTTTTAATGTCGCTCGTCATGATAAAAATGAAATTCTTGCTAATATGTTCCGTTCTAAAGGTGTACTTGTCGGCTCATCAACAATGAATAACGTTATGATGCCTAAAGTTGCTGGTTTACTAGAAGAAATCACAGGCTTACGTTTTAAAAATAAAAGAGCGGGTGCATTTGGTAGCTACGGTTGGAATGGTGGTGCTGTTGATCGTATTCATGCACGCTTAACTGATGCTGGTTTCTTTACTACAATTGGTCTTAAAACTAAGTGGCGTCCAGATGGTAAAGCACTGCAAGAATGCCGTGATCATGGTAAAAAAATAGCCAAAGAATGGGCGCAAAACGAACGTCCTTATGATAACTACACACCTTTCACTACCGAAGTAACACCAGCAACGGCAATACAAGTTGCGATTGATATTCCTGAAATAGTACAACAAACATGTATTGTTGAAGAAATAGAGCCAGCAATAAATACAGCAACGACATGTTGCTCGCAGGCTGGCGATGGTCAAAAAATGTTATGTACTGTCTGTCAGTGGGTTTACGATCCAGCACTAGGAGAACCTAATCAAGATGTAGCCCCAGGCACTGCTTGGGAAGATGTTCCTGACAGTTTTCTTTGCCCTGAATGTGGCATTGGTAAAGAAGTCTTTGAACCTATTAACTAAGCAAAGTGAGGACTAACAATGTCAAATCCAATTATTGTCATTGGTAGTGGCTTTGCTGCTTACCAGTGGGTGAAATCGTTTAGAAAATTAGATCAACATACTGCCATTACTTTAGTCACCGCAGATCAAGGTGCTGATTATTCTAAACCTGAACTAAGTCATGTATTTAGTCGTAATCAACAAGCAACAGATCTTATTAAACAAACAGCGATTGAGTTTGCAGCAGAGCATAATATTGAATTAATAACAGACACCGTTATTAAAGAAATTAATACTGCACAACAATGGGTATATTTTAATCAGCAACAATTGCACTATTCTTCATTGATTATTGCAACTGGCGCAACCTCATTTATACCAAATTTTGCAGGTAATGCGACAGATAAGATCATCACATTAAATAGCTTGTCTGAATTACAGCAAAATCAATTACAAATAAATGCCGCAAAGCATATTACTATTTTAGGGGCTGGTTTAATTGGCACTGAAATCGCGATTGATCTAGCTACTGCCGGTAAACAAATTACGTTGTGTGATAAAGCCGCTGCCATGATGCCCGCTTTACTGCCAGAGTTTATAGCTGCAGAACTGCACCAAATATTAAGTCAAAACGATATCGATCTTCAGCTAAACGCCACCATCAATGAAATTAATACTGCTGGTGAGAAAATGATAGTTTCGCTACAAGGAAAAGAAGATATACATACAGATATTATCATTGCTGCGATGGGACTAGCACCAAGAATTCAATTAGCACAACAAGCTGGAATCAATACCAATCGGGGCATTATCGTCAATAATATGCTAGAAACCTCAGCAACTAATGTCTACGCTATTGGGGATTGTGCTGAGATCGACGGTAAAATCAGTGCGTTTATTCAACCTATCATGTTATCAGCAATAGCACTTGCAAAAACATTAGCAGGAACACCTACACCATTATCACTGCCACCAATGTTAATTAAAGCAAAAACACCGTGGTTGCCATTAAGTTTGGCAGGGATCACAACTGCTATGGATATCCATTGGCAGATTGAACGTGATCATGAAGGTTATATTGCTAAAGCACATACGGCAGATCAATCATTAATAGGATTTATCGCTTCTCATAATAAACAAAAACAAGTATTTGCATTATTAAGACAATTACCACCTACTTTATAAATAATAGTGGCAAACAGCAATATTGTTGTTTGCCCTTTTTATACTAAAAATATGATACTTAGTATTAGTAATACTCCATTCTATTTTTATAAATCTAAATCTTATTTATCATTGCAGTGTAATGATTCAAGCATTTCACCATGAGGTAGACCATGGTACTCAACATGATAAGAACGTTTATGTTCATCAAGATTATTTTCTAAATTTTTTAACATTAGCAGTGCCGTGTTTCGATCACAGAAAAAAGCATCGACGAAAGTAAGCAGTTCACCACATTTAAGCTTTATCAGACATAGTGTAAGCGACGGTAACTTATCAGCCATATTTTTTATTGAATCATTAGAATCATCACCAATAGCTGTTTTCACATCATAAATATGTATTTCTGGAAATAGTATCGTATCTTTTTCAATTTCCTGTTCAAATAAACTTTCTATAAGAAAAGCCGCATCATTAGCATGTACAGTTCTTAAACATTCATCGAACTCAGATAGATAATTTATTAATTTATTGGGCTCTTTAACGAATGAGTTAATACAATCTAATGTATCATGATGGGTATGATTAAAACTTTTCATCATTTTGTCCTTATATTATCGTTTTTATATTAAATACCTATATTTAATGAATTGATAGTCACTAAAATGGAAACTTCCTTTATGAAAAAAGAAAACATCAACGATACTAAGTGATACTAAAAATTATTTTATTAATAACTACAAATGGTCAAGATTAGCTATTTTAATATTTCTTATTTAGCTTTTCTCTACTGTATTTGAAGCATCTATAGATAAATTAACAAGCAGCAAAGCTCCTCATCATTAAACACAGAAGAGATTATATGATGGTGGAATCTAATATCTGGCGATATCGCATTCTCAAGAGCTATTTCCACTAAATTTCAGACGTAAAAAAGCCCGCAATTGCTTGCGGGCTTCTCTATTTGGCTCCCTCTACTGGACTTGAACCAGTGACATACGGATTAACAGTCCGGCGTTCTACCAACTGAACTAAGAGGGAATTATTTGGAGCAGGTAGCGGGAATCGAACCCGCATCTCAAGCTTGGAAGGCTGGAGTAATAGCCATTATACGATACCTGCGATGTATCTTTACAAATTATGGTGGTGGGAGAAGGATTCGAACCTTCGAAGGCAGTGCCGGCAGATTTACAATCTGCTCCCTTTGGCCACTCGGGAATCCCACCGAAATTTAATGGTGCCGACTACCGGAGTCGAACTGGTGACCTACTGATTACAAGTCAGTTGCTCTACCTACTGAGCTAAGTCGGCACACTAATTTCTTTTTTATCGCCAAGTCGAAACTTAACAATTAAATATGGCGGAGAGATAGGGATTTGAACCCTAGATACGCTATAAACGTATGCTGGTTTTCAAGACCAGTGCTTTCAACCGCTCAGCCATCTCTCCAATGCCGCGTATAATATAGCGTGACCGATTCATTGTAAAGTAATAATATTAAAAAGATTTTCAAGTGATCATCAATTAATCAACAGTTTCTAATATCGTTCAATTTGTTGCTTTATACCACAAACAATAAGACCAATATAATACGATAGCTAGATTTTTAAGAGGTATCATTCATGACGAATAACGACTATCTAATGATAAAACATTTCATCCGTAGTTATCGTTTCTTATCGATCAAGCTCTCTCTACTAAACTCAGAGGAAAAAATATAATATTGGAATCTTACCCCCTCATTCTTGAAACCAAATTTCACTAAAATTCAGACGTAAAAAAGCCCGCAATTGCTTGCGGGCTTTCTTATTTATCATTGTCTACTAGCATTAACTAATGATGTAAAAACCAATAGACATTATATGGTGGTGGGAGAAGGATTCGAACCTTCGAAGGCAGTGCCGGCAGATTTACAATCTGCTCCCTTTGGCCACTCGGGAATCCCACCGAAATAATGGTGCCGACTACCGGAGTCGAACTGGTGACCTACTGATTACAAGTCAGTTGCTCTACCTACTGAGCTAAGTCGGCACAAAATTTCGTTACATAGCATGTTAATATCTAACACTATGTTTTTATGTTGGCGGAGCGGACGGGACTCGAACCCGCGACCCCCGGCGTGACAGGCCGGTATTCTAACCAACTGAACTACCGCTCCAATTCTTTAATGAAACCCGATTAAATCGAATCTCTAGAATTTGGCGGAGAGATAGGGATTTGAACCCTAGATACGCTATAAACGTATGCTGGTTTTCAAGACCAGTGCTTTCAACCGCTCAGCCATCTCTCCAATGCCGCGTATAATATAGCGCGACCCTTTCCTTGTAAAGCAATAATATTAAAAAGCTTTTCAAGTGTTCATCAATTGTTCAATGGTTGTTAATATTACTCAATTTGATGTTTTATACAACAACCTATAAGCCAATTTAATGGGCTGGCTAGATTTAAGAAAGATCCCCTCCATCACAAATAACGGCAAGATCTCGCCAATAAAGAAGCACCAACTGAACTAAGTGGGAATTATATGGTGGTAGGATCTAGCACTTTACACTCTCGCAGCCTATAACCTCGAAACCCAAAACTACATTTCACTAAAATTCAGACGTAAAAAAGCCCGTAATAACTTGCGGGCTTCTCTATTAGCTTCACTCTACTGGACTTGAACCAATGACATGTGGATTAACAGTCCGCTAATCTTGTCAATAAAGAAGCACCAACTGAACTAAGTGGGAATTATACGGTGGTAGGATCTAGCACTTTACACTCTCGCAGCCTATAACCTCGAAACCCAAAACTACATTTCACTAAAATTCAGACGTAAAAAAGCCCGCAATAACTTGCGGGCTTCTCTATTTGACTCCCTCTACTGGACTTGAACCAGTGACATACGGATTAACAGTCCGCTAATCTTGTCAATAAAGAAGCACTAACTGAACTAAGTGGGAATTATATGGTGGTAGGATCTAGCACTTTACACTCTCGCAGCCTATAACCTTGAAACCCAAAACTACATTTCACTAAAATTCAGACGTAAAAAAGCCCGCAATAACTTGCGGGCTTCTCTATTTGGCTCCCTCTACTGGACTTGAACCAATGACATGTGGATTAACAGTCCGCTAATCTTGTCAATAAAGAAGCACTAACTGAACTAAGTGGGAATTATATGGTGGTAGGATCTAGCACTTTACACTCTCGCACCCTCTAACCTCGAAACCCAAAACTACATTTCACTAAAATTCAGACGTAAAAAAGCCCGCAATAACTTGCGGGCTTCTCTATTTGGCTCCCTCTACTGGACTTGAACCAGTGACATACGGATTAACAGTCCGGCGTTCTACCAACTGAACTAAGAGGGAATTATATGGTGGTGGGAGAAGGATTCGAACCTTCGAAGGCAGTGCCGGCAGATTTACAATCTGCTCCCTTTGGCCACTCGGGAATCCCACCGAAATTTAATGGTGCCGACTACCGGAGTCGAACTGGTGACCTACTGATTACAAGTCAGTTGCTCTACCTACTGAGCTAAGTCGGCACAAAATTTCGTTACATAGCATGTTAATATCTAACACTATGTCTTTATGTTGGCGGAGCGGACGGGACTCGAACCCGCGACCCCCGGCGTGACAGGCCGGTATTCTAACCAACTGAACTACCGCTCCAATTCTTTAATGAAACTCGACAAATCGAATCTCTAGAATTTGGCGGAGAGATAGGGATTTGAACCCTAGATACGCTATAAACGTATGCTGGTTTTCAAGACCAGTGCTTTCAACCGCTCAGCCATCTCTCCAATGCCGCGTATAATATAGCGTGACCCTTTCCTTGTAAAGCAATAATATTAAAAAGCTTTTCAAGTGATCATCAATTGCTCAATACTTGTTAATATCACTCAATTTGATGTTTTATACAACAATCTATAAGCCAATATAATGGACTGACTAGATTTAAAAAAGATCCTCCATCACGAATAACGGCAAGATCTCGCCAATAAAGAAGCACTAACTGAACTAAGTGGGAATTATATGGTGATGGGTTCTAGCACTTTACACTCTCGCAGCCTATAACCTCGAAACCCAAAACTACATTTCACTAAAATTCAGACGTAAAAAAGCCCGCAATAACTTGCGGGCTTCTCTATTATCTTCACTCTACTGGACTTGAACCAGTAACATGTGGATTAACAGTCCGCTAATCTTGTCAATAAAGAAGCACTAACTGAACTAAGTGGGAATTATATGGTGGTGGGTTCTAGCACTTTACACTCTCGCAACCTCTAACCTCGAAACCCAAAACTACATTTCACTAAAATTCAGACGTAAAAAAGCCCGCAATAACTTGCGGGCTTCTCTATTTGGCTCCCTCTACTGGACTTGAACCAGTGACATGTGGATTAACAGTCCGCTAATCTTGTCAATAAAGAAGCACCAACTGAACTAAGAGGGAATTATATGGTGGTGGGTTCTAGCACTTTACACTCTCGCAGCCTCTAATACCAATCTAACTAAAATTATGATCTAATTGAAGCCATCATTTTTAAATGAGATTCGCTATGGACAGCCTAAACAATACCGACTTTAAAAAGCTTGCTCGCCAACAAAAAACAATTCAAATGAAAATGAGATTACTTGCCTTGGAGCACTTCAAGGAAGGTAAATCTCGTACTCAAATTGCTAAATATCTCAAAGTTAGCCGAACAAGTGTTAATAAATGGGTGAGTATCTTTCTTGAAGAAGGCTTAGAAGGGCTTCAAGAAAAAACGCGTAGTGGTCGCCCTGCATTTCTCTCACCTAAACAACGTGAGCAGCTATCCAATTATATTAAACTTAAAGCTCAAGACTCTTCTGGCGGGCGATTAATAGGCGCGGATATTCATGCTTACATTCTCAAAGAATTTGATAAAAACTACCACCCAGATTCTATCTATTATCTACTTAAGCGCATGGGCTTTTCGTGGATAACATCACGGTCAAAACATCCAAAACAATCACAGCAAGCCCAGGATAATTTTAAAAAAATTTAAAATTGAAACGATCCTTAAGATCCCAGGACATATAGCGCTCGATAAGGTCGATGTATGGTTTCAAGATGAAGCAAGATTTGGACAACAAAATACCACTACCCGTCTTTGGGCTGAACGAGGAACTCGACCAAGAGCGATAAAACAACAGCAGTTTGAATATGCTTATCTATTTGGTTCGGTGTGCCCAGCAAGAGGAGTTGGTGAGGCGTTAGTGGTACCTTGGGTAAATAAAAAAATAATGACTGAGCACCTTGCTCAGATATCACGAACCACAGAAAAAGGTCGTTATGCTATTGTAGTGATGGATGGTGCAGGCTGGCATACTGACGATATTGCTAATCCGTTTAATAATCTCAGCATCATCAAACTTCCACCATATTCTCCAGAACTTAACCCAATAGAACAAGTTTGGAGTTGGTTACGACAACACTATCTCGCTAATCAAAATTTTTCTGATTATAACGACATTCTCGATAAGGTCTGCCTTGCATGGAATCAGTTTAATGAATCGGCTTCACGCATCACTAGAATGTGTTCAAGAGATTGGATCAACCTGACCAGTTAATTTTCCAGATTGGTATAACCTCGAAACCCAAAACTACATTTTACTAAAATTCAGACGTAAAAAAGCCCGCAATAACTTGCGGGCTTCTCTATTTGGCTCCCTCTACTGGACTTGAACCAGTGACATACGGATTAACAGTCCGGCGTTCTACCAACTGAACTAAGAGGGAATTATATGGTGGTGGGAGAAGGATTCGAACCTTCGAAGGCAGTGCCGGCAGATTTACAATCTGCTCCCTTTGGCCACTCGGGAATCCCACCGAAATTTAATGGTGCCGACTACCGGAGTCGAACTGGTGACCTACTGATTACAAGTCAGTTGCTCTACCTACTGAGCTAAGTCGGCACAAAATTTCGTTACATAGCATGTTAATATCTAACACTATGTCTTTATGTTGGCGGAGCGGACGGGACTCGAACCCGCGACCCCCGGCGTGACAGGCCGGTATTCTAACCAACTGAACTACCGCTCCAATTCTTTAATGAAACCCGATTAAATCGAATCTCTAGAATTTGGCGGAGAGATAGGGATTTGAACCCTAGATACGCTATAAACGTATGCTGGTTTTCAAGACCAGTGCTTTCAACCGCTCAGCCATCTCTCCAATGCCGCGTATAATATAGCGCAACCCTTTCCTTGTAAAGCAATAATATTAAAAAGCTTTTCAAGTGATCATCAATTGTTCAATGGTTGTTAATATCACTCAATTTGATGTTTTATACAACAATCTATAAGCCAATATAATGGACTGACTAGATTTAAAAAAGATCCCCCATCACGAATGACGGCAAGATCTCGCCAATAAAGAAGCACCAACTGAACTAAGTAGGAATTATACGGTAGTGGGTTCTAGCACTTTACACTCTCGCAGCCTCTAACCTCGAAACTACATTTCACTAAAATTCAGACGTAAAAAAGCCCGCAATTGCTTGCGGGCTTTCTTATTTATCATTGTCTACTAGCATTAACTAATGATGTAAAAACCAATAGACATTATATGGTGGTGGGAGAAGGATTCGAACCTTCGAAGGCAGTGCCGGCAGATTTACAATCTGCTCCCTTTGGCCACTCGGGAATCCCACCGAAATTTAATGGTGCCGACTACCGGAGTCGAACTGGTGACCTACTGATTACAAGTCAGTTGCTCTACCTACTGAGCTAAGTCGGCACAAAATTTCGTTACATAGCATGTTAATATCTAACACTATGTCTTTATGTTGGCGGAGCGGACGGGACTCGAACCCGCGACCCCCGGCGTGACAGGCCGGTATTCTAACCAACTGAACTACCGCTCCAATTCTTTAATGAAACTCGATTAAATCGAATCCCTAGAATTTGGCGGAGAGATAGGGATTTGAACCCTAGATACGCTATAAACGTATGCTGGTTTTCAAGACCAGTGCTTTCAACCGCTCAGCCATCTCTCCAATGGGGAGAATCATATAGTTGCGTTTATTATCTGTAAAGTAATAATATTAAAAAAGACATCAATTGATTTGTTATTCATCAATGTACTGTAAAAATAATCAATTACCGCTTTATCGTAACAATAAAATTATTTAACTTAATAAATATTACACCACAGTATTAATAGCCCCACTATTGAAATATTGATCTTGCTCCAAATTTTCTCAACAAAGCAAACGATTGCTTGGTCAAGCATCACACTTTAATCAGAAATATGAAATTAGAATCATTAAAGATTACATTGAGCTTATTCCAAAGAGGTATTTTACTCTCAGTAATTTAATCTGTGAGCAAATAAAATGAAAAAGAAAATATTAGTAATTGCCATTTCATCACTTTTTATGAGCACTTTCGCCCAATCAGCCACTATTTATAAAAAAGATAATGGCGATAGATTAGATATCTATGGCGGTGCAGAAATAGGCGGTACCATTGTCACAAATAGAGATAAATCCCCTTTTGGCGATAAATCTAAATCTTATGTTGATGACTCTTTTGGAACTATTGGTATTAAAGGACAAACTAATAAATTTTATGCCAAATTAGAAATTGACGCTGAACGTACTGATTGGACTTATGAAAACAACTTTAGATTAGTTATTGATAAAGCTTATGTTGGATATTTCTTAACTGATAAACAAACAGTCGAGTTTGGACGAACAGATACAGCCTATGATCACTATGATGCTTTTGGCGATTTCTCAAATGAATTAGCCGATGAAGTATCAGAAGCAGGAGATCAAGATAATACGATTAAATACCGTGGCGAATTTGGCGCTTTAAAAGTCGGTATCTCATATTCAGCCAAAGGGTGGGATTTCGAACACGATGCTCAATCCCTGTATGATGAAAATGGCATATTCATCAAGAAAAGAGGATCATACATTACTGACTCCCGTGAAGGAGAAGTAATTAATGGCTATGCTGGCTACTTTACTAACAACTTAACCGTCATTGCTGCAGCAGAGACGGTACATAATCGTGGCGAATTATATTCATTACACGGTAAATATAAAATTAATAAATTTGCTATTGGTGGGTTTACCTCTTATTCCGACCGTGATGGTGTAAACAAAAATAGCATGACCTATGTATTATCAGGTTCTTACGACATTACAAGCCAATTAACAGGTTATGTTGTTGGTAATATATACAATGATGATAATAACGATAAAGATGACCAACATGTTGTCGTTGGTACGCAATATATGTATGCCAAGAATGTAAAACTCGTTGCTGAAGCTGCAATGGGGGGGAATACAGGCACATTAGGTTATCTAAAAGCATACTATTGGTTTTAAAGCATTCCCTCTCTTTTAATTCATTGAATGATAATTCATATATTGTTATACACATGGAAAATAACTCATGAAAAAAAACATTCTAGCTATTGTTATTGGCGCCACCATTTCATCATTTAGTTTTCAACTATATGCCGCTGATAATCAAGACCAAAATGAAATAAAAACATTAACCATTCAAGGTATTCAAGGTGAAGGCGAATACACTCCTATTGCCCTAAATAAACATATATCGACTCAACAATATCAAGTAAACGGAATTATTACTGCTATTCAGCAACACAATTTAGGTAAAGATCTACAGCAAGGATTTTTCATGCAAGCTGTAACTGACAATAATCCAGCAACTTCTGATGGTATTTTTGTTCAAACAACTAAAATAATTGGCTTAAAAATAGGACAGGAAGTTAGTGTCATTGCTAATATTAGCGAAGATTTTAAGTGGACTAAATTAATTAATGTCGAAAGTATTAAAATATTAACAAATAATAATCCATTACCACCAATTACTGCCTTAACATTTGATGATGCCAATAAATTTGATTTAGAACGTTACGAAGGAATGCTAGTACGTATTAATGAGGATTCAGATCTAAACGTTACAAAAAATTATGGTTTTGATTTTAATTCATACCGTAGCAATATGTTACTTTCACATGGAACTGTAAACGTACACCCTAATCAAAACCATGTGCCAACAACCTCTCATGCAAAACAACCCAATGATTTATTAGTTATTGAATCTTTTACCAAAGCACCAAACGGTGATATTCCTTGGTATTCAACCTTTGGTGCAGATAACGGCACCGGAACAACTGATAATTATATTCGTATTGGTGATATTGTTGATGGCTTAGAAGGTGTAATAGGTTATTCGTATGGCGATTATCGTTTCTATGTCACCAATGAAGCCGATACAAAGACATTTATTCATACAAATGATAGAACTGACGCGCCAGTATTAAAACAAGGCGGAGATTTACGAATCGCTAGTTTTAATGTTCTTAATTACTTCAATTCCCCATTTACGCATGAGACTCAAAATCCATTAAAACAAAACCGTGGCGCAATGACACAAGAGGAATTTGACCTACAAAGCACTAAAATTGCTAAAGCCATTGTGCGAATGCAGGCTGATATTGTCGGTTTAATGGAAATTGAAAATAATGGTTTTAAATCAGATTCAGCCGTTTACGATTTAGTTACTAAAATTAATGATCGAATAAAAGATCCAGCTGAACATTACAAGTATGTAAAACCCAATAATGGTGAAAAATTTGTTGGTAGTGATGCTATTTCAAGCCAAGTGATTTACAAACCAAGTAAAGTAACATTAGAGCAATACCGTATAATAAAAATGCCAGAGCAACATGCGCCTGCAGTTAAGTATACTGATGAAAAACGTAAGCAAAGAAACGAAAGTGGCATTAATCATCAACGTGATACCATTGCTCCAACCTTTAAAATCAATGGCACAGATAAAACCTTAACCATCTCTGTTAACCATTTTAAATCAAAAGGCTCTACTTGCTGGGAAGATGTAAATACAGGTGAACAGCTTGATGCAGATAAGCAAGGTTCATGTGAGAATTTACGGGTAGCTGCTGCTGAACATTTGGGTGCGGAATTAGATAAAATTTCCGGTTCAAAAATTATCATTGGCGATTTAAATTCATACGCAAATGAAGATCCTGTCATCGTATTAACTAATCGAGATAACGTACCTAAAGATCATATTATTAAAGCCGCAGGATATACTTATATTGGAGGAGATGAAAAGACAGGTACACGATTATATGGACCAGAAGGTAAAGTCATCAATAAAAATTATGGTTATACCAATATCATCCGTCAATTACATCAAGATTCATACAGCTTTTCATATCAAAATAATATTGGTACGTTAGATTATATTCTATTATCACCAGATCTAATAAGTAAGGTTGTCGATGCTACAGATTGGAATATTAATGCTGGCGAAACTACGTTATTAGAATATGCAGATAAAAACAATTGTAATAAAAATACATGTTCTCCTCGTTATAAGGATATCTACCGCGCATCAGATCACGATCCTGCGATCATTGATTTAAAAATTAAAGATAATACAAAAACACAGCACTCTGGTGGTTCAACAGGTATTATAGGATTAATTTCTTTATTTGGAATCCTACTATCAAGAAAAAAGATCAATAAATAACTAATATAAAAAGAGGCTGATTAAGCCTCTTTTTTGAAAAGTAACATTACTGATAACTCTAATGATTAATAAGCAATTCATACTTGCAATGTGATGCTTATCATAAAAACAAATCCTACATAGTGGTGTAATCATGCCTCGTCTATTTTAGGATCCTAACTACATGCTTAGTTCAGCAAAATCACTTTCAATCTCATTAAATAAAGCATGGATAAAACCTTTTCTTTATAAATCTGATGTTGAAAAAAGAATTCAGTCTTGGTTTGAACAATATAAAAGTAACTGTATTCTTGAAATAGATATAAAGGAAAAATTAGTTTCAAGCCCTAAAGTTAGAGTAACTATTGAATATAAGAAAATATCACAAAATAGTCATATCGACACTGAAAAATTAGCTATTATGATTGAAGATCAATTGTTTGATTTCTTTGAATATAGAAATGTAATAACCATTGATGAAATTATTAAAAAAATAGCATTTGAAAAATCACCTCAAGATTATTGTCATTCATTAATAATGAAATCATTAAAAAAAGAAATAATTATTAATGACCAATTTAATTTATTAGATCTTAATCATCAATACTCATCAGAATATGATTTACGCCGCCTAACTGATTTGAAAGTTGAACGACTATTATTTCTATCGCATATCATAAAATACAACATCAATGTGCATAATGCATTAGCTATTTAATGTTCTCAATCACCATCATAAAATACCAAACCTTCAACATTTTCTCATCTTGATGGTAGACATATAAAAGCCTCGTTATCATCAACGAGGTTATGCTACAACATACTAATAATCGCTACCCTATCTCGTTCGTAACCTAACTACAGAGTATGATGAAAAAACACGATCTAGGTAGTCGTGAATTTGAACCTGCTGCTATTACACGAATTAAATATGCCTACATTTTATTCAGACGTAAAAAAGCCAACATCTAAATGTTGGCTTTTAAGAATTTGGCGGAGAGATAGGGATTTGAACCCTAGATACGCTATAAACGTATGCTGGTTTTCAAGACCAGTGCTTTCAACCGCTCAGCCATCTCTCCATGCGGCGTATACTATAGCGTTCATCATTCACTGTAAAGCTTTTATTCTTAAAAGGAATTTACTTGGGTATTTATCACCCCAATAACTATTATTGGCCGCTTTATTGTACCGACAGCATGACAAAAGGTTCGCTATAATTTAATTTAACAGCCATTGTTAGACTATTGGTAAATAATAACGTTACTATTTCAAGGAAGATTTCATGAATGTCTTAATTATTGGTGGTACTGGTGGAATCGGATTAGCGATTATTCAACAATTATTACTCATTAAGCCCCATGTGAATGTTCATGCAACATTTTTTCGCCACCAGCCTCAATATCAACATTCTCAGCTACGTTGGCACCAGTGTAATATTACACTTGAGGATCATATTGAAGCACTTGCAAAACAACTTCCTCGACTTGATCTAATAATTAATGCTGTTGGTATGCTCCACACAACTGAACATCAGCCTGAAAAGTCCATTCAACAATTTGATGTGCATTTTTTTCAAACCAACATTCAAACGAATACACTACCTAGCTTATTAATTGCCAAACATTTCATGGCAGCGTTAAAAACATCATCTCACAGTTATTTTGTAACTATTTCAGCCAGGGTAGGCAGTATTGAAGATAATAAATTAGGCGGTTGGATCAGTTATCGTAGTTCAAAAGCCGCACTTAATATGGCGATTAAAACTATCAGTATTGAATGGCGCACCAAACTTCCCCATTGTTGTGTGATTGCTTTTCACCCCGGAACAACCGCAAGCGCTCTCTCTAAACCATTTCAACGTAATGTTGCACCCCACAAATTATTTACACCCACTTATACTGCGCAATGCTTATTGAGCTTATTAGCACGACTCACACCACAAGAAACTGGACAATTTTTAAGTTATGACGGTAACACTCTTCCTTGGTGATACGCTTTAAGTATAAACAATGCTGATAAAACACATATTATATTATTATGCATAATGTGAAATTCATCATAATATACAGGCTTATTAATGCTGTTGTTTGTGCTTATTAACCTCAATCAGCATCACCATTCACCTTGTTTCTTGCGGTAGATATAATGAAAAAACGTTCTGTTGGCTTTGCTATGACCATTTTAATTATTGGTAATTTAGTCGCCGTACTTTCTGATGCAATAATCAAGACCATGGGCAAAGATGCCGCAGTGTTTCAATTTGTATTTTTTCGCCAACTGTCAGCTGTGATTATTTTATTACCCTTTTGTCTACGAGCTACAAAACAAAGCTTTTTCATTGGCTTAAAATGGCATTGCATACGCGCACATGTATGGTTATTAGGTGCTGTATTTATGGTGATCTCATTAAGTACGCTTCCCTTAGCTACTGCAAATGCCATTTTCTATGCCGCGCCCTTGATCATGCTTCCGTTAGCAATGCTTGTTTATGGCGAAAAACTCAGTCGATATTCTATTGCGGCAGGTATTATTGGTTTTGCTGGCGTATTGGTCATTGTGCGCCCAACCGACATCAGTTGGGCCGCTTTTGGTGCATTGGTCGTCGCATTTACGATTGCAGTTAATAACCTTTTTATTCGTAAACTCCCTACCCAACAAAGTGTTGCTCAAACATTATTACTCACCAACCTAATAGGTATGCCTGCATCACTTGCATTGGCTTTATGGGAAAATAAACCATGGGATTGGTCACCATTGATTACAGCCTCAGGCTCTAGTGCTTTAATTTTGGTGTATGCAGCAACATGTGTAGTGGCTTATCGTGCAGCTGAAAGTAATAAAATAGCCAGTGCCGAATACAGTGGTTTAATTGGCGCTGTTGTTGTCGGCTACTTATTGTTTAATGAAGTGCCAGATACGACCACTTTTGTGGGTACGGTAATGATCATTGCGCCACTATTATGGCTAGCAAAAGTAGAAAGGAAACAGCATAAAAAAGATTCAATTCAAGCAATTGCTGTTAACGAATAATACAATCTTTCATTGCAGAACTTTCTGCATACAAAGACAAAAACTCGGAATATGCTATTTTTAGCCACAGATTAAATGTGACTTTAACGTTGCTTACATAAGGTATCCGTAATGAAAAAAGCACTAAAAATTAATAATATTTATATCAATATGGAAACGATTGTAGCCTTTGATTTAAATTACAAAATAGATGGTCATCGAGCTCTATATCTATTAACAAATAGCACTGAACTGCCTTTTTTAGAGATTGAAGAAAACGATATGGCGACCAATGACGGTACTGACTATCAGGCTCAAAAAGTCATATCAAGTGAATACAACCGAATTAAGCGTGAATTGTGTATTTATATGGGTATTGTTCTATAAATAAAAAAGCGATAACCATTAGGCTATCGCTTTTTACACCGCATAATTTTTATATCACAACAATCTTAAACTAACGCTTTGTTAAATCCATCAAGAACGGCAACGGTATTATGGCCTAAGTCATCTACTGCATAACCACCTTCAAAAACAAATAATGTTGGAATATTTAATAAGCCTATCATCCAGCCAATATTTTGATAATCATTGCGCATCAATTTAAAGTAGCTGATCGGATCATCAGCAAAGGTATCCATGCCCAATGAAATAACTAACGCTTCAGGTTTATATTCTGTAATACGCGCCAATGCTTGCGCTAATACGGGCTCATACACTGACCAATCAGTAGTATGCAGTGGCAAAGGTAAGTTTAGATTAAAGCCTAAGCCTTCACCCTCACCTTCTTCATCAGCAAAGCCTAGATAATGCGGATAATCATAATCAGGATCGCCATGAATAGAAGCAAATAACACATCATTACGATGATAGAAAATACTTTGCGTACCGTTACCATGATGGTAATCAATATCCAATACCGCGACTCGCTTTGCACCTTGACGAATAAAACTTTCAGCAGCAATAGCCGCATTATTAGCGTAACAATAACCCCCCATTAAATCAGAGGCCGCATGGTGACCCGGAGGACGACATAATGCAAACGCGGCATGTTCGCCTTGCTTAATTAAATCGACCCCAGTTAAAGCACATTCCGTTGCTGCAACAATTGCTTTCCAAGATCCGGCGGTAATAGCCGCTGTCATATCAAAGCTGTAGTACCCTAAGCGACCTTCGATATCTTTTGGAATACGATTACGTAAATGACGTGCAGGCGCAAAACAGTATGGCGATGCGTCATGCACATCACCAAATGCTTCGACCCATTGATCCCAGCAGCTTGCAAGGAAATCAACGTAATCATCAGTATGAACCCAACGCAGCGGTGCATCACCATAGCTATTTGGTTCAATCATTGTAAAACCACCGTGACTATTAAGCGCATTTAGCACCATATCAGCACGCTCTGGTTTTTCAAAACAAGGGGTTGCTTCACCATTTAAGAATTCAAAGCGTACATGGTGTAAACGTTGTTTTTCAGTATAGATAACTTTCATTATTTCTTTAACTCCATCCAGTAACGCTGGTAGAGTGCCGTCGCGTCACCAACATCAGCTAAAAATTGACCTTTTTGCTTAATTGCTTTGGGCGGAAAGATAATCTCGCTCTGACGAATATTTTCAGGAAGATTCTGCAATGCATCCAAATTAGGAGCAGCATAGCCAATTTCTGTAATAATTTTAGCTTGGTTCTCAGGCTTTAATAAGAAATTAATAAATTGGTAGGCAGCATCTTTATTCTGACTAGCTGCGGGAATAACCATGTTATCCATCCAGAAAATAGTCCCTTCTTGCGGATAAGCAAATTTAAGTGCTGGATTTTCATTTTCAGCACGTACCGCAGTACCGTTCCATTGCATTCCAACAGAGACTTCACCTGCAATATAAGGAATATGTGGCGCATCTGAATTAAATACTGCCACATTGGGTATCAATGTTTTCAATGTTTCGTAAGCTTGTTTGATTTCAGCCTCATCACGACTATTAACGCTATGACCGTTCATGATCAGTGCCATACCAAAGACATCACGAGGATCGTCAGTTAATAGCACATTACCTTTAAACTCAGGCTTCCATAGATCTTTCCACTGTGTGATCTGCTGGCTCTCAATTCGATCACTGTCATAACCTAATGCAGTACTGCCCCAAACATAAGGCAATGAATACTGATTATTAGGATCAAAAGGTTGATTTAAAATCGTGCTATCTAGTTTAGAAAATGCGGTGATCTTGCTATGGTCTAATAGTGCTAATAAGCCTTCATCTGCCATTTTAGACACATAATAGGTGGATGGAAAAACTAAATCATACCCTTTACCATCGATCATTTTGATCTTGGTATACATCGTTTCATTACTTTCAAACGTTGAATAATTAACCTTGATATCAGTTTCTTTGGTAAATTTAGTCAATAATTCTGTCGGCAGATATTCTGACCAATTATAGATATTTAATGTTGTATCAGCGAGAGCAGGTTGAGCAACGAAAGAGCTAAATAGAAGCGATACGAGCAGATTCTTTTTAAACATTTCACCTATTACCAATATTCAAATAAAGCTCGATATAAGCTTTTGCAATTGACAATAGCATAAATAAATTTAAGCAGTTATGTAGAAATTGTATGCAAATGCTACACAAATATAATGATGGTAATATAAAAAAAGACGCTAATGATTAAACAGTTAGCGTCTTATTAACTCAATTGCAGTTGCTATTTTAGATCAAGAATCATATCTAGCAAGGTTAGCTATTCTTATTCGCCTGCATTTGTTCAGCTTCTTCAATAAAGTTTTTCGGTGGCGGTGTCCAACCACGTTCAGACTTAGTATGTTTATCTGTACGCTCTTGTTTCATGGCCTCGCCTAACGTTTGCTCTAACTGCATAAATAATTCAACATAAGAGGCATTAAAACGATCTTCCTCAGTACTATCGCGCCATGTTTGGTACAACAGTTCTTTACTTTTCGCTTCGGTTTCAACAAACATTTCTTTTTGCTGTTCAGCCCTAAATGGATGTACTCCAAGTTCTTTCAAGGCTTGTGCGCCCATAGCTAATGCTGAGCGGTAGGTTTCACTGATAACATAATCAGCACCAGCACAACGTAATGAATAATGATGCCCTCGATCATAAGCGCGCGCTAACACTCGAACATGTGGATACGTTTGCTTTATATAATGCACAAGTTCTGTGGCACGCTCTTGATCGTCAATTGCTACCACAAATACTTTGGCATCTTCAATCCCAGCGGTATGCAATAAATCATGGCGAGTGGCATCACCAAAGAAACTCTTAATATTAATTTGACGCATATTATCAATTTGAGTCACAGAATGATCGAGTACCACGGTTTGCATACCATTTGAGGTCAATAAGCGATTCACAATTTGACCAAAACGACCAATACCGGCAATGATCACTTTACCTTGTTCATCTATTTCATCTGCTTCACGTTCATTTTTTGCCGCACTAAAACGTGGCAAAATTACTTTATCAAATAAAATAAATAACCCTGGGGTTAAGAACATCGACAATGCTACAACTAATGATAATGTCTGCCCTAATTCAGCTGGCAATACATTGTTTTGGACAGTGTAGTTCAATAAAACGAACCCAAATTCACCCGCTTGTGCCAAACTAAGCGCAAATAACCACTTATCGCTACCTTTTACTTTAAAAACAAATGCTAAGATTAATAATACGACTGCCTTAACCACCATCACACCAAGGGTTAAACCAATAATAGTGCCAAACTGATCAAACAAAATACTAAAATTAATTCCTGCACCAACAGTAATAAAGAACAGCCCTAACAATAAACCTTTAAACGGTTCAATATTTGATTCAAGCTCATGGCGGAACTCACTGTTTGCCAAGACGACACCAGCAAGGAAGGTACCTAATGCTGGTGATAAGCCAATTAAACTCATTAATGCCGCAATACCAATCACTAACATTAATGCTGTTGCGGTAAAAATTTCACGCAGACCAGAAGCTGCAACAAAGCGAAATAGTGGTCGGCTAAGATAATGTCCTCCCACGACAACCCCCGCAATAGCAAGGATCACCACAATGGTATACCCCCACCCAGGTAAACCCGCCACTAAACTCAATTCATCATGATGTTCAGCAGCAGCCGCAACGGTTGATTGTGCTTTCTCTACTAGTTCAGGTAATGCCAACAAGGGAATTAATGCCAGCATTGGAATAACAGCAATATCTTGAAATAATAAAACCGAAAATGCACTTTTTCCGCCTTCAGTTTTATTGAGTCCTTTTTCATTAAAAGTTTGCAGCACAATCGCGGTTGATGATAATGAAAAGATCAAGCCAATTGCTAAAGCATAAGTCCAACCGACGCCTAATATACTGGCAATACCCATCACAACAGCGGTGGTCACTACAACCTGCAGACCCCCTAAACCCAATAAGCGATGACGCATGCCCCACAACATTTTAGGTTCGAGTTCAAGGCCAACAATAAATAGCATCATTACTACGCCAAACTCAGCAAAATGCTGAATTGTGGTAGTTTCGCTACCAACTAATCCAATAACAGGTCCAATAACGACACCGGCAATTAAGTAACCCAATACCGAGCCAAGCCCAAACCGTTTCGCAATCGGTACTGCAATCACGGCCGCAACTAAATAGATAAATGCTTGTAAAAATATACCCGTCATAGCGACTCCGTGATCACAATATCAAGACTATGATTTAATTTTGATAATTTACTCGCAACATCATAATCGAATTGATTATCTGCGATTGCGATTAACACGCGCCGCCAATTTTGTAGATGTTTGGTGATCCGTTGTTCTTCTGTAGCAGTACCTGCGCCAAATAAAGCAAATGGAGCCAAAAATTCCATACCCGTTAATTCTGCCATTTGCTCTAACGGCTGTAACAATTGTCGAATTGTAAAATGGTTAAAGCCTTCTTTACGATAACTTGATTCCGCTCCACCAGCGGTTAGCGCACAAAAGAATTTTTTACCTATTAATTCTTTGCCTTCACTACCATAAGCAAAACCATATTCTAATACCAGATCTTGCCACTCTTTCAGTAACGATGGCGTGGAATACCAATAAAGTGGAAACATAAACACAATCACATCATGATCGCGTAACCGTTGTTGCTCTTTATCGATATCAATACGAAAATTGGGGTACTCTGCATATAAATCCACTGCCGTAACGTGATCGAAACCTTTAGATGCATTAAATAACGGTACGTTGATTTCAGATCGATTTTGTGACGGATGAGCAAATAAAATCAACACCTTGTTGTGAGAAGCCGACATTGTTTTCCTTATTATTGTTGTCTTATCATTAATAAACAGTACGCTAATAAAACATTATATTATAAAACGGTTATCATGATTGCATATCAACGATACTATTTAGACATACTATCGAATAAATCCTGCATTTTCATGAATTTTACTCGGTGACAAACCAAAATAACGCTTAAACTCACGGCTAAACTGTGCAGGGCTCTCATAACCCACCAACCCCGCAGCAATATTAGCAGCCATACCTTGTTGTAAGATTAACGTCTTGGCATTATTTAAACGTATTTTCTTAATATATTGCAGTGGTGGATCGGTCACGACTTGTTTAAACACTTTATGGAAAACAGATACACTCATTCCCGCCATTGCAGCCAATTCATGTACTTGTAATTTAGTATCATAATGCAATTGTACATAATCGATGACTGATGAAATTTTGGCTAACGCACTGTCTTGTTCACAATATTGCGCTAATAAATACCCTTGATCACCCTGAAGTAAATAATAAAACAACTGTCGAATTAATGATGGACCTATAACGGCAGCATCAAGAGGATCATGCAATACTTCAAATAATTGCTCAATGCTACGATACATGCGTTCTGTCATTTTTGCCGTCGCTACCCCGCAGCTACCTTCATAATTGAATTGCTGTTGTTGCTCATCTTCAATCATGGTTACTAACTGACGAATAACGGTTAAATCAAAATCAATATTAATCCCAATCAATGGCTGCTGTTGTGAGGCGAAGGTCTCACAAATAATAGGATAAGGTGTCGTAACCAATAAACATCGTTGTGGATCGTAATTAAATTGATGTTGATTTAAATGACCAATTTTGTAGCCTTGAATAATAATAACAATACCTTGCTCATACATTTGCGGGCTATATTTGTGATAACTATCAATCCTAAATAGCCGTACTCCAGTAAGGTTAGTATCTACGCGGCCAGATCGATGTGCCAACCCATAATATTCACATAACGAATACGCTAAGCTAATAATGGGCGCGGGTATGGCGATGGGTTGAGATACTGTTATATTTGCAATGCTTCCACAGTTCATGGCTATCTACTCACAAAATCGTTTCCATCACCTTAGCAGACCTTACCGATTAATAGCAGTAACAAAAGAGAAATAGGCAAGTATTAAAGAGAATTATGTATTAAATAAAACGCTATTATCCCCTAAACTGAATATTCTAAGGTACTCAGTATCTGATAATTAAAATCATTATAATAATCAGCTCAGCTTGCTGTTCTAAGGAAAATAAAATGGACAAATTTACGTATCAAAGCCCTACAAAAATTCATTTTGGTGAAGGTCAAATTGCTGAAATTGCCAATGATATTCCTAAAGATAAAAAAATCTTAGTCATTTACGGTGGTGGATCCATTAAAACTAACGGTGTCTATAAGCAAGTTGCCGCAGCACTGACTAGCTTTAATTGGGGAGAATTTTCAGGTGTTGAGCCAAACCCACAATATGACACTCTAATGCAAGCCGTTGCTAAAGTGAAAGCAGAAAACTATGACTTTCTACTCGCTGTTGGTGGTGGTTCTGCGGTTGATGGCACCAAGTTCATTGCTGCTGCAGCATGTTATGAAGGCGCTGATCCATGGGAAATTTTGCATGACCAAGCACCTATAACGACCGTTTTACCTATCGGATGTGTATTAACGCTGCCAGCAACAGGCTCTGAAACTAACGGCGGTGCCGTGGTTTCTCGTGGTAACGATAAGCTATTCTTTGGCTCACCATTGGTAAAGCCTACATTTGCTATCTTAGATCCACAGACCACCTTAAGTTTATCACCACGCCAAGTGTCTAACGGTGTTGTCGATGCTTTTGTTCACACTATGGAGCAATACTTAACCTTCCCTGTAAATGCCAAAGTCCAAGACCGTTTTGCTGAAGGTCTATTGCTGACGCTTATCGAAGAAGGCCCGAAAGCACTGGCAACACCTAATGATATTGCTGTTCGTGCCAATATCATGTGGTCTGCAACCCAAGCCTTAAATGGTTTAATTGGGGTTGGTGTACCACAAGATTGGGCTACACATATGATTGGCCATGAGCTTACTGGTAACTACAGTATCGATCATGCACGTACACTGAGTATTGTGCTACCTGCAGTGATGCAAGTTTGCCGTAAAGAGAAACAAGCAAAATTAGTGCAATATGCAGAACGCGTATTTGGCATTACCACAGGTACAACTGACGAACGTATTGATGCTGCAATTGCACGCACTATTGCTTTCTTTAAAGAAATGAACGTTCCAACCTCATTAGCGGATGTTGAACTAGGCGCTGCTGATATTGATGTATTAGTTGCTAGCCTTGAAAAACACGGTAGAACAGCACTTGGTGAACATGGAAAACTAACGATTGCAGATAGCCGCAAGATTCTAGAGACTGCGTTGTAATTATCACTCGATTATAATTTTATATATAAAGGCTAGGTATTTTATCTCTAGCCTTTTTTTTGTGCGGCGAATAAGGATTATAGATCGAGATTGACCAACAGAATCATTTTGGAAAAGAGTTTACTGATACAAGATTATCCGTGATCTCTTGAGCACGAGATCAAGCCTAAAAGAAGCAAACAAAAAGAGTAATGCTACAATACGCTACCGTAGCGAAAACAAAACCGCTATCATTTATTAAACAATAGCGGTTTTATTATATCTATGCGGTTATTTAAAATTACGGCAAATTAAGCCGTGGTTTTAAAACATTGGCGAGTAACATCACCCCAATATTCATCATGATAAATATCTTCAACAAATACCTCATTGGTGTAACTACCAATAGCTCGTCGCCAAAATGCAATCGCGTGATCTGCACCTGCTATCTGTTTGCTCTGCCATAAACCCGGCATCATATCAAATAGTGTGTGGGCAAAACGTTGACCTGCTTTGTTCTTACGAAATACAGGCACAACGTAAAAATCACACACTTCGTAATGATCAACACACTCGTTAGCAATTGCTGCTAATCCTGCCGGTTTACCATCAATATACAATAAATACCCCGTAACATTACCCGCTATCGGAGTGTCTAAAGCAAACTTACCCTCATCATCAGGCAATTTTTGGGTTAATGGCGAAAATTCAGCTTCATAAGCTTGGGTTAGATTTAAATAGATAGCTAGATTGCTTGCGTTAACAGTGACTAATTCCACGAAAATTCCTTTTATTTCGTTTCTGGTAATAATTTGGTTTTAACTTGCTGAGACTTAGTACCTGTCGCCTTCATAAATTGTGCTTTAAGATTATAACTAATTGTATTAGCGCGAGTAGTATTACCATCTTGGGTTATTTTAGCGTTTTTCTTTAATACCATCATACTCTCTGCTGGCGTATAAATACCATATCCAGCCTCGCCATTAATGACTTTGCCATCTTTCATTACCCGTTTAAAGTGAGCTGGCTTGCCATACACTTCAATCGTTTTTAATTCTTTGGTTTTACCATTTAACTTAATGACTGCTTTATCTGCTTTAATGGTGATGCCACCTTGAACAATATCCACGTTACCCGTTAACGTGGTGGTATTATTTACGACATCAACATTCTGGGTAACGGATGATAATTGGATTGGCAATGCCGTCTCTGCTGGTGCCGCAAAAACAGAAGAACTCAAAAGTAAGAGTAACGTCGCAGTAAATAGCTTTTTCTTCATTATTTATTATTCTCATCATGTGATGCTAATTTTGCCGCGATAATCAAGCCATGAAAGATGCTATAACCTCTTTTCTTACACACTTAAAATATATCGCTCTTCTTATATTCTAACTGATTTTTAACGTTTTATCTTAAAGCTATTTATTTGTTTCTCTTTCATGGCTTTTTACTAAACACATCGTCATTTTAATCAACGCGTTATGAAATATATAATGTCACTAACTTATAAGCTAGATTTGAATGATTAATAAAGACTTGCTGACCGATTACTAATTTGATCATACAACAAATAGTCAGTAACTCTATAGTTAACAGCTCAATACTCTTCAAATAATGCCCATACCTTCATCTAGATTCATCAATAGCTCTATGTTATAACATAACAAGAATATGCTATTTACTCTGAATTATTGTCACTCATCAAATGATGAATATGGAGCCAACTTAAATGCGTTTGAATGCCTTACCCTATTTTCTATTAGCCATTGCTGCGTTATTACCCATAACCAGTCAAGCACACCCCCATTCATGGATTAATATGAAAACCTACATTGAGGGTAACAGCACGCAAATTACAGGATTTAAGATGGTATGGACATTTGATGCAATGACCACCGCTTATATGCTTGATGGCGAAGATATGTCAAATGCAAAGAAGCAGCAAACATTAAAGGATATAGCCCAATCGGTTATGGAAAATATGAAAAATTCGCATTACTTTACGTATTTTTATGATAACGACACTCCGATTAAATACCGCATTCCAACGGGTGGTGAATTAGTGAAACCTCGCGCCAAAGCCACACTAACTTTTGAACTACCATTATCAAAACCTAAACCTATTACTAAAGATTCGTTAAAATTATTAATCTTTGAACCTAGTTATTATGTTGATATGTCATGGAATAACAAAAGTGACATTATTCTATCGCCAGAATTAGCAAAAACTTGCCACTTTACATTAATAGAGCCAAATCCAACGCCAGAACAAGTAACTTTTGCAATGTCGATTCCAGCAGATGCTGATCCTGATAATCAGTTAGGGCAAGTGTTTACCCAAACAGTTCAGCTGTACTGTAATGTTAGCTCACTAACACCTTCTGCAAAATAGTATTGACTTAGGATCGACTCATGAAATCCTGTTGTAACTCAACCCCAAAGAACGATAAAAATACGCTTACCTCTACTTGCAGCCATCAACATCAACCTCATCATTCTGAGGTTCATAATAATAGTCATAGCATAATATGTGATCATCCTCTTACTGATACTCACGCAACCCCATCATGGTTAACTCGTATGGTGGTGTTACTAGTATTTATAGTTAGTGGCTATTATTTATGGCAACAATGGCCAACAATGCTAATGGAAAGTATTAAATGGCAACGTAACATTAATGGTCAATTAAGTGATTTACTCTATGATGCTCAACAAAATATAACTGCGGCTTATTCATTAGCAGGGTTGAGCTTTCTTTACGGTATCTTTCACTCATTAGGCCCAGGTCATGGCAAGGTGATTGTTACTACTTATCTTGCAACTAACCCAGCTAAAATAAAAGCTAGCTTAATCATGACGATAATATCCGCATTTGTACAAGCAATTGTTGCTATTACGTTAGTCAGTATTTTATTACTGTTTTTTAAATCATCAATGCGACAAGTGAACGATACTGCGGATCAATTGATAAGTTATAGCTTTATGGCCATGTTATTGCTTGGCGTGATCGTTATTTACCGCAGCTTGAGACAAGCTTGGCAACTTAAAATGGCACAACAACACCATAATCATGGCAGTGAATGTGGTTGTGGACATAAGCACTTCGCAAATGCTGATGAAATCAATAATGCCTCTAGTTTACGAGAATATATTGTCATTATTTTTAGTATTGGTATTCGTCCTTGTACTGGTGCTATTTTAGTCCTGTTATTTGCTAATATGGTTGGCCTCTACTGGCTTGGCATTATCAGTGCAATACTCATGGCTGTAGGCACTGCGCTAACAACATCGGCCATTGCATTACTAACCCTATCGAGTAAAAAAATCGTCAGTCATTATTTAGCAACAAATGAACGTCAACGAATAATGACCCGTATTATTATTAAACTGCTAGGCGGTATTTTATTGGTATTATTAAGCTTATTGTTACTTAATGGTCACAGTTATGGTATGTCTCCAGTGCTATAACCGCCAATAACTTATCCCTCTAAAATAAAAAGGTTGAGTAGCAATCTGCATACTCAACCTTTTTTATTAACACATACTGTGTGAATTTAATTATTCGCTATCCGTCAACACTAATACCTTGATGTCGATATTCACGTAGTATTTGTTGTTCCGCGATAGTTGATAAAATAAACATCATCACGTAGCCAAACCCAAGCGCAACAATAATTGCCACTACATTAGCCGTAAATAACGCGAGTAGATAATAACTCACCACCAAAGTAACAATACCGCTTAATCGAATCATCAAACTCAGTGTAAATTTACCGTGAGCTTTGATATACGCCAATTGGTAAGCATTAAGCATCATAAAAATAAAGAAGATAGAGAAATGAAACAATACAATCTCTGCCCCTTTATATTGCGCAGGGAAAATAAATCCAATAATTTCTTTTCCGCCAATAAGCATAACTAAGAAAAAACTTACACTCACAATGGCTGCTAAGCGATATACCCAACGACGAATAGCACGTATTTGAGTATGTTCACCTTTACGTACACTTTGCGATAATTCTGGTAATACAAACCGATAAATAGGAAATACAAACAACATTGTCATATAGGTAAATATCGGTCTAACAACCACTTGGAAATCGCCTAGTTCATCTAAACTAAAATGCGTGATCGTTAGCAGAACCGCTGCATAAATCATTAAAATACTTGCGCCCGCCTCTAAAGAAGCAGTAAAACTTTTGCGTACATAATTACGCATATTAGGATCAAGCTGGACAGTGGTTAGCGGTTTAGTAGCAATTTGTTTTCTGCGTTTCCAATACATGAAATGCGCCACAATCAATGAGGACACCATCACACTATAAAAAAGAGAAGCTAATGCCGTAAAGTGTAAAAGATAATAACAACATACAAAAGTAATAACATTTGATGTTGGTTCAATCCATGTGACTTTATTTGAAACATCGTATAAACGGTACATGGCGATTAAATTGGTAAAGTATATTTTTAGCCCCATACCAAAAATAACGCCTACCATTTCAAAGTAACCAACATTAATATGCAATTCATGCTTTATATAAGGTAGAACTAAACCCCATGTAATTAACACCATCACAATTAAGCTAAAGCGAAATATATTTATAATGTCATGATCATTATGCGTCTGACTATAGGTAACTACCATTGAAGAGCGAAAACCTGTCATTAATATTAATGATAATGACACAATATCAATAACACTATTAAATAAGGCTAAATCATCTTTTGCGACCCACTGCGCCAACCAAACTTTAAATAAAAAACCGATAGATATACTGGCTAATGTTGCCCAAATCCCTGCAACAAATGCTTTTTTTAATCGAGTTAAGGTATCAATATCGTCAACTAAAGGAATGGCTTGCGATTCTTTCATGCGTAATAACTATAAATAAACATTCTAGTATGATACTGGATTTTTCACATGAGATCCCAAGCGAATAGCATATTTAATTATTAACAGTTAAAAATTCTTATTATCGTTTGATTTGTATTGATTTTTCTCACTAACCAAAGCATAAACGACCTCAAATTCAGTACAATAGCGATCTAAATGATCCAGTAAAAACTGTAGATTGTTATTTAATCCATGGCTTACACAATAGCGTATTGTTCTCTCAATACTCTTAACTTTAAATCGTGCAATAGCTAGCCGACACTTTAATTGGTGGTGTGGTAACAATAAACAACCGACTAATGAAGCCATTTTAAATCCAAAAAATAATATCACTAAAAATCATTCTCCATTCTAACAATTTTCATAAAATGGTTAATAATTTAAAATGCAATCAAACTTTTTGGAAATCTTAAAGTAAACCGATAACAGCATTAAAACAGAAATCTTCATTGTTAAATAATAAAAACACGTCTGGTTACAATTTACCCCATATTAAACATACTGTTCAGATTGCAATCACCACAATGGCTCGGTATAAGTAGATCTAATTTTAATGATGAGAAAAATAATGAAAATAAGCCCCATAACATCATCACATTGGCCGCAAATTGAACGCCTCCAACACGCCGCTTATAGTGATGATTTACCTGAAAGTATGTCGGTATTAAAAAGTAAAGTCACAGCATCACCACAAACTTGTTTTGTTTGTCTTAATGAACAACAGCAAGTTGTTGGTTATCTTATTAGCCATCCTTACCATAAAGGTTCAACCCCTAAATTACATCAAATAACCTCGAAAATTGATAGTATCCACCTCCATCTGCATGATTTAGCGATAGCGCCAGTAGCACAAGGAAAAGGGCTCCCCAAACTATTACTCAACCATTTATTCACTTTCCTTGATACGACAATTTATCAATCCGTCTCATTGATTTCAGTACAAAATTCCGCAACATTTTGGCAAAAATATGGCTTTATTACAGATAACAGCCTGGGTGCATCTACGACCTATGGTGATAAGGCTGTTTGCATGTCTCGACTTATATAACAGTTATACAATTTCGCCCATTCTTTTTTGAATGATAAACAGCATCATCAATATTTTTAAGCACCACGTCAACGTGATCATTTTTTGGTGAAAATGAGGTTAAACCAATAGATACCGTGATATGAATAACCTGCCCGTTATATAAAAAAACGTGTTGATTAACGGCGGTTAAAATTCGATAACACACATCCTTGGCATGGCTTTGACTGGTTTTATCCATAAAGAGAATAAATTCTTCGCCTCCCCAGCGGGCAATTACATCACTAGTGCGGATGCTATTTAAACAAATACCAGCAAAAACTCTTAATATTTCATCACCAGCATCATGTCCATAAGTATCATTAACTATTTTAAAATGATCAATATCTAAAAAGGCAATACTATGAGTAGCCGTAGCTTTGGAAAAAAATACCTGTCTTATTATATTATTCATATATCTACGATTGTAGATATTTGTTAATTCATCCGTAAAAGTAGCGTGTTTCAACATATTATTCGTATCATTAATATAAATATTAGTTAAGAAAAGATAACGCTCACGCTTATATATATAAAAGAAAAAGGCAATAACTATTAAATATAATAATACATGAATCACAAAGTATTTTTTTGTATTGAATTTCTCATTTTGAACCGAAAGCTGCCAAGTACCATTAGGAACAGGAATAGTAAAAACGGTTATTGTTCCCATCGCTTCATTAACAATATTATTAAATATTGTTAGCATTTCGCCATCAGGATTAAACCCTTGTATTTTATATAATAAGTTATCAAATGGTAACTGAGCGCGAATATTTTTCAGCTCACTAATCGCAATAACAAAACCTGCAAATTGAGATTTTTTATCAAAAATAGGTAACCTCAAAATAAAGGCTAACCGATGATTTTGTATTAATTTCACAGGACCTATCAAGGTAAGCTCTTGATTTTTAATCGATAAAGATACCCCTACGTGCCTATTTTTCAATCGATTTAAGTCATGTCCGATTGCGGAATTATTCTTTGAATATGGATATGTGAATTGAATGATCCCTTTCGGTGCAAACTGTAATTCAGAAAGGCTTTTATTTGTTGCCATAACTTCTTTTGCTAATATATCAAACGCATTAGGGTTATAGTCTTTTGATTTAAACAATAAATTAAATGTTTTCAAACTAATTATCATATTATTAATTTCATTATTGATAATTTTTGATACATCCTGCTCTAAAACTAAATCATTTTTCTTATTCTGTAATTCAAATTGTTTTTTTTCATTTAAAAAAAACATTTCAAGTGCTATTAGAGTTAGTAACACTGATACAATTATTGCTAAACTCGATGGCGAAATTTTTAACTTCATTATTACTACTTCAAAGTGCATTAAAAAGTAGAATGGTGCTATCCATATAACTACTTATTGTATGTTTTATGGTCACATTCATATGCTCGTATCGGATATACTAAATCATATACAAAATAATGAATATAAAATACAGCTAAAAACACATAATCCGTCACAAATTAAGTAGACTATCGCACTATTTTAGCTAAAAAATCTATTAAAATATAAAATATGTCCACTTTGCATTATGATTATAGTCGTTGATATTTTGAACATTAAATATCAAATATAGTACATTTAATTCATATTTTTAAACTAATATTATGATTCATTATAATTTTTATTGACCCGATAACGACAAATGTTTATTGTCTACTCATCGAGCGGATATCGTATAATGGTATTACCTTAGCTTCCCAAGCTAATGACACGGGTTCGATTCCCGTTATCCGCTCCAAAACAAAAACGATACCAATAACTTGATATCGTCTCTTAGTTAGTATCGTTAATATATATTTAACATTGCCTTATAACTTATTCCATGCTTGAACAAATCCATTAGCAGAAATTTTAAAATCTAAATCCGCCTTTTGCTTATATATATTAATAAAGACTTTATGTATATTGACAGTTTCAGTATATTTAAATTGTGTAATGAGAAAAGCTAAACCTTTATTTGTTGTTGGTGTATAAATCCAATAATTTTTACTGTCTTCTGTTCTACGACAAATCTTATCCATCTCAACTTCTTGACCATTAATAGTCATTAATACTGTTTTATCAAACCCATTTTTATTACATTGGCTTAAAAATCGCTCAAATCCATTATTGTTATACTTCGCCTTATAAAGCGAAAAAAAAACTTTTTTTTGTCCCTGTTGTTCTTCAATTAATGATGATAAAACATAATGTCCGTCAATCCCCGAAGAATTCCATTCTGATGCGCTAACATGAACAGGTAACATTGTGGCACAAGCCCAAGCAAGCCAAAAAAATTTACTCATATTATTCCTTTAACATCAATAAAATAAACAATCCTTTCACGGTATTGTTTTATCCAAACTTAAATTTTATGGCATCACTATCTAGAAAACATAGCAATATAATAACGACAAATTTTATAATGAGAATATTTAATAAAAACGAATAAAGACCGATCACAAATAAACTTTCAAGCTACCTTTTAACTGCATTTTTTTGCGACAGATATCATACATAGAACCCATCCAATCAATAAAAATAAATTTTTAATACCACTATTTTTCCTCTCTTTTATTAACAATCAAAACAATACAATTTATCACTATTAACAAATATCCAAATAGTATTGCTAAAAACGATTATTTTTAGCGTTCTTTGTAACGTATAAGTACTTAATTTAACACTGTAAGAAGGAAAATAATGACACCTAACTTTAGTGGTTAGTGGTTAGTGCCTATGCATAAATCATAATTGCCAGATACAAAAATGCCCGTACTGATACAGTACGGGCATTCACAATATTCACTTATAAACCAGTCCACATCGCAGCACCAGCAGCCCAGACTTCAACGTAGGCCGCATTACATCTAAATTTCAAATACCCTCTATTATTATCTTTTTGATAATTAACATATACCCAACCACGATTGTCTTTCGCGTTATTATCTAAATGGTTATCTGACATCGCTGTAACTTTATAGTTAGTTTTAGCAGCAATTCGTTGTTGGCACATTTCAATATCTTGAGCAGTAGGTGGCTGAAGGGTTTCAGTTGTAATATCACAGCCAGTTGCTAATAATAATGCTGTAACAAAAATGTTTTTTTTCATTGGCTACTTACGTTGTTTATCATCAAAATTATTGCTAATGAGAGACTGAACGCAAGTGCACGTTTAAGCTCTGTTAGCTTGTTTGCGCGGGATTCTATAGATAAATAAAAAAAATGATAGCAAAAAATTATCTATTTAAACAATTTTTTGAACACTATCACTAATCAATCTTAAATATCACTCACACATAAAAAAGAGTAAAAATGCTGTATCTATATAATTAATATTTACAGCATTTTAATAACAAATAAAATACGCTAATTAATTACAATTGTTGTCGATTTTCGTTTAACCAGTTAAACCATGCATCCATGCCTTCGCCCGTTTTTGCTGATAGCTTAATAACTTGAATTGTGGGATTCACTTTACGTGCATTAGCAATACAGTCTTCTATATTGATATCAACATACGGTAAAAGATCGACTTTATTAATGATCATTAAATCTGCAGCAGCAAACATATTTGGATATTTAAGTGGTTTATCTTCACCTTCAGTCACTGATAAAATAGCAACTTTAGAGGCCTCACCCAAATCAAAGCTTGCAGGGCACACTAAATTGCCCACATTTTCAATAAACAAAAAACCAGGTTCATTAATCGCTAATTGATGATAAGCATCATGAATCATTTGCGCATCAAGATGACAACCTTTACCTGTATTAACTTGAATTGCAGGTACTGCTGTAGCACGAATACGATCAGCATCATTACTTGTCTGCTGATCACCCTCGATCACAGCACAAACACACTGATCTTTTAATTTCATTAATGTTTCAGTTAATAACGTTGTTTTACCTGAACCGGGGCTTGATACTAAATTAAGTACCAATTGACGATTTTCAATAAAATGCTCACGATTATGTGCTGCAAGATGATTATTGTTGCCTAGAATATCCATTTCTAATGTTAATAGCTGGCGCTGAGAAACCCCTGCAACATGAACTTCGGCCTCACCTTTGCCATAGTGTAAATCACCCTTGTCTAGATGCTCTGGTTGATGTGATTCATGATGGTGATGATCTGCATGATGTTGTTCATGGCTATGATCATGTGAGTGTGCGTGATCATTTTCATGCTCATGATGATGCCCATCCGTACTTTGCTGCGGCATAATACTCGCGGGTAAAGTATAATGAACATGATGATGAACATCACCTTGATGATGATAATGGTGATGGATCACAATCGATTGTGGTGCATCCGCGACAGCATTTTTATGATTATCATGCTGATGTGGATGTTCGTGGTGATGATGCTCATCATGGCTGTGATCATGATGCTCGTGAGAATGACCTTCAATTTGACTACCGCCGCAGCCACATACATTACACATATTACTCAACCTCAATATTTTTAATCATTAATTCTTCTCCAGTTTCAACCTTAAGTTGATAACTGTCACAACGTGGACAGCTCACGCCACGTTCAGGAATTTCTACATACTGCAAACAATCTAAACACCATACACGAGCAGCAATCGATTCAATCTTTAATTGCGCGTCTTGTGCAATAGTGCCACGACTAGCAAATTCAAATCCGGTTGCTAATGCCTGATGTTCAATACATGACAACGTACCAATGGCTAATGTCACGCTTGTCACGCGTTTAAAGCCCTGCTTTTTAGCTTGATCAACCACGGTGTCAACCGTATTTATACTTAGTGATAATTCATGCATAGCTACAATTCCTGTGAATCGATATGATGATAATGAAGTGCATACCACAATTGCCCTGCCGCTATTGAAGCATCATTTGATGGCAGCTTTTCGCCACAATATAGAGGTTGAGATTGACCAGAGAATTGGTGATAAATTTGATCAACTAACACACGATTTTGAAATACACCACCGCCTAAAACAACAGCATGATGGGGATATTGTTTTGCAATAGTGACAATGATGTCAGCAATTGCCACAAAAACACCCTGTGCCAAACTTCTTACCCAAGATTGGCGTTGCTGATCACTTATTTCATGAATAAGCGGCAATACATACTCCAATAAAGGCTGCCAATCAATAATGTTATCAGAGGTAATTTGAAACGATAATGGAACTGGGTTGGTATCTTGTTTCGCTGCTTTTTCTAATAACAGCCCACATTGCCCCTCATAGTTAACCTTATCTATCAGCTCTAATAAACAAGCCCAAGCATCAATAAACCGTCCCATTGATGAGGTATAAGGTGAACGACTACCGCTTTGCCATAACTGATATAAGTTATTAAAATGTGTCTCACTCCATGTTGAAAAAGCACGGAGTTGCATTGCTTTTATATCATCAAGATCATAACACTCTAATAACATAGCTAATAATAATCGGGCAGGCTCTTTTATTGCTTGCTCCCCACCAATAAGACGAAAACAACGTAAATGACCAATGCGTTGATAATCTTGGCATGATGCAAGGAGCACTTCTCCACCCCACACAGAATTATCATCCCCCCAACCAGTACCATCAAAAGTAAAACCGATAACAGGTTTAATTAGATTATATTCAGCCATTACAGCTAAAATATGTGCATGATGATGTTGAACTTGAAGTAAATTTACTGGGATTGGAGAGATTGAAACAAGCTGTTTAGCATAATTAGTTGAATAGTAACTAGGGTGTTTATCACATACAAGTTGTGGCGCAGTTACCTGATATAACGCTTGTAGATCTGCGACATTTTGTTGATAACGCTGCTCTGTATCAAGGTTATTAAGATCACCAATATAAGGTGACACTACCCATTGATGAGGTAACGCTAATGCTATCGTCGATTTTTGTTGAGCGCCTAATGCTAGAGTGATCGTTTTCGCTTTATCACCAAATTGACTATAAGGTGCATAGCCTCGCGCCATACGTAATGGGCGTATTTTACCTCCAGCATAATGAACAACACTGTCATCACAGGCATGAACAATAGGACGATTATGGTCAAGTACACTATCAATTGTACCCAAAAATTGTTGTTCAATTTGCTGAATATCAGTCGCAATTGGCATGCCTGAAACATTAGCACTGGTCATAACTATCACCGCTGTAGCATTAATTTCAGCTAATGCGGTAAATAATAAATAATGCAGTGGTGTATAAGGAAGCATAACCCCTAAGTAAGGCACATTCGGCGCAACGTTTACTGCAACACTAACAGTATTCGTACTGCTATTTACCGTTTGAGATTTATGCATTAATACGATGGGGCGAGCTTGAGAATCCAAAGCTTGCCACTCAATTGTATCGCCTATTACTAATTGTTGTGCCAACTCAAGATCAGCAACCATTACTGCCAATGGTTTCTGTTGACGGTGCTTAATTTGGCGTAATTGTGCAACAGCATCAACATTGGTGCCATCACAGACAAGATGAAACCCACCTAATCCTTTAATCGCAACCACGGCACCAGCTTGAAGACGGTTTGCTAATTGATTAATAGCGGCTTGTTGCATTAATTCAGTATCTGACACTGCGTTATCACGGTAATCAATAAACCGTGTCCACGGACCGCAAACTGCACAGCTTATTGGCTGAGCATGGTAACGACGATCAATTGGATTTTCATACGCTTGCTGGCAATCATGACACAATGCAAAACTTGCCATGCTCGTGCTAATTCTATCGTACGGCAATGCACGCGTGATACTGTAACGAGGACCACAATGGGTACAGTTAGTAAATGGATAGTGATAATAACGCGAGGTTGGGTCAACAATATCTTGCTTACAAGCATTACAAACCCCTTGATCGGGAGAAACACACACTGTCGTGCTATCACAATGCTGACTTTTCTCGATACTGAATAATCTTGGCTTTTCTGTGATGGACCATAAAGGTAATGGCGTCACTGTCATTTGATCAATACGACTTAACGGCGGTGCCTGTTGCTGAAGTTCAATAATAAATTGTTCAAGATTTTCACTACTACCTTGAGCATCTATTTTTACGCCTTCTGAATCATTAATTACCCAGCCAACAAGCGCATATTGCAGCGCCAGTTGATAAACAAAGGGGCGGAAACCGACCCCTTGTACAATGCCGGTAATATGAATATATTGTCGTGCAAAGTTGTCTTTCACTGCAATTATCCAGCTAAATTAAGACAGCATTAAGATGCCACCAAAGGCCGCCATAACAATACCAACCACACGCATTACACGTTGGTTTATAGCAGAGTTCATAACTAATTTACCTAAAGCAATACCTGATACATGTAAAATTGCGGTTGCAACAACAAAGCCACTAAAGTATTCCAGTGCTTGTGCATCAAGTGGCATTTCCATACCGTGCGCCATGCCGTGAAATAGTGCAAATGCCATTACTAAGCCAGTTGCCACTTTCTCTGACATACGACCACCCGCTAATAACATTGCTCCCATACCAATAACAGATAAAGCAATGCCCATTTCAATACCAGGTAATACCATACCAGCGACACCTAATGCACCACCGATAATCATAATCCCAACAAATGCCATTGGTAAACGTGATACAGCTTTACCGCCAATCAATGCTGCCAATAAACCAACACCGATCATTACTGATAAGTGATCAAGACCTGTAAAGGGGTGAACAAAACCCGTCATAAATCCAGTCGTTGTATGAGGACCAATGTGACCAGGGTGCGCTAAAGCGAGTGGTGAAAAAAGAGTAAGCGCACCAATAATAACATGTTTAAATTTCATTTATTTTTATCCTTAGTGTAATAGAATGAAAACCCGACGTTGCGGGGATTTATTGTAAATAAGCACTATAATTTCATGCTCATTTATTTTAAATTCATATAGTTAATAGATATTAAATCATCCCTGTAATGCGTTCAGGATGCGCATAAGCATCTGCTCGACCATTACGACAATGACCTAATAACGTAAGGTTAAGTTTCTCAGCCAGATCAACCGCCATTTTAGTTGCTGATGAAATAGCTAATAGCACTTCAACGCCAGCAGCCGCTGCTTTTTGAACCATCTCAAAACTTGCGCGACTAGTAACTAACACCGCGCCCCCCTTTAGCTGCTGTTGATGAATGCACCCTACCAATTTATCTAGTGCAATGTGACGACCTACATCTTCAAAAATCGCCGCCACTTGACCTTGATGATCAATGTACACCGCAGCATGAGCGGAACCCGTTAGTTGATTCAATTGTTGTTTACGTAATAATTGTTGTAATACGGGATCAAGGTAACTTAAATCAAATTGTACTGATGACGGCACAGGAGCTAATACTCGACATACCGTTTCTAATTTTTCTTCACCACAAATACCACAGCCAGTGAGTCCTGCTAATGATCGACGTTTTTGCTGTAAACGTGCCACACAACGGTTAGCAATCGTGACATTAATATTGATACCATCGCACGTCGGTGTCATTTCAATATCATGAATATCACGGTGGTGATCGATGATCCCTTCTGATAATGAAAAACCAATCGCAAACTGTTCTAAATCGTTCGGTGTACACATCATGACCGTGTAAGCGACACCATTAAAAGCAATGGCAACCGGCGTTTCTTCAATGATGTAATCAAGTTCATTGCAATCACTTTTGCCTTTACGGTAACGTACAATAGAACGTTCACTTGCATTACAAAACATCGCTTCCGGTAACGCTTCTAGGGTGTTCAACATCTTTTTCCTTTACTCATCTATATACGATATTCATTGTTTTATTAATAACTGTTAGCTAATCAAGCGATAATCTTGGCTACTTAAACCCATTTTTTGCATACGCGATAATAAGGTGGTGCGTTTTAACCCAAGTTGATTTGCAACGCCATTAGGCCCTGCGATTACGCCATGACAATTGATTAAAGCATCCACAATCATCTGGCGATCAATCACAACAGGTGTCGATTTAACCTGATTTACTTGCTCAACTTGCTCAACTTGCTCAACTTGCTCAACTTGCGGTTTAATAGACTTCAGCGGTGTATTAATCAACAAAGGTGGCTGGAGCATTAGCTCTTGAGTAGGTACATTTAGTACCTGACCTCGCGTTAAAATAACTGAACGTTCAATTACATTTCGTAATTCACGCACATTACCTGGCCATGGAAATTGTTGCATAATCGCCATATCTTCCACAGCTATCGAAGTAATGGTTTTCCCCATTTTTTTAGCTAATTCTCGCGTAAAATGTTTGACCAATAAGGGAATATCTTCTGCTCGTTCACGTAACGGCGGAATCTCAATCGGAAAAACATTTAAGCGGTAATACAAATCGTTGCGAAATTTTTTCTGTTGTACCATCGCTAATAAATTAACATTTGTCGCAACGACAATACGTACATCAACACTGATTAGCTGATTTTTACCGACTCGCTCAATTTCATTTTCTTGCAAAGCGCGTAATAATTTAGGCTGTAAATCCAGTGGCATATCACCAATTTCGTCAAGAAATAATGTACCTTTATGTGCTTGTTCAAATCGACCAACGCGCTGAGTGATTGCCCCTGTAAACGCACCTCGTTCATGACCAAATAGCTCACTTTCAAACAATCCACTTGGAATCGCAGCGCAGTTCATCTTGATCATGTCAGTTTTGCTACGATGACTCATTTTATGAATCGCACGTGCAATTAATTCTTTTCCTGTGCCTGATTCACCTAAAATTAATACCGTACTATCACAACTAGCCACTAATGCCACTTGTTCCAGTACTTTGTTCATCACTTCACTTTGACTAATAATGTCATCAAAAATAGCATGATCATCATAGCCATCTTCAATATTGATAAACTTAATTTGAGATCGCTGAGGGATCGCAGATTGATTCACTTTAATGCTATGTATAGCTAATGCAACTCGTGCAGATATCTGCTTAAATAATTCAATATCGGCTAACTGAAACTGAGTTTCAACGGGTTTGACATAACAGATATAACCGATAGTTACACCTCGAAAAATCATCGGTATAACAGTCGCACTTTTTGCGTGTGGTGAAAAATAAGGACTGTTTTTGTCTTTTTGCAATTTATAAATATCAGCCGCAGTTAAAATAACGGCTTTATTATTTTCAATCGCATTTTTAATCATGCTGTCATCTGTAAAAAAATGACACTGATAATTTATTTTACCATCAACACCATCACCACCATCACCAGAATGTTGAGTATAATGACCATCTTGAGCTTGTATGATTGATAATTCATGCATACCAAAGCGTTGATATAAAAAATGTAATAACGATTCAATCAGCTCTTTTTTTGAACTCTGATTAATAACCGCATTGGTAATATCGACTAAAAACTGAAAGTCCTTATGCTCATTACTTAATTGTTGCGTTAAAAATGAAGCAACTTGATGCTCAAGAATATGCTCGATCATTGCAGCAATCATATTATTGAACAGCTTAAATTGCTTTTCTACATCATCATAATTAGGTAACCGAAGATTAATATATTCAATCGCACCTAACTGTTGATTTGCTATTAGAAGCGGTATTTTACAGTAAGTTTGAATATTAGTGTATGCCGGATGAAGAGATAATTGGGGAAAAGTACGATAAAGTTCTTCTCCATTAATATAATGACTATATTCACATGACACAACATGATGAAGACTTAAACTATCTTCTGAATAATCATAGCGTTGAGGATTTTTATCTCTATCTTGATAATATAAAATTGATTGAGCACTTATATCATCTTTTAGAATAATATTAACACGATCAGCATTTATAAATAACAAATTTTCATTATTTAGAAAATTTATAACACCTGAGATATCATTTATCGTCAATAATGCTTTAGAAAAGATCATTAAATCGCTTTCAAAATTTTCCATGTTAACATTAACTCTTACTGATAATATGGCTCGAATAGCGAATAATAATTCAAGCATTTGTTATACAATTCTCAATCATTTTAATAACTAAGTATTGATCCATATCAATCAATAATTATTAACAATAATATCTTTAAAATAAAACTGATAATAGTGCAACAATTTGAACTGATAAATAAATTAACATACTCATTTAAATAATAAAAAAATATAAGGTCCCAAAATAAAAATAATCAATCTTTTATCTTGGAAACCTTATTTTCATTTATGATGCTATATATTGTATATAAGACACACGCGCCTATTTAGACAATATGCTTATGCGTTAGCAACATGGTTTTTCAAACGTGCTTTTAAATTACTGTATTCAGTTTGTACATAATTTTCAGCCCATGGCTGATCATCAATGTTTTCTACTTTAACTGCACAGTATTTAAATTCAGGCGTACTTGAAATCGGATCAACATGTTCGATAGTTAATTCGTTACATGCACCAATCCACCATTGGTATGTCATGTAAACCACACCTGCATTAACACGGTCATTATAGTTAGCACGAGAGATAACTTTACCGCGACGCGACGATACCCAAACTAATTGTTGATCATCGATCCCCAATGCTTTGGCATCATTCGGATGCATTTGCACATAACCAGGTTCATCAGCCAATGTTTGAAGCGCAGAACAGTTACCCGTCATTGAACGACAAGAGTAGTGACCTACCTCACGAACTGTTGACAATACTAATGGATAATCAGCATCTGGCTGCTCTAGTGGCGGACGCCAATCAGCACCAATAAAGATCCCTTTACCTGAAGGTGTTGTAAACTTATTGCCTTCAAATAGGTACGATGTACCTGGATGATCTTCTGTTGGACAAGGCCATTGTACCGATTTTAAATCAGCCATTTTTTCATACGTTACACCTGCATAATCAGGACATAACCCACGTAGCTCATCCCAGATCTCTTGCGTATTGTTATACGACATTGGGTAACCCATGTACGTCGCTAACAAACTAAAGATTTCCCAGTCAGGCTTGACATTACCCGTTGGTACTACCGCTTTATAGAAGCGTTGGAAACCACGGTCGGCACTACTGTAAACACCTTCATGTTCACCCCAACTGGTTGCTGGGAAAATAACATCAGCAAATTCAGCTGTTTGAGTCATGAAGATATCTTGTACGATAACCAAATCCATCTTACGCATGGTTGCGCGCATTGCTGCTAGATCTGCTTCAGTTTGCGCTGGATCTTCACCAAAGATGTAAAACGCTTTACAAATACCTTCGTCAGCTTTGTGGCCAACTTCAGTTAAGCGGTAACCCGGCTTACCTGAAAGCTCAACGCCCCACGCTTTTTCAAATTTTTCACGGTTAGCGTCAATGTTCACATCTTGATAATCAGGGAACTGGTGCGGCAACATACCCATATCACAGGTACCTTGAACATTGTTTTGACCACGAACCGGACCACAACCAACACCAGGACGACCAAAGTTACCGGTTAATAATGCAAGGCCGGCTAAACCACGAACAACATCAACCGCTTGACCATACTGAGTAACACCCATCCCCCATAGAATCATTGCTTCAGGTGCTGCTGCATAAGTTCGCGCAGCTAGGCGAATATCTGCCGCTTTAAGACCTGTTACTTCTTCTACTGTTTCTGGTGTGTAACGTGAAGCAATTTCACGGAACTCAGCAAAACCTTCGGTATTATTTTCAACAAAAGATTTATCGTATAAGTTTTCTTCAATAATCACATTCGCTAACGCATTAACGAGTGCCATGTTTGAACCGTTCTTCAACGGTAACCATTGATCAGCAACACGCGCAGATTCAATCTTACGAGGGTCACAGACAATGATCTTAGCTCCATTTGCACGAGCTTTAAGAATATGTCGAGCTACAACAGGGTGTGAATCCGCCGCATTGTAACCAAAAATGAGTAAGCATTTAGCAAGTTGAATTTCGGGAATAGCGTTACTCATTGCGCCATTACCTACTGTTGACTCCAGACCGGAGACTGATGGTGCGTGTCACACCCTAGCACAGTGGTCAACATTGTTGGTTCCGATCACCGCCCTTGCGAATTTTTGCATCACATAGTTGGCTTCATTACCCGGACCACGAGCTGAACCTGTTGTCATTATCGCATCTGGACCATATTGCTTTTTAATTGCCATTAGCTTATCGCCGGCAAATTGAATAGCTTCATCCCAAGACACGGCTTCTAAGGCTGACTCACGTGTACGGCGAATCATTGGTTGCTTCAAGCGTGGTGTTAATAAGTTGGTATCGTTGAGAAAATCCCAACCATAGTAGCCTTTCAAACAAAGTTGACCTTCATTGGTTCGACCATCAGCAGGCTCTGCTGCGATTACTTTGTTATTCTCGACAACCAACTTTAGTTTGCACCCAGTACCACAGTAGGGACAAACAACAATTGATTTTTTCATACTAACCTTTTGGTTATAATTGTTATTAATGCGTATTGTAAACCAAGGGTTTATAACACTAGCGAGTGATCGCTACAGCTGCATTAAGCGCCGCTGCTTCACGTTTTTGTTTGCTTGTTTCAATCAATGTTTCAGCTTCGATAATCTGAATTGCGCTAGTAGGACAAACTTCTACACACGCAGGACCGGCTTCACGATGAGAACACAAGTCACATTTTAATGCTTGAGACTTAGGTACCATGCGCTTAAATAACGATGTACCTTTAGATTCTTCAACCATTTTAGTCACGACATTCATTGCACCGTAGGGACAAGCAATGACACAGGTTTTACACCCGATACAACGTGACTGAATTACTTTTACATAGCCATCTTCTAAAACGATAGCGTTATTAGGGCAAACTTGTGCACATGGTGCGTCATCACATTGACGGCACATTACAGGTGTTGTTACATGTGCATTTTTCACCAAGGTTAAGCGTGGTGAAAAATCACTAGGCGCAACGCCTGTCAATTTTCCATCTGCTTGATGAGAAACGACACATGCGATTTCACAAGTTCGACACCCAATACACAGATTTGGATCTGCAAAAACAAACCGGTTCATGGTCTATACCTTGTTGATATCGATATATCGCAACATAGTCTTATGCTGCGATACCTTTAAAGCATTAATTATACCAAAAATAACAAAATCATAAATTTATTTTTAACTAAATGAAATTTAAGTAAAAAAAAGAAGTGCATGCAATGCCGTACTTCCTTTTTTTATTAATGTCGATAATGTCATTACTTTCGTCAATCACATCGTCACTCTTCGTCAGTGACTATCGACACATTTCGTCACAACTTATTGATGCTTAGAACTGATTTAGCATTAACAATGCTCAAAACCACCCGATCCTTGCCACTCAGGTAAACGCTGATAAATCGTTTCAACAGCCGCTTGTACCATCTCAGTTAACGGAAATGAAAATGCAACAATAGCAGGTTGAATACCAACAAAAACAACCTCAGGAACAAAAGTCTTTAGGTCATCAATTAAAAAGTTCAATGGCAAGCTATGAGTAGAAACCACATACATATCAACAATGGTTTCTGGATCAATAATTCTTACCTCCCCCGCCTGTTCACCAATATCTGCCGCATCGACTACGATCACTCGTTGGGGTTGTGCTTTACGAATAAGATGTAAACAATCTTCTGGCATCGAGCCGCCTTCCAGCACACTCCAACCTGTAATCGGATTATCTTTGATCATTTTCGCTAATAATGGACCTGCACCATCGTCACCCATCATACTATTACCAACGGTAAGCACGATATTACTGACCGATAGATCTACATCATCATTAGAGACACTTTCACCCATCACGGTTGACAAATTTACTTCCTGAAGCATATCTTCACCTCATGTAGCGTATTTTCATCATGTAACATGGTTAACGCATCCCTCTAATCATCATATACATCGTTGGTTCACGGTGAATATCACCAAGTGCACTAATAAAATCACGGGTTAATTGCTGTGAACGAGCAGTTTGCGTTGAACTATCAATCCGATCAAACGCTAACGCCAGCATATTAAGGTGCTCTGGATAAATTGTGATTTCACCAAACACAAAATAGCCTTTCATTTTATTAAACGCTTCACCATCTTGAGGTAACGCACTAATCCACGTTAGATACTCATCACCTTCACACTCAATTACCGCTTTTAAACAATCAACGACACCTAAATGGTGACCAATCGCCAAACTGTAATACATGATCTGTTTAGCTTCTTCAGGCACATCATAACTTTCATCAACAAACTTTCGTCCTAACGTATAAAAGTAGATATGGCCTTGAAAATGGCGAGACTGTGTTAATTCCGCTAAAACATCACTCATTGGTACAATTTCCACATGATGTTTGACCTTGCTGAACACTAGGGCATGTATCTGCCCCCGTTAATGCTGCCATGGTTTTTGACAGTAAAATATTCACAATTTCTGTTAACCGTGGATCATTTTTAGTTGCAAGATAAGCACTGATTTTTTGGTCGACATCATCAGCACTACAGGTCGCCAATACATCCATAACGTCATCAGCAATACGTTGGCCTTGAACATAACCTGCAAGTACACGTGCTTGACGCTCAATCATCACTTTAATATCCAATGGAATTTCAGTGTGTTTTAAGGTTGCTTTTTGTTCATCCGGTTGGTGCACTTTCGCTTTTAATTTTTGATCAAGTAAACCTAGCGCAACAGCAAAACCATAAATAGTCGCAGCGGGGGTTGGCGGACAACCTGGAATATAGACATCCACAGGCACAATTTTATCTGTACCACCCCATACACAATAAAGATCGTGGAAAATACCGCCGTCACAACCACATGCCCCATAAGAAATAACAATCTTCGGATCAGGCGCTGCTTCATAAGCACGTAATGCTGGTGCTCGCATGGCACGAGTTACTGCGCCGGTAAACAATAAAATGTCAGCATGACGCGGTGAAGCTACAACTTTAATACCAAATCGTTCAGTATCAAAAATAGGTGTTGTTGCTGCAAAAATTTCAATTTCACACGCGTTACAACCACCACAGTCAACACGATAAACATAAGCAGATCGACGAATTTCTTTGATCAATGCATCTTTTAACTTTTGGCTATTCGGCGGAAGCGCAACAGGTACGGTTTGAGTATGAGCTGTACCAACTAGCTGTTTTATACCTTTCACTTTTGCTCCTCAAGATAACGAAGATGACTGACATTTTCGCTGTCTAACATATTGTTGCTACGACGACATTCAGGACATGTTTCAATTTGCTTACGGCGTTCTATAAGTTGCTCACCGCTAACGCCACTTTGCGCTAATGTATCGATAACATATTCAAGTAACTTACTCGCAACAAATGGGCGATCACATTGGCGACAGTTTGCCAAACTAAATACCGCTTCATCATAAAGATCAGCTTTATTGGTAACAGCTAACTCAAAATTCTGTGTTAATTTAATTGCATGAGTTGGGCAAACCTCTTCACAACGTCCACAATAAATACAACGAGCAGTAGAAAGCTCCCAGCGACGGGTTCCCGCTTTAGTATCTGTTTCCATGATCAAGGCATTAGCAGGACAAGCACGTGTACACGCACCACAAGACAAACACTGATCAGCGTCTAATTCAGGTTTACCACGAAAATCTTCACTCACCTCTAGCGGTGCAAAAGGATATTTAGTGGTAACTGAACCTGTTTTGATAACTGTTTTTAATAGCTTAAACACATGACCTCCTAAAGCTTGAATGGCGAGTTCTTGCGGTCAATGCTGTATTGCTCAATCGCTTTATAAGGAACAGTTTTACTACGCTGCTTTTTAGTATCGACAATCGTTACACGGTCAGTACATGAATAACATGGATCTAAACTACCAATAATTAACGGCGCATCAGCCACTGTGTTACCACGTAACATATAACGTAATGTTGGCCAGTTAGCGTATGTAGCCGCACGACAACGCCAGCGGAATAGTTTTTGGTTATCGCCCGTCATACTCCAGTGAACATTTTCACCACGCGGTGCTTCGGTGAAACCTAATGCGAACTTATTAGGTTTATAATCAAAACCTTCCGTTAAAATTGCACCTGGTGGTAGGTGATCTAATCCATACTCAATCACATTTAATGATTCAAATACTTCACGTACACGTACCATTACACGCGAGAATACATCGCCGTTTTCCATCACTTGAATATTAATCGGCACATTACCGTAAGATTCTAATGACTGACCATGCACAGTACGTACATCACGCTTAAAACCACTCGCACGAATCAATGGACCTACAGGACTATAATCACGCGCAATTTGCTTACTTAAAATACCTACGCCTTCAGTACGACTACCAATATTTGGCGTTGAAAGCAGCACATCCACCAGCTCAGAGAATTTCTGACGGACTTCTTTCACCATCGCTATACCTTGTACGCGCTGCTGTTTTAGAAAATCACGACGCACACCACCAATTAAGTTCATGCCGTATGTTTTACGCGCACCCGTTAGTAACTCAGCCAATTCCATGGTCTTTTCACGAACACGGAAAAATTGCATAAAGCCAGAGTCAAAACCAACAAAGTGACTTGATAGTCCAATGTTAAGTAAGTGACTATGTAGACGCTCAACTTCAAGTAATACGGTACGGATCATCTTCGCGCGGAACGGTACATCCACTGATAATGCGTTTTCAATAGTATTGCTGTAACCAACACTGTGAGTAAAGCCACAGATACCACATACACGGTCAGTTAACTGTGCCACTTCATGGTAACCCATGCGTGTTTCAGCTAATTTTTCCATGCCACGGTGAACATAGAACATACGGTAATCGGCATCAACAATGTCTTCACCATCAACGAACAGACGGAAGTGACCGGGTTCATCAGAGGTAATATGCAATGGACCAACAGGCACGATACGGTTGCTATCATCACCCAGTTGATTATCAAACTGATAGGTTTCCGTTTCTGTTGTAGGTTGTGGACGCTGACGGTAATCCATCGCATCTTTACGTAACGGGTGAAGGTTTTCAGGCCAATCATCAGGCAGTACTAAACGACGCTCATCGGGTAAACCTACCGGATGTAAGCCGTACATATCACGGATCTCACGCTCACCCCATACAGCACCGGGAATAGTTGGCGTAATAGAAATAAATTCTTGGCTATTGGCATCAACCAATACTTTTACTGTTACCCAACTCTTTACTTCACCTTCCATTGAAAGCGCATGATAAACCGCAAAATGACCGTTCAATGTACGCTCATCATTACCAAAGGTTACTGTTAACCAGCCACCTTGATCGTAATAAAGCCACTTCATAACATCGACAAGTGACGTCATTTTTACGGTAATAGTCACTTGGTTTTCTGTTTGCCACTCTTCATCAATAATCGCTGATGGGAAGAAATGATTCACACCATCGACATAATTTTTACCAATACGGCCCGCTTGTGGCTGCGAGTGGAATTGTTGAGATGTATTGTTTGTCATATCTATAACTTACCAACCAAAAATTAAAAAAATCAGAGCCAAAACGGCAACTAAAAACGCAGGGAAAATAGCACGATGAATTTTAGTAAAATGCACACGTGCCATGGTGTTTTCAACAAGACCTGCAATCAGGAACACCACAAATAATTTAATCAACAAAATAATAGTTGCGGAGAACAAACCACCGAAGCTAAGACTACTTGCTTTGCCCCATGGAATGAAAATCGCAAGGAATAGCTGTGCAACAACGAGTTGCTTTAGACCTAATCCTAATTTAACCATTGCCAATGCAGAACCTGAATATTCTGTCATTGGACCTTCTTGAAGTTCTTGCTCTGCTTCTGCACTATCAAATGGCACTTTACCCATTTCAATAAACAGCGCAAACGCACACACAATACCAGCAAGAATAATGGTTAATGGATGATGCCATTCATTATTTGCTAGAGCATGACTGATATAGCCTAAGTCTGTTGTACCTACACTCAGTGCAACCACAACAATCGCAAGAATTAACACGGGTTCAACTAAGATACCCAATGTCAATTCACGACTACCACCCATACCAGCAAACATACTGTTTGAATCAATACCTGATAATGAGAAGAAGAAACGGAAAATCGCTAGCAAGTAGATATCAGTAATAATATCTCCCGAAATTGGAAATGGTGACACCTGAGTAACTGTAGGCAGTGCCATTCCAATTAATAGCATCGTAACTACAAGTACCCATGGCATGATCCAAAAAATAAATCCGGAATTTGCTGGAGCAACAGATTGACGACGTAATAATTTGGCAATATCACGGTAATCTTGCAAAATACCCGGCCCTTGGCGCGAATGAATTTTGGCACGAATAACGCGAGAGAAACCAGTAGCAAGCGGTGCTAACATCAGCATTAAAATGGCTTGGACAATCGCTAATACAATCCAACCCGCTGTAGGCATTTCAAGTGGGGACATTAGTGACTAACTCCTGAAATGAGAGGAACGAACAACACCACTACCACTACGGCAATAATGCAGAATCGACACACTTTACGACTATCTAATGTTGGATTTTCACCACCATTACTGAGGTAAGGCAGCACAAATCGTTCAGTAAATGATTGCTGACGATTGTTATAAATAAAACCAAACATATTACGCATTGGACGCGTAATACTTGCAGCAGAAACCGTCATTTTATGCTCGTATTGGTAACCACATGCCCAAGGATCACCTTGATGACGACGTGGAAGACGACGTTGACGGAAGGCGTAAAGTAATGCAGCAGGTACTAAGGTTAATAGTGCCAGTGCAATCGCAATAACAGGGGTTGAAAGGATCGCTTGATCAGCAACTGCAGGGTAAACTGTTAACCCATGAGCAACCGTTACTGGTGCCATGTTCAACATTGAAGATGCAATTGATGAGAAGTACGGCGCAATCCATGGAGAACAGACACCAAGTACCACACACAATATCGCAAGCGATGTCGTTGCAGTGATCATTGCAGGACCTACTTCACGCGTATTAGCAGCACGCTCTGTTTTTGGTGCACCAGTAAAACAAATACCGTATACCTTCACAAAACACATGCATGCTAAAGCACCCGTAAAGGCAAGCATTACCATTCCAAATGGACCAAACAATAAGTTTGCTACCGTACCCACTTTACCCATGCTAAATAGCGATTGATAAATAAACCATTCTGAAACAAAACCATTTAATGGTGGTAAGGCACAAATTGCTAAAGTACCAATCAAAAACGCTGCAGCAGTTTTAGGCATTGTTTTTGCCAAGCCACCCATGCTATCCATATCTTTAGTATGCATACGGAATACAATTGAACCAGAGCCTAAACATAATAGGCCTTTGAACACTGCATGGTTTAATAAATGGTATAAACCGCCTAATAAACCCAGTAGCGCTAAAACTGGATGATGAGACGCGATACCAATCATACTTACACCAACACCAATTAAAATGATGCCGATATTTTCAATGGTATGGTATGCCAATAAGCGTTTAATATCGTGCTCAGCCAATGCGTACATTACGCCAAGAACAGAAGACACTGCGCCAAAGATTAAGACTGCAAAGCCCCACCATAATTGGGTTGCGCCTAAAAATAAAATCGCAAATTTTAAAATGCCATAGATACCAATTTTCACCATTACACATGATATAAGTGTTGAACAATATGACGGCGAAATAGGATAAGCTTTAATTAACCAACCATGTAGACCAATGCCCGCAGATTTAATACCAAAGCCGACTAATGCAAGTAAGAACACTAATGATGCTGTCGCCCCTGTTACAGGGTTATGCATAATTGCACTAAATTGATAACTGTTAGCGTGTGAAGCAACAATAACAAAAGCGAAAACAATCAGTACACTTGCAGCATGATCCACAATAAAATATTGTAAACCCGCTTTTTTACTTGCAGCACTACCATCGCTGATAACAATCAACCAAGAAGCCAGTGAAATGATCTCCATTAAGATAATAAAGACCATTACATTAGCTGACACCACAAGGGCTGTCATTGCTGCAGCAAATACGTTAAAAAGTACATTTACTTTCCAACCACCTTTGCCGTAGTACTCTTCTAAATAGTTAATCGAATAAACAGAGGCAGCCATGGTCACCAAGGAAATCACCACCACCATCAGTGCTGACAACATATCCATGCTAAACCAGTGACTCATTGCTGCTGTAGCATCGGCAGCATCATAACCTGTTACTATCGTGCTAATACCCGCAATGATGCCAAACAGGCCACCAAAAGCACTGATCACACCCGCAAGACGCAAACTTTCTTGCTCATGTTTACGCCCTTGATACGATAAAATCGCAGCCACGGCATAACTGATTAAAGCAAAACAAACTAAAACTAATGGACTCATCGTGTTACTGCTCCACCTTTGGCTGACGCTGCACTATCGGCTGCACACTCACGTTTAATATCACGTGCTTTAGCGATATTTTCTGCATCGATTAGCACAATCGCTTGTGTTGGACATACTTCAGCACAGGCTGGTCCTTGTTCACGGAAACCGCACAAATCACATTTAACTGCAATGCTCTTTACTCCAGGCTCCCAAGCAAGAATATCTTGACCAAATGTGCTTGGAATTGAAGTTGAAGGGTTACTTGAACGAATGGTTGAAGGAATATAGGTATCGTAACTATTTGCCATCGCAATAGGTCGACTACCATCAAAAGCGATTGCACCAAAAGGACAAGCAACAGCACATAACGTACAACCGACACATAATGTTTCATTAAGCATGACACGATCTTGTTGCTTAGTGATCGCTTGCACTGGACATACTGTCGCACAAGGTGCATCTTCACAATGACGACACATCACAGGCGCTGTGGCATCATCTAGTTTAACCACGGTTAGGCGGGGATGGCTTTGCAGTCCTTGTTGTTTATGTACTGTCGAACAGGCTGCCATGCAGGTGCCACAACCAATACACTTCTCAGGATCTGCAATTACAAAGCTTTTCATTGTCTACCTAGTCAATCGCAAAAAAAACCATTAAAGCAATAAATATGCCAAAAAAGTATATATTATATAAACCATTAAATATCAACAACTTATAAATAAATAGAGGTTAAAAAATACTTTTAATAATAAAAATACAGACCTCAATATGTCGTCATATTTAACCTCGACACTTACAATCGTCACTTTTCGACACTCACTGTCGAACACCTATCTTATTAATACCGTTTTTTCTCTATCAACCATCGTAAGATAAAAAATGCCCCTTACTTATCTCGTTATTTTAAGTAAGGGGCATTTTTCATTCTCAATGGCTATCGCAAATTACATCTTATGCATTTATTTGCCATGCTCTTAAAATAATACGTTCATCATTATCACGTTTAACCCAACCGTCTTTTTCCATTCGGTTCGCTAACGGAATTGAGTATTTACGACTTAGTTCAGTACGATCTTTAATATCGGTCATGGTAATACGATCATGAGGTTGATGATCAGCAATCACCGCTTTCACAAGATCTAAATAGACCGCCATATCAAAATAGATATTTTCATCAAGCGCGGTAATGTACTTTTGATGGCTTAATTGGCGTAACCACTTTTTACCGCCAACAATTTTGACTTTATTTAACTCAAGCCCCGCTTTACCAAACTGACGGATCTGATGCAATATATTAAGTGCATCTTGAGGTAAGTCATCTTCATTATCACCTTGCCCAACACACCATTTACCGTAACTTAAATGTACTTTCTGTTGTTGCTTTAAACGCTGCATGATCAGTTCAATCACCGCATCATTGATCCGTAACCGACTACAAAGTTCTGCTGAAGCCATCGAAATACCCGCACTCAATAATGTTTCAATTTGGCGTGACATATCCGCTAACCATTGGCTATCAAAACAAAATGGTGCAATGAATGTTTGTTGTTCAGTGGCTTTAAAATCAGTATCCGTACATTCAAAATAACCTTGTAGCACTAACAACATCTGTCGTTGTGACTCTGGTTGTAATTGCTGCGGTAAATTATTAAGCACATCGTATAAGCGGCGTTTTTGGTAACCAAAAATATAATCGGTCCACACCACTTCTGCGCCATGTTGTAAACCACTGCCACCTTTTTGGATCATCGCTAATCGTTGACCAAATAATAATGGGATCGGTTTTTCAAACACTAATCGCGCTAACTCAGTATTGGGAATATAGCTCAAACGTGCAGTGCCATGCCACGTTCCCATTGCCACTTCCACTTGGCGTTGTTTTTTAACTTTTAACGTTGTTGCGGTTTTGGTTAATCGTACAATACATTGATCACGCAGAGTAATGTGTTGATTGATACCGGTGATCAATTGTCCTCTGCCAATATCTTTACGGCCGACACCTTTGACATTTACCGCCACACGGCATGTTGCTGAAACAGAAGTTAATTGTTGATGATAAGCCTGAATAGATCGCACTGTACCGATCAGGTTCGATGGCTGACAACGTACTTTATCGCCAATCGCTAATTGCCCTTGCGCTAACGTGCCAGTAAGCACCGTACCAATTCCGTTTACCACAAATACCCGATCAATATACATCAGAGGATCTGTCGCGGGCTCAAGCACTGAATTATCATCACTATTTGCTGGAGCAATAATTTTATGACGTGCAATATTAACCTGTACGGTTTCGATTAAAAGCTGACGTAATGCTTCAATGTTATCTTTTTTTAATGCAGAAACAGTGACAATTTCAGGCAATAAACCGCTACGTTCCATCACCTGTTCTAAGACTTGATCTTCTATTTCGGCTAATTGCTCGGCACTGACTTTATCGCGCTTATTAATACACACGACAATATCTTCAATCCCCATTGCATGCGCAACGTCAAGATGTGAAGTCGTCATTGGCATCCAGCCTTCATCAGCCGCCACCACTAATAACAACACATTTAAATGCCACACACCTGCAACCATATTACGCAAATAACGCTCATGCCCAGGAACATCAACTACACCGATGGTATTGCCATGATCATCTTGAAAATGAGCAAAACCTAAATCTTGGGTCATGCCCAATTGCTGCTCATGTGGGCGCGCAGTGATCATGCCCGTTAATGCTTCAATTAATGCTGTTTTACCATGGTCAACATGCCCAGCAAGGCCAACCACTGCTTGATATTGTGTTGGAATTACTGCCATTATTTTGCCTCAGTATTTATATAAGGTTGAATATAATCATCAAGTTGAGTAATAAAGACGGTATGATCACTGTCTAATAAAGTAGCAACATTTAATAACAATTGATTACTATTAACATAACCAATAATTGGGATTGGTAAATCACGTAACGCATCTAAATGCAGTTGTGCTTTACCCGGCAAGGTAAGTTTAAGACCATAACAAGGATAAGTTTCACTAGGAATAGCACCACCACCAACTTGCATCACCAGAGGTACTGCTTGTACATAAGGTTTCCAGCGTTGTGCCCATTGTTGAGCTAGCGTTTGGCTGATCTTGGCACGATCTAACGCTTGTTGCGCCACACCAAAACCAGCGGGATCACGGTTAAGTTTCTGGACTAATAATTGCTCAAGCATTGATAAAACAATTCGCCCCGGACGGAAAGTACGCATCATCGGGTTTTTAGCCAGTTGCTGACAAAGTTTTGGACACCCAGCAATAATACCCGCCTGCGGGCCACCAATGATTTTATCACCAGAAAAACAGACTAAGTCAACACCCATTTGTAAATAGCGCGGTAATGACACTTCACTTTGTGCATATTGTTCAGACGATAAACCCGAGCCTTGATCGATCACTAATGAAACATGCTCAGGTAAACGTTGAGCCACATCCTGAATATCGGGTGACTCAGTAAATCCCTGCATTGAGAAATTAGACTGATGCACCATTAATACCATGGCAGTATTTTCTGTGATTGCATTAATATAGTCATCACTGGTGGTAATATTGGTGGTACCCACCTCAACAAGCTTGCACCCAGAAAGGGCTAAAATATCAGGAATACGAAAACCACCACCAATTTGAACTTGCTCACCACGAGAGACAATAACTTCTTTACCCGCCGCTAAAGCGTGCAACACTAAGTAAACTGACGCAGCATTATTATTAACAACAACACAATCTTCAGCACCGATCCAACTCTGAATCAAGGTCGATAATAAGCCATTACGATCACCACGTTTACCATCACTTAATTTCAATTCAAGATTGTTATACCCAGTATTAACCGCTTTAACACTATCCCAAATTTGTTCATCAATCGGAGAACGTCCAAGGTTGGTATGTACCGCTATACCTGTTGCATTCATTACGCGTTGCTGACGACGACGATATAACTGACGGCAACTATCAAGTACTAATGCCATGATATCAAGGTCATTAACACCTTGGGTTTTAAAATCAGGATGCTGGCGAATTGAAGTAAAAAGCTGTCGAAGAGTATTAGTAACAACCGGGCGGCTTAATAAGCGTATATAATCAGCTAAATCTGAATGTTGAAGTAATTGTTCGATTTGAGGTAAACGATAATTAATTATTGGTGTTGCTAACGGAGACGGTTGTTCTAAAGATGCTGTAGTAGTCACGGTAAGTTCCTTGGCTGAATTGCAGACAACAGCACTCGTACTGTAACCTTAAAAAAGGAAAAGTAATGAGTATCAGAGGAACCATTTAAACGCGCGAAAAATGGCGGAAGAGGCAGGAATTGAACCTACCAAAGCTTATACAGCTCACATCGGTTTTGAAGACCGAGAAGGCCACCAGACCTCATCTCATTCCGAAATTCTTGTGCATGATAATGTAACTCTCATGGTTATTATTTGATTTATATCAATTCGTAGTACAAATATCAATATACCAAAATAGAATAAACAAAGGTGGGTGTTATTTCATCATTCAAAAGTTAAATTCTGTTATTACTAAAACAAAAAAAGCCCTACATTGCTGTAAGGCTCAAAGAATAAAGTCTATTAATAATAACGTTATCTCACAACACCATTTTCTTGCATATTTTTTATTAAAATCTGCGTTAATTCAGAAATAATATCATTCATGTTATTTGGATCAATCGACTCTGATGATGTTGACCAAATAGGCTTATGACTTTGAGTATCAAATAACGTAAATTCAACATTAACAAACTCATACGATACGGTGTAGCTATCATTATAAATATAGCTATATGAATTATTATAATAATTATTAAAAGATAGACCACTGCCGTATCCATAATTATTGCCAGGATAACGAACATTTTTATCTTCTATATTAACTAACTTAGCAACAAATACTGTTTGTGTACTATTTTTCTTAATATAACTCGATAAGTCCGCTTTTGATGGTAATTTATCAGGATATATTTGAGAGCTTGAAATAGCATTAACCCCCTTCTTTTGTAATTCTTTCACCATATCATCTTCAAAAATTCGTCTAACTCGCAAATTATCAGACATTGCAACAACAAGTGAACTTTTTATTGGAAAATATGAATATGTTCTATCAACCCAAGATGATGTCAAATTGCTAGAAGCACACGACGTTAATAATAACGTTAATATAAAAATAAATATTGCACGCATAATACATCCCTTTAAGTTATGTTCTAAAATTAACAATAGTACAGGGATAGGAGAAAGCAATAATGAAAAAAATGATAATCTCAACATTAATAATACTTTCTGGTTGTGCCACAGAAAAAAGCGAATCAAGCTTATTAAATGAAACAACATTAAACAATGCTGACACAATTTCAACGAATAAAATGTTAAAAACACTTTCACCATTATCACAATCAATATTAAATATTGAAGATGAAAAAATAGCTAAAAAAGAAAAAATGATAGAAATAAAAAAAATAGAATTCATGGCTGAAGATGATCCTGATGCAATGATCTACTTAGCTGCTTTATATGAAGAAGGTACACTCATCACTCAATCAGAAAATAAAGCGCGATCACTATATAAAAAGGCAGCAGATAAAGACCATCTCCTTGCTCGTTATTACTACGCCCTAATGCTTATTGATGGTAGAGGTGGTGATACTAATCATACAAAAGCTGAGTCATATCTACTGCTTAATGTTAAAAACAAGCATGACCCATCAATATATTCATTAGGATATTTATATTTTATACAAAAAAAATATCAACATGTTATCAATACATTAAATCAAGGAGACAATGGCAATAATGAATATTCTGATTATTTATTGGCCATTTCATACCTTGAATTAAATAATAACACCTCACAGGCTATTCAGTTATTAGAAAAATCGGCTAAAAAAGATCATCCATATTCCCACCTTGTGTTAGGTGATATTTATCGTAGAGGACTTTATAATACAGAAATAAACACAGAAAAAAGTTTCAAACATCTCAATATTGCCGCTAAAAATGACAATCCAAAAGCTTTATTTGATTTAGCCACATTAAGCATAGAAAATTTAGAACTTATTGAAAATGACCTTAACATTGCAATTAATCAACTTGAATCAGCAGATAAAAATGGCTATCCACCAGCAAGCTTTGAATTAGCAAAATTATATGATAAAGGTAATCTTATTAAACAGGACTTTAATAAAGCTATTTTTTGGTATAAACGCTCAGCAGCACAAGGAAACAATAGAGCAATGTATAATTTAGCCAGTATTTATATTAATGGTGATGGTGTAGATATTTCAATTGAAAAAGCCAAATACTGGCTAATAGAATCAGCAAAGAATGGTAACAATCGAGCAAAAGAACTACTTAAAGAAAATGAATAATTTATTTACACTCTATAAGACAAAAAGCCCAATAAAATATATTGGGCTTTTTGTTATTCTACTTTTAATAAAAAAAACTTGCTTGATATAACATCAAGCAAGTATTGCCGTTACAAATAAACGATAACTAGTTATCAATACGAATACCAAAGATTAATGCTTCGGACTCGCCCGGAGCAACACTTCCTATTGTTCCTATAATTGTCCCTGTAGAACCATGAGTAATCGTATTTATTGACCCTTCTGAGATATTAGGTAAAGAAGCAATAACATTAAATGTCGTATAAGGTGGCGTTGCATCCGTTAAGGTAACATTACGTGCTTCCTCAATGGCAATATTTTCAGTCGTTAAACGATACATAATGCATTGTCCTGGTGCCACTGCAAAATTTGTTGTGACGTAATTACCTGTATCTGAAATCCCATTACAGTCTAAATCAGGCGTCTGCTCTTTCGTTACTCTCATATTGGTATTAGCAACCGTCGTCGTATCAATAATCTGTAATGTGCCACAACTTACCGTCGTTTCAACAGTCGTAATATTTGTCACCCCTTGCGAAGCATTCGCAGGAACAAAAACTTTAATAAATAGTACCTTCTGAGCTCCTCCAGCAAGAGAAGCAATTGAAGTTATCGCATTATCAGCTCCCGTTAAAACATCATCATTATCCGTATCTTCATAAATCAAAGCGGAGAAATCAGTCTCTGAATTAGCAACCGTTAATACTATATTTAAAAAATCATCATTACTGGTATTGTTTAAAATATGTTTATAAACAATGCTTCCACCCGCAAAAGTAATACCATTGGAATTAGGTGGACCAAATGCTAAACATTGAGAACTATTATCCACAGTAACCGCATCATGTTTAATATCTTCGGCGCCAGTCGTTGGTGAAAGAACTTTAAAATAAATATCCTGAGTAGCAGACACGGCATCGACAGGAACAGTAACATCAGCATAAACGACAACAGCATCATCAGGACCCAACACCGGAATATTAGTAATCACTTCATTTGCTGCATTTCTAAATACAACGGTCCAATCAGCAGGCATAGTATTTACAGCAAAATTAGAGCTACTATATTGTAATTCATAGCTTTCAGCAGCCTCTGATTTATTAGTAACATATAAAGTAAATCGAGTTGTTGCGCCAGGTAATGCGGTATTTGTTGTAACTGCTGCAGCTTCAGGACCTGCACCAAAACCACAATTATCATCAACTGCATCACAACTATCTTCGACGGTTAAACTTGTTTCAGCTCGAACATTATTTGTTAAATCAACCGAACTTGCCGTTATTGATCCCAACTGATCAATTACTGTATTTGTTTTTGAGGTATCACTAGAAGACGTCGCTCGCTTAACTGTTTGATAAGGTCCACCTAACGCCGATGCCGGCAGTGTTGCTACCAATATAACTTTATATCCACACACTCCATTACTATCCGTAACTAAATATGACGGACAAGTATCACCCACTCCCGGAATAACCCCAGTGTCTGGATTACTGTCATTATCAGTATCAATTAATGGTGTTACACCATCACTTTTATATAAGAAGAAACTAGTGCCACTAGGAAATGTTGATGATTCAATCGTAACATTAAAAATATCTTCATCGTTACCAGTATTCCAGATGTAGTTGGTAAAGCTAACTCGTGCACCTTGCGAAGCTGATGCTATATTAACAATTTCATGATTAGTATCATCAAGCGCATCACAATTAGCATCAGTACCCACATCACAGCCACCATTATTAGCAATAACTGCATAGTTCGAGGTGATTAAGAATGGAACCCTGTTCGTATTTGTTGAATCTAACTCACCAGAGTCAACAGTACCGCTATTATCTTCATCAAAGCCATAAATACCTTGGTTATATAATATCGTTGCTGAAAGACCTGAATCTATATTTACTTCAAATGTTATTGTTGCAGATTCATCAGCGGCTAAACCATCCATAACAAATTGAATTTCATCATTATCAGGACAAGAAGCATTAGGTGCTATACAGGTTGTAAAAGCTAAATCTTGATCACCTGTCGTTTCACTACCGCCAGTAGTTGAACCTGAAGCTGTTATTGTTGTACCTGATAAACTCCAAGATACTGCGCCATTAAATAGCATACCTTCAGGAAGTTCATCATTTAAAATAACACCATTCGTCTGTAAAGGATCCATATCGGTAAGACCAACATTGGTGTAGGTAAATGTTACAGTATGAGGACCACTTGGCGATGCACCAACATTACTACTTAATGCTTTAGATATTTCAACAATAGGTAAATTTGTTGCCGTTACTATATCTGTATTTGTCTGTGTACCCACCGCGCCATTTGCAACAGAAATACCATCAACGCTTACGGCTTGGCTCGTTGCTGTAACCGTTAGGGAACCTGAAGCGTTAATAGTCGCCGCTGCATCAATATCAGCCACAATAACAAATTCAAAACTTTCACCGGCAGCTAGTGGTCCAATAATAGATCCTGATGTAATCGGTGATGAGCCAGGATCTGCAATACCATCATTATTTTCATCAGGATAAATAGTGGCAGAACTAATCACAGAGGCAGGTAAAACAATATCGAGAGCGAAGGAATCTGTATTATTACCCGTATTAGTTAGCACATGATTAAATGTCACTGTTCGACCAGGGGCACCTAACTTAGATTGATCATTAATCAAAGTAAGCGCCGCAACAGGCTGAACAAGGGTCTCAACTAAATTAGATGTTGTGCTACGTAAAACATTGGCACTATCCCGGTATGTAGCACCAGCTTGATTTTTAATTACTGTACCAGATTCAGTTAAAGCCATTACAGCGAAGCTAGCACTAGCAACAACGGTTATACCTATTTTGGCGATTCCCTTGAAGACATTCATATGACGCTCCCCCTTTCCCTATTTTGCACTAGAATGACTAGCCACTGAATTATATTGCATGCTAACCGGATTAAAATCAGCGCCTAAAAGAATAAGTTGCGTGCGACGATTTACTCGGTTTTCTGTTTTATTATTAGAAATAATAAATGGTTCTCTCGATCCCGTACCTAACGTTATTATTCGATGAGAAGAGACGCCTTGTTGTTCTAAATAACGCGCAACAACAACGGCCCTTGCTTTTGCTAATTTATCGTTATAACCCGTTTTTCCTGAATAATCAGCAGAGCCAATGACGGCAATATTTAATGTAGGATTCATTATTAACAATTGTGCCGCTTTATCGAGTTCTCGCTGCTGCGCTTTATCTAATGATTTAGTATCAAAATCAAAATTGACAACAGTTGGCCAATAATGTCCTTCAACAACCGTCGTCGTCTGGCCACAAGCGAGATCACCATAATCGGCATAGATAGCTTGATTAGAAACACAGCCTGAAATCCCTACACTTAAAAATAAGAAAGAAGTTGTTAATAATTTCATGATTACATTCCTCACCGCTATTCGCTTAACCAACCAAATAAGTCTTCATCAAGTTTAAACATCATTTCAAAGTAAAAACCTTGTAAGTTATAACCTTGTGGATCGAGGTCATCATCATCAAAACCAATTACGTTATAACCAATACCAGCACGCAGATTTTTCATTACCAGATAATTCAAACCGACACCAAATGAATACCGACGGCTATCGAACCAATCAGTTCCTAACATGCCTGCATGCACATCAAGATCCCAACGTCGATTAATATAATAAATTACACGACCATCAATAATTGTTGCTACAGAATTATAATCTTGCTCATACTCAGTAAAATCTTCCCACTTCAGGCCAACACGTCCTGATAATGTCCAATCTGGTGATAATTGATAATTCTGATGAGTCGATAAGATATGTGCAGAACGAGTACTGTCATTACGTTCCGTTTTCCACTCGTATGCACCTAGCATATGATAGCGATTGGTTAATCTTGGGCGGTAAGCAAAACCTAAACTAAAGTGATTACTCCAAGTATTTTGCGCATTTTCTTTATCAATATAACGGTATTCTTCACGTACTAAACCACTCCAATCTTGGCTTAAACGTGTCACCCAAGCGCCCAATATTCCATAATAATCTTCAGAATCACCATGACGATACTCTATACGCCCTGTGGTTTTATAATTTGGATTACGTATATCAGCAAGACCTAAAGATACTGCAACACCAGATGTCCCTTCGCCTTCAATAACTTCCACATATTCAATCGCAGGGTCAACACTGATACCCGGTATTACTTCGAAACGACCACGATAACCATTTGCTAGCTCAAGACTACGACCATCAGACGCCCCTCTTTGTCTAAATTCATTGAAAGTACTACCGCCATGAAGCCAATCAACATCAATACCAGCAGTAAACAGGCTTGTTGCGCCACTGCCTAAATTGCTAATACCACTTAAAGAATCGATATATTCATATTGAGTATATATGCTCGCTTGCTTATGAACCTTCCAATCAGCTTTTACGTTAAAACGACGCTTACTATCATGACCAAAACTCTGTTCATATTCGGTATCTACTCGACCAGGACGTCCCCATAAACTGAATGTACGACCAAGACCTACAATCGCTGTGGTATATTCCTCTGAATCGGTTTCGGTTTCATTTTTTATATAACGAGAGCCTAAACGTGTTGTCCACTGAGATCCTAAGATCTTAGTATCTACCGTTGCGCCAATAGTCTGCTGCTTTTCGGTATGAACAAGAGATTCAGAATGGCTAGCTTCAATGTTTAAATTCATTAAGCCTGTCAATTTCTGACGATGGCGAAGACGAAGTTCTTGACGTGCAGGGGTTACTCCTCCGGTCGTATTGGTAAAGCCTTCCTCTGCATAAACATATTCAAGTTCAGTGGCTGCTTGAGCATTCCAGTCACGATTAATGCGCAGTTTATAAGCCATACCATCTTTAATTTTTCCATCAGTCTCTGTTGCCGTTGTTAGTGTATCGGCACTTTCATTTCCTTTATGAGACATCGTTGCTGCTGATGCAGTTACTTGCGTTTTACTATCAAAGTCATAATTAACCCAAATGCTGCCAATATCATAACCTTCAATATTATTATCGTTATATTCATAACTAATACCGGCAAGTAAATAAGGTGTAAATAAATATGAGAGTCTTGCCCCAGCGACAGTATAAGCATCACCGTCACCATCAACATCATAGGCAACTCGTACTTTAATCGGATTAAGATCAGGATCATAGGTTGGAATTACACGATTAAAACGCATATCACCCGTAAAATAATCAATGGTATAATCGATATAACGAGATAATAATTTTTGACTTAAAACAAGGCCGGTATTATTTCTATCATAAGTAACTAACGTTACTGTATCTGAATGACGAACAATACGGGTATCGCCAATACTGTAGAACATTGCAGTACCGTTACCATTAAACTCAACCACTTTATGTAAATCTTCTGGGCGAGCCCCATATAATTGTGCCGTTACTTTGCCATCGTTATACATGCTGTTAAAGCCATTAAGGATCTGGCTCGTACGACCAATATCTGATTCATCAGTTCCATCAGCAGTACTATAGTCACCCCACATTGCAAAATGACGTTCTTTCTCAAGCTTCACATAAAGTTTACTTGTACTGCGAGCATCATAACCTTTAATACTCGCATCACCAGGGATTGGATAGTAACTGTCAGGTGAAATCTCCCGATAAAACTCTTCATCTGATTTATCACTGTCATAACTTAGCGTTAAATGCATGCCACCTTTAATATTACCTTTAATAAAGGCTGCCGCTCTTTCATCATGACTGTAACTTTTATTTTCATAACCGTCGATCTGAGCTGGCGGCTGTTCGCCACTAAAACGACCATAACGCCCGGTATAATTTAAAATACCAGAGACAAAAAGTGGTCGTTTAGCTGCAATTTGATAAAGCTTTATCTTGTCAGAGAAATCTTCTACTGAAGCCTGAATATTAACTTGACCCGTATTTTCAGTACTGCGTAAATAAACGGTTTTCTCACCATTAATAACACGAACCTGATGACCCGTTTCATTCTCTTGAATATCAGGGTCTAGCCAAGTATCGCCCTGATCTGTATCTAAGGTTACAAAATAAGTACCACGTGCTAAGTTATTGTTTTCATCATATAATTTAATAATTACGGGAATAACAGAACGACCACCATCGGCACGTAATACATCACCATCAGCAACAACACTAATACGTTTTGCAGACTTAGGATGAGAGAACGTTTTGCCTAAAACTAAACGCTCATTTCCAAATGGATCAACTGTTTTGATTTCAACAACATTATCGCCATCTTCTAGTGGTACTCCATACCAACCAACAATCTGAGCATTCTCACGTTTATTAATAATACGTTCACCCAGTTGATCAATACTGATCACTCGACCATTAACATACAAGGTTGGCTCAACATCCCCTCTAATTACTGCAATAAAACGTCCGTCATAACTATAATCATTTGTTGGCCAATACCATGCGCCTGATTCAGCTTCTGCTCGAGTGATATTTTTTGCTTCATCTTCAGGTAATGGGATAACATCTTGCAATACGTTATCGATCCTAAATTTCGCATCTTTCGGTATATTATTGTATGCCGTAGGAACAATCTCAGTATCAATATTATTAAGTGATAAGGCTTTTCTTAATGCTTTAAGCTTATCTTTTGAGTCACTAAAACCAAATCGAATTGATGATGATTTATCGCTATTGGGATAAATGTATGCTTCATCTTGTACTGATTTGGGGTATAGCTTAATCATTGTCGCAAGATCTGCTTCACTGCCTTTACGTGACTCTAACGCATAACCTTTAAACATGGTCAAAGAAGACGTTGAGCCTGCTGTTACCACTTTAGAACTATTATCAGATGCTGTTGAAGGCCCACTAATAACCCCAGACTGTAACTCTCCGGTTTTTAATGCTTTTGGTTTAGCGTCATATTGCAACCCTTTAAACTTCTCAGAAGTTTTAAAGAGCCAATCACCGTTAATATTAGTATTTCTTTCTTTCAATTCTTGATAAACCGCATCTTGATTTTCTGTCGGACATGGTGCAACAAAATCAGCCCGATGCATTTCACCGCGTCTTATATCAACAAATCGAGAATCACCTTTTCCTGCATTACGTGTATCTATCGGCTCTAATTCAATACCTAAAGGCAGTGTTTGTTTATCAACCTTCATAACATGATTGCCAGGTTTAACACCAAACATTGAATATTGACCATTTTCATCAGTGATAACATAATCACCGGTTTCTAAATATATTTTTACTCCACCAACTGGCCATATCTGATTTTTCATAATATCGTTGCACTGTGCATCGACAAATACCTTTCCGAAAATAATCCCTCTCTCTGACATCACTCCTGTTTGCGTAACTTTAACCTGATATTTATCAACATTAGAAGTTATACGATCATCATCACTTCCACCAAAAGTAACGGCATCAACATAAACAGAATTAATACCATCAGAATCTACCGCACCAGCCGTTAATTGAAGAACATAGGTTAATTTATATGTACCATTTTCAGGTGGTTGTGTGCTTCCACTTAATGTTCCAATATCAAAACGATAAGTATAAGTATCAATCCGTACTGGCTCTTTATATGGCTGATCATTTAATCGAGTACTGCCTTCCATATACTTAAAACCATATGGCATTGAATCATAAACTTGTGCATTAAATAATTGGCTATCCGGTAAGTTATTTTTGATCGTTACAGAGTATTTAACGAAACTGCCAATTTCAGCATTATCTTTATCTGCATCTTTTTGAATTGTTAACCTACGATCTAAACTTTTAGGATCTAAAGGTATGTCAAAGGTCTCAGCACGATCTCTGATCGTAATTGGAAATAAACCTGAATTTTCAAGATCTTCATTACCATATGAACCATATGAGGCAGGGGTTACATTATGAATATTAAAATTATCTAAAGTCGTATAAGCCGAAGGCCAAACATGTGTTTGTGGTGGCTCGACTGAAATATAATATTGGTCACCATTAATAGGGGCTAATTTAGGAAATAATACACGACCATCAGCATCTGAGATCGCTTCAGCAACAGGGACTAAACCATCAACGTTTGGCACTCGTACTTTAGCTGTTGGTGCTACATTATTTTCTGTCTGATAAAACTTCACTACCGCATTTTCAATACCATTAAAATTGGTTGCATCAAATACTACAAATTGAGGGCTTATATAAGCTAAATCCGTCAGAATTATCTTATTACTATTTTGAGGATCAAATACTTCAATCACTAATTCATCATTAGGATTGGATTGAATTTCACAGTCATCAGTAGTCGAGCCATTAAGATTAAAACCGCTGAAATTAATAGTCTTATCAATATTAGATAATAATTCTTGGCGTGTTATTTCACCTGTACGCCATGGAATTGAAATTTCTTCTAAACAGTGATTAGTACTTGAACGAATATAGTTATCCTTTGGTGATACGGCATGAACAGGAATAACACTTCTAAAAATCCCCGTATTAGGTCCTGTTTCGGCAAAAATCCAATGGAAGTAATCACCTTGAGTCGAACGTAATGTTACCGGATAATTAGACGAAGCTGGACCAATAATATCAATGGTTGAAGCATGCTCGTTTCCCTGAGGAAGAATTATTTGAGCATGGATACCATCAAATTGTGAATCAAAACCAGCTGAACTTGCATGATAATAATAATTTGTAGGAATAAAATGTTCATGATTACTGTATAAAATTGTAAATTCACTATTTGGATCTAATACCTTATCGTCAAGAAGCTCGAAATCAATTAAATTGTCTTCTTCTTTACCAACTAAGGTATTACAGACTTCACCACTTCTAGATATATTATCTGTTGTTGATGATAAATTTACTTCAGCTTCACTATATATTTTAAAGGGTTCGGTTCCACGTACGTCATTAACTTGAGCATAATAAGTGAAATGGCCTGATGCATTTGGCTTCATATAGTCAGGCTTAACTAAAAAACCCATTTTTGCTACATTACCCAAACCATCCCAAGAGCTATATTCATACCAATCTAAATCATGATCATCTTGTTCAAAAACAAAATTATTATTAATTCCAACTAATACAATACCACCATCAAAATTAAATTCAGGAGAAACTAATGTTATAGGTGAATGATCTTGTGCTGGTTTTCCATTAATAATTTTATCTTGTAATAACGAAATATTAGCAGGCAGCGTTACTGTAATTAATACTCCCGTATGGCTAACTTTAACTTGCGTGCCTGTTGTTTTAGACTGAATAAAAATATCATAAGGTTTGGCTGATGACTCAGGCTTAGTTCGACCAACACTCGTATAATTTACTCTAAAATCAATCTCAGAAAGTGATGTTATTTGTTGTTGGCAAATTGGCGAATTTTCAATAGTTAAATTAACAACAGGTCCATCAAACACTGTAATTTTAGTCATGCTTGTTTTTATAACTGAAGGTTCACTGATTGATGTAACAACTGTAGATAAATCGTAAAAATCATTATTTTTATCTATTGTTGGGATTTCTACTGTATAAACCAAATTAATAGATTCACCTGGTTTTAATTGTTCAATAAAATATTCATTATTACTATTTTTATTAAGTTCTGGTTCGCCAGGATCATGAATACCATTTCCATTAGTATCAAAATAAACTTTAATATTATCTTCACCAGGAGAAGTTAGATCACCATTATCATCATCAAGATTATTAATATTAATAATATAACCATCTTTGATATTACCAATATTAGTCACGGTATGAGGGATACTAAGTATTGATCCAGGAGCAACATTTTTCTCTGTTTGATTATCATCTGATGTTTCAGGAGATAATGAAACATCATATATTTTTTCAACTTTAATATGGGATATATTCGAAAGTACACGAATATTCTCTCCCGTAATCGAGTCAAAATATGTCATGATGGCCTGGTTCATTATTTTTGTACCCGCATCTGTCAATCCAAAAACGGTTGAACTTACGCTCAATAATATAAAAATAATTAAGTACTTCATTTTAGTTATTACATCTAAGAGGGCCATAAGCACTCTCCAAAGGCTAATAATTCAAAGATATGGATATAGGCTTATTGAACTTACTTGATTGAATGATATCTAAATATATTATTTAAATAAGCTCAATAAGCCCCCCTACTAATGTAAGGAGGCTAGGTTAGATTTAATCAATTTTTACTACGAAATCACCGACAGCTTTATCACCAGGAACAAGAGTTCCTACTGTAAAGGTCACTGTGTTACCACTTACTGCACCAGTAACATCAGTACCCGTTGTACCATCAGGATTACATAAAGGACCTAAGTCATCTGATTGTAAAGGATATGTTGCGTCAGCTAATGCTACAACAGCACCAGCATCTGTTGTATTACGACAACTTACTAAGCTACCACCCGCATGGAATTGAGAGTACTCAGTTAATTGGTCTGTAATAACAGTATTTAGCGCATCTGATGTACCTTCATTAACAGCAATCAGTTTCCAAACAACACACTGTCCAGGTTCAACATTCGTTGTTTGCTCTTTTAAGAAGGTCTTATCTGTATCAGCCACACCATCACAATCAGTATCTAAATCAGCATACTTATAAAGACGGACCTGACCTTTAACAACCTCAGAGTTATCTTGACCTTGAGCTGTCACTGTTGGATCTGTTGTTGATACAGCAGTAATTGTTGTTAGGTTATTTGTACCAGATGTTGCATCTGTTGGTGCAAATACGGTCACTTCCATTGGAATGGTTTCACCTGGTTCTAGTGTTAACGATGGAACCGTATCTGTACCATCTGTCGCATCACACGTTACTTCTACATTTGCAGTAGAACCATCCGCTTGCTGTACAATAATTGGTGTTGTGACAGGAGCATCACATAAGTTACCAACTTCAGTATCAGGCGTACCGTCACCATCAGTATCAATCGTAATTGTATTATTAAATCCAGTCATATTATTACCTGAACTTAAATCAACAGTCTCAGTTGTATTACCATTATTACCTAGCGTGTGGTCATAAGTAACACTACCACCTGGTTCGATTTGATTGCTTAATGATGCAGGCGTAATATCAATGCTTGCATCAGTTACGACATCAAATGCTTCAACCTTACGGTTAGATGCATTAGATGCGTCTGAGGTAGCAACAAGTGAAATGATATAATCCATATCACCATCACTATTAGCATCAATCGCTGCCGTTTGATCACTGTCAGCTAAAGCTTGAGTTGGATCCGATGGAATAGTAATTTCAGCATTTACCCATAATACAGCGCCAGCAGGAATAGTTGGTGTCGATGTAATAACATTGCCTGTCGCAGCAATATCTACCGTACCATCTGCATCAGTATCAATACCATTATGCTTGAATACTACAGTCCAGCCAGTTGGTAATGCTGTTTCCCAACTTGCGCCGTTATAACTACCTTCTGCACTTAATAGGAATGAATCTGAACTACCGCCTTCATTAGCAATATAAATAGGTGCTATAACTGTTGAACCTAAAGGCTCATCATTAAAGACAGTTGCTACATCTGCGCTAGTAAGAACGCCACCCGCAAGAAGTACAGGATCGACATCTACGGCAGGGTCAATGGTAGTAATTGGCGTATTAGCAATATCAACAGTAGGACCTGTAATATTATCTAAACGCTCAGTTTTACTATCCGTTTTAGTTGCATCATTAAAAGAAGTAGCCGTTGTTGTTGCTTCAAATGGTGTTGGAGAATCAGCAGCATCTGATGGCAGATTGGCAACGACACGGAACAATGTCTCATTACAATTGACAGTAATACCATCGATAGTTACAGCGGCATCTGTACATGTTGAAGGATCAATAGGACCACTATCTGGAGTAACATTACCATTAGTATCAACAAGTTGCGCTGTACCATCAGCATTCCAATATTCAAATGTTGTTCCTGTTGGGAAACTAACATTTACAGTTGAAAGATCAAAGCTATCGGTAGTATTACCGTTATTAATGATCTTGTTATAGAAGAACACTTCACTACCAGCCGCAGCAGTATCTACTGTCTGAATATTATTATCAGTACCATCAGAATCACCACCGCCTGATGTACCTGTTTCAGTACCAGTATCAATAATACCTACACCAGTAGTCGTTGTAGTGGTTGTTGTGGTTGGGTTTGATGGATCGGGACCTGCTGTTGTAGGGTTCGGATCATTACATTCACCAGCATCATCGTAATCACCATCACCATTAAGATCTGAACATGAATAAGCGACGTTGCCAATTTCAGTATCACCTTCCATTGTTTCTGGAGAGTACGCTACATAAAAAGTCATTGAAATGGTTGTATTAGAAGCTAATTGACTATCTATAGCATATACGCCAGGTACTGCAGTATCGGTTGTCAAGCCATTACTATTGAGATCTAGTCCACCATCAATTTGATTTTCCGCAGTATCATTAGTACCATCTTGGTCTAAATCAACACCATGTGTAGATTCATCCACTAAATTAGCAGCAAAATTAATAGGCGTATCACCATTAACAGTTAACAAACCACTGCTTGATGCGTCATACAAGCCACCAGTACTACTCGCTACATATATGGTTCCATCAGGAATACCATCAAAAATAGTGACATCTTTAGCGTCTGTATTACCTGTATTTGACACTGTTACTGTATAACGAATTAAACTCAGCTCTCGATCAGTACCACCATCACCATCTAAATCAATACCTAAAGCGGTTTCCGTACCAACATTCTCTAAATGTGTCGCTGATTTAGTAATATTCACCACAGCATCATTTGTTACTGTAATTAATGATGCGTTAGTATCAGGTAAAGCATCATTGTTATCACCAATATCAGTAACCGAGCCATCAATAGGAGCAGCTGTACCATCATGAGCTTCAGCTTCTAATGTCACACCAAGTGTATCACCAGGAACCGCCGTTGTAGGAACCGCAGCGGCAAGCATTAAGTTCATTTGTTCACCAGCATTCAAGGTGACGGTATCACCAGAAGTAAATTCTGTTTCACCCGCATCTGGTTGACCATTATTATTAGCATCATTAAAGAGTTTCAATGTTGTCGCATCAATCGTATCCGTTCCTCGTGTATCTGTTCCTGGTAGATTCTGCGCGAATGTCAATGTATAAGTATCAGCACCATTACCGGTATTGGTTAATACATGAGGCAAATATACCGTTTGACCTGGAGAACCAGTAGTATTGAGATCTTGCTCAATCGTTGCACTATAAATCTGAGCCACAGTTACAATCGCTTCATTAGATGTTGCGGTGTAACTATTTCCTGACTCATCTTCATAGGTTACTGTTGCTAAGTTTTTTATATCGGTTCCGGCGGCAGTAGCTGCAAGGGCTTGGCTAGATAGTAAACCTGCACCTACCGTTATGAGCCCCGCTGCAACCCATACACTTATAGGTTTTAAATGCGTATTCATAAAGTGGTTACCTTTTAAGGTCATTAATTTAATTACTTAGATGTGTATAAATACCCTTGCAAAAGCGTAGGGCGGTACATTTACTTAACGTTTATTCAACTTCGATGCGATAAGCAAAAACTTGTTTTTCCTTAGCATTAATAGGCGTTAATGGTATCCAGCGAACAGCGGTATATTTCTCAGGTGGAATAATAATTTCAACTTTTTTCCCATCTTTCATTATTTCGCGTTTCACTGGCTCTTTTTCAAATGTTTTACCTCCATCAATACTAACTAAAAAATTCGATTTGATTTTTGTGTTACTTGTATTGGCAATATAAAAAGTATTTTCAGGAATTGGTCCTGTGATAATTAAGCCATTCAAAGGCTTTTCGCTATTATTTGTATACGTTAACTTATATTCGATTTTATCTTTTGGTACTGCTTTCTCTGCTTTTACTAATTTTTCTTCTCCTTTGTTATTTACTTCAACTATATATGCATCCATTTTACTTACTAATAAGTTATCATCTTCCGCATAAACAGAAAAAGACATCATCAAACAGCCAATCACTATCAATAATAAATTCTTCATATTACACCTCATCTTTTATGATCCGTGAAATATAACTAATGCGATAAGCATGCCAACAATAATCATCTTTACATAATAAAAAAAACAATAGGTTAAACAAGTTGGTTTATTTTAAAAGCAAAATGGAAAATTAATTTTAATTTTGCGAATCATTATTTAAATGCAAAATAAAACAGATCTAACTTAAATATATAACGTTATAACTATCTAACCATGGAATAATTTTTTAAATGTTTTTTATATGCTATAGCGCATATCACACAAATAACAAATTGATTTGAAGTATATTCAACATCAATTTATTACGTAAAATAATTATCAAACATTACTGTGATGAATAAATTATTGCTTAATTCTTAATTAAAGAACAAATGTTTTACAATTGATAAATACTAAACTTATCAATATAAAAAAGAACCATGCCGATATTTTATCGAATGGTTCTTTCCTAAAATATTAGTCAATGACAATATTATTTTATTTTTATTAAATAAATAGTGGTTCCTTGATCTCCTGGAGATAAAGAGCCCGTCATATTCCAACGCACTTCACCTTTATACCCCACAGCATTTGTTCCATTTATAGTCACAGGCGCACAAATGAGCGAGGCTGGTACACTACCCGAGGTACAATCTATAGCTTGAGATAGTTCTGTATAACTTGGTGTACTATCAAAAATACTCACTTCCGTTAAATTTCCATCTCCAACGTTAGTAAAGGTTATAACGTATTCCAATATATCCCCAGGACGACCATTATTACTTATCCCTTCCGCCGTTCCTTGAGTAATATTACGTACCGTTTTATCTAACTTTAACTCTCCAGCACCACGGAATGTTGCTCTGACGGTGTCTTTATCTAGCACTTGTCGCGTAATACCATGTCCAGTACCTGTACTGTCCGCAAAAATCATATCAGCAGCAATATCATAATGATATTGAGCATTCAATGGCGCATCCGCAGGCACAAACACCTTACTAAGTAAACATACTAGTGTATTTTGATTTGTTACTGTCGGATTAACAACTTGAGCATCAACACCATCTATTTCACCATTACAGTTATTATCTAAATAAAGAACAGTATTCCAGCCGTCATTTGCTGGAGCAATTTCTGGATTTATGATGGAGAAGTTCACACTACCAGGCGTCGCTGCGGTAAACTTATGTGGGAATAACACTGCTTTTCCGGGTTCAACTTCACTAAAATTATCAGGCTCCATTCTTGGCTCACGTACCTTACCAAAATCAAGACCACTGATATCATCCCCCGCACTGGCGTTAACGGTCATCTGGCTATCAATCACGCTGCTACTGGTCACTTGTGGAATAGCGGTAATATTAGCTTCACTGATATCTATCCAATTCGCTTGTTTAATGACATCAAGTAGTAAGTTTTTACCTGAAAAATCAACACCAAGAATAAATTTATAGCTACCATCGCCCGACGTAATATCGGTGGCTATCACCTCCCCCGTTGTCACTCCTGTAACCCCCGTATCATTAAAGGTAACAGTGACGGTAAAGTTACCTAACCCAATTTCACTGCCTTCTTGTATACCATCATGCGCAGCCGTTGCACCACCAACACCATTATCTTCAAACACCACGCCACTTAAAACAATCCGATTGAGTAATTCAAATAAATGATCTTCGACTTCACCATCAACGGCTGCACCATCAAATGTATTACAACTGTTGGCAGCTGAACATAAACGTACTCGCATCACAGTATTACCGTTAAACCCTTCAGCACTGGCAGCATCTAACGTTATGGCTATATTGTTATTTCCTGCCGTAACTGCCTGATCGTTAATTAACAATTCATTACTATCAGCAAAATCACCGTCATTATTTAAATCAACCCAAATGCTTACAAAGCCATTACCCACCACTTGAATCGGCAATGTAGTGCTGGTTTCTACAATAATTTGAGCAGGAATATTCAGATCTTCATCATCCTGACCATGGGTATCGTCCCCTGTTGCATCGGCGCTTATCCATTGTGCAAATTCAGGATCCCAACGAGAGCCTAGGGCTAAATCTGCCGTACCATCTAATGCCGCATCTAAATAACCATGGCTCACTAAACCATAACTAACCGCAGCATCACCATAATCCGTCGAATCATAACAACCTGCACCGTCGTTCCCTTGCAAACTACCTTCATTGGATGCTGTAACGTATTCCACCTCTTGCGTCATTACATTAATGCGATAAACCACCGCACGCTCATTAAGATCGATGGTACCATCTTGGTTGGTATCATGATTACCGCCATTTGTCATTGCATAAAGACTAATGGCGTTATCAATAACTAAGGCTCCCGCTTGTAGTTTGCCATTGGTATCTAAGGTTGGCTCTACACCAAAATAAGTCAGTGGTTGTGCTGTAACAGCCCCCGTAGATAGATTCACGGTATAAAGGTTATCGCCATTGAGATCGACCAAATAACCCAGCCCCGACTGACTACTGATAGCTAAATCTGCACCAACATCTATTGAACCACCGCCGTACGATCCCCCCATGGTTGCTATGTCTAGCGGAACTGTCGTAAATGTCTGTGTATTAAGATCAATCTTAACCAATGAATCCCATACAGTTCGCCATACAATTAAGTAATTACCATCGGCGGTGACATCACCCGCTGTTGGTGAACTTAATACTTTAGAAGTAGAGCTATATCCGCTATGACGCAGTGCATCACCGGCTACAAAATCAAAACTTTCGCCGTCTTGCAGGCGACGAATGGTTGTTGCTGATTCAGCGCGAATTTCACCTAAATCAATAAAGCTGGTACCCGTTTTATCTGTCACAAATAAATGATGAATTCGATCAGTTTGGGACATATCGGTAAAGGTACCGTAAATCAAACCATTGATACGGTTAAAGCCCAGAGCATTAATATTTGCGATATTACTTTGATTCGTAATATTAATTGGATTAACAATATCAGTGAAAGTAATCGGATCGACCGTCACATTCAAAGAGTTGTAACTATAATCTGTTGCCGCAACAGGTAAGCGTGTTTGTACAATAAGATCACACTGATTATTGCCCACAAGATCTGATATCAATACGCGATAATCTTCGACTTCACCATCGTTAGCTAAGCCGACTGGGCTATCACAACCAACATCACTACATAAGCGAACCCGTAAATAACTGTAACCAACAACAGCACTCGCAGGTATTGGCACACTAAAACTGTTATTGCCTATTGATGCTGAAGCTTGAGAAATAATTTGTTCGCCTGCATCATCCCAATCCCCATCAAGATTAAAATCAAGCCATGCATATAAACGTTGTCCTGTACTGGTGCGCGCCGCATCTTCAACAACATTAACAGTAATATCAAGGTCTTCACCTTTGGTAGCTGATTGTACAAGCGTCACACCATCTTCATCATCAAAATTGTTATTATCATCAGCAATCGCACCAATATTCTGCAAATCACCTAAATCAGCATCCCACAAATTACCTATGCGTAAGTCGATAAAACCATTATCATCACTATCGGCTTGTACATGTGCCGCACCATCATTTTCATAAGTGGTAGTGTAGTTATTTATTCCAATACCAACCGTCGTATCAGGTGCATCACCTAAATCACTCCCTAAGACATTGGGCGCTTTAGTAAAACAGCCTTTTTGAAGGTTATAACCATCACCAGTACTGCCGGTAAAACCAAACCGCACCATGTTATTACCAATATCATTACGAATATTACGCGTAAACTGCCCCACCATTACGCCATCCATGTAGTAAGTAAATTGATTGGTTGTAGGATCCCATTCAAATTGCGCAATATGATAACGCCCATCTTCTAACTCACCCCCAGCAACAGACGTAGCAGGAATAAGGGTATTAGCAGCATCTGGTGTATAGACATCACCATTGAGATAAACGGCTGTATGGTCTATATATTGCCCACCCACAGCATCATCTGTCGCGCCAATATACGTATTATCAAAGGTATCAAACTCAAACACGACCGATGGTGAAACAGGCGTTGCACCAAAAATATCACCAACCCCTAATCCACCACCAAAAGCCCCAAAAGCATTGAGATCTCGAGAATCAGCAGATAGAACAAACGTCATGCCATCAGCACCACTTTCAATGCCATTTGGGCACCCGGTATTACAAGTTCTATCACCTAAATACACTGCCAGTTCGGCATACATGGGTTGATTTAAATCGATATACCCATAGCTCCACAAATACCCTTGTTGATTAGTCGTATTAGGGGTTACAACATATTCACCATTTGCAGCCAAATAAGCATCGCCGCCTTCAAATACAACGGGGGCTGCACAAATATTAGGCTGGACTGTATTAGAAATAATAGGGGTTACTATGTCGGTATCATCTTCACCATTACCAAAACCGTTATTAGGGATTGAATCATTATCGTTGATACTGGTTTCTATGATTTCGGCATTGATTGCAGGTGCCGTAAGTGACTGAGGTGCTAAACGAATAACCGCATAATCATCAAACCCTAACCCTATGGCACCGAGATCTAATTCTCCCGTTAATGGATCATACGTGGTTATTTCTGTAACACCATCACCAGCATAAGCTTTAACAAAGCTGTACCCTGCCGGAATAGGAAGCGTTACTTTGGTATTAAGTGCTACCGTTGAACCCATGTTTTCAACACTAACAACGACATTAAATGGAATACCTAAGGTTACATTCACACTAGGATCCATCGCTAACATTAATGCCAAATCCCCCGGTGGTTTTAATGAAATCACATGATCTTCAACTTCACCATCACCTGAACTTCCTATTGGAGTATCACAAACTTCACCGCTAGAACAAATACGTAAACGTACATAGGTATCCATAATTTGTACATCAACAGGGACGGTGAAGTTAAGTAATGCATTACCTGAAGCTATAACGTTAGCCGTTTGTTTTTCATCAGCATCAAAAGTACCACTGTTATCAAAATCAACCCACCCGTATAAATTATCGTTGCCTGAAGTCACCACTGGCACAGTTAACGACACAGTATCGCCATTAACAAGAATCGTATTTATTGTTGGTTGAATAAATCCATCTTCGTCATCGGGTGTAATCCCATTAGTATCATCACCATCAGCAGCCATTGTTGGCTGACCATCATTCTCATTATCAGGACTATTTACCCCTAAATATGGCAAACCTATATCGGTTTGATGTCGAGGTCCATCTTCTACCAATTCAGTGAAATAGCCATCTGAGGTCGGTGCGTCAGCCCAATCTAGCGGTACTGGTGCATAACGGCAACGTGCACCATCATTACCTGATGCAGATGCATTGGTTTGAGAGAATAGTGTTGCGGTATAGCTACCAGTTGGTTTTGAACCATCTAAGACATCTATACGGTAGATTCGACCTGGGGATGGATTTTCAGAGATATAAAAATACCCTTGGTCATCAAAGTACATCGCACCAAATGGACCCGGCGGAATACCAGCTAGAGCCCCCAATGAAGTTCTTGTTCCTGTTGTGGGATCAAAACGATATAGCGTATTACTGGCGGTCGATACCGCATATATCTGACCATCAACTGGATTAAACGCAATATCAGCATAATTTAAATTTGTTGTTGGTAAAATTCCAACTTGAGTTAAATAGGTTTCACTGTTTGGATTAGTATCAAATAAATAGAAATTACCACCATTATGCGCATATAAAATCCCATTATCATCGATATCACCATTGTTAGAACCGCTTGGCATGGTTGAGTTAGTTATAGATAACGAGTAGGTGTTATAAGCACTATCAAATAAATTAAGAGTGCTTGTTCCTTGTATTCCCGCTAATGTATTGGTAACCATTGAATACCCAACAGCACTACCTGCTATAACAGGGGAAGTTAACAGATCAATACTTCCTGTCGCTAAATTCACTGCATTAAGCTCAGTAACACCACCACTAGTTTGAGTTAAATATGCAGCTGACGAACAGATATCAAACGAACTTACCGCAAAATCGCCAAAATTAACATTTGTGACCACCCCTGCGGTAACAGTGACAATATTTGCACTACTGGATTGGAAAGTAGAGGGATCCCCTATCGTTCCTCCGACATAACTGCCCGTATTCGTATCTAAGGTTGGGGCCGTTGGAGGACAGGTTGGTGAAGCTATATTGGTTTCATTTATTGCTTCATAAACTTTGTAAGTACCAGCAATGCCTGCTGTAATCGTATAAGCTCCTGTTGTCGGATCAGATGTAGTTGCATAGCATAGTCCTGTTGTTGTGTTGTAAGCTACAACAGAAACTGCTACACCAAGACCTGTTTCTGAACCATCTTTAATCCCGTTAGTTGCCGAGCCGCCTCCACTACCATCATCATTAAAGATAAAACCCGAAATTTGAGGCGCAATTACTGAAATAAGATAATCTTCGACTTCACCATCATCGACTAATCCTGTAGTAGAATTACAATCAATATCAGAACAAACCCGAACCCGTACGTAGGTATTACCTAAAGATGCTGTCGCTGGAATAGAGATAGGGTAATTTTGTGTTCCCGAAAGAGCAGAGGTATCAATGATTACTTGTTCGCCAGTATCATCCCAATCGCCATCTTGATTCCAATCTGCCCAAGCATATAATCTTAAGCCAGTCAGTGTTGACTCAGGATCTTTTGTTATCGTTATTGATGTATTGGCAGATCCTCCACGTACAAAACTATCAGTCCATATCACACCATCCTCATCATCAGAACCATCTAGGTCATCAGCCGTTGCTGCAATATTTTGTAAATTTCCATCATCATTATCCCATAAGAGACCTAAAACAATGTCGTTTTGGCTGTCACCATCAGTATCATTAAACGCATGTCCGGCTCCACCATTGTCGTAAATTATTTGATAATCACCAGAACCTGTACCTGTTGAGGTATCAGGTGCATCACCTAAGTCATAATCATTTGCCTGAAAAATCGCACCACCTAATGTACTAAATAACAAACGAACAGAATGAACAGAAGCATCATTAATAACACCAAGCCCCCATTGCACTCCAATACCATTATCGGTGCCGGGATTAGTATTTAAAGTGTTATCGAGTAAAAATGGTGCCGCATTTAAATTAGATCCAATCATAGTGGAATATGGTCCAGAAAAATAACGATCCCAAGACTTATCTAATTCCATATATCCCATAAATTGATCAGTCGCACTATAGTTTTTGGTTACACCGACTAATGAATATGGCCCTGTCTCTGGTTGATAATTTGCTGAATTATATGGAATAGCAAATGCTGCACCTGCATCACCACCATTTAAATAGGTATCGAACCCTTGCGCTAAACCAATACTTGAACTATTTGAACCATCTGCTGAGTCAACACAATATTGTTGATCGAAAAATTCGTCTCCATTGATGTAAGTAATTTTCGTCACAATACGAATATCACTATTATCAAACAGGTTATTACCATCACGATCCCAATAACGTGATGACCATATAACATAAGGATCTGCCGGTGCTCCACTACCCGTTACATTACTAATTAGATAGTCTTTATAATTACAATATTCTCCGCTGCTACCATCATTAACATGCATAAAAGGAAATGTCCCACCACATGAATAAGACGTATATTGATATGATTGACGACCACCATTGTATCCAACCCCATTACCACCTGATGCAATGTGATCAATTCGAAGCGGCGTACCATTGATAGTGACAAATTCGGTAGCCGTTTTTGTTGTTGCACCTGCTAATCCTGAAACATCACAGCTGGCAACAACATCACGAAATTCGACATCACCATAACCTGTGACATCATTGTCAGTATCTAGGAAATTATCCGTTTGTGTATTATCGAAAATACCGTTAACGTCCAAATAATCATCGGCTGATTCTAAATTGCTATGTAAACCATTAATGCCAACACTTCCCAATAACGTTAATCCCGCTTCGGTAGTGTCATTGCCGCCTTGGTTATCTGAATTTAAATCTCTAAAATCTGGCTCATCCATACCATCAGTATTTACTGGTGCTAAACCACCAATATAAGCACTATTAACACCATTATTTGCTGTATACGTTGCGACACCATCAACATTAGGAGCCAAATAGCCAACCGTCGTTTGTGCTTCAATATTATCAGGGATACCATCACCATCAGTGTCCAAATCGATATGATTATAAATACCATCATTATCAACATCATCAGACACACAAGTTGTACGTAATTTAATCGGAGAGCTATTTGTTGGGAAACTAGAATTAGAATAAGTTAATGTCACGCTGGAAACAAAATTACTAGACGTAATAGACCATTGAGAATCAACTGCAGGAATGTGTCCACCTGTTGCTAAGGGTTGAAAACTAACAGAACTTGTATTATCACCAACAATGTTTTGTAATTCTGGTGAAGTCCCACCTAATCGGGCATGGGTAATGGCAGGATTATAAACTGACAAAGTTGCGCCGATAACGCTGACTGACCACTCATCTGAGCTATCAAACCAAGAAAAACTGTCCGATTGAGATAGAATTAACTTAACTGGATCAACAAAAGTAATGGTATAAACCATCTGTTCGCCAACTCCTCCTGCCACAGATAATCTTATTTGCCCTGTATTTGTTCCTTCTGGTGAACCTGTGCTCGTACCACTTAAGACACCATCAAACATTGTTGTTAATAGCGGCGTATTTGATTCATCCGGCAAGCCAGCTGTAATACCGGATAAATTAAGAGGTACATCAACCTCACACACTATTTCATCAGTATCTAAAATACCGTCATTGTCATCATCAATATCAATTGCATCATCAACTCCATCACCATCGGTATCTGCTAAAACAGCTGAATAATCAAAATACCAAGATAATGGTGTAAATACAGTTTTTTGATAACCAAACGTCATTTCTAGATCCCAATCACCACCTTGGCTGCTATGCCCTGTTTTATCAATAGATGCTCGTACAGAAATCTTTGATATTTCGGCAAATTTTGATAATAATTTTTTCCCTTTTTCATCCTTTGCTAAATCACAACCTAAGAAATTAATAACACCATTAATACCTAATAATGAGCCTATTTTTATTATCTCTCTTTTATATTTTTCGATATTTTCTAATGTAATAATATCTCGACCAAATTTAATTTGGCCTGCCATTCCATGAGCCCAAAAGTCAATAACTTGTGATTGTGGATTTTGTTCTAATTGAAAAATAAAATCAGATATATCTTTCATTTTTAAATACTGTGACGAATTATTACTAAAGAAATCATTAGATATCAATTCTTGATCAACAATAACCGTTTTTAAGGGCAGTTCATTATTATTGTTATTAAATAGAAAGTAACCCAAGATCAATTGTATTATAAACAAAGAATATATAGACTTTTTCATGTCACTTATCCATCAATGAACATAAAAGGTCTATTGCATAAATAACGCCAACTTAACTAATGTATATAAAATAACTGTATCCCTTTTGCCATATACTTATTATTAAGAATGATTATTTAAAATCACATTGCAAAATAAAACTAAACCAATATCTTTCTTTTATTGAATCGCAATATAATAAATGACAGATCCTTGAATACCTGGAGCTAAAGAGCCAGTCATATTCCAACGCACTTCACCTTCATACCCCACTGCATTTATTCCATTTACAGTCACGGGCGCACAAGTGAGCGAGGCTGGTACACTACCCGAGGTACAATCTATTGCTTGAGATAATTCAGTATAACTCGGTGTACTATCAAAAATACTCACTTCCGTTAAATCTCCATCTCCAACGTTAGTAAAGGTTATAACGTATTCTAATATATCTCCAGGGCGACCATTATTACTTATCCCTACCGCCGTTCCTTGAGTAATATTACGTACCGTTTTCTCTAACTTTAACTCTCCAGCACCACGGAATGTTGCTCTGACGGTGTCTTTATCTAGCACTTGTCGCGTAATACCATGTCCAGTACCTATACTGTCCGCAAAAATCATATCAGCAGCAATATCATAATGATATTGAGCATTCAATGGCGCATCCGCAGGCACAAACACTTTACTGAGTAAACAAACCGCCGTATTGCCATTCACTGCAACTGGATTAATTATTTGTGTATCTGCACCATCGATTTCACCATTACAGTCATTATCTAAATAAAGAACAGTATTCCAGCTATCATTAGCTGGAGCCGCTTCTGGATTAATAATGGAAAAGTTCACACTACCCGCAGTCGCTGCGGTAAATTTATGTGGAAATAACACTGATTTACCAGGCTCAACTTCACTGAAATTATCCGGCTCCATTCTTGGCTCACGTACCTTACCAAAATCAAGACCACTGATATCATCCCCCGCATTAGCATTTACTGTCATCTGGCTATCAATCACGCTGGTACTGGTCACTTGTGGAATAGCGGTAACATTAGCTTCACTGATATCTATCCAATCCGCTTGTTTAATGACATCAAGTAGTAAGTTTTTACCTGAAAAATCAACACCAAGAATAAATTTATAGCTACCATCACCCGATGTAATATCTGTAGCGATCACCTCCCCCGTTGTTACCCCTGTAACCCCCGTATCATTAAAGGTAACGGTGACGGTAAAGTTACCTAACCCAATTTCACTGCCTTCTTGAATACCATCATGCGCAGCCGTTGCACCACTAACACCATTATCTTCAAACACCACGCCACTTAAAACAATCCGATTGAGCAATTCAAATAAATGATCTTCGACTTCACCATCAACGGCAGCACCATCAAATGTATTACAACTGTTGGCAGCTGAACATAAACGTACTCGCATTACGGTATTACCGTTAAAGCCTTCGGCACTGGCAGCATCTAACGTTATCGCTATATTATTATTACCTGCCGTAACTGCCTGATCGTTAATCAACAATTCATTACTATCAGCAAAATCACCGTCATTATTTAAATCAACCCAAATGCTTACAAAGCCATTACCCACCACTTGAATCGGCAATGTAGTACTGGTTTCTACAATAATTTGAGCAGGAATATTCAGATCTTCATCATCCTGTCCATGGGTATCATCCCCTGTTGCATCGGCACTGATCCACTGTGTAAATTCAGGATCCCAACGAGAGCCAAGGGCTAAATCTGCCGTACCATCTAATGCCGCATCTAAATAACCATGGCTCACTAAACCATAACTAACCGCAGCATCACCATAATCGGTCGAATCATAACAACCTGCACCGTCATTACCTTGCAAACTACCTTCATTTGATGCTGTAACGTACTCCACCTCTTGCGTCATTACATTAATGCGATAAACCACCGCACGCTCATTAAGATCGATGGTACCATCTTGGTTGGTATCATGATTACCGCCATTTGTCATTGCATAAAGACTAATGGCGTTATCAATAACTAAGGCTCCCGCTTGTAGTTTGCCATTCGTATCTAAGGTTGGCTCTGCACCAAAATAAGTCAGTGGTTGTGCTGTAACAGCCCCCGTCGATAGATTCACGGTGTAAAGATTATCGCCAATCAAATCAACCAAATAGCCCAGCCCTGACTGACTACTAATAGCCAAATCTGCACCAACATCTATTGAACCACCGCCATACGATCCCCCCATGGTTGCTATGTCTAACGGAACCGTCGTAAATGTCTGAGTATTAAGATCAATCTTAACCAATGAATCCCAAGAGGTGCGCCATACAATTAGGTAATTACCATCGGCGGTGACATCACCCGCTGTTGGTGAACTTAACACTTTAGAAGTAGAGCTATATCCGCTATGACGCAGTGCATCACCAGCTGAAAAATCAAAACTTTCGCCATCTTGCAGGCGACGAATGGTTGTTGCTGATTCAGCGCGAATGTCACCTAAATCAATAAAGCTGGTGCCTGTTTTATCCGTTACAAATAAATGATGAATCCGATCAGCTTGTGACATATCGGTAAAGGTACCGTAAATCAAGCCATTGCTTCGATTAAACCCTAACGCATTGATATTATCTATATTTATCTGATTTGTAATAACAATAGGATTAACGATATCAGTAAATGTGATCGGATCGACCGTGACATTCAATGAATTGTAGCTATAGTCTGTTGCCGCAACAGGTAAACGTGTTTGTACAATCAAATCACACTGATTATTTCCGACCAGATCTGATATCAATACGCGATAATCTTCGACTTCACCATCGTTAGCTAAGCCAATGGGGCTATCACAACCAACATCACTGCATAAGCGAACCCGTAAATAACTGTAACCAACAACAGCACTCACTGGGATCGAGACACTATAATTATTATTGCCTATTACAGCACTGGTATCGGCAATAATTTGCTCACCCGCATCATCCCAATCGCCATCTAAATTAAAATCAAGCCAGGCGTATATCCGTTGCCCTGTACTGGTACGCGCAGCATCTTCAACAACATTGACTGCAATATCAAAATTCTCACCTTTTGTTGCCGACAGCACCACTGAAACACCATCCTCATCATCAAAATTGTTATTATCATCAGCTATCGCACCAATATTCTGCAAATCACCTAAATCAGCATCCCATTCATTACCCATACGTAAATCGATCAAGCCATTATCATCACTATCGGCCTGTACATGCTGAGCACCATCATTTTCATAAGTGGTAGTATAATTGTTAGTGCCAGTACTCACCGTCGTATCAGGTGCATCACCTAAATCACTCCCTAACACATTGGGTGCTTTAGTAAAACAGCCTTTTTGAAGGTTATAACCATCACCAGTACTGCCGGTAAAACCAAACCGCACCATGTTATTACCAATATCATTACGAATATTACGCGTAAACTGCCCCACCATTACGCCATCCATGTAGTAGGTAAATTGATTGGTTGTAGGATCCCATTCAAATTGCGCAATATGATAACGCCCATCTTCTAACTCACCTCCAGCAACAGATGTGGCAGGAATAAGGGTATTAGCAGCGTCAGGCGTATAGACATCACCATTGAGATAAACGGCTGTATGGTCTATATATTGCCCACCCACAGCATCATCTGTCGCGCCAATATACGTATTATCAAAGGTATCAAACTCAAACACGACCGATGGTGAAACAGGCGTTGCACCAAAAATATCACCAACCCCTAATCCACCACCAAAAGCACCAAAAGCATTGAGATCTCGTGAATCAGCAGATAGAACAAACGTCATGCCATCAGCACCACTTTCAATGCCATTTGGACACCCAGTATTACAAGTTCTATCACCTAAATACACTGCCAGTTCGGCATACATGGGTTGATTTAAATCGATATACCCATAGCTCCATAAATACCCTTGTTGATTAGTCGTATTAGGCGTGACGATATATTCACCATTCGCTGCTAGATAAGCATCTCCACCTTCAAAAACTACAGGTGCATCACAGATATTCGGTTGGACGACATTAGAAATAATAGGTGTGACAACATCGGTATCATCTTCACCATTACCAAAACCATTATTTGGAGTAGAATCGGTATCCGTAATTCCAGTTTCTAGAATTTCAGCATTAATGGCAGGTGCCGTAAGTGACTGAGGTGCTAAACGAATAACCGCATAATCATCAAACCCTAACCCTATGGCACCGAGATCTAATTCTCCCGTTAATGGATCATACGTGGTTATTTCTGTAACACCATCACCAGCATAAGCTTTAACAAAGCTGTATCCTACTGGTATAGGCAACGTCACCTTAGTGTTATAAGCAATAGTTGCTCCCATATTTTCAACACTAACAACGACATTAAATGGAATACCTAACGTAACATTAACACCAGGATCGAGAGCAAGCATCAATGCAAGATCGCCTAACGGTTTAAGTAAAATCAAATGATCCTCAACTTCACCATCACCACTACTTCCTGTTGGAGTATCACAAACTTCACCGCTAGAACAAATCCGTAAACGTACATAGGTATCTATAATTTGTACATCAACAGGGACCGTAAAATTAAGTAACACATTACCAGAAGCAGTAACATTAATAGTTTGTCTTTCATCAGCATCAAAGGTGCCGCTGCTATCAAAATCAATCCAGCCGTATAAGGTATCATTGCCAGAAGTAACAACAGGGACGGTTAACGACAACGTATCACCGCTAACAAGAATATTATTTATTGTCGGTTGAATAAATCCATCTTCATCATCTGCCGTCAAACCATTATTATCATCACCATCAGCAGCATCTGTCGGCTGACCATCATTCTCATTATCAGGAGTATTTACCCCTAAATATGGCAAACCAATATCGGTTTGATGTCGAGGTCCATCTTCTACCAATTCAGTGAAATAGCCATCTGAGGTCGGTGCGTCAGCCCAATCTAATGGCACCGGTGCATAACGGCAACGGGCACCATCATTGCCAACAGTAGCATTTCCTGTTTGAGAAAAGAGTGTTGCAGTATAACTACCCGCAGGTTTTGACCCATCTAACACATCAACTCGATAAATGCGGCCAGGGACTGGATTTTCTGAGAGATAAAAATACCCTTGGTCATCAAAATACATCGCTCCAAATGGTCCAGATGGAATACCAGCAAGTGCCCCTAACGAGGTTCTCGTACCTGTTGTAGGATCAAAACGATACAACGTATTACTAGCAGTCGAAACGGCATATATCTGACCATCGAGCGGATTAAAGGCGATGTCAGCATAGTTCAAACTTGTCGTCGGTAAGGTTCCGACTTGAGTTAAATAGGTTTCACTGTTTGGATTGGTATCAAATAAATAGAAATTACCGCCATTATGCGCATACAGAATACCATTATCATCAATATCACCATTATTTGCTTGGCTTGGCATCGTCGAATTTGATATTGGTAATGAATACACATTATAAGCGTTGTCTAAAATTGTTAGGGTATTGGTTCCTTGCACTGCGGCTAATGTATTAGAATGCATCGAATATCCCAGCGTTGATCCTTGACTCACTGAAGGGTCAAGTAACGTAACATCTCCAGTAGCCAAGTTTACGGCATTTAACTCGCCAGATTGTGATAGATATGCTGATGTCGAACATGTGTCAAACGAATTAACAACGAAATCGCCAAAATCGACCGTTGATGAAGATCCTGCGGTAACAACAACTTCGACAATATTAGCTGAACTTGATACATAAGTTGCTGGATCTCCGATAGTGGCATTAATATAAGTACCGGTCGCAGAATCTAGTGTACCAGGTATTGGTGGACAAGTTGGAGAGACCAAATCTATTTCATTTGCGGCTTCATAGACTTTATAAGTACCAACTGACGGTAAATCAATAAAATATGCGCCTGTTGTAGGATCTGATGTCGTCACATAACAAGCAGTCGTTGCCGTATTATAAGCAATAATCGGAACCGCAACTCCTAGCCCCGTTTCCGTCCCATCACGTATACCATTAGTAATAGTGCCGCCACCACTACCATCATCATTAAAGACAAAACCAGAGATAAATGGATTAATCGTAATTGGATGGTCTTCTACTTCACCATTAGATACCGAATCATAAGCGCGATCATCACTGCCTAAGTTATCAGCATCGGTTAAGGTGTGATTAGTAATTCTCAAACGAATATAACTGTCACCCGAGACACGTTGTAATCCCGTCCAACTGAGTGATGCCGTACCATTTGCAGTCGCTGATGTATCATTACAAGTGCTTGAGGTATATTCAGAAACTTCAAAATCACCATTACTGTTAGCATCAACCCATGCATGAACCGTTGCGCCTAAATCACCACTGCCGCTACTAAAATCATTACAGGCAATATTAAAACTTAAATCACTGCCTGATAAACTCAATGTTCCCGCTATCGCATCTTCATCATCAGGTACTGTCCCTTTCGTATCATCACCAGAACCATCAAAGCTGGTATCAGTCCCATCACCAAAGGCATCAGATTCACTGTCAGGACCCGTACTTCCTAAATAAATTGTGCCATCAATAGCGTGAGATGGTCCATTTGATGCAGCTCGGGTTTTATAATCACCTAGCGTTGTACCCACATTAGCATCAGGTGCATCACCATAGTCACAAGCTAATCCATTAGTTGCAACAACAGTTATTTCACCAAAAATATGTCGCTGAGAAGCGGGATCATTGTTATGCCCAGTATGCGTAAAATAAATACCATTATTCGGGTCAAAGGTTTGATCACCAGTAATAACAGGCGATGTTTCAATGATAGAACCATCATCGTTCATCGTAATAGCTTGCATGGTGACGCTATTATCGCTTTGAACAAACATCTTTAAGCGATAACGTTTATAAGATGTTGTCATAAAACCAGCAGAATTTCCCATCACGGTCACAGGTGATTGGCTATAACTGGCAACAGTGGAATTAGATCCATTCCAAAGAGCATCTACACCTAAATAGACCGCATTATCACCGATCAATATTCCGTTCATATTGGTATGATCAGTAATCCAAAATAGTGCATCTCCATCCCCTGAATTTAGGTTTCTGAGTCGCATTTCTATCTCAATGCCAATTGGATAAGTAATTTGTTGGTTAGGCGCTAAAATTTCCAATTCAAATCGTTTCGATGGTTGACCGCTACCTGCTTGCGAATACAGTTCGTCACCGACAATACTGGTTCCCGAGAATCCATCAGCAGGGTTATCGTTATAACCATCAAGCTGAGTTATTTGCTCACCCGTTTCAGCATTACTTGATACCGCACAATAAACTTGTGGAAGCGTAGGTTCAATTTCAGCGATTAAAATCTGATCTTCTACTTCACCCGCACCACCATTACCAAAGGAACGAGGATCTTCATCACTTCCTGTCGCACTATCTGTTAAAATTTGATCACTGATTCGAACACGTAAATAATATTCATCCATTGATGATAATGCAGGTAAGGTACTCCACAACATAGAGGTTCCAACATTGGAACTTCCAGTCGGAATAACGATTGGATCACCTGTACTTACACCACCTTCAACAAACTCATCTTTATCAAACGTACCGCTATTGTCCCAATCCACCCATGCATATAAATAGGCATCAGAGCCTGATGAATTATTCACTAACTGGTTATAAGAAAAAGTTGTACTGGTTTCATAGAGTTGAGTAACGCCTAGAGAATCTTCGTCATCAGTTCCGTCTAAGTCATCGCCATCAGCACTGGTTGATTGTGCTCCATCCAATTCACCATCAGGTGCAGTCGTACCGATAAAAATTGCCCCTGAAACTACGCTATGGAATGGACCGTTATCACTAGCGATAGTCCGATAATCACCTCCCCCCACGCTAACACCAACATCCGGAGCATCACCATAATCAGCTAATACTGAAGCATCCCGCCAATCTACATCCCCTCCAGAGCTCACATCCCCATCAAGATCAGGGAAATTATCAGCTTGGGTATTATCAAAACTACCATTTACATCTGCAAAATCATCGCCATTATCATAATTATTATCGAGGCCATTTGTCCCTACGGTACCAGATAAGGTTAATCCCGCTTCGGCAGTATCATTTCCACCTTGATTATCTGAATCAAGATCTAAATAATCAGGTTCATCTGTTGTATCTGTATTAACAGGTGTTAACCCATTTGTTGAAGTATAAGCTGTATTTAAACCATTATTTGCTGTGTAATTTACAAGATTATCATTATTAGGAGAAATATAACTCGTGGTTGTCTGCGCTTCGATATTATCAGGAATACCATCGCCATCAGAATCTAAGTCTAAATGATTAGGGATACTATCATTATCAGTATCTGTCGTTATACTAATACATGGTTGAGTTATATTTGTTATAGCAAACCCATCAATTGCTAAATAATTACCTTCCGTAGCAGCTAATGGTACGATATCTAATATAATACTAGGTGATGTTGTTGTGGCAATAAATGTAAATGAATCAGATTCCCATTCTTTTAAATTATTACCATTATAAGTTAATATATCAGATAAATATTGCACTCCATCTATCGTCCAACGAAAACGAGCTTGAGTATTGATGGGGGTTATGCCAAAAACTCCACCAAATACTTGGATAAAGCTCACTTCAACACTATCACCAATATTAATACCTTCAGATACAGGGACTTCCGTAATAATTGATTCATCAACAAAACCATTATATATTGCCATGAAAACCTCTCCATCTGACGTTGCGGGAACGCCATTTAAAGCTCCAAGCCAATAACCACTACCATTTAATGAAAACGAGCCTTGCCATGTATCTGCTGTACCCACAAGTTGATTCCATCCTGAACCTCCTGTCGTACTATTCAAACTGCCTTGATCACTTTCAAACCAAGCAACGCTTTTTGCACCTTCAAATGACTCACTAAATACAGTAGCGCAACTAAATCCTTCCTCTGTATCTAAAATCCCATCATTATCATCATCAATATCAACAGCATCCATAACACCATCAAGATCGGTATCGACAGTTAATGGATCATAAGTTGCCGGATCATAAAGAATGCCAGAGTAATTTTCATAAATAGTCGGAAGAGAGGATAAGTGTTTTGATTTTTGATGTGTAATATATTCTAAATCCCAATCACCGCCTTTAATTTTATTTCCTGTCGGATTAATTGAAGCGGCAACAGATGCCCCTGTATATTCTGCAATTTTATCAATTAAGGCTTTACCATCCTCATTTTTTGCCACATCACAACCCAAGATATTAATATGACCAGAAGCAGATAACTTCTCACCAATAAAATTTAATTGTTTCTTATGATTATCAATATTATCAAGTGTTAGTATCTCTTCATCTAATATAATTTGACCATTTTCGCCATGAGAAACAAGATCAATCACATCATATTTATTATCTTTTAATTTGTCATTAATCAATTTAAGACTATCTATTTCAAAATATTCTATACCAGATAAAGTAAAATATTCCTTATTTTTAACGTTAACATCAACTAAAACAATTCTTTCTATTTCATTTTTATGAAAAATGTTTTTATAAATAAACAATACTGAAGTTATAAATAGAACACTAATCAACAATCTATTTAGACTTGTTTTTTTTACGTTTTTATAAAACATGCTATATCCTTACTTCCTGTATATTATTTATAAATACCGATTTATCATATGTACTTCCTCTGTAACTCATGCCTATAACAAAGCATCATTCATGCCAAAAAAAAATCATTATAAAACAAGCAACATATGATGATTATTTCAAAATGGTTTTCATTTTTAGACTATTTTTTGTATAACAAGAAAGTAACACGAGAAGAAAGAATTAAGTAATGGTAATCAAGACTTCAATTTATTGAAGAACAGCTAGCTTTTTGGTATTAGTTTTAACCTCACTCTTCGCAATTTAAAAACCAAACAGTCAAAAACAACAAGATAAAATATTATTTTATCTATTCTATTTCAACAAAATAAACGACTTCCCCACTCATACCTGGTCGTAATCCATCTGATATAGCCCAATAAAAATCACCTTTAAAACCAGCCAAATTACTTCCATTATTTGTTATAACAGAACAAGATAGCCCATTAGGAATATTGCCATCTGCACACGTTATTGGCTGACTTAATAAAGTATATTCAGGAATAGAGTCAGTTATCTTTATATCATTGATCGTTCCTGTCGTAATATTTTCAAATTTAATTTTATATTCAAGAGTATCACCAGGTTGTGCTTCATTACTTACAGCAACTGCCGTGTTTTGTGTGATATTTTTAACTGTTTTAGTAAGTTTCAACTCTCCTGCTTTTAAAAATGAAGTCTTAATATTATCAGTATCAATAAGTTGTCGAGTTATATTATGTCCAGTTCCGATATGATCATCTAAAACCATATTAACAATGAGATCATATTTATATAATGCGTTATTAGGTACATCTATATTTACAAATATTTTACTTAATAAACAAATTTCTTGTTGTTCTGAAACAGTAATATTATTCGTAATTTGTCTCTCATTTGTTTCAATTTTACCATTACAATTATTATCTCTATATATAACTTTACTCCAACTATTGGTATTAGGCTCTTCATTAACATTAATAGTCGATACCGCAATAATACCTTGTGTGTATGATTTGAATTTGTGCTGAAGTAAAACCCCTTTACCCGGCTCTATATAACTAAAATTATCTGGCTCCATTACCGGTTCACGAACTTTACCAAAATTCAGCCCAACGAGATCATCTCCTGCTGCGGCATTTATTTTCATTTGACTATCTGTAACGCTTACATTATTCACTTGTGGCATTGCAGTAACATTAGCTTCACTACTATCAATCCAAGCTGCTTCTTTTAGAACGTCTAAAATAAGATCTTCACCAGCGAGCTCAACTGGAATAGTAATGGTATAGCTACCATCACCAGAAGTTATGGTACTCGTTATAATGTCACCAGTAACATAATTACCAATGCCAGAACCGTTATATATCACTCGAACTGTTTTATTACCAAGCCCTGATTCACTATTATCAAAAATACCATCATGAGCAATAGCTGCACCTAACCCATTATCTTCAAAGACAAAACCACTTAATCTAAATAATAACTCGACTTTAATATAATGATCTTCTATTTCACCATTACTAATCACACCATTAAAATCATTGCTTGTTAAATTTTGATTAGTGATTCGTAATCGAGTATAAATATTAGTGTTTATTGAAGCTGGATTTTGAACTCCAGAAAATAAAATTGTTGTATTACCATCACTAAGATTATCCATATCATCACAGCCAGCTTTTGCGAATTCGCCATTATCAACAAAATCACCATCACTATTAAAATCCATCCAAGCGTAAACAATGCCACCAAGATCAGTAGTGCCATTATGATCATTACAAACCACATTTAAGGTCACTTTTGCATTGGTCACGTTAAGGTAAGCGGGGCCATTAACACCATCTTCGTCAGCAATATTGGTTGATTCATCATCAGTTGCATTGTCGTTATTATCAATACCATTACCAAAACCATCAAATTCTATGTCCGGTGCTATATTACCAAGATAAATAGGATCACTGGTTACGGTATGTCTTGGCCCATTACTACTATATAACGTGTTATACCCTAGAGATTCAGGAGCATCTCCCCAATCTTTATTATTAATTTCAATTTCAACGTTAGCACTAAACTCTGAACTATCTTGTAATAAACCAAGCCCACCAGTTGTAGTTCTTTGTGCTAAAGCAGTAATAAAATCACCTTCAGTAAGTCCAGTAACGGTTAAGGTTCGATCAAAATCAGTACCACTCACGGCAGTAACACTATTAAGATATAAAACCCCTTCACCAGCATTTAAACCATCAGAGCCTAAATCGCCGTTTCCACTACTTGCGCTATAAACTTCAAAAGTAAAATCGCCCGTTGCACAATAATCACCAAATAATCGTAAAATAGTACCATCAAGAAAAGCTCGATTAATTTGTGGCCGAGCTAAGTTATTATTTGCCCCAGTTCCTGTATCGTTATTACATAAAGTGGAATTGAGAGAAACCCCCTCTCCTGTTGCGCCATTATGTAAGTCCACTGCATTACTTTCATTATTTTCAAAACTATTTTTAGTAATCAAATAACCATCAACATTAGTATTACCGTCAATGGATACACCAGAGTCGCCATTATCATGAATAAGATTACATTCGATCTGTGAACTGTTACCACTTTGAATATGAATACCATTAATTTCAGCCGTTTGAATATCATTACTAGTAACTTGCTGGAATAAGGCCACATTTGAAGTATTACGTTGATATATCGCATCTCCCGTTGCACTACGTAATATATTACCAGTGACTTGCAAATAACGAGGCACACCATAACGAATAGATAGATTATTATAAGCAGTAGCAGAAGAGGATACTGTGCCTAATAAATGATTATGTATAATTTGCCAATATAGACTTATATTCTGACCATTTAAATTATTGAGAGTAATATTATTATGAGCGGTTTTAATTACATTGTTACGAATAATACCTGTATCACCATTTAAAGAACTATTACTTGGATGAGCAATCGCAATCCCTGCACAACCCATTGATGCACCACAGGTATCAACACCAATTAAATCATCATTACCAGCAGGATCGATACCTAATATATTATTTTCTATTAACGTATCAGTAATACCTGCGGAATAAATATTTATCCCCAGCGATCCACCAGTAAAAGAAATATTTCGAACTGTCGTATTGTCAGCATTTATAATTAATAATTCGGCAGCATAAGGACTAGCAGTTACTGGCATATCTATTTGTAATTCAGGTTTTTCAATCGCTGGCATTGATTCAGCCGTACAGCCATTGCTACTACCCACCGTTTGCGCTGTCATTACATTGCCAGCATTCGTATCTCTAACTGTAATACCATCACTAAAGCTATACGCGGTACCATCTATAGTTGTTGAAGCGCCATTGGCACCCGTAATCGTTACTAATGTTGTAGCTGGAGAAACAACCCACCAATCACTACTGGGATCACTATCATTCGCTACCACACTAGGTACGAACCGCATATTATTTGCGCCACTAATGCCATTAGCATTAGTGATAAATTGCGATAAAGATCCTTGCCCATTATTATTAGTGTTCGTTACGACATTATAAGAAAATGCAAAATCTACAGCGGTAACAGAAGCAGAATCCGCTGAAAATTCAATGCGAGAAATATGCTCCCTTAACGCTAAATTAGCATTACTATTATTTGTTGCTTGATCGCCATCCCAGCCACCAAAACAACTCCCAGTAACAGCGGTAGGGTTAAGATCTGCCACTCCATCACCATTAGCATCACAAAAACCAGCAACATAAGTATTATTAACCGTATCATTGAGCGTTCGAGTATAGGTTTGTTCTGAAAGTATCGATCCCGATGAAGGTGCATTAGGAGAGACAAAATAAGTCACTCCTGGAATTTGAAGAAAATAGTAATAACCATTAGCATCGGTTGTCGTGGTATATGTTGGCGTACCATCTGCAGCATTAGGAATCCCATCACCATCATCAGTATAAAGATAAACAGGAATACCGCTGAGACCTACACTATCCGTTAACACACTGTCGCCGTTTACATCCTCATATATATGACCCAAAACATCTACACAGCCGACACAAGTTTGGTAATCCTCAATTTCACCCGCGGCATTAATAGAGCCCATAGAACGGCTATCTTCATTACTGCCGGTTGCTGTTGTAGTTAGGAGTGATGAACTAATACGAATGCGGGAAAAATAATAGCCGTTAGCGGTGAGATCAGTGAGCGAGCCCCAATATAGACTTTGAGCACTATTAGATAGGCCTGAATTAATAACAATAGCTCCTCCCGTTCCGCTACCATTGGTCACCATCTCATCAACATCAAAGGTTCCGCTATTATCGAAATCAATCCACGCATATAAGTAAGCATTAGAGCCAGAGGTATTGGTCACATTAGCTGTTGCCGTGTAATCTGGATCAGAAAACTTCATACTGGGAAGAATTACACCATTTTCATCATCGGCGGCAATGCCGTAAAAACTGCTCCCCGCATTCAGATCATCAGCCGTTGCTGTTGCATTTTGCAAACCATTACCATCATCATCAGGTATTGAATCGCCAAGATATACATTAAAACTATTTCGAATAGCACGATGAGAGGGTCCATTATCGCTACGTCTCGTTCGATAATTATTTAATCCAGTACCATTTGAGGGATCCGGCGCATCACCAAAATCTTCAAAATAGGGAATATAGTAAATATCCATTGTTCCCCATGCTTCCCCCATACCACTCACTAAAATTCGTGCACTTATAGTAAACTGATTCGGTACCGCTCCTATATTGGTATTGGGATAACTGTACGTTGTACGCCCTAATTCACAAGGCCTTGCACCTGTTCCTCCTGCGACTTGAAATTGACGCCCATTAAACCAAAAATCAGCATGATCATCCGCTGCTAACTCTCTCACAATGGCATAAGCAACCTGTACATCGCCTAAATTATACGTCGATGATGCATTGTGAATAGCACAAGTACCACCAATATAATTATCGCCGTAACGCCCAGCAAAAACACGAAAACAAGCATATTGCCCTTGAGGCGCACATGATTGAAACTGCCCCTGAGAAAAACCCGAATTACTTACAACATAAGGTTGCTCTGCAACGACAGAAAAAGAAAAGACCAACAACAGAGCCAAAAACCGTTTAAAACAAAATAAGCGACATCGAGTTCTGTTCATAAATAGTCCTTATCTCATATATAGGCAGTGACAAGAAATAACCTGCCACACCCTCTTTATGTAAGTCTATTGAGGTGTAAAATAAAAAGATTATCAATGCTAAGAATTACTTACCATTTTACTCTTTTTATTTAATCTCCACTTGATATACCACGGTACCGCTTTCACTTGGATTGAGTGAACCGGTCATTTCCCAGCGTACCTCACCTTCATAACCCGCAGCATTTGCACCATTTGGTGTTAATGCATTACAAGTTAAACCAACAGGTAGAACACCAGATGTACAATCAATCGCTAGATTTAAATCCGTATAAGCAGGCGTAGTATCAAATATTGTGACTTCTGTTATTGGACCACTACCCACATTGGTAAACTCAATAGAATATTCTAAAATATCACCCGGTTTACCGTCATTACTGGTACTTACGCCTGTCGCTTGAGTAATATTTTCCACTGTTTTATTAAGTTTCAACTCACCAGCACCTGAGAAAGTAGCACGAACTGTATCAGTATCTATCACTTGACGAGTAATTCCATGCCCGGTTGCAATACTATCCTCAAACGTCATATCCGCTTGAATATCATAATGATAAAGTGCATTTAATGGTGCATCAGCAGGAACAAATACTTTACTGATTAAACAAACACTACTATCACCACTTACAGCGACAGGGTTAATTATCTGACTATCAGCGCCATCAATTGAACCATTACAATCATTATCTTGATACAGTATTGCGCTCCAACCATCATTTGCTGGCTCCGTAGAGATATTTATAATGGTAAAGCTAACGCTACCTGCGGTTTCAGCTGTAAATTTATGGCTAAAGAGCACTCCTTTACCCGGCTCAGTTTCAGTGAAGTTATCAGGTTCCATCCGCGGCTCTTTCACTTTACCGAAGTTTAAGCCTGTTAAGTAATCTCCTGCGGCAGCATTAATTAACATCTGACTATCAATAACACTGGTATTGGTGACTTGAGTAAGCGCTGACACATTCGCCTCACTAATATCGATCCAATCTGCTTGTTTCACCACCTCAAGTACAAGATTTTCATTGGCAAGTGATACAGGGACAACTAATAGATAACCACCATCACCTGATGTCACTGTTGTCGCAACTACATCACCAGTAGCATACCCACCTGCACCCGTTCCATTATAGATAGCTCGAACCACCACATTACCAATACCTTCTTCACTGCCATCAAAGACGCCATCATGGGCTGCTGTTGCACCTCCCACTCCATTATCTTCAAAGACAAAGCCACTTAGTACAATCTGATTAATTAACTCAAATTGGTAATCTTCTACTTCACCATCAGCGGCTTCACCTGTTGGTGAATTACACGTTGCAGCGGTGCTACATAAACGGAAACGAACAAAGGTATCACCGTTATAACCTGCGGTCAGTCCTGCATCTAAATTGAAATCAAGATTCGTTGTGGCTGCTGTAATCAATTGGTCTTCAATAATCATCTCGCCACTATCAGCAAAATCACCATCGCCATTGAGATCAATAAATACATTTAAGAAACCCGCAGCTTGTGGCACTGATACGGTGACAGATGTTGATGTTGCGACCGTGATACTAGCAGGAAGAGTTACGCCATCTTCATCGTCAGAAGCTTGAAGATCATCGCCTGTTGCATCAGCGGAGAACTGGCTAACAAACTCACTGTCCCAATTAGTACCTAACGTAAGGTCTTGGTCACCATCTAGGGCTGGATCTCCATCATTACCCGTATCAGAATAATTGTGGAAAGCATCACCGTAAGAGACAGATGCATCACCATAATCACGAGCGTAATAACAACCAGCAGCATCATTACCTTGAACTGAGATATCAATACCTTCGGTTACAAACATCAACTCACCGGTAATCACATTCAGTTGATAAACCGCCGTCTTATCAATCAAATCATGAGCATTATCACCATCGGTATCGTGATCACCACCATTAGCAAAGGCGTAAAGCATAATCCCATCATCCATAATGGTTCCCCCCGCCCCAGCACTACCGGTATTCGTCACAGGAAGTAACCCGTTGAAGTTCACAGGATTTATTGTCACCGCTCCTGTTGTTGGATTGATTTGAATATAGTTACCACCTGGTAGGTCAACACCATATAACATACCGTCATTCGAGCTGAAGGAGAAATCGCCCCCCATAGTCGGTGTTGAAGACAACGCAATAGTAGTAAAGGTCTGGGTATTTAAATCAATTCGAACTAATGAATCCCAATTACCATTCATGATATAGAGATACTGACCATCAGGAGATACATCACCTCGAACAGGGAATCCGAGGCTAGTACCGCTACCTAAACGAGAGAAAATTTGATTATTGTTAAAGGTCGCAGAACCATTAACGGAATGAGTTAATGTTTGAGAACCATCCGCTCTAATCGTGCCAAGAGAAACAAACTCTGTGCCATCACGATCCGTTACAAATAAAATTACATCGTCATTAGTAGAGCTTCCATCAATAAAAGTACCGTAAAACAAACCATTTAGGCGATTAAAACCAATAGCATTAATATTTTCAGCATTTGGATAACCATTAATAACAATAGGACTCACAATATTATTTAATTGGGCAGGATTGGTGGTTGGATCAAATTCCGCAAAATCATAACCACTGGTATTATCGCCTTTGGTTTCAACAATAATGTCACACGTATTATCTCCATTGAGATTTGAAACAAGCACACGATAATCTTCAATCTCACCATCAGGTGCCGGCCCTATTGGATCAGGGAAGGTATTACCATCAGCGTCTAATGGTGTATTTGTTGTCGTATTAAAATCAGAACTAATACGTAAACGATAACCCACCACACTGTTACTAATATTTGCCCCAGAAGTACCCACATTATTCCATGTCAATGTTGCTGATGTTGTTCCACTTGGAATCATAATCCATGCACTTTCATCATCATCAAATGAGCCGCTATTATCAAAATCAATCCAGCCTGATAAATACGCATCACTGCCTGTTGTATTGACCACTGGTACTGTTTGCGTCACGGTAGGACTTGATACATCTGCTGTAATAAGAGCACTTAATACATCTTCATCATCAGGAGCAGTACCGTTATTATCATCACCTGCATAATCAGCATCAGGTTGACCATCATTTTCATTATCCGCCGCAACAGTACCAATATATAACCCTGTTTCTTCAGTTAAATGACGAGGGCCATTATTAGCCAATGTTGTCGGATAACCTGAAGTTTCAGGTGCATCTCCAAAATCTAACGGTAATGGTGCAAAACGACAACGCGCACCATCATTTTGGCTGGTTGCCGCATTCATCTGAGTGAAGTTGACTGCATTGTAACTACCTGAGGGAAGGCTTGGGTCTGAAATATCAATTCGAACAATACGGCCAGGATTTGGATTTTGAGAAGCGTAGAAAAAGCCTTGATCATCAAAGTAAACCGCACCCCATCCAACAGTAGTTATACCATTAGTACCAACAGAACCTAGATTCGTTCGAGTTCCTGTAATGGGATCAAACTTCACTAAATTTCCCGAAGGCGTTAAGGTATAAAGCATATTATCGATAGGATTAATCGCCATATCAGCCATCACAGGAGCCGATACTGTAACCTCACCGATTTGCTGTAAGTAAGTGCTGCTATTTGGATTAACATCAATACGATACATACTAGTACCAGTACTATTTATGAGTAACAGCACACCATTATCATCAATATCACCACTATTAATATTTGCAAGTACCATGGTGCTACCCGATATTGGTAATACAAAAGCAGAGCCTGCGCCATCAACCATTAAAACAGTATCAGTATCTTGAGTATTATCACCAATCAAGGTGTTAGTAATAAAGTTATACCCCGTACCACCAAAGACACCTGTGCCTGTTGGCAGAACATCATCATATAACGGTGTTACTGTACCCATAGCTAAATTAATACTAGTAATATCAGTTGGGCTATTACGCAACAGATAACCATCACTACTACAAGTTGGGAACGTCACAATGGTAAAATCAGCAAAGTTAACATCACTCACATCCGCTGTTAACGCAACTGATTGAATATTAGGTGAGCTAGAATGGACATTGATTGGATCACCAATTGTCGCACCAGCATAACCACCAGCATTTGGATCTAGTGTTCCAATGGTTGGTGGACAGGTTGGGTTAACTAAATCAGTTTCAAGCGCTGCTTCATAAACTTCATAGTTGCCACCAGGAATGGTCATTGAATAAGCACCCGTTGTTGCATCTGCCGTTGCGACAAAACACTCACTGGTTGTAGTGTTATAAGCAATCACCGGAACGGCTATACCAAGACCAGCTTCACCTACATCTTTAATACCATTAACTGACGGTGCAGTACTGCTGTCATCAAACACAAAACCAGACAATTCAAAACTACATACGGCAGGCGCGGTTGGTAATGTCGCAGTATTGATCACTTGACCATCACCACCATCATCGCCACACAATAACTGTCCAGAACACGTTGCAGTACCGGCACTAACATTGGCAGTAGCACCTGAACTATTAAATATAGCAGCACCACCACCACCACCAGCAGAACGTCCATGGCCACCAGATGAACTGGCGCCATTACCACCGACAGCATTAACAGTAAGTGTTGATAGAGATGCACCATCAGTATTGTATAGCAATACTGAACCACCCGCACCACCACCACCAGGGCTATCACCACCAGCATTTGGGGAGGTATTACCATTGGCATTAATCGTACCCGTTCCTGTTACTGTATTAGCACTGATATACACAATACCACCACCATCAGCACCATCTCGACCGACACCATTATTTTCTTGACCTGCACCACCACCGCCACCAAGGGTTAAGCGAGTAGGATCAGCCAGCCCAATACCTGTTCCTGGTTCTCCCGGATAAAAACTGGTTGAACTTGCATAGTTACCGCCTCTACCACCAGGGCCAACATTACCACCGCCACCACCACCAGAATTATAATTACCACCACCACCAGCATTTGCTGGCGCACCAATACCATAATCCCCATTGGTGTAACCTAAGCCACCAAGGCTAACTGGCGTTCCGGCAATACCCTCACCTTTACCACCATCGATATTGGTTGCTGACATCACATAATTAAGCCCAGTTGCAATACCATTTCCTGTATTTAGCGTACCACCGCGGAAACCTTTACCATTTACATCAATAATATTGCCATTAAGATCTAGAGTACCATTGACATAAAGCGACACAATACCACCACTAGAACCATTCCAGTCAGCAGCCGTAACAGCGCCAGTTAAACGTGCGTCTTCATACATTGGAATACGAACAACTTGGAAAGAACCACTTCCATCTGCTGTAAAACTATTTATCAGATTTTCACTTAATAACAACGTAGGATCAGTGAAGCTAGCCACTGTCGCAAATTCATATTGACCCGTTGTGCCGTAATCAACCCAACCACTGCCATACCCACCGGCAACGCCATTACCATAACTATCGGTATTAGTGGTATCAATTGAGGCATTTTGCATCTGAATAATCATTACTCGATCACCCGGATTTAAGGTTTCTGTTGTATTACCCGTTGCCGTACCAAGCGTAATACTATTCGTGCCCGTTAATGCATTTGCCGTTGCGGGGTAATAAGTATTAACCACACCCGTAATATCAACAGGAGTACCTGAAACGCCTTCAATATTGCCTGAATTTAAACATTGCGCGACTACAACAGCTGGCGTTATTGGTTGAATAGGCCCTTTCAAGATTGGAATTTGGTGATCTTCAACTTCACCATTAATCGCCGTACCGTTGTAATCATTTACGGTTAATGTTTCTGATGTGATACGCAGACGCATATAGGTTTCAGTTGCAACAGTTGTGGTATTTATTGAAGGGAAACTTAATGACGCACTACCGTCTGTCGCTGCATCAGCATCATTACACGCGGCTTGAGCAAATTCGCCACTGTCAGCAAAATCACCATCAGCATTGAAATCAACCCACGCATAGACATTTGCACCAATATCAACCGTGCCGTTATGATCGTTACAGATCACATCTTGAGTAAAGCTCGTAGCACCTTGAGATAAGAAACCAACCGTCGATATACCATCTTCATCATCAATATTTAGCGTATCATCATCGGTTGCATTACCATTATCATCAATACCATCGCCGAAGCCGTCACTATCACCGTCACCAACAATAGAACCCAAGCTTAACGTCGTATTACCAAGACGATGACGCGCACCGTTACTGGTAAATAAGGTGTTGTATCCTAGGGTTTCAGGGGCATCACCATAATCATAAGCAACATCAAGAATGATACGATGATCTTCAATTTCACCATCGTTAGCGACACCATGAGGCGTTGAACATACTGTTGCAGTTGAACAAACACGAACACGCACATAACTACCGCCATCAAGTACATCATCAGGTGTCGTAAAGCTCAATATAACGTCAGTATCATCATTCGTCGCATTAATACTCACGGGCGTTGCCGCTTCAGTCGTCACATCAAACGCACCATCACGATCAAAGTCTAACCATGCATAAACAGTGGCATCAACATCAGTATGTACTCGTACTGTGAGGGTTTCTGTACTACCTGGCTCTGCCGACATGACAGCCGGAATAGTCACACCATCTTCGTCATTAACACCCGCTAAATCATCATCTTGAGCAAGACCATTATCATCGATACCATCTACAAAGCCGTTAGCTTCAGCATCCGTTGCATTTGTACCAAGGAAAATGGTTGCACTAGGAATATGCATTGGGCCGATACCCTCACCACTGGCATTAGTACGATCGGTTCCATAGGTATCTGGCGCATCACCTAAATCAAATGTACCCATGACAATAAGATGATCTTCAACTTCACCATTAGTGGCGATTCCACCGATAGACGATGTTGTTAACATATCATTAGTAATACGAATACGTGAATAGGTAACTCCTGCCGTTAATCCTGTTAACCCTGTCCAATTAAATACATATTGCACTTCTGAAGAAGCATCAGGTACGATTTGAATTTGCCCTTCGCCAACCTCAAAGGTGCCACTTTGGTCAAAGTCAATCCAAACCGCGAGGTAAGCAACTGATCCTGAAGTATTTGACGCTTCAACGGTAAGGCTATAGTCACTCGCATTAACGTTAATCGGTGAAATGACATTAACGCCATCTTCATCATCAGGAGAAGCATTAGTATCATCACCATCTGCGGTAAGTGTTGGTATACCATCAGGCTCACCATCACTGGCTTGATCGCCAAGGAATAACGATGTATCACCATAATGGAATGGACCACCGCTTCCCGCTAAGGTTAAATACGTATCAGGGGCATCACCAAAATCAACATTGTCTGACACAGAAATCGCATACCCTTCAACTTCACCATTGGTCGCTTCACCAATCGCGGTACTACAGTCGGTAGTGGTATTACAAATTCTCACGCGAACATAAACAGTATCACCGTTAGTGATCGCGGTGGTAATTGGCCATGTCAGCACTTTTACAGTATCAATTTCGCCATCAGCAACAGCAATAGTCTGCATTTCAGACGCTTCTAGATCACCATCTTTATTCCAATCAGCCCACGCATATACATTACCATCAGTACCCGTAGTATTGGTGGTAGTAACACGCACTGAATATTGAGTAGCGGTACTCGATAACGGTAATATCTCGACACCATCATCAGTATCACCATTGGCTGCAACCGTTGCATACGCATCAGTTTCACCGTCAGGTGCCGTACCTATAAAGATATTGGCACCAAGTTGATGACGAGGACCATCAAATTGGAATGCTGTTACATAATCACCTGTCGCAGTACCGGCCCCTGAATCTGGTAAATCATCAAAGTCAAGCTCTACATTTGAACAATTTCCATTCACATTGGCATCATCAGCTAACCAATTATTACGCGCTAAGAATGCACTTTGATCTTCGTAGTAGTCATACACGAAATTCATTAAATCTTGGTAAGGTGTAAGATTACTTGAATAATAATTTGGCGTGAAATAGAACTGACGCTCACCAGAACCAACCCATGGACCTGTATGCGTTCGAGGATATCCATAACCACCGGTTGTGGTTGGATCGTATGGAATCAACCACGCCATCGCATCAACGTTATTACAAGAACCCGTTACCGTTGGTAGCGTATAAATCACACTACGATGATCAATACCTGTAATGGTTGATAGCGTACCCGTGGTTGCTACTGTTGCTTGGGTTGATAATGCGCCAGGACCATCAGATGGGTGGAAACGAGGTAGTGTTGTTGGTCCTGCATACCCTGCAAAACCCGTAGCACTTGTACCAGGGAACCCTACTTGTTGTCCCATGTATGCATTAATACGCGTGGTGGTTGCATCAGCGAACGTATCACCTTCAACAAGAGACAGCAGTACACCACCTTGATTTCGGTAATCAAGTAACGCATCAATTTCAGCGGTTGTATCAGGGCTAGTTCCGCCTGCTAAATCTGATTGGTAAAGAATGAATTGATAATCACGCAAGGTGAAATCAGTGGTAATATTATCTGCTGGCACAAGAAGATCGTAAGTTACATAACCAACCCCATAATTATTTTCCATAAGAGCGACAGTATTATTTGCCGTATTTGGTAGCGTATATTCAATCGCACCTGAATCTTGCTGAATTAACATGTGGAAGGTGACTTTATGGTAATGATCTTCTATCTCACCATCGGTCGCCGCACCTTGTGATCGTTCATCAATCGTAGTAGCACCATCATCAACTAAGGTATCGGTTGTTAAACGTAAACGAACATAACTATCACCAACATTACCACCTTCAGCATTTGATAAATTAGTCCAAGCGACACTAATTGGAAGATCCGTTACGCCATCAGCAACCGCAACGCTGGTATACTCATCAAGTTGGAATTCACCATCCAAGTCATGATCAACCCATGCATGCAATGTTGCAGCACCGCCAGTGTTATTTGTTACTGTGGTATCAAATGACCATGTTGTCATTGACGGAGAAAGCACAGGGAAAGTAGGGACAGTTTCATCAGCCGTAGCATTATTATCATCACCATCAGCTGCCACACTTGGTTGACCATCAACATCGGCATCAGCCGCTGTCGTACCTATATAAAGGTTTGCTGAAGGTGCATGATTGGCACCATTATTTGTTGCTAAAGTATGATAAGCATCAGGTGCATCACCCCAATCTTGAGCTGTTAACACTGAGATTCTAAAGTCTTCAACCTCACCCGATGTCGCGATGCCACCAGCATCAGTCGCGGTTAAACCATCACTATTTGGCGCTAAACGTGCTCGTCCAAAATAATAGCCCGCCGTCACAGGCGTTAGACTATTCCAACTTGGGTTATAAGCAGTATTTATACCTGTTGAAGTAGCACTAATAACTTGCCCTTCAGCAGCATCAAATACGCCATTTTGATTCCAATCAATCCATACAATAAGATCCGCATTTGCACCTGTATTATTCAGTACATTTGCATCCAATGTATAACTGGTTGCGCCTAAAACTAATGTTGGTAATGCAATACCATCTTCATCAGCAGTTGCTGTAATATCATCAAGTAACGCATCACTACTTCCATCAGCATCTTCACCATCAGTAGCTGATGTACCTAAACGTAGCGTAGTACTAATCGGATGAATTGGTCCACCGTCAGCAAAACGAACAAGGTATGAATCAGGGGCATCACCACCATCATATCGAACGCTATCACTTAATAAATAGTGATCTTCTATTTCACCATTTGATACGCCACCATAAGAGCGAGGATCTTCATTAACGCCTGTTGCACTATCGGCTAATAATTCAGAGGTAATACGCACACGCATATAGCGGTTTTGACCAGCGGCTAATCCTGTTGTTGCCGTCCAATCCAACTCTACAGAACTATTTGTTAAGCCTGTTGAGGTAACAATTGCACCACCAGTACCTGTGCCATTATCAACAAATTCATCACGATCAAAACGACCATTACCATCGAAATCAATCCAAGCATAAATATAAGCATCACTGCCAGTATTATTGGTCACCATAGCATTTGCGCTATAGCTACCTTGGGTTGTTGTTAATGGTGGTAAAATTAAGCCATCTTCATCATCACTAGCTGCAATATCATCGCCTGATGCTTGAAGTGCTATGGTTGGTGTTTGAGCATCATTATCTGCATCTGGCACTGTACCCATAAACAGATTGCTATCAACACCATGGAATGGACCACTATCTGATTGGGTTGTTCGATAATTATTCGCTCCGACATTTGCAGCCTCATCAGGCGCATCACCGTAATCAAACTCACCCACAAAGACCATGTAATCTTCAACTTCACCATCTAATGCTTGGCCTGCCCAATCATTCGCGGTGAGATCTGTCAGATAGCTAATTCGAATACGTAATGCCATCGAGCCATTTGTTAAGCCTGAAATGCCATTCCATGTTAATACTGCGGTTTTAACGCCATTAAAGTATGGAATATTATCAGTGCTAAATGGCGCATCACCTGTCGTATCATAATTAACGGTTGAAACAACTTCAGCAGCACTAAACTCACCATCTTGATTAGTATCAAGCCATGCGACTAACGTTGCCGGATTACTGGCAAGTTCAGAGTTCCGTAAGGTAACTGGCACACTATAAGAGGTAGCCGCAATAGCGATATTCGCTAATGGTTGCGATAAACCATTCTCATCATCACTGCCATTGTTATCATCCCCTGATGCATCACTGCTTGGTTGACCATCGGTTTCTGCATCAATCGTTGCAGTACCTAAATAAACCGAAGCACTATTACTACGTCCGTGGAATGGACCATCACTGGCACTTAAGGTTTGATACGTGTCAGGCGCATCACCCATATCTTGATCACCGATATAGATTAAATGATCTTCCACCTCACCATCACTGGCACCAAATAGCGAACGAGTATCTTCTAATGTACCCGTATTGAGATTAACTAACTCATTAGTGGTTAAACGGAAGCGGGTTAATGTAAAGCCAGAAGTAAGACCAGTGAAACTGTTCCATGTAATATCAATAGAGCCACTGGTTCCTGTTGGTACAACAACTTCAGCCACTTCATCAGAGCCAAATTGACCATTACGATCCCAATCAATCCAGCCATACAATGTCGCATCTTGTCCGGTATTATTAGTCACATTAACCGCAGCAGTATAACTGCTAGGGACAGGCGAATTATCTAACGCACGTAATGTCACGCCATCTTCATCATCACTTCCAGTTGTATCATCTCCATCAGCTTTAATTGGTCCGCTACTTGGATTCGCATCTGCTTCGCTATCAGGGACACTATTACCAATATATATATCAGCATCAATAACATGATATGGACCATCATCAGCTAAACGAGAACGATAATCACCTGATCCTGCTGCAGTTCCGACAGATCCATCTTCAGCATCACCGAAATCTAGCGCCCCGATATATATTTGGTGATCTTCCACTTCGCCATTAATGGCTTCGCCACCCCAATCATTAGCGGTTAGAACAGAGTTCGTTAGACGTAGGCGCATATAAGTACTGCCTGCGGTTAATCCACTTATTCCAGTCCACGTTAATTGGGTTGTTGGCGTTGCACTGGTACTGGTATTGGTTGCATTTACAATCGAGGTTAATTCAGTAAACTCGCCAGCATCAGCAAAGTCACCATCTTGGTTAAAATCAATCCAACCATATAAATGAGCATCACTGCCTGTCGCATTATAGAGAGGAACACCAACGGTATAAGAGGTATCAGTAGTAGCTAAAATTGGGAATGGCGTAAGATCATCGGCATTTTCATCATCAATACCGTCAGTATCATCCCCTACCGCACCATTAGATGGCTGACCATCTTGATCATGTCCGTTATCATGATTATTACTTCTGATATATAGGTTAGCGGTATTATGACGATGGTAAGGTCCACCACTGGTATACAAGGTGTCATAAGAATCAGGGGCATCACCACCGTCATAGGTTTCTACTCGAACATAATAATCTTCAACTTCACCATCACCCGCGCCACCATAAGAACGTGGATCTTCAACTATGGTGCCATTTTTTGTATCAGCTAATAAATCGGTAGTAAAACGAATACGAATATAAACATCAGTACCTGTCGCGATACCAGGGAATGAATTCCAGCCTAGATTGGTTGTGGTATTAGTATTACCAGTATTAATTTCTCGCGGCGCTGCTGTATTTCCACCAAAGAATTCATCACGATCAAATCGACCATTGCGATCAAAATCAATCCAAGCATACAGATACCCTTTACTGCCACTATTATTGGTTACCGTCACAGGAATGTTGTAGGTCGTATTGGTGTTGTTTAATGGTGGAATAAACGCGCCATCTTCATCATTACTGCCCGTAATATTATCGCCTTGAGCAAAGGCCGTGGTTGGATCGTTAGCGTCATTTTCACTATCGAGTAAAGCACCCATCAATATCGTATTATCGATACCATGATAAGCACCGTTATCACTCAAAGTGGTACGGTAGTTATTAACACCTATGTTAGCCGCACTATCAATGGCATCACCAAAGTCAAACTGCCCAACATAAACAACGTAATCTTCAACTTCACCGCCTTGAGCAATACCACCCCAATCGTTGGCGGTTAAACTGGTATTAGCAACCCGAATACGCAGTCCCATTGAACCTTGCGTTAAACCTGAAATACCATTCCACGTCAGCGTTACTTTATTGGTTAAGTTATTACTGCTGGTTGGTAAATTATCAGACGCAAAGGTTGAGTTACTAAACGGTGTTCCGGTTGCAACGACATTTAAATCATCAACAACTTCATCGGCACTGAAGCTACCATCTTGATCTGTATCTAACCAAGCCACTAACGTTGCATTAGAGCCAGAGTAATTGTAAACCGCAAGATCAACACTGTAGCTAGTAATACTGGTAGCAACGGTAGTTAATGGCTCAACCAATCCAGTCTCATCATCAACACCCGTATTATCATCACCTAATGCCGCTGCATCTGGGTATGCTTGATCGTCATCATCAATATTATTAGCACCTAGATACAGGTTACTCACATAGTAATGCGCGGGGCCACCACTAACAGGTAAAGTTAAGTATGAATCAGGTAAGTCACCTAGATCAGTATTTTCAGCCGTGACAAAGAAATCTTCAACTTCACCGTCTTGAGCGGCGCCTAACGAACGCTCATCAACGGTTGCTGTTGCATCACCATCAGAGAGTAACTCTGTTGTTAATCGTAATCGTACCCCATAAGTTCTTGCATCCACTAATGCAGTATCTGTAGTAAAGGTAACGGTATAAGTCTCTGTACCCGTACTGGCTGGAATGGTTATCACGCCATTACTCACCGCTTGCGTTGAACCACTGCTATTAATAGATGCTTGAGCTATTTCATCACTTTCAAAATTACCATCACGATCCCAATCAATCCATGCATATAAATATGCGATAGAAGTTGAACTATTTGTCACCGTAATATTGGTGTCGTAATTATCACCAGCATCTAAATCAGGTAACGCAATATCTGCTAAGGCATTTTCATCATCAATCCCCGTGATATTATCACCTGTCGCATCTGTACTCTGAGGGGTTGCGCCATCAACATCAGGAGCTACCGTGCCTAGGTATAAATTAGGCTCAGCGGCAACATTATGATAAGGCCCACCAAAGGTTAGATTCGTTTGATAATTATTTGCCGCCGTTGCTGAAGAAGTATCGGGTAAATCACCTAAATCTTGACCACCGATTTGAATCATAAAGTCTTCGACTTCACCATCAGATGCACGACCACCAGTATCAGTTGCTGTTAATGGATCGGTCGTTAAACGGAAACGAATAAAGGTATTACCAACAGAAAGGTTTTGCATCTGATTTGAATCGAAAGAATAGGTATAAACACCATTCTGAGCCGTAGGAATAATATCAACTCGACCTTCAATTTCATCAAAAATACCATTACGGTTACTGTCAATCCAACCCGCCAGATAGGCATCATTACCTGTTGTATTACGTACTGTGAGCTCTAAGCTATGGCTTGAACCGTTAATCGGAATTGAAGTTAATGGTTGGCTGGTACCATTTTCATCATCACTACCATTATTATCATCACCAAGAGCATCAACAGACGCTAATACAATTTCATCACCATCAATGGTTGAAGTACCTAAATACAAGTTAGTGTTATTGGTAATAATATGGTGTGGGCCACCAAGCAGTGGATCAACTAAATAACTTGCAGGCGCATCACCTAAATCTTGTAGGCCAAAGAAAATACTATGATCTTCAACTTCACCACCCGCTTCACCGCCTAATGATGAAATATCACTAATTTGCCCAACTAAACGGTTAGTTAATCGTAAACGCACAAATGAGGTTGTGTTATTGGTAACGGCAGGAATCGTCGCCCACTCAAGCTCTACTGGCGTATTACTTGACCCCGTTGGCACAACTGCAATTTGTCCTTCACTATCATCAAATTGACCATTTCGATTGAAATCAATCCACACAGCCAAGGTGGCAATATTACCCGTCGTATTTGTAACTGGTACGGTAATCTTGTATGAATCCATACCATTAAATAATGGCGGTAATGTAATTGGTCCTTCATCATCGGTTGCATCAAGATCATCGGCAGTTGCAGTTATATCTTGTAATGTTCCATCATCAATATCAGGCGCCGTATTACCAATATATAAACCATTAACGAATAAGTGGTAAGGACCAAAATAGTTATAGAGTGTTTGATAGTTATTTGCAGCTGTTGCTGAAGAGGTATCTGGCGCATCACCAAAATCAGGATCACCTACATAAACATAATGATCCTCAACTTCACCATTTTTGGCAATTCCACCCCAATCAGTGGCGGTTAAAATATCAGATGTTAAACGAAGGCGTAACGCCATATTACCTGTTGTTTGCCCACTGATACCAGCCCATGTTAACTGAGTCGTTGGGGCTGTTTGTGCTGAAGTATTAGTTCCATTAACAAGCCCTTCAAGTAAAGCAAACTCGCCAGCATCATCAAAATCACCATCTTGATTTAAATCTAACCAAGCATAAAGATTTGCGTCAGCCCCTGTTGCGTTATAAAGCGGAACCCCTACGGTATAACTGGTATCCGTCAATGTTAAAATAGGAAGTGGAACTAAACTGTCCGCATTTTCATCATCAGTGCCATCGTTATCATCACCATTTGCAGCAGTCGTTGGTTGTCCATCTTCATCATGATTATTATCATGGGTTGCATCTCGAATATATAAATTCGCATTGGTATGATAATGAGCAGGTCCACCGTTACTGTATGATGTTTGGTAGCTTTCAGGTAAATCACCACCATCATAGGTATCTACGCGTAAATAATAGTCTTCAACTTCACCATCAACTGCACCACCAAATGAACGTGGATCTTCCGTTGTTCCTGTAACTGCATCACTTAATAATTCACTGGTTAAACGTACACGAACATAAACATCAGTATTATTAGCAATACCAGGGAAGCTATTCCAATTAATATTGGCGACAAAATTAGACACACCAGAATTAACAACTATCGGCGCGCCCGCTGCACCACCAGCAAATTCATCTCGATCGAAACGACCATTACGATCAAAATCTATCCATGCATAAATATAGGCATCACTACCAGTATTATTAGTAACAACCGAGCGAACACCATAATTAATCACAGAATTATGTAATGGCATAATAAAGACACCATCTTCATCATCACCATTTGCATCTTCATCATCACCCAGTGCCAATATGGCGGGTGTATTGGCATCATTTTCTGTATCTGGTGCAGCTGCACCTAAATACAAATTATTATTCAAGCCATGATATGGACCACCGTCATTTAACGTGGTTCGATAATTATTTGCCGCAACGCCATTAGTGGTATCGGGTGCATCACCAAAATCATAATTACCAATAAATATTTGATGATCTTCTACTTCACCATTAAGGGCGAAGCCACCCCAATCATTGGCGGTCAATGCATCATTAGTTAAACGAATACGGACATAAGTGCTGCCCTGTGCTAAGCCACCAATACCGCTCCAAGATAATTGTGTCGTTGGTGTAGCCTGATTTAAGGTATTAGTACCATTAACAATATTTTCTAATGCCGTAAATTCACCAGCATCCGCAAAATCACCATCTTGGTTAAAATCAATCCATGCATAAAGATTAGCATTCACGCCGGTTCCATTATAAAGCGGAACCCCTAATGTATAGGTTGTATCTGAAACTCCAAGTAGTGGGATCTTTGTTAATGAATCAACATCTTCATCATCAACACCATCATTATCATCACCATCAGCACCAACAGTTGGTAAACCATCGGTATCATGGGCATCATCATGGGTTGCACTGCGAATGTAAAGATTGGCATTCACATGATAATGCGCAGGTCCATCACTTAGATATAAGGTGTCATATGTATCTGGCGCATCACCACCATCATAGGTATCAACACGAATATAATAATCTTCAACTTCACCATCGGTAACACCACCATAAGAGCGAGGATCTTCTATTGTTCCCGTTGCAGAATCAGATAATAAGTCAGTGGTAATACGGAATCGTGCATAGACATCAGTATTCACCGCAATACCAGGGAAACTATCCCATATTGCATCAAATGAACTCGTCGTTGTACCCGTTGAGATAGTAATCGGAGAGCCCGCAGCACCACCTATAAATTCATCACGATCAAATCGTCCATTACGGTCGAAATCAATCCATGCATAAATATAAGCATCAGCACCACTATTATTCGTTGCTGTCACTGGAAGTGTATAAGTTGTCGTTGAATTGTGCAGAGGCAAGATAAAGACACCATCTTCATCATCACCATTAGCATCTTGATCATCACCTAATGCCAATACAGCAGGTGTATTGGCATTATTTTCAGTATCTGGCGCAGCAGCACCTAAATAAACATTTGTATCTAAGCCATGGTAAGCACCTTGATCATTAAAGTTAGTACGATAATTATTCGCACTTACTCCATTTGCAGTGTCTGGCGCATCACCAAAATCAAAATCACCAATAAATATCTGATGATCTTCTACTTCACCATTTACAGCGATACCTCCCCAATCATTGGCTGTTAAAATATCACTGGTTAAACGAAGGCGAACAAATGTGCTGCCTTGAGTTAATCCTGAAATACCGGTCCAATTAAGCTCGGTTGTCGGCGTTGTTTGATTTGATGTATTGGTACCCTGACTAATATTTTCTAATGAGGTAAATTCACCAACGTCAGCAAAATCACCATCTTGGTTAAAATCAATCCACGCATAAAGATGAGCATCAGCACCGGTCCAATTATAAAGTGGCACACCCAAGGTATAGGTAGTATCTAATACGCCTAATAATGGAATACGCATTAAAGAATCTACATTTTCATCATCAGTACCGTCGTTATCATCACCATCACCATTAGGTGTAGGCTGCCCATCGGTATCATGACTATTATCATGAGTCGCATCACGAATATAAAGGTTTGTATTACTTTGAGTATGTGATGGACCATTACTGGTATATAAGGTGTCGTAACTATCTGGCGCATCACCACCATCATAAATATCTATTCGTAAGTAGTAATCTTCAACTTCACCATCAGTAGCAATACCAAATGAACGCGGATCTTCAGCAGTGCCTGTCGCTGAATCAGTTAATATATCAGAGGTTAAACGTAAACGAATATAGACATCACTATTAACAACAATGCCTGGGAAACTATTCCATGAAATAGTGACGTTACCATTATTGGTACCTGTTGGAACAGTGATTGGTACTCCCGCCGCACCACCTGCAAACTCATCACGATCAAAACCACTAGTACGGTCAAAATCAATCCATGCATAAATATAAGCATCACTGCCGGTGTTATTAGTAACCGTAACGGGTAAATCATATGACGTTGCACTTGAATGAAGCGGAATTAACAGTGCGCCATCTTCATCATCACCATTAGTATCAAGATCATCACCATCAGCACCACTAGCAGGATTATTGGCATCTTGCTCAGCATCAATTGAAGCACCAAAGAATAGTTGACTATTGACACCATGACGAGGACCATTATCACTCAATAATGTACGTTGATTATTAACTGAAACACCAATACTAGTATCTGGCGCATCACCAAAGTCGTAGCTACCAACAAGCACATAATGATCTTCAACTTCGCCATCAGGTGCAGCACCACCCCAACCCGTATTAGCTAATCCAGCAGTGGTATAACGTAAACGTAGTGCTGCATTACCGTCACTTTGCCCTGTAATACCTGTAAACGTTAAGGTAATAGGAGATGACACCGTTGTACCTGTTGGTACCGTTACTACGACATATTCTGCCGCTTCAAACTGGTTATTTTGATTCCAATCCAACCAGCCATAGAGATAAGCATCAACACCAGTGTTATTATGAACAGGTACTTGAACAGAATAACTATTAGCGGTTAATGGTAAAATAGGAGTTGGAGTACTAAAGGCATCTTCATCATCACTGCCAGTAACATCATCACCATCTGCATTTGGCGTTGGTTGACCATCGCCATCACTATCAATCGTTGTGCTACCGATATAAATATTACTAATATTACTCAAGCCATGATAAGGCCCACCGCTAAGCCCTAGCGTATCAAAGCTATCGGGTAAATCACCAAAATCTTGATCGGCAACTTGCAGTGCATAATCTTCAACTTCACCGCCATCAACATAACCATAAGAACGTGGATCTTCAACCGCGCCTGCTACTGCGTCGGTCAAGGCTACTGGTGATAAACGGGTACGTAAATAGACCGTAGTATTATTCGTTGGTGGTGTAATTGTCCCCCAAGACAACGGCATAGTGGTTGCACTTGCACCATTTGCAACAATTATTGCACCACCAGGTCCCGCACCATTTGAAATAAACTCATCACGATCAAATTCACCATCACGGTTCACATCTAACCATGCATATAAGTAAGCATCAGCACCTGAAGTATTGGTCACTGTTGTTTGAGTATTATAAGCCGTTGCACCACTGGTTAACGGTTGAATTAATAAACTGTCTTCATCATCAATACCGTCAGCATTATCACCTGATGCGGTGGTATTTTGTAAGCCATCAACTTCAGTATCGGTTGCGTTTGCACCTAAAAATAAATCATCATCAATAGAGTGACGAGGACCATCATCAGCTAACGTGGTTCGATAATTACCAGTACCAATTCCAACACCTGTATCTGGTGCATCACCAAAATCAATACTGATGATAACTTCGCCATAATCTTCGACCTCACCGTCAATACTTGAGCCATTAGGCGTATTACAATCACCAGATGAACACAACCGGAAGCGTGCATAGGTGTCGCCTAAAATAGCATTCACAGGAGTCGTTATGGTGTAAGTTGTCATACCCACTGGTGCCGTTGTATTGCTAATTACCTGTTCGTTTGCATCATCCCAATCACCGTCTCGGTTCCAGTCAATCCAGCCATAAAGATGAAAAGATGTTCCAGCATAATCAGGATCCTTACCAATTGTGACCTCAATATCGCGGTCACGATTGAGTACATAAATACCGTTTGCCGCTACGCCATCTTCATCAGCAAGATCAACTAAATTATCACCATCGGCGATACTAGTAGGTTGTCCATCAATATCAGTATCTAATAACACCCCTAAAAACAGATCTGGATTATTATCAGTATCACCATCAATAACAATATGGTTGGCACCATCATTAGCTCTTAATGTTTGGTAATCACCCATTGCGGTTGACATCGATGTATCAGGTGCATCACCCCAGTCTTTGTTATCAACATCAACAATAATATTGGCACTAAATTCAGACGTATCCTGCAACTCACCTAAACCCCCCGTCGTAGTTCGTTGTGCTATTACGGTAATTTCATCACCAACGTTAATACCGGCAACTGCAAATGAACTATCAAACGTTGAGCCTGATTGACCCGTAATATTACCTAAATACGTTAATCCTTCACCAGCATTTAACCCATCACTACCTAATTCACCCGTACCAACACTGGCTTTATATACTTCAAAAGTAAATTCACCCGTGGCACACATATCACCAATAACACGTAAATTTGCACCTTCTAAAAAAGCATAAGTAATTTGTGGGCGAGCTAAATTATTATTAGCCCCCGTTCCAGTATCGTTATTACATAAATCAGTATTTAATGAAACGCCTTCACCCGTTGCGACATTATGAAGGTCAATAGCATTATCAGTATTACCTTCAAAACTATTTTTAGTAATTAAATAACCTTCAATATTGGTATTGCCATCAATAGCAACACCTGAGTCACCATTATTATGAATAATATTACATTCAATGACAGATAGTTGACCACTTTGGAAATGAACCCCATTATCGTCTGCATTTTGAATATCATTACTGGTGATGGTTTGGAATAAATCTACATTTGATGTATTACGTTGATAAATGGCATCGCTGGTTGCATCACGCATTATATTACCAGCAATATTAAGATAAGCAGGCACACCGTAACGAATATAAACATTGTGATACGGTGTTGCTGTGGTAGAAGTAGAACCCAATAATTGGTTTTGTATTACTTGCCAATTAACAACATTGGTTTGGCTATTTAAATTATTTAAGGTGATATTATTATGTGCTGTTTTTACTGCGTTGTTACGAATAATACCACTGTCACCATTGAGTGAACCATTACCTGCATTTGCAATCGCAATACCAGCACACCCTAATGATGTACCACAGGTTTCTTGTCCAATAACCGCATCATTACCAGCAGGATCAATACCAATTAGGTTTTGTTCAATTACCGTATCAGTAATTCCCGCTGAATAAATATTAATACCTAAAGAACCGCCAGTAAGAGAGACATTACGTACCGTGGTATTATCCGCATTAATAATTAATAACTCTGCGGCATAAGCACTAGCATTCGTTGGCATATCAATTTGAAGTTCAGGTTTTGCTAATGCAGGAATGGTTTCAACACTACATCCATCAGAGCTACCGACGGTTTGTGCTTCTGAATAATTACCAGCGTTTGAATCGATGACCGTTGTGCCGTCAGTATTACTGTACGCCGTACCATCTATAATAGTATTCGCACCATTTGTTCCAGTTATTGTCGTTAAAGAGGTCGTTGGAGAAACAACCCACCAATCGCCAGAGGGATCTGTATCATTGACAGGAACGGTAGGTACAAAACGCATTTCATTAGCACCAACAATTCTATTGGCATTAATAATAAATTGATTTAAAGAACCTTGCGCAGAGGTATTAGTATTAGTAACGACGTTATACGAGAAACCAAAATCAACATTGGTCTGATTTGTTGATGTAAATGATAAATCAACTTTTGATATGTGTTCGCGCGTAGTTGAGTTGGTGGTGACATCAGCGCGATCGCCATCAATACCACCATAACACGCACCAGATGCCGTTAATGGTGTATCGCCTGAGGTTGCATCACCATTACTGTCACAAAAAGCATTGGTATAGGTATTACTGGCCGCATAAGTTTGTTCTGAAATAGCAGTACTGTTCGTCGGTGGCGCAGTTGCAACAAAATACGTATCAATCGGTAGTTCAGTAAAAGAATAAGCACCACTTGATGTGGTTACTTGCTGGAGATAAGTATCCCCCGCACTAGGAACGCCATCATTATCATCATCACGATAAAGTCTAACGATTACCTCATTGGGCGTTACGCTGTCAGAGGAAATATCACTATCACCATTTTCATCTAAATAAACCGTACCGCTAATATCAAAACAACCAATACAAAAACGGTAATCTTCCACTTCACCACTATCAACCGTAGTTGAAATTGTTGCCGTCGTTAACGCTGCATTTGAGATTCTAAACCGAGAAAAGAAATATCCGGTATTACTTCGATCTGCAGCATCAACAATATAATCTACATTACATGTAAAGTTCGCCCCTGATATATTAGTACAATCAGCATTAGAAGAGCCCGCAGCAGGAACCGTTATCGCAACCCCCTCATCAGCTTGAAAGGTATTATCTTGATCCCAATCAACCCAACCAACAAAGGTACGCGGCGAGCCGGTATTGTTGTAAACACTAGCAGAAACTGAAACGGCCCCTGTGCCGACATCAATTTCAGATTGAGGAAAACCTGTTATACCATCATCAAAAGAATCGGAATTTGCTAATGCACTATTGCGATTTGCAGTTTCAAAACTAACATTCGTCCCAAAACGCAAATTGAGACCAGTTAGATCGACATTATGACGAGCAACACCATAACTACTTGGTGCATCTGTTGCTTCAAAGTTACACGCATAACCTGAAGTATTTACTCTTACACCACCATCATCACCCGCTCCGCTTGATGAACCACCAGAGGCTGGTGTTTGGGTTCCTTCTATCTGAATACTGGTAATTGATGTCATCCAAGAAGGTAATAATATTTGCGAACCATGAGGATATTGACCAAAACTTGTTACGCCAACATTACCACCACCACTCTGCATTGAAGCGCCGCCCTGAGCAGATAAATTGGCCGTATTTTGACTGTCATTTGGCGTAACTAATTGAGCTACCGTTGTGCCATTAACTTTTAATCGAATGGTAATAGATTCAGTGTAGTCCCCGCGCCCCGTCCACTGATTACCGTTGTTCCACCCCCAATTGGCACTAATAATTATTCGACCACCAGAGCCAGTACCGCCGGTTAAATTAGTATTATAAACCCCGATATTTCGAGTTCCCCAGCCATTACCGCCATCACCATCAAAATAATATTGTCCGCCTGACGTTGTCGGTGAGGCATAGCTTTGAGAACACTGTTGAGCTTGAGCAATAGCGCTGTTAAATAACAACCCACCACAAAAACAAACAAGCATTAATACTCTACGGATAATTTTCATCTTTTCCATAACTCAACCAACGTAGTTAATCAGGGAACGAAAAAGAATGCAAAAACCACGCCTGTTATTTAAGTACGTTTATTGATGGGGATTAATGAGTAGCGGAAGGTCTAAAATAAGCAGAGTATCAATTAAAGAAACATCATGAAAAATATAAAAAAATATGTTTTTTTTAAATAAAAACGTTATCGATTCTTTATAATAAGAAACAATGACACTATCCGATGAAATAATGTCATTGTTTAATTACATATTTAATTTGCACGTATTTCTCGCAAATAGCGATAAATAGTATGAATAGAAATATCTAATCCTTTAGCTGCAATTTGAGCACTATCTTTTAAATCAAAAATACCCAAATCATGTAAACGCGTCACAATTTCTCGGCTTTTCTTTGAAGGCGGAATAGAAGTATCACTGGTAACCTGCTCTCGAACATTTTCAATGGAGCTATGCATCATTTCATCATTATTACGAGCAAACGTTTCTGCAGTAACACCATGATCACAATAAGTACCAATTGTTGGCATTAAACTATGAATCATCGATTGAAATGGCGCGTCTAAATTAAAATTGATACAAAGTAAACCAATAGCTTGCTGTTGCTTATTACGAATCACCGTTGTTAACGAGCGTAACATTTTACCATCAGGCGCTTTAGTAATATAAGCCTCTGATACATCGTTACCTTCATTTAATTTAACTAAGGCAATATTAGTGATCGGCGCACCAACTTCACGTCCAGTAATATACCCATTAGCAATTTTAATGATTGACGGATGACGAGAATCTAAACAATGCAATAAGACTTCAGTATGTTCACCCCACATTGCTGCGATACCATCAACAATATTTTCCATCGCGTGAAGAATATCATAATCACTTTCTGTCAATTCATGCATTTTTTCTACCTTTTCTAAGCATAAAACCACTTTATAAGTAGCTTTATTATCTTATCAAGATTTAAGCTTACATAATATCAATGATTACTATATCTGTATTTTTCATTTGGTATATTAATATTATGATAACTACAATAAAAAAATCCCGACCAAGGCCGGGATTTCTTATTTAATTATGGATGAATACTTATATTTCTAATAAACATTCAACTCATTATTTAAATAAAACGGATTTTAACCGCTTTTAGCTTATTACTTGAATCATCTAATGTAAATTCAACCATACTACCAGATGAAGGTTGTGAATGACTGCATACTTGAGACGCATCAAAACGAATATCGCCACCAAGATCGCTAGTAATTAAACCAATTTTTTCAACTGGGTTGAAGCTACGAATAATACCTGTTTGTGAAGTCATAGTTTATATTTCCTTTACGCCCAAATATTGCTTTTATAGTTAGCATATATATTTGAGGCTATCAATTTGAGTTTAAATAGTTTTATACCAAATAATTTATTTTATCTTGGTATAGAGCTTTACTCATTGACCTACTACTTCTTGACTATAAGATCACCCTTCTTATAGCTTGGCACTGCTACTACGTTTGCAACATAAACGGATAACAATGATTAGAAATGACATTGTGGTTTATTTAAAACACATTAGGTCTGAGTAACAGACGAATCGAACATTAACGTCTATTTTTGATGGTGTAAATATTTTTTTTATTAAAATAGATAATAATTTGTGGATAACCACTGAACAAAAACATAACATCATGATTATAAAAATAAAAATCACATTTAAAAAAATACATAAAAACACAATTAACGCTTAAAAAATAAACAAAAAAGTAATAAAACATATTTCAATTAAATTCTTTTCCTCTTTAACTCAAAAACAACACACTTATCATTATTTATCGAACAATAAGTAGTCTACATTTTTGCAAGGAATAATTACGATATAAAATGACTAGGTTTCTGATATCAGCACATGTAAAGTGTACCTATATATACGATAGTTATAAGGAACCTCAATGAAAGGTATTCTATCAATACAGTCACATGTTGTTTATGGTCACGCAGGTAACAGTTCTGCTGTATTCCCTCTTCAACGTATGGGATTTGAAGTTTGGCCATTACATACCGTACAGTTTTCTAACCATACTCAATACAAACAAGGTTGGACTGGTAAAGCTTTTCCAGCATCAGATTTGATTGATCTTGTTAAAGGCATCAACAACATTGATCAGCTTAAAAACTGTGAAGCAGTTCTTACCGGATACCAAGGTAGTGCTGATCAATGTTTAGCCATTATTGATACGGTAAAACTTGTTAAACAACAAAATCCTGATGCTATTTATATTTGTGATCCTGTAATGGGCGATCCTGAAAAAGGTTGTATCGTCGCAGATGGTATCTCTGAGCACCTTATTAATGATGTAATGCCACTGGCTGATGTTATCGTTCCTAATCAATTTGAGTTAAGCCAGTTTGTTGGCATGACAATCAATACATTAGAAGATGCAGTTAAAGCTTGTCAGCATGCATTAACACTTGGTCCTAAAATGGTGTTAGTAAAACATCTGCATAGTTTATCTGCGAATAAATTCTCAATGATGCTAGCGACAAAAGACGGCTGCTACCTAGCACAACGTCCACATCTAGCATTTGATAACCAGCCTGTCGGCGTGGGTGATTTAATTTCTTCTTTATTTACTGCTGGTTTATTGAAAGGTTGGTCAGCAGAACAAGCGTTTGAACATGCTCATAATGCGTGTTATGCCGTATTAAAAGAAACCCACCGCCGTGGTGAATGGGAGCTACAAACAATCGCAGCTCAAGATGAAATTGTCGCACCAACTGAAATTTTCCCAATTTCAGAAATCAAATAAACGGCAGCCTCACCTCATTATAAAAAAGCAGCTTAGAACGCTGCTTTTTTGTTTTTACTCTTTAAATTACAATACATTGCCATAAGCATCAAATGAACGACGTTTTACAAGTGTCAGTGTTGTTGCAACAGAAAGCACACCGGATACAAATATCGCTACCATAATCACTAACTGATATTTAACAGCAACTAATGGCATTGCCCCACCTAAAATTTGTCCTGTCATCATGCCCGGTAAGCTTACAATACCAAGTGTTGCCATCGAAGCTAATTGCGGTGCTAATGCAGCCTTAAAAGCAGTACGAATAAAAGGTTGAGCGGGATCAGGAGCTCCCATTGTTAGATAATATTGATATTCTTGATGATTATCTTTCAGTAAACTTCCCCAACGCGATAATGCCAACACATTCGCTGTTAAACTATTACCTAATAACATCCCTGCAATAGGGATCATATATTGTGCTTGCCACCACGGTGAAACTTGAATAACTCCCGCTAAAACCGCTGGCAATGCCACTGATAATGCAATAACTTGTCCGCAAATAACCGCTGGTATCACTCGAAATAGATTAACATCAGAACGCTTACAAATAGTATAACTGGCGAAAAGAGCCATAACGGTTAACCAAACCACGTTAAGACTCAGGTTTTGCCAACCAAATAATGTATGTAAATAAATACCGACCACAGATAACTGTAACGTCATGCGCAATACAGACATGATCAACGTGCGACTTAACCCTAACTGCCACCGCTGAAATAGAATTAATGGAATCAGTAGTAACAGATAAAAACCCGCCATAGCTGACCAATGCAAATCGATAGTATGATTAATGCCTACGGTCATTGGTCTATTCCTGATGTTATATCCATATTGTGGACCTGATTGGCTGTCGCGAGCCATACTGGATCATGAGAAACTGAAATACAAATAACATGTAATGCTTTCACTAATGAAATAATCTTATCTCTTGCCACAGGATCTAATGCTGACGTAGGCTCATCCATTAACCACACCGAACGTTGCATCAACACTGCTCGTGCAATCGCTAGTCGTTGTTTTTCGCCACCAGATAATAACGCAACATTTTTATCAAGTTCGACGACTAATCCAGCATCAGCTAATGCTTGTAAGCAATGTTGTATTGTAGGTTTAGTATGAGGGGATCGAATCGCTTTCATATACCAAGGTAATAACAAAACATCTAATACCGTATCAGCACCCATTATAGGTTGCTGAGGTAAATAGCATAGTTGTTGACGCCAAAATGGTAATGATCCACTATCTATAACTTGTTGCTGATAATTAAAAGAGCCTTTTTGTGGCGCTTTAAGTCCGGCAATAACTTGTAATAAGCTACTTTTTCCACAGCCAGATGCACCTGATAACGCTAAATGCTGCCCAGGTAATAAATCAACCGTTAATGGCTCTACTTGTACATTTTCAAAACCTGATCGTAATTGAAAAAAGCGTAAAGTATCGCAGAATATAGCGGACGGTTTTGAAGATGAATTTATCATGGCAATTAACACCAATAACGATTGAAGATGATAAGTGTATAAAAAATAAAAATTTACTCAAATAGTTTAATTTAATAATCGCTATGAATCAGATCGATACAAGGCAGTATCAATAATATAGATGGGAGAATTACATTTGATGCGTAAAATACAAATAAAAAAATACCGACATAATGTCGGCATTTTACAAACTTTCAACGTAAGTGCGAATTAAGCAGCTTCAACGTTTGCAGCTTGAGGACCTTTCTGACCTTGTTCAACGTCAAAAGAAACCTTCTGACCTTCAGCTAAAGTTTTGAAACCTTCGCCAGTGATAGCACGGAAGTGAACGAATACGTCAGCGCCACCGTTATCTTGAGTGATAAAACCGAAACCTTTCTCTTCGTTAAACCACTTAACGATACCAGTTGATTTAGACATGACTGTCTCCAATATTTTATTAAATAATTCGCAAAATTGCGCAATATAGCCAGAAAAAGAATTATTTATGTTATAGCTTATGAGTGGAAAGCTTCATGACACTGGTAAAGCGTTACAAAGAAAGTTTTCTAAAACATAATGTTACATATAAATAGGTCTGAATTACAGGCCGAGCTCTATACTAATGAAATTAATCAAATTGTATAGCCTTTTTTTTAACTTTTAACGATCTACAAACAAAAAAACATTTATCATCGTTAATTCAATCTACCCTTTCTAAAAAAATCCAATCAATATAACAAAACAACAACATAAGCCATTGAAAATAAACACTTTTAATGCGTAATTTATTATAAACAACGACAGTGATATTGATGAAGAAATATGAATAGATTTGTATTGGCTGTATTTTGAGCTAAAAAATATATAAAAAAAGGCAACATGTCTTAAATAACATGCTGCCTACTCTTAAATTAAATCAATATTATTTTGTTGTCATACGATCTAATGTCACTACTGAATATGTTAATGGCACTAATTGGTTACGGGTTTGCCCAACATAATCAATAAATGCTTGCGCATCAGTATTACATACTGTATTAGCTGCTTTACAATTTGGCGTTGCACCTTGGTAGATGACTTGGTATTTATCGCCTACTTTCTCAATATTCTTAACTTTAAATCCAGTAAGTTTGCCATCAATATAAGCAAGGTCTACACGTCCAGAATGCTTCATCTGTGCTTGATATAATGGTGTCCAACCATCATTTCCGGTTGCGTTATAATTGTTAACCGCAACATTGTAAGTTTTGTTATCTTTAATTGGTGTCCAAACAGGATGCTGTTCAGTACCAGTCATCACCTCAACATTACTCAGCTTACCGGCTTTATGTGGCACTGTTTCTGTAAAGCTATAACGAATATGGCCGCCATATGGGAATTTACCAGCATGAGAGCCTTCAGGAAGCGTCGCTGTAACCGTTTGTTCTAATAGTTGTTTAATCACTGAACCTTTCACTGGAACAACAGACATAAAATTAGAAAACGGTAATAGCTCTAAAGATACGTTACCTTCACGATATTGCCCAGCTTCGATATTAGTACGAATACCCCCTGCACCGATCAAAGCGAAATCCACTTTCATGCCAGTAATTTTTTGTACCTGAGGCTCATTTGCCCAGTAATATTGTCCTTCAGCAATCAATGGCGCAACGTCTGAACCATGTTTATCACTACCGCGATCACCAGGGCGACGTTCATGTTTAATTTCTAAAGGTACTTGAGCAATCGTGTTGCCATACGCTTTATCAACAGCAGGTTTATATTTGCTATCAATACGCTGACGTAATAAAACATCTTCATCAGCTATGGTGATTTTTTCATGATTATCAATAAATTGTTCTACGCGTGTCGTTTCTACCGGACTAAATTTATCATTTTTACTTCGATCTGCATGATGATAAAATTCATCATTACTTAGCAATGTATTATGCCCTGCACATTGGATCACATCACCCTTAGCATCAAAGTTGACATTTACTCGACCAATCGCTTGTGCATACTCTCCCGCTTGAACAACACAAGTTTCAGATTTACCGTCAGGGTTCTTCACCATCTGAGCATATATACCATTATTGTTTAACCCTAAATCAGTAAAGTCACCTAATAATGTATGTGAATGGCCACCAACAATTAAATCAATACCATTTACTTTCGATGCAACATCTAAATCAACTGCGTTACCGATATGGGTTAAAGCAATAATATTATCAATCCCTTTGCTTTGTAGCATATCTACCGTCGCTTGAGCCGTTTTCACCATGTCATTAAATTGAACATCACCCGTATTAGGTGCAATATTTGGCATGTTATCAAGTGCTAAACCAAATACAGCAACAATATTTTTATCTTTTGGTAAGTGATTAATATCGTTAACAACGGTTTTGTTATTACCATCAAAAGCAAAAACTTGGTAAGGACGCAAATTGGTTTGATTTTTCAGATCGGCATCTTGGCTGGTATCAACATTAGCCGCTAAAATAGGGAAATTAACGCTACTAATAAAAGCATTAAGTTTTTTATTATTTAGATCGAATTCATGATTACCCAATGCCATTGCATCTAAGCCCATTTTACTGAGCATATCAGCATTCATTGCACCATGGTTTAGCTTAAAATATGCACTGCCTTGCCATGCATCGCCACCATGTAAAAACAGTAAACTTTGATCTTCTTGCTTAGCTTCGTTTTTATATTCCTTCGCCATCGTCTGTAGGCGAGGATAGCCACCAAATTCATTATAAACACGTGTACCATCAGCTTTAAAACTTGACTTCACTGGATCAAAATTAGAATGGGTATCATTAATATGAGCAACCGTCAGTGAGAATGGTTGGTGCTGAACAACAGGTGGGGTTGCGCATCCAGAAAGAGCTAAAGTGATAGATAATGCGATGAGTGGCTTATTGAACATACGTAATCCTTACTTAATTGTAATCGTTTGCGCCGCAAGCATACTCCACATCAAATACCTTTTCAGTAGCGAGTATCAAAATATTGTTCTTTTAAATGACTTTTTTGTTTTTAATTATTGCAAAAACGGCTTCTTATTACAGAAGCCGTTTAAATCAACACTTTATTATCGATAAAAATTTACTTTCTGACTTGAAGATCGGTTTTAGGAACACAACAACACGCTAATATCTTACCCTGCAGCCTTTCTTGTAGTGATAACGCAGGTACATTAGGTTGTTCAACCTGTCCTGAGGTTAAAGTTACTTTACATGCACCACAAAAACCTGCACGGCAACTATAATTAAGTACAAGCCCTGCTGTTTCTGCTTGTTCTAATAGTGTTTGCTGATTATTACCACTAAAAATATAATCATTAATATTAAGCGTGAGGGCTTGTTTTTTCACCGATGAGGCACGCAAAGGTCCAAACGTTTCTTGATGATAGCGCGTAGGAGACACGCCCATTTTAAATAATAATTTTTTAGCCGTATCCATAAAGGCATTGGGACCACACACAAACACTTGGCGTTGATCTAAATCGCTGATCATCGCTAAATGACTCAGGCTTAATCGTCCAGATTCACCTTGCCAATCTCGTCGTGGCTGGCTAAGCACAATCCGTAAATCAAGAGAGGGATGTTTATTTTCAAGTTGCTGTAATTCTTGCGCAGAAGGAATATCAGATTCAGTACTGCACTGATGATAAAATACAACATCACGAATATTATTGTTATCCGATAAATAGCGCAGCATAGATAACATCGGCGTAATACCGCTTCCTGCCGATAATAATAATAATTTATCAGTATGAAATCCTAAGTGAAAATCACCACTCGGTTTATCAGCAATAAGTACATCGCCAACCTGAAAATACTGATGCAACCAGTTAGATATTCGACCATCATTAATCCGTTTTACTGAAATAGCATAACGTCCCGACCGAGAGGGACTTGAAGATAATGTATAGTAACGAGTAACAAACTCACCATTAATCTCAAGTTGTAACGGCAAATGCTGCCCCGGTAAATAACTTGGTAAGGGTAATTGTTGATGAGCCTCAAACCAAAACGTTGTAAAGTCAGTCGCTATATCTTCACGCTCAACACAGGTCAGTAATAATTTAGTTTCATTCTTATCAACATAAACTTGTTTTGGTTTCGCTTCTAAAACTTCAATCACATCCCCAACACGAATCATGCCTTCATTTAAGGCCACTAAGTTTTGTCCAAAAAAGACATCACCTGTCGCATCTGCACGAAACGTTGCCATGGTTTTTAATGGCTCTTTTAACGCATTAAAATTACCGGTAAGAGGATCAACAGTTGTAAGAATACAGCGGGCACAAGGCTTAACGGCTTCAAATTCAACCTCACCAATACGGATCCGTTTCCAGCCATCTTCTGCAAAAGCCTCAGTATTAGACACCACTAAATTGGTTCGAAATTGTGCCATGGTATGATTATCACTGCTACGTTCATTTAACGCTGCTAATGACGCTTCACTGATAATCAATAGCGGATAACCATCAGCAAAACTAACATTATGGCCTATTTTCGAACGTACTCGATTTGATTGTTGACCACAAAAAAGTAACTGTACCGAATCGCCAATAATATCGCTGAACCACTGATTCGCAATCCTCGTCGTTGTATAAGCACTAAAGCTATCATTCCACACCGTCGCTGATGCATCAGTCATTGCAAAATCAGCATACTGTAAAACTAAATCGGTTTTATTTGGGTATTGCAGCACTAAACCTGTCGTCATCAGTGTTGCAGTAATTTTTACCATTTGCGGATATTTACGTGCCGTGATCATTACACCGTCGACATTAGCAACCATAAAACGACGATCAAATGCTAGCCCTTGTTTTTCAACCCAAGCTTGAGATTGCGTGAGTGCCGCTATCGATTTTACTGGATAAACGTGTATCTGTGATAATGTCGGTACAACGGATGATAGGCTCACTGAAATCTCCCTATATAAAAATCATCTTAATAAAACCTACTGTGATTATTTAATGATCACAACCAAATAAACAGCCTCTATCATTATTAATGGGTAGTTATTTTTCGATATAATAGTAAATTATTACGTATAAATATTTATGGCTTATGCTAGATTTATAAGAATTTTTGCATAATTCATACTCATAGTATAATAAATTGGAGATGCCATGCCTATCTTACGTTCATTCTGGCGCTATATTGTTCATTATTTTCCTAATGTAGGATTACGTCATCTACATACCACACTTGCTGGATTAATTATTCTCCAAATATTAAACAGTAATCTAGTACATATGACGCATGCTGGTGCAGTAAAAGCGGGGGCATTTAATACTCTTTTCTTGTGGGTGCATATTATTTTAGGATCACTGACGGTGCTTGCAACAATTGGCATGATTATTTTTATGCTAACTAAACAATCATTTAGACAGTTTTTCCCTTATCTTTTCGGTGATAATGCTATTTTAAAAGACGATATAAAGCAGATCATGAAAGGGAAATTACCTGAGCCACGTGAAAAAGGTTTAGGTAATATTATTCAAGGGTTAGGTATTGGTGCATTAATTTTAATTGAAACAGCAGCATTGGTTTGGTTAGTCTTATGGCTAAACCACTCTCCTTATGCCAATGAAGTGCGTGAGATACATAAATCATTAACTGGGCTAATTGAAGCTTATTTGATTGGTCATGGCGGCATGGCATTACTGCATTTCTTTGTGGAACGTAAACGCTTTAGTTAATCATCAATGCGTTGTTAATCTCATTGAACTAATAAAAGAACCTATGTTTTATCGACTTTCAATAATAAAAGTATTTATACCTAGGTTCTTTATCTATCTCATAAAATAATATGCGGAATAAAACGCGAGGAATCCTTTGTAATTAAAGTATTATCTTCTCGAATAGAAAGCCCTGCCGCTTTATCGCCAATAACCCAACTGCCAATAACAGTATAATCCTCTCCAAATTTTGGTAATGAATGAAATTCCTGATAAATATATCCTTCTTCACCATAGAAACCATCAGACTCCGCAATAACGTTGCCATTCTTTTCTATTTTAATATTAGCGCCTTCACGTGAAAAAATAGGCTTTTTAACAATCCCTTTTTTATCATCGAGCAAATGCTTTTTATCTGAAAAATAAGCAGGTAATAAATTAGGGTGGTGAGGATATTTTTCCCATAATAACGGCAAAATAGCTTTATTTGAGATAATAGCTTTCCACGGTGGTTCTAAATATAAAGTACCATTATCTAAATATTTAGAAAAATCCTCTCGAAATAGAATTTCATAGGGGTATAACTTAAAAAGCCATTGAATTACATGATCATTTAAATCAGTAAAGTTCCCTTCACCATCAACACCAATATCTTCAATATAAATAATTTTAGGTGTTAACCCTGCGACACGAGCACAATCAGCAAAATAGGTGACCGTTCCATAATCTTCTTCACCTCCCTCAAGGCTACATGCAAAATATAATACTTTTGTTTTCGCTTTTTTTGCTAATACTGCTAGACGAGCAATAAACTTTTCTTGGAATGAATTAAATTGATCTGCACTACGTGAAATGTGATCTAACTTTACATTATCTTCTAACCAAATCCATTGCCAAAAACCACACTCATACGCCGATGTTGGGGTATCAAAATTAGCTTCAAGCAATTTAGCTGGATTTTTACCGTCATAGCTAAAATCAAACCGCCCATACAACGAAGGTTCTTTATTATGCCAACTCTTCCGTATCAGATCCCAACTAGCCAGAGGGATCGCAAATTTTTCCATTAACACATCACTGTTTACAACATCATTCACCACTGCAAGACACATTTGATTAAGTTCTTCAGTTGGATTTTCAAGATCGCGTTCTATTTGCTTTAAAGAAAATTGATAGTAATACCGTTCAGTCCAATATTCTTCGCCATCAAAGGTGTGAAATCGAAAGCCAAACTCATTGGCTGTTATACGCCAATCTGAACGCTCTTTTACTGGAATTCGTAACATGATCTATTTTATACCTATTAAAGCCTAAAAATTAACCGCCCCAACCACCGCTACGACTGCCGCCCCAACTTGATCTTGCACTTGCTTTAGAACCAAAACCACCGCGAGACATTGTACGACTAACCGCTGGTTTTTCGTTTTTATATTTATTGTTATAGCTCTGAGATGTCGATTCTTTATAGCGATTATTTTGATTACGGTTCCACTGATCCATATCGGCGGTTCGTCTTGATGAGGGATAATAAATAGGTTGAGATGAATAATGACGACCGTTGTCCATCATTCGTCCAACAATAAAACCAGCAAGGGCTGGAACCCAATAACTGGTATTGTTACTCGCTTGTATTTGACGACAATTATCCGTACCAGAAGACTGACACTCACTTTCTGAATTAAATTTTGGTGCAGCATCTACCGCTTGTTGATAAGCAGTTGCACACATCTCCACCTGTTTAGGATTAGAACTATCAGCATTAATACAATCTTGTAATGAATCATATTGAGTTTGAGCGTGTGTTTCGTTGTCATTACAACCTGTTAGCGCTACCGTTGCACCTAAAGCAACCATCGTGATCGACGACCAATTGTGATATTGGTTCGATTTGCGCATATGATTACGATGAATATTACTACTACGTTTCATAATATAATCCTCAAGGTCATTAATACGTCATACACGCTGCATTTAATAAACCAACAGCAATAGCAATAGATGCTAAAATAACACCAGCGGATACTTCATCACGTTCAATACGCTCGCTAATTTTTGGCAAAAAGATAATACGAATAATCAAAAAGGCAATCACTTGCGATACCAGCGCCACAACACCCCAAACGGCAAAATCTACTACATTTTGACTATTTGAAATTGCAGATCCAACAGCAAGAGCATAACCGATAAACGATCCCCCCATACCAACCGCAGCGGCAACATTGCCACTTTTAATCAATTGCCATTCTTTATACGGCGTCGCTAATGGAAAAATAAAACGAAAGGCGATCAAGAAAATTAAAGAAATTCCAAAATATAACCCAAAATTACCAAGGGTTGATAAGCTCACCATTAAATTCGACATCTACTTGTCCTTGTAATTTAATTAACTTTAAAATCATTTGGTTGTAGCTCAAACGCGGTACTTAACACCAAACAATGTTCAGCACGATTATTAATTATCTGTTCTTCTGCCGACACAATCAGCACTTCACATAAATCTGCATTTACATCACGACTATACAGCATAACAAATTGATCTGTTTGGCTATATTCCGTTGCTGATGTCCATGTTGTTTCTGTCATCGCAACAGGTAATTCGTTTTCCCACAATTTGGTAAAATTAACGCCATCAAGATCCCAATGTGATTTTACAACGCCCGTAGCCAACCATTCATTCCACCGAGTATCAGTATCAATCGGCGTTGTTGAATAATAATATGACAACATGCACTGTTGTACATCCGCATCCGAATCCCCCACAATTAAAACCTGAATCATTGCATCATCATCAGTATAATAACGAATCAATCGCGTTGCGTTATCTAACTGTACGACACCCACAGCCTGAATTAATTGCGTATTAGCAGCACCAGAAATAGTTAAATCAGGTTCAATGATTTTCATTTTCAACGCATCTAATTCAATAACACCACCTAATCTCAATCCAAGCACTTCTGGAATTAAAGACTTTTTCTCTACTGGTTTTTTCTTAAAAAAATCAAACATATCAAATACCAAAAAATACCTTTTACCACTAGATAAAAGGCATAAAAAAAGACTGCCGAAAAATGACGTTATTTACCCAAAATACGCGCAAGTTCATCTTCTGCTGATGATGCTGATTTTGAAATACCAGCTTCAGCTAATTTTTTATCTAATGACGATGATGATGCTTCAGACTCTAACTCTTCTGCCGCTTCAAACTTAGCCGAAGCTTCTGCCTGACGCGCTTTAATACGGTCTAAAGAATCTAGTGCAGTACTCATTTTACTGTTACTGCCCGCGTTCGCAGCAGCCACAGAACTTTGTGCTTTAATAACACTTTCTTGTGCCGCAACAACATCAACTTGTTGCTCAATTTGACGTAAACGTTCTTTTGCTTGAGCGATTTTACTTTTCATTGTTGTTTCAGATTTCAAGAATCCATCACAATAAGTTTGCTCAGTCGCTTGCTGACCGCGTAACTCTGCAACCTTTTGTGCACACTCAAGTGCTAACTCTTGCTGACCTTTTTCCATTGCAGTACGAGCATGTTTCTCATATTCATTAATACTCGCATCAAAGCTATTCACTTTCTGTTGTGACAGCTTACGCTTTGCGATAATTGAAACCAGTGCTTCGTCTGATTTACGCAACTCAATTTTACTTTGACGTAATTCTTCATTTAAAATCGTAATGGCATTTGCATCAGCAACAGATTCTGCTGCGTTATTTACCGAACCACGCACTAAATTAAACAATTTTTTAAATACACTCATCGATTATGCCTCGATTAATAATGATTGGTACATATCAAGGAAGCCTTCAACATTCACAAATAATGTTGCCACTTCAATAACAATACTCTCTTGCTTAGATTGGCTACTCAAGCTACCAAATGCGATATAATAATCATCACCATCAACGGTATGAATTGAAATATTAGTCAATGGAAACATCTCATGAGTACGCAAAATCATGTCATTCAGCTTAGCAATATCAGCAACCATCGCCATTGGAAATAAAGGCGCTTCTACTAAAATTTGCTCGCCTGCAATTGCTAAATAAGCTGAAACACCATCTTGATTACGAATAATAATAGTCTGATCTGTTTGCTCGATTTTCCACTGATCATTTTTACTTAAAATTTCAACTAATTGATCAACAGTCCACATATTTGCTTTTCCTTTAAGTTAATCATCAAAATATATTGATACATCAACATAAAATGGTATTAGAAAGCAAATAATTCAAGTGTTTTTATTTAATCAAATGCATAATATTTTAATAAGCTAAGGCATACTCAATTTTTTATCTCGCTCAATTCCCATAATTTTAGACTTTTGCCGAATTATTTATTTCAACCAAATTAAAATGAAAATAGTTGAACATAATAATTATAGGTTTTAATCATCAAACCCACCCTTATTAACAGCTTTTTATGTCGTTATAAATGAGAATCACAGATAATTTATCTATCTTAATGAAGTAGATATTTAAGTAATTTTAGATGGCTGATTTTTATCGATTAAAATATAGATATTAACAAATGAAGATATTAAGAGGGATTTTATTTTTTGTTGCTTTATTTAATATAAATAACGTTCGATTAACGCTAATACCGTCCATTTGAAATGAACGGTATTAGGTTATTTTCATTTAAGGCTTACTTAGCTTTTACCGCCCAACCACAGGGTTGAGGATATACTCGTCTAATTATTTTTTTATTCTGTTTTTTAAGCAAAATATGACACGTTTCAATAATTAAACCAAAGGCCATAGCAAAATACACATATCCTTTGTTCAAGTGAATAGCAAAACCTTCCGCCATCAACATACCGCCTAACATAACTAAGAACAGTAACGCCAATGTTTTTAATCCCGGATAACGCATCACATAATCGTTAATTTTCTCAGCACATAGCACCATAATGACAGCAGAGGCTAAAATAGCAGCAACCATAAGCGGCACTTCGCTGGTTAAACCAACCGCAGTGATCACCGAGTCCATTGAGAAGACGGCATCAACGGCAACAATCTGCAATAACACTAACGCAATACCGGCTCTTACTGTGCTTGCTTGTTGCTGATGAGCATGGCTGAAACACATCCATAATTCTTTTAAGCTTTTAGCTAATAAGAATGCACCACCACCAATCATGATTAAATCACGTCCAGAAAAATCATAACTCAACACATTCACTAATGGTTGTGTTAATGACATCACCCAGCTAATAGAGAACACTAAACCGATACGTGCAGCAACCGCTAACGCGATACCAAGATTACGTGCCATTTTACGCTGATGTACAGGTAGACGTTCACAAAGTACAGAAATGAATACGATATTGTCGACGCCTAATACCACTTCAAGTGCAAATAGGGTCGCAAAGATCATTAATGCTTCAGGTTGAATAAATAACTCTAGCATTGAACAAACTCCATAGAAAAGGAGTCAGGAATTAAAGAACAACTCGAGGGGTCGTCCATATGTGTTTTGATACCTCAATAAAGAATGAAGCTGTATTTGAGCAGTAAATACAGAAAATGAAAACCCATCAAATGTAACCAAATGTAATGTTTATCGGTACCAAAACTTACATTGCGATATAACCGCTATTAATAAGTTAATATTAAAAATGAATACCAACTATAAGTAATTATACATACCTATACCTTTTATTTTTGCATTATATGCAAAAGTCTTTTAGTTTTATCTACATTGCATAATCTACAATAAAGGTTCATATTATATGCATCTTAATAAATTAAGAAAAATATCCGCTTAAAGTATTTAAAAGGTTTCTATGGAAGTTACATTTTTAGGATATATAGCATCAGCATTTATTATCTTATCATTATTAATGAAGAATATAAAATTACTCAGATATGTCAATTTATTGGGCTGTAGTTTATATGCTATATATGGATTGATAATACAATCATGGCCTGTGTTTGCTATGAATTTTATCTGTGTCGGCATTAATTTATATAGAATCTATACATTAAAATATGACAATAGAAAGCTTAATAAGGAAAATTATTTATGATTTTAATAACCGGAGCGTCAGGTAATCTTGGTCAATTAGTTATCAAAGAATTACTAAATAACGAGGCTAATTTTGTTGCTGGTGTTCGTAATATTAGTAAGTACAATGGTTATCATTGTAACTTAGCACCACTTGATTATGATAATATCGATATAATGAAGGATTCATTGAATAATATTGATACCATTATTTTCATCTCTGGTAATAGTGACACTGAACATAGAATACAACAACACCGTAATTTAATTGATGTAGCTAAAGAAAAAAACGTTAAACATATTATTTACTTAAGTTTTATTACCGTAACTGATCCTTATTCAAAATTCTCTTTTACACGTCAACATGTTGATACTGAGAGTTATTTGAAAGCATCAGGTATAAACCATACTATCGTCCGCAGTTGTTGGTATATGGAGAATATTGAGACAGAAATAATTAATGCATTGGATAATAATATTTTTATTGATAATTCAAAAACAGGTAAAATTAGTTTTATTTCTCGACAAGATGTTGCGAAAGGCTTAGCTAATATTGCTATGAACACAAATCTACAAGGTAAAATCTATAGCTTTACCGGCTCTGCTGCTTATTCTATGCAAGATATTGTAGATTTAATGAATACAAATTGCCATAAACAGATTACATATATTCCCTATTCTAACAATGACTATAAACAACGATTAATTGATGCAAAATTACCTTTATTTTTATCTGAAGCTATCACATTAAATAGCATTGATATTGATAATGGTGATTATGCCTTTATTTGTCAGGATATTTATTTTATAAATAAAAAATCACCAGTAGATATAAACGATTATATTCTCTCTATTTGTTGTATTCATTAAAAAGCATCAAATATTACTAATAAAAACCAGTACGATCTATCACTTGAAAATTGAGGAAATTTAAATATAAATCTCCTCAATTTTTACGTTTCACATAAACAATTAATGATTATTTTTAATATCTAAATAATGATAAGTCTCTAATCCCTTCATCGTTTCTGGTCGAGCACAACATCGAGCAACCCAATTAGTTATATTTGAATAGGCACTCATATCGATAACTTTATCAATGTTATAGAAATTAATGATCCAAATAATCCATGGAAACATTGCTATATCTGCTATTGAATATTTATCATCAACAAGAAATAATTTATGCTTAAGTTCACTATCTATATAATCAAGAACAATCACTGTTTCTTTTAAATACCTTTCCTTTGGATAAGGATCAATAACCTTATCTTTATGATAAGTTGAAAAGTGTCCATAAGCACCAAAAACAGTACCTTCTGTACTTGCTTGATAAAAAAGCCACTCTATCGTTTTAGTTCTACTATTTAAATCATCAGAAATGAATTTATTATATTTATCTGCTAAATATAATAAAATAGAACAAGATTCTGCAAGAACATGTGATTTACCCTTCGAGCATTCATTATCAATTAATACCGGTATTTTATGCCTAGGGTTCAAAGCAGTAAATACTGGTGAGAATTGTTCATTTTTAGTAATATCAATATTAATTAAAGTATAATCTAGTTTTAACTCTTCAAGTAGAATAGGTATTTTTATCCCATTAGGGGACCCGATTGTATAAAGTATCATATTTTTCATAAATTCACCTGTATTTATAATCACCAACTATTCAAATATACTAAAATATTTTTTCTGTAATTACATTTTAGTTTATAAACAGTATTACAATATAGCTAAAAACAGACTAATTCCGTAAATTAAATATAATTAATTATACCTTTAAAGATAATGATAAATTATGGTATTGTTTTATCTTCATTAAATTCATTTAAGATTTAAATTATGAACCTCGATAAACTCCTTATTAATATACGTCAATGTGAAATTTGTAAAAGTAAATTACCTTATCCACCAAACCCATTATTACAAGTTGGTTATAATGCTAGAATATTAATATTAGGCCAAGCTCCCGGGGAAAAAGCGCATTTTAAAAATACATTATTTGATGATATGAGTGGAGAAAGATTACGCTCATGTCTAGGCGTTAACAACGAAGATTTTTATAATAAAAATATCTTTAATATTATTCCTATTGGTTTCTGTTTTCCCGGTGTTGTTATCACTAATAGCAAACGAAAAGGTGATAAACCACCTCGTCCTGAATGCAGAGCAACATGGCATCCGGTTTTATTACCAAAATTAGATAACGTTGAACTGGTTATTTTACTAGGAAAATATGCAATAGATTATTATTTAGCTAAAAATACCTCAGTCACTACCGAAGTATTTAATCAAGAAAACCGTGATAATAACATTTTTGTTATTCCTCACCCTAGTCCTAGAAATAATATTTGGCTTTCTAAAAATCCCACATTTGAAGCAACAATATTGCCTATATTAAAAGAAAAGATAGCAATAATTATTGAACAGCATAAATCAGAAATACATCTTTGATATTGATAATTATTAATACGTTCTCTTTCACTATCATCTCTTGTCATCTTATTTTAAAAGAGGTACTAAAATATAATACCTCTTTAGCTTAAATTAACACTTTATTTTATAAGCATCGGTTTCTTTTGAAAGATTAACTTAACTAAAAATATAGCTAATATAATACCTCCCAAGCTAAATAAAAGATCACCAGGCATTCTAGCCCATACTAAATGTTGGACTAATTCACTATGTATTACCTCAGGGCTACGGGCATACCAGTAACCATGATTAATAACGGCAAAAAATTGCACAATACCGACGGGTAATAAAGAAAAGACCAACATTGCGCCTAACCCTAAATTCAGTGCCCAGAATACATATTTTAACAGTTTTTCACTCCATAGTTTTCGCTTACTGCTGATACCACGTAAACAAATCAGCATTAAGCCAATACCTAGCATGCCATATACTCCCATGAAAGAGCCATGCGCATGAGCAGCTGTCGTATTAAGTCCTTGAATATAATACAGTGAAATCGGTGGATTAATTAAAAAGCCTAAGATCCCGGCCCCCACTAAATTCCAGAACGCAGTGGCAACAAAAAACATAATTGCCCAATGATAGTTATGTATCCAAGGTGTTGTTTTTAAATAACGATAGCTCTCAACAGCTTCAAATCCAATTAGAGCCAATGGTACAACCTCTAGAGCAGAGAAAATAGCTCCCCATGCCACAATGGATGTTGGTGTACCTGCAAAATAAAGATGGTGTAATGTGCCTAACAAACCACCAGTTAAGAAGATGATAGTAGTAAAGACAACCGCACTATTTGCCGTTTTTGCGCGCACTAAGCCAAGGCGTACAAACATAAGTGCAATGACCGATGTTGCAAAGGTCTCAAAGAATCCCTCAACCCATAGATGAACCACCCACCAACGCCAATACTCGGCCATTGCTAGATTAGTATGTTTACCTTGTAATAACCCCGCACCATAAAATAAACCAATTGCTACACAAGATGAATAAAGCACTAAGATAACTGGACGATCATTACTGTTATTGACCAAACTAGGATAAATAGCAGCAGTGACTAATGCTAACCAAACTAATAAGCCAATAAATAATAATATCTGCCATACACGACCAAGATCGATATACTCCATGCCCTGATGGCCAATTAAGAAACTAAGATCTAAATTGAAGTATTGTTGAATAGCAAACCATTCACCTACCATCGAACCGAAAACGATAAAGACCAATACAGCCCATAGCACGTTTACCCCCAATCGCTGATATTTAGGCTCGTGTTTTGATAGAGAGGTTGCTATATAAAGGCCAGTACCTAACCATATTGTGGCGATCCAAAAAACAGCCAACTGGGTATGCCACGTTCTAGTTAAAGAATACGGTAATATTTTGGCTAAAGGGATACCATAAAAGTCTTGGCCTTCAACAGAATAGTGCGCGGTAATTCCACCTAATACTATTTGTAATAAAAATAATGCAATCGCCGTAATAAAGTATTTACCAACAGCTTTTTGAGACGGCGTCGGTTTAATATTGATTAATGGATCGTGTGTGGGAATATTAGGAAGTGATTCATGACGCAGTGCCGCTTGATACCATGCAAGGCCACCTATACCCATTAAAAGCACAACCAAACTTAACACAGACCATACAATATTATTAGAAGTAGGTATGTTACCTATACTAGGATCGTACGGCCAATTATTAGTATAACTGTAGTTCTCATTCAGGCGATTTGTTACTGCAGCCCAAGCCCCCCAGAATAAAAATGCATTAAGTTCTTCTCGATGTTTATGCGATGGAATAGTGTTATCTTTCATTGCATAATCTTGGCGAAGCTGATGTAAACTTTTATCATCACCAAATAGTTTGATGTTATGTGTAATAACCTCATCAATAGCAAGCCCACGATCATCTGATACAGTGATCACTTTTGTTATTGGATTAAAGCTATTTCGCCTAATCTCATCTTTTATTTGCTGCTGTAAAAAAGCTTGTTTCGGGTTTGCTAACGTCACATACAATTGTCCAAATTGTTGTTTCGCTAATATATTAAGCCATGCTTGATTCTCACGATGGAGCCAATCTGCAGTCCAATCAGGAGCCACATATGAGCCATGACCCCAAACAGATCCTAATTCATGCCCCCCCATAGAGCGCCAAACTAACTCACCTTGCTCTATATCTTTTTTAGTAAAAATAACCTTACCAGAAGTTGTTACGACCTTTGACGGGATCGGTGGTGCTTCTTGATATATTTCGCTTCCTAAACTTAATAAAATAGCAAAAGAGATAAAACAAATAGCGAATAATATAATCACGCTGGTCTTTAATCTACTCAAAACGGTGTCCTCTAAAATCAAAGTAACCATTTGTAGGCATAAGCCATGCCAATTATTAAGATTATGATTTAAATGCAATTTATATAAATAATCAGTCATTAAGACCAAAAGGCTTATAGTACTAATGACACTAGCATGGTTATAATGACATTATAAATACATGTTATAGATAAAGTAGGAGTAATAATCTAGACATGTCTAATATTATTAATAGAAATCATACAGTTAAAAATACAAAGCGGGAAATAGTAGGATTTTCAGCTGCCACAAAAAAGCTAAAACAAGATATTGAAATTGTCTCAAATAGTGAGTTAAATGTTTTAATTCAAGGAGAAACAGGCGTTGGTAAAGAATTAGTCGCTGAATCTATTCATCAAAAATCAAATCGTTTTTACTCGAATATGGTATATCTTAATTGTGCTGCATTACCTGAGAATATCGCAGAAAGTGAACTTTTTGGACATATTAAAGGAGCATTTACTGGCGCAATAAATAACAGAATCGGAAAATTTGAACTTGCCAATCAAGGCACTTTATTTTTAGATGAAATTGGTGACTTATCACTACGATTACAAGCAAAATTACTGCGGGTACTACAATATGGTGATATTCAACGGATAGGGGCTGATACCGTATCCCATGTCGATGTCCGTATTATTGCAGCAACTAATGTTGATTTAATCAAGGCGATTAATAACCACACTTTTAGAGAAGATCTCTATCACCGTCTGAATGTGTATCCAATAATAGTGCCAACATTACGTGAAAGAATGACTGATATTTTACCAATTGCCGAATATATTTTAGAAAAAATTAAACATGAATTAGTTCTTTATAAATTATATTTGACATCTCACAGTATCAATTTATTAGAAAGTTATCGTTGGCCAGGTAACATACGTGAATTAGAAAATATTTTATATCGAGCGGCATTAGTAGCCAAATTTGAACAAAATAACAAAAATGTCTGCATACACGCTAAAAATATCTTAGTGAATAATACAATAACTCAACCTTTAACTAACGTGCCTATTGAAGAAAATATTGAAGATAATAAAACGCATTTATCACTTCGTGAAGCTACGGAAGTTTTTCAATATCAATATATAAAGAAAACACTAGCACAACAGCAAGGCAATTGGTCAAAATCAGCATCAGCACTACAAGTTGATTGCAGCAATTTACATCGACTGGCTAATCGGTTAGGACTTAAAAATAAGTAAGTGAATGATTAGAATAAGTGTTAGTTATAAAGCACATATCCTATTGTCATATAACCAAAAATCTTATCCAAAATCTTGTTTTTTCTTTCTTGTTACTAAAAACATATTGAATAAGCTCATACCACCTAACTTTACCCGATAATCGTCCAGCTATTATTGATAGTAATGGATGACAGTTTTTCTTTAAGCATATACTTCAACGTGATTGGAAATGGCGAGAATTAATTTACGTATCACGACAGAGAATAGAACAAATTATTATCTGTGATCTATTCATCACGTAATCAAGCTTAAAAGATATCAACGAAATAATAATTCTACAACACGTTAAGAGTAGATTCCCTATCACTCTCACAGGCACTCACTGTAGGAATAACTGTGGATAGTTCATATTCATTGTAGACAAAAAATGTCAGAGGAAGTTTGGTTGTCATAGTAGAAAAATGATGAGAAAGTTAAGCAATAACGGAATAGCAGCCATAAAAAAAAGAGGCGCTGATAATCAGCGCCTCTTCATTAAATATTATCAAGTAGTGATACTACCGAATTGTAAGCTTATTTTTTAAGGTCAAAACGGTCAGCGTTCATTACTTTAACCCATGCATTGATGAAGTCATTGATGAACTTATCTTCAGCATCAGCACAAGCATACACTTCAGCGATTGCACGTAGTTGAGAGTTAGAACCAAACACTAAATCAACACGTGTTGCCATCCACTTCTGATTGCCAGTCTTACGATCAGTACCAGTGAAGATATCTTGGTCAACAGAGGTTGGTTTCCATACTGTTGCCATATCTAATAAGTTTACAAAGAAATCATTAGTTAATGTTTCTTTACGGTCTGTGAATACACCGAATTCACTACGCTCATAGTTAGTATCAAGAACACGCATACCACCGATTAGTACTGTCATTTCAGGCGCAGTTAGGGTTAGTAGTTGTGCACGGTCAAGTAGTAACTCTTCCATTGCAACGGTGTATTTTGCTTTTTCAAAGTTACGGAAGCCATCAGCGATAGGCTCAAGAACAGCAAATGAAGCCACATCAGTTTGTGCTTGAGTTGCATCAGCACGACCCGCTGCAAACGGTACAGATACATCACGGCCCGCTTTTCTCGCTGCCATTTCAATACCAACACCACCAGCAAGTACGATTAAGTCAGCAAGCGATATTTCTTTAGCAAAGTTAGCCTTTATGCTTTCAAGTACTGTTAATACTTTATCTAATTGAGCTGGCTCGTTTACTTCCCAATCTTTTTGAGGCGCTAGACGAACACGTGCACCGTTAGCGCCACCACGCATATCAGAACCACGGAATGTAGATGCTGATGCCCATGCTGTAGAGACTAATTCACGTACTGATAAACCTGAATCTTCGATTGCTGTTTTTAGTGTTGTGATATCTGCATCGTTTACAAGATCATATTTAACTGCAGGGATCAGATCTTGCCAGATGAACTCTTGAGTTGGAATTTCAGAACCCAAGTAACGTGCACGAGGACCCATATCACGGTGAGTTAGTTTAAACCAAGCGCGTGCAAATACTGCTGCAAACTCTTCTGGGTTCTCGTAGAAACGACGTGAGATTTCAGCATAAACAGGATCAACACGTAGTGAGATATCTGTTGTTAACATTGTGCCACGGTGCTTACCTTCACCAAATGCATCAGGGTATTCATCACGACCGTCTTTAGCGATCCATTGGTGCGCACCAGCAGGGCTCTTTTCTAATTCCCACTCATGGCTAAATAAGCTGTGGAAGAAACCATTACCCCATTGTGTCGGTGTTGTCGTCCACGTTACTTCTAGACCACTTGAAATAGTATCAGCAGCATTACCACAACCGTAGCTTGATGCCCAGCCGAAACCTTGTTGTTCAATACTCGCAGCTTCTGGTTCTGCACCAACTTGAGCTGCATCGCCAGCACCGTGGGTTTTACCAAATGTATGACCACCAGCAATTAACGCTACCGTTTCTTCATCATCCATTGCCATACGAGCAAATGTTTCACGAATATCATGTGCTGCTAATAGTGGATCTGGGTTACCATCTGGACCTTCTGGGTTTACATAAATTAGACCCATTTGAACCGCTGCTAATGGATTTTCTAGATCACGCTGTGCGTCATCTTTCTCGTAACGAGTATCATCAGCTAGCCAAGTTTTCTCTTTACCCCAATAAACATCTAACTCAGGTTCCCAGATATCAACACGACCGCCAGCAAAACCGATTGTTTCAAATCCCATTGATTCTAGAGCTACGTTACCCGTTAGGATAATTAAGTCAGCCCAAGAGATTTTATTGCCGTATTTTTGCTTGATAGGCCAAATTAGACGACGCGCTTTATCAAGGTTAACGTTATCAGGCCAGCTGTTTAGAGGCGCAAAACGTTGGTTACCAGTATTCGCACCACCACGGCCATCAGAAGTACGGTAAGTACCAGCACTGTGCCAAGCCATACGAACAAAGAAAGGACCATAATGACCAAAGTCTGCAGGCCACCAATCTTGAGAATCAGTCATTAGATCACGAAGATCTTGTTTAACAGCCTCTAGGTTTAATGTTTTAAATGCTGCGGCATAATCGAAATCATCACCCATTGGATTTGATTTAGCATTATGTTGATGCAATAAACCTAATTTAAGCTGATTTGGCCACCATTCACTTGGAGAAGTACCATTACCAGGGTTAATAGATGGATTAACTGTTTGCGTATGATTGAATGGGCATTTTGACATTATTATTATCCTAATTGTTCGTATGATTATTGATAATCATTAAATATCATATTGTTAATAAACATAGCTTAACTAAAAAATATAGTAACGTTATTTTTATGGGTAAATTTAAAATCTAATTACTTAAATTTATCCATCGATACTAACCCGCTTGTTTATTCGTTGAGATCAATTTATAGCACTCAAAGACAGAAATACAATATTCGTTTTCTATCAATTCAATAGGTAATAGTTATCAAAAAAGAATGATCTCAGTAAGGTGGGGGTTGAGTATTAAAAAAATTTAGCTATCAACAGGCAAGTAGCTTAGGTAAACTAACGTCTTATAATCAATAGTATTTTAAGGATATAGCTCACAAAATATTATTGCTATTTTTAATAAAAACCATAATCCATAATAATTAGAGAGAATAATGAAAAAGGCTTGCCTTGCGATCGCTACTTGTATATTAACGGTATCATGTTCATCATCACCAATACCTAATGGTATTTGTCATTATGTACCACCAACTCATACTAATAATACAACGACGAATAATCATATAGCTCTTACAGAAACTCAACGCCAAGCATTGCTTAAATATCTTGAGGGGCAAGTAAAAAAACAATGGGGTAAAGATAATTATTTACAAGCAGGTAAACATCGTTATGTGAAATATTTTGATGGTTATCGTACTCGAGCTTATATTGACTTTGATAGTGGTAAAATTTATATTTCAACAGTATCTAGTTATGCTTATAAGAGCACACTTAAAAAAGCAATTGAAGAAACATTATTAATGCCTGCAGATCCATCACAAGTTGATATCTTTAGTGATAAATCTATTCCTTTAAATGGCAAACCGTTTTTATTAGGTCAAGTTAAAGATCATCAAAACCAAGACATCCAATGGCCTTGGCGAGCAGGTAAATACGCAGATTACCTGATAGCCAATAAACTTAAAACCAAAAAGCTGAAACATGGTACCGCCCATTATGTTGAAATAGATATGGTCAAGAACCATCTTGAACAACGAGAATATCAGTACTCAAATCTTATTCGCCAAGCAGCCAAACGTTACGATATTGATGAAGATCTCATTTACGCCATAATTAAAACAGAAAGCAGTTTTAATCCCTACGCCGTCAGTCATGCTGGCGCTTATGGATTAATGCAAGTTATTCCTAAAACAGCAGGTGCTGATGTCTTTAAACTTATTAAAAATAAACCCGGTATTCCAACTAAAGAATATTTATTTAATCCGGCGAATAATATTGATACAGGCACGGCCTATTTTTATATTTTAAAGAATCGCTACTTAAAAGAAGTAAAGCACTTAACCACTAAACAATACACTATGATTTCAGCTTATAACGGTGGTACTGGCGGCGTACTAGCAACATTTGATACTGACCGAAAACAAGCAATGAAAGATATTAACCATTTACAACCCAATCAAGTTTATTGGGCCTTAACCAATAAACATCCAAAAGCTGAAGCACGACGTTACTTAGAAAAAGTGCTTAAATTCAAAAAAGAATTTGAATCAATATAATTTAACCTTCTTATTTTAAGTTAAACACACACAGCCATACGTGTGTGTTTATCTCTTATCTTGGTATTACATCATGCTGTAAGCTCAACTTAGTTCAGCAATTGCGGGTCGAATATAGCCATTATTTTGTTCTAACAATGTTTTCGCCGTATGACTATCAACATTAGTTAATATCATTACAATTGCTGTTTTACAGTGACCATTACACGCTATTAAAGCCATTTCAGCTTGCTCTCGATCGCATTCAGTTGCTTGCATTACAATCTGCTTTTGGCGTTCAACCAGTTTGGCGTTGGTTGCTTCTACATCAACCATCAAATTGCCATAAATTTTACCAATACGGATCATCGCGCCCGTGGTTAGCATATTAAGCACTAATTTTTGCGCAGTACCCGCTTTCATTCGAGAAGATCCCGTTACAACTTCAGCGCCAACAACAGGTGTGATCACAATATCAGCCGCTGCTGTCATTGGGCTTTGAGGATTACAACTTACACAAGCGACAGTCGCATTGACAGAACTGGCATAAGCCATTGCCCCTAATACATAAGGAGTACGACCACTGGCAGCAATACCAACCAGAATATCATTAGCTGAAAAATTGATTGCTTTTAGATCTTCAGTTCCCATTTCCGCGTTATCTTCTGCGTTTTCAACCGCTTTTAAAATAGCTTGATGACCACCTGCAATTAAACCTACCACTTGCTCTGGCGCACTACCATAGGTTGGCGGACATTCACTAGCGTCAAGAATACCTAATCGCCCAGAGGTACCAGCACCAACATAAACTAAACGTCCGCCTTGTAAAAAAGCAGCAGCTATCGCATCAACGGCTTGAGCAATAGCTGGCAAGGTTTGTTCAACAGCCAATGCTACTTTCTTATCTTCATCATTGATAACTTTTAGCATCTCTAACGTTGATAACGTATCGATTGCCTCGCTAGCACTATTTCGGCTTTCAGTCACTAATTTCGTTAAATAAATTTGCATGATAACGCTCTAAAATCAATAATATTAGTGATAGCATAACGTATACGTATGGCTATTAAATAATAATTTAATGACCAATTATTTATTCCTGTCGATTATGCTAACAATGTCTGTTCTATACCGACTAAACTTATAATGATCCTCGCAATATAAATAACACCATATTTATCCAAACCTAAAAAATAATGCGCCTAGAATGAATAAGTAAATTCATTGATAATCAATAGCTCGTTATATTTTTACTAAAAATGTACAAATTATGCACTGTTAACAATTAAAATATCAAAAGAGAATGGAACCACCGACATTGCAAAATGTCACACTGTATAATAGACAACATAACGAATTTTTCAGCGAAAACTATAAAAAGTAAATTTCATTTTACGAATAATCACAGCTGAATTTATCTTTCATGACTACGGATAGAAACTGAAGAAACAATGACTCAAGATATCCCCCAAATAACACCTAAGGTTCATAAAAAAAAGACACTAAAAAAAGTGGCATTATGGACAATGATCGCACTATTAACGCCGATTGTTACAATCTCTGGCATCTTAGCTTATGGCGTTAAATTTGACCTCAGTTCACATCGTACTGAAATCAATCAATGGTTAAGCAAAACCCTTGATCGTAAAACAGAGATAAAAGGCAATATGGCAGTCACCCTATCATTTAGTCCTGAGATAGAATTAAGTGATGTGACTATTGCTAATCTAAAATCAATGCCATG